>NZ_SPKO01000037.1:0-92809 GCF_023127795.1 Pseudomonas sp. W2Jun17 | reverse complement strand
ATTTCGACCAGGAAAGCGGCCTGCACTACAACCGCCATCGCTACTACAATCCAGATATTGGTCGTTACCTGACGCCGGATCCGGTGAAGTTGGCGGGTGGGATCAATGGGTATCAGTACGTGCCCAATCCTACGGGGTGGGTGGATCCGCTAGGATTAGCGTGCACTCGTGGCAATTGCCAAGGACAAAAAGGCCAAGCCTCTCATAAACATGAAGAAGAAACTCCAAAGGTAGGGAGTTCAACTCATTCCGCAACCTATGAGCAAGCGCTGAACAAAGCCCTTGAATGGTTACTGGAAAACGACTTTCGGGCGGAAAAACCAAAACTAGGAAAATTCGGTGAACGTAAAGGTCAGCCCATCGGGATGCAAACAGCTGATGCGAGAACTGGTTATCGTATTGAATACGACGAAAGGCATGGTGCTCATATTAATGTATGGACCCACAGAAAGAACGGTCCTCATTACACTTTTGAAGGCACGTCAAAAACTGTGTTTCAGCTCACCAAGAGGTTCGCAAAGAAATGAGCTACCTTGACGACGAAATAATCAACGACCTCAAGAAAATGAGCGTCAAATTCAGCATTCTGTCAGAAGCCGAACACGATTTAATTGTTGAGTTAACAAATGAGACCATCCCTTTTTCAGGAAGCCAAATAGCTTGGAGTTTTTTTAAGGAGAAAACTTATATCGGTCCATCCTCTTCGCAAGTCACGCTAGAGAAATTAGAGAAAAAAATAAAATCCACTACCGAGCAGAATGTAATTTTCATTGGCGATGCAACCGACAATGCATATTCAATTACGACCTGCGGACTTATGCATGCACTACAATTTTTTTCGACAACCCCCCAACATACGTACATACTTCAAAAACCGTTAGACTGGATTGCTTGCATTTCATTTGAGGGTGATGTTGACTTTGCAAAATTTTAGAACATCCAAACCGCTAGCTCTTGTTGTTTGAAAACTTAGGCATATTAAAATCAATTATAAAATACAGCACCCAAAGCCAAATGAAGATAAGAGTAACCGACGTAGTTTCTGACCAGAACATCCTACGTGTGAGATTCAACTCACCCTTCGGAGATGGTGTGGCTTTATGGAGCGATCCCGCACCAGAAATTGGTGAAGATCTAGACGTAGAGTTCGAGCTGGACGAAGTATTTTCTTGGCAAAAAAACATCATGCCGTCGATTGAAAAGACACCACAGATTACTTTTACCAATGACACACACTCCATAACTGGCAAATTCATTCAAGATGGAGACGATAGTTGTGCCGCATTAAAGCTTGGCGACTCAATAATCCTTATTGAGCTCGATGAGCCAATAAGACAGAAACTCGATTTAGTAGAGTTGAGAGTAAATACCATTCATCTATACCCAACAAACGTCTGAGCACGACTTCAACCACTGCGCCGCATACTCCTTGATAAGAGAGTCAGTCCCTAGGCGCTCTTCCATGAATCACCCGCACTGGATCTGGCAACACACTGATTTGGCCTGGCCCAGGGCGAACACCAAGCCATCCGGTTTTACGCCATGTCGGCCAGCATCCTTGAGGATCGTGCCGGTTACTACAACGCGCTGGAGTCCAGTCAAAAAGCCACCCTGGATATCACCAACTGGCTGGAATGGTTCCTGAAAACCCTGCTGCGCAACCTGCAGCAGGCGATGGCGCGGATTGACCGGGTGTTAGGCAAGAGCCGGTTCTGGCAACAACACCGTGGCGTCGCTTTGTCCGCCGAACAGGTCAAGGTACTCAATCGCCTGCTCGATGGGGTGAGAGGGGCTTCGAACACGGAATCAGTGCCGAGCAGTACCAAGCCGTGGCGAAAGTGTCCAAGGCAACAGCAACACGCCACCTGGCCGACCTACTGGAAAAAACTACCTGACACGCCTCCCCGGAGGCGGCCGCAGCACGCGTTATCAGATCAATCCCGCCCAGCAGTAACAGCCCCACTCATTTGCCCCAATCCCCCATGTCTGCTAGTGTCGCGCCGGTTTACCGTCTACCGGAATTGCCGCCATGGCCCGCAAAAAAGTTGCACTGGATTTCGAACAATCCCTCGCCGACCTGCAAACCCTGGTCGAGCGTCTGGAGAACGGCGAGTTGTCGCTGGAAGACTCGTTGACGGCATTTGAGCAAGGCATTGGCCTGACCCGCGACTGTCAGAGCGCGTTGGCGCAGGCGGAGCAGAAGGTCCAGGTGCTGCTGGAGCGCGACGGGGAGTTGGCGCAAGAGCCTTTCGATGCGGAACAGCCGGAATGATCAGCGCGTATCAGGCCAGTAGCCAAGCCCGGGTGAATGCGGCGCTGGAGCCCTTGTTTGCTGCGCCAAGCCCGGAATTGACGCGCCTCTATGAAGCCATGCGCTACAGCGTGATGAATGGCGGCAAGCGGGTGCGCCCGTTGCTGGCCTATGCGGCCTGCGAAGCCCTGGGCGCGCCGGCGGCCGAGGCCAATGGCGCAGCGTGTGCGGTGGAGTTGATCCACGCTTACTCCCTGGTACACGACGACCTGCCGGCGATGGATGACGACGATCTGCGTCGCGGCCAGCCCACGACCCACAAAGCCTTCGATGAGGCTTACGCGATCCTGGCCGGGGATGGCTTGCAGAGCCTGGCGTTCAGCGCGTTGCTGGACCCGGCGCTAAGCAGCGTCAACGCCGAGATCCGCCTGCGCATGGTTACTGCTCTGGCCCACGCTGCTGGCCCGGCCGGAATGGTCGGCGGCCAAGCCATCGACATGGGTTCGGTCAGCCTCAAGCTGGATCAAGAAGCCCTTGAATACATGCATCGCCACAAGACCGGCGCGTTGATCGAAGCCGCCGTGCACCTGGGCGCCCTGGCCAGCGGCCGCGCCGACGCCGAGCAACTGGCGGCCCTGCAGACTTATTCCCGCGCGATCGGCCTGGCCTTCCAGGTGCAGGACGATATTCTCGACGTGGAAAGCGATACCGCCACCCTCGGCAAACGCCAAGGCGCCGATATTGCACGGGACAAGCCGACGTATCCGGCTCTGCTGGGGCTGGAAGCCGCCAAGGCATACGCCATTGAGCTGCGTGACCAGGCCCTGGATGCCCTGCGACCTTTCGACGCGGCGGCCGAGCCGCTGCGTGACCTGGCGCGGTATATCGTCGAGCGCCGCCACTGACAACCCCGGCCATTTGCGCCGCATATCGGCCAAGTTCGGCGCCCTGCGTGGGCAGTTTGCACCGCTTGAGGTAAACTGCCGCCTCTTCTATACCTATAACGATTCGCCTGATGCCCACGACGTTTCAAGAGATTCCCCGCAAACGCCCGTCCACGCCCCTGCTCGACCGCGCTGCCACGCCGGACGGCCTGCGTCGACTGGGTGAAGCCGAGCTGGAAACCCTGGCCGATGAGTTGCGCCTGGAATTGCTCTACACGGTCGGCCAGACCGGTGGGCATTTCGGCGCCGGGCTGGGCGTGATCGAGCTGACCATCGCCCTGCATTACGTGTTCGACACCCCGGACGACCGGCTGGTGTGGGACGTGGGCCATCAGGCATATCCGCATAAAATCCTCACCGGCCGTCGCGAGCGCATGGGCAGCCTGCGTCAGAAGGACGGCCTGGCCGCCTTCCCGCGCCGTTCCGAGAGCGAGTACGACACCTTTGGCGTCGGCCACTCCAGCACGTCCATCAGTGCAGCGTTGGGCATGGCGATTGCCGCCCGTCTGCAAAACAGCGATCGCAAGGCGATTGCCGTGATCGGGGATGGCGCGCTGACTGCTGGCATGGCCTTCGAAGCGCTCAACCATGCGCCAGAAGTGGATGCCAACATGTTGGTGATCCTCAACGACAACGACATGTCGATCTCGCGCAATGTCGGTGGCCTGTCCAATTACCTGGCGAAAATCCTCTCCAGCCGCACCTACGCCAGCATGCGCGAAGGCAGCAAGAAAGTACTGTCACGTCTGCCTGGAGCGTGGGAAATCGCCCGTCGCACCGAAGAATATGCCAAGGGCATGCTGGTGCCCGGCACCCTGTTCGAAGAGCTGGGCTGGAACTACATCGGCCCTATCGATGGCCACGACCTGCCGACCCTGATCGCCACCTTGCGCAACATGCGCGACCTCAAGGGCCCGCAGTTCCTGCATATCGTCACCAAGAAGGGCAAAGGCTTCGCCCCGGCTGAAGTCGACCCGATTGGTTACCACGCGATCACCAAGCTCGAACCCCTGGACGCGCCCGCCGCTGCGCCGAAAAAGGCCAGCGGGCCGAAGTATTCCGGTGTGTTTGGCGAATGGCTGTGCGACATGGCGGCTGCCGACCCACGCCTGGTGGGCATTACTCCGGCGATGAAGGAAGGCTCCGACCTGGTGGCGTTCAGCGAGCGTTTCCCGTTGCGTTACTTCGACGTGGCGATTGCCGAGCAGCACGCTGTCACCTTCGCCGCCGGCATGGCCTGCGAAGGCGCCAAGCCGGTGGTGGCGATCTACTCCACCTTCCTGCAACGCGGTTATGACCAGTTGGTTCACGATGTGGCGGTGCAGAACCTCGACGTGCTGTTCGCCATCGACCGCGCCGGCCTGGTGGGCGAAGACGGCCCGACCCATGCTGGCAGCTTCGACCTGTCCTACCTGCGCTGCATCCCCGGCATACTGGTGATGACGCCCAGCGACGAAAACGAACTGCGCAAGATGCTCAGCACCGGCCACCTGTACAACGGCCCGGCCGCTGTGCGGTATCCCCGGGGCAATGGCCCGAATGCCGTGATCGAGAAAGACCTGGAGCCGATTGAAATCGGCAAAGGCGTCGTGCGTCGCCAAGGCAGCAAAACTGCATTCCTGGTGTTTGGCGTACAACTGGCCGAAGCGCTGAAAGTGGCTGAAAAGCTTGATGCCACAGTGGTGGACATGCGTTTCGTCAAACCGTTGGATGAGGCGCTGGTACGCGAAATCGCCGCCAGCCATGAGTTGTTGGTGACCGTCGAAGAGAACGCCATCATGGGCGGCGCCGGCGCGGCAGTCAGCGAGTTCCTGGCGCGGGAGAACATCCTCAAATCGGTGCTGCACCTGGGCTTGCCGGATGTGTACGTCGAGCACGCCAAGCCGGCGCAGATGCTGGCTGAGTGTGGCTTGGACGAGGCCGGCATCGAGGCTTCGGTGCGCGAGCGTTTGGCGCTTCTGGCCCTGTAGAAACCGGGACTAAATGTGGGAGGGGCGGTGCGACGATTCGACTTGCTCCCGATAGCGGTGTATCAGTACCAGATGTTCTGACTGACACACTGTAATCGGGAGCAAGTCGAATCGTCGCACCGCCCCTCCCACATTTAACTTGTATCACCTTCAAAACCGCTATGGACAGCCCATGAAACGCCTGTGCCTCGCCCTGCTGCTTTTACCCGCCGCCGATCTGCTCGCCGACACCCGCGACCAGGCCTTGAAGCTCTCCGATGTGGTCATCAGCGCCAACCGCCAAGTGCAGGCGCGTAACGACAGCAGCGCTGCCAACACCGTCTTCACCCGCGCCGACATCGACCGCCTGCAACCCACCAGCGTCACCGACCTGCTCAGCCGCGTGCCCGGTGTGCAGGTTGCGCCGACCGGTGGGCGTGGCAGTTTGCCGGGGATCTTCATTCGAGGCACAAAGGCCGCACAAAGCCTGGTACTGGTGGACGGCCAGCGCATTGCCATTACCACCACCGGTGTTAGTGGCCTGCAATATCTGAACGTCGATCAGATTGAGCGTGTAGAAGTGCTGCGCGGTTCCCGCTCGGTCATTTACGGCAGCGACGCGATTGGCGGAGTGATCCAGGTGTTTACCCGGCGCAATGCCGAGCAAGGCTTGCAGCCGCGCTTGAAGCTCGGGTTTGGCAGTAACCAGACGTGGGAACGTAGCCTGGGCTTGTCGGGCGGCGATGAACATACGCGCTTCAACCTGGGCGCAAGCCTGGATGAAACCGCAGGTATCAACGCGAGCCACGCGTCGTTCCCCAGTGACGGCGACCATGATGCCTACCGAAACCAGTCCATCAGCCTGAACCTCCGCCATTCGTTCAGCGATGAGCTGGAGGTAGGTTTCAATCTGCTGGATAACCGTGGCAAGTCGGAGTACGACAACAGTTATGGCCGCTACAACGGCGCCACCGGGCAGAGCGTCGGCCAGAAACCCTACACCGATTACACCGTCAGCAGCGCCAGCGGTTATGTCGATGCCAAGCTCAATGAGACCTGGCAGTCGCGCCTGGAGTTGGGCCACAGCGAAAACCGTGACACCAAGCGCGATACGCTCAGTGATGATTTCAGCGTGTTCAATACCTACCGCGACTCGGTCAACTGGCAGAACGACCTGACGCTGAATGAGCAGAACAACCTGATCGTCGGTGGCGACTGGTATGAAGACCGCTTCCACGGCTCCACCACCTTTACCGAAAACAGCCGCTGGAACCGCGCCGCCTTTGTGCAGCACCGCTTCCACAGCGAGTGGTTTTCCACCGAGCTTGGGCTGCGTCGCGACCAGAACCAGCAGTTCGGCGGTCAAAATAGCTGGAGCGGCACCCTGACCGTACCGGTCAACCCTGACAACGACCTACTCTTGAGCTACAGCGAAGGCTTCCGCGCGCCGACCTTCAACGACCTCTATTACCCCGACATGCAGTACAGCAGCCCCAATCTGCAGCCCGAGACATCAAAGAGCTACGAGCTGCAATGGCGCAGCCAACTGACCGACAGCACACGGGTGGAAGCCTCGCTGTATCGTACCGACCTGAGCGACGCGATCATCCTTGACGCCGGCAAGCCGCAAAACGTGGCATCGGCGCGGATCAACGGCTTTGAAGCGGCGCTCAAGCAGGAAGTGTTTGGCTGGCAGGGCAACCTGGGCCTGTCGCTTATCGACCCGCGTGACCGTGACAGCGGCCACACCCTGGCACGTCGCGCTCGGCGTACATTGAACCTGGATCTGGATCGGCAGTTCGACAAGCTGGGCGTTGGCGCGAGCTGGCAGGCGATCAGCAGCAGCTACGATGATGAAGCCAACCGCAACCGTTTGGGCGGGTATGCCTTGTTGGGGCTACGCAGCAGTTGGGCGTTGAACCGAGAGGTGTCGTTGTCGCTGAAGGTGGATAACGTGCTGGACAGGTCCTATGCCCGGGCGAAGTACAGCTACCTCGGCGAGGCTCAGAATTATCGTGAAGAAGGTCGGGTGTGGATGGTTGGGCTGACATGGACGCCTGAGTTCTGAGGGACCTGCACCGACGTCATCACAGGCAAGCCAGCTCCCACAATTGAAATGCATTCCCCTGTGGGAGCTGGCTTGCCTGCGATAGCGGTTTCACAGGTTAGGCGATAAAACCTGACACAACCGCCCCACCGCCTCCAACATCTGCCCGCTGGGCCGCTCCAGGCCCTTGTCCGGCACTAATCGCACCCGCGAAGACATCATCGGCCATGCCTTCCACCCTTGTCTCTGAGCTTGATCACCCACCAGGATCACCTCGGGATCACGCGCCAGCACCGACTCGATATTGACCTGCGGCGCCGGCAACTTCAGATCATCAAACACATTACGCGCCCCGCACACACTGAGCGCATCGCTGATGATCTGCCCACCACCCACGGTGTACAGCGGTTGGTTCCACACTTGGTAGAACACCCGCAACGGCTCGGCCCGCTGATAGCGCTGGCGCAACTCGGCCAAGCGCTGGCGTAGTTGTGCAGCGAGCTGGCGCCCTGCCTCAGCTCGGCCCAATTGCTCGGCAATGGCCTGGACCTGAGTAGTCAGTTGCGCAAGGCTATGGGGCTCGGCGATATACACCGGGATATTCAACCGCTGAAGCTGCTCACGCTGGGCCGGGCCGACGCTGCCGGGCCACAGCAGGATCAGGTCGGGCTTCAGGCTGAGCAGACGCTCCATATCCAGTTGGCCGTAATGCCCGACCGACGCAACCGTTGCCAGTGCTGTTGGCCGCTCACCACCATCAAGCACACCCACCAACAGGTCGGCTGCGCCCAGCTCAACGACGATTTCAGACAGCGACGGCGCCAGGCTGACCACTCGTTCGGCTGCCATCGCCTGAACACTCAATACGAGCAGCAGTGCCAGCCAGTAGCGGCTCATCCCAGTTGACGCGGAATGCGGTAGAGGTAAAACAGCACCATGGTCGACATTGCCAGCAGGAACAGTGGCACCGCTTCCAGCCCCACGAACACCGCCAGCGCACCGATCCAGGCCGGTAGCGCGGCTACCAGCAAAGCCGTGCGCCGACGCGCCGCCAGGGTGATCCAGGCAGCAGGTTCTTCAGGGGTATCGAGGGCTTTGGAAGTGGCGATCAGCGCATGTTTATAGCCGTGAAAATAACGCAGGCTGAGAAACATCGAGGCCACGCCGGCAATGAAGAACGGCATGGCCAGCACGGGCAGCAGGGGTTCAGCGCGACCAAACAGCAGATTGATCACAAACAGGGGCAGCAATGCCAAAGCCAGGTACTGCCACCAGTTGAAGGATAACCGCCGTTTCACCTGGCCGCGAGTCACGCGCGGTCGACCTCGCCCTGGTGCTCGTTGCCCATCATATGGTCGAGCTTGCTGGCTTTGGTCGCCAGGTAGAGCTTGTTGTGCGGATTGTGCCCGGTGTGCAGCGGCACGCGCTCGGCCACGGTGATGCCCATCTCGGTCAAGGCTTTGACCTTGCGCGGGTTGTTGGTCATCAGGCGCAGGGATTTGACCCCCAGGTGCTCAAGCATCGGCAGGCAGATCGCGTAGTCGCGCTGGTCGGCGGC
This sequence comes from Pseudomonas sp. W2Jun17, assembly GCF_023127795.1. Lineage (NCBI taxonomy): Bacteria > Pseudomonadati > Pseudomonadota > Gammaproteobacteria > Pseudomonadales > Pseudomonadaceae > Pseudomonas > Pseudomonas sp. W2Jun17. Next base: position 84,060 of record NZ_SPKO01000037.1, on the reverse strand, counting down.
AAAGCCCAGGCGCTCGTTGGCTTCCACGGTGTCGGCGCCGCCATCTTGCAGTTCGTAGGCGCGGATCTTGTTCAACAAGCCAATGCCACGGCCTTCCTGACGCAAGTACAGCAGCACGCCACGGCCTTCACGGGCGATAGCTTGCAAAGCGGCTTCCAGTTGCGAGCCGCAGTCACAGCGCTGGCTGAACAGCGCATCGCCGGTCAGGCACTCGGAATGCACGCGCCCCAGCACCGGCGCGCCATCCGTGATGTCGCCGAGGCTGAGCACAACGTGCTCGCGCCCGGTGGCTTCTTCGAGAAAGCCGTTCATGGTGAACGTGGCAAAAGGGGTAGGCAGCTTGGAAGCGGCGACGAAAACGACGGGCACCGTGTGCTCCTGATTTCAGATTTCACAGAGGCGGCCATTGTAACAGCAGGTTCCTACAGACGCTTAAGCTGAATTATCGCTGATAAAGATCAATAGGTTCGATTGGCCTTCGCGTCAGTTCTATGGGCCCGGGAACGGATACGGCTGTTTCCAGCGCGCAAAAGTCGCTTTGAGCTCGCCGGTCTTGACCAGGGCGGCCAAACGCTGGTCATACACCGCCATCAACGCCCTGCCGCGCTCGGTATCGGCAAAGGCTATGTAGAGCGGCAACTCGGCGATATGCGTAAGTTTGAACAGCGCCGGGTCTTGCGCCTGGCTGAGTACATACTTGGCTTCAGTGAGGGCATCGATATAGAAATCGGCGCGACCGTATTGCAGCATTGGCAGGATACCGTCGCGCCGTTCGATCTGGTTGAAGCGGCGCACATTGGGCAGGTATTGCTCGTACTTGTAGCCACGCACCCAGGCCAGGCGGTAGTCGCCCAGCGTCGCCTGTGTCGGCGTAGGCGCAGTGGCGAGCCCAAGGGCGTATACGTGGTCGGCGTCGAAGTTCCAGCGGGGGTACAACACCCCGCTGACTTCATTGCGATAGGTGCCGACGCATCCATCCACCTCGCCACGCTGGGCCAGGCCGACCGAGCGGGTGTAGGGCTCGCTGCGGGTCTGCAGGGTGATGCCTACCGGCTCGAAGATCTGGCGCACCACGTCCCAGGCCAGGCCGCTGCCATCTTTATTGGTGTAGTCGTTCCACTCTTCGCCGGCCAGCATGACCTTGCCGGGCACCGACGCCTCATCCGCCTGAAGTACAGAGGTAAAGGCACACAGAGCGATCAGCAGCCAGCAGCGCACGACCATAGTGACGGCTTCCTACGTGGTAATCATCAGATAAAGGGTAGCGCAGGACGCTGGCTACGGCGTCTCGCGAAAATGCTGATAGCCGCGCACGGCCGGTGTAATGTCCTGACCATGGGCATCGAGCAGGGTCACGCCCTGCCCCGCTTCGACCCGACCGATCACGTGAATCGGCCAGCCGCCCGCTCGCAAAGGTGCCAACGCGGATATCGGCAAGGTAAATGCCAGCACGTAGTCATCGCCCCCGCTCAACGCCGCGACGCGGGCCTGATCCTCGCCGACAAATGTCAGCAAGGCGGTAGATAACGGCAACCTGTGACGTTCGATCACCAGGCTGACCGCCGAAGCCTTGGCGATATGCCCACAATCGGCCAGCAGCCCGTCGGAGATATCCATGGCCGCGCTCGCCTTGCCCCGCAACGTCAGCCCCAGGGCCAACTGCGGTTGCGGCGACCAGTAATGTGCCAGCAGCGGCTCGGCAACTGCCGCATCCGCCGTGCGTTGGCCCAAGACCAATGGCAAAGCACCAGCGGCATCGCCCAGTTCGCCGCCCACACACAGCAGGTCACCCGGCTGCGCACCACTGCGCGTCAACGCCTGCCCGGCCGGTACGCGGCCAAATACGGTCAGGGTCAGGCTCAGTGGCCCTCGGGTGGTATCGCCGCCCACCAAGCCCACGCCGCAACGTTGCGCCATGGCGTTCAGGCCTTGGGCATAGCGTTGCAGCCAATCGGCATCCACGGTCGGCGTGGTCAGGGCAAGGGTAAACGCGAGGGGGTCGGCGCCCATGGCGGCCAGGTCGCTCACCGCCACGGCCAGCGAGCGCTGGCCGAGCAGGTACGGGTCACAGGGGTCGGCAAAATGCACGCCGGCCACCAGCGTATCGGTAGAGACCGCCAGTTGCTCTCCGGCGGGCAGCGCCAGCAAGGCACAGTCGTCGCCGATCCCCAGGGCAATGCCATCGCCGCCTTGCGCACAAGGCGCGGCGGCGAAGTACTTGCGGATCAGCTCGAACTCGCCCATGCGGGACTCAAGCGCAGATTAGCGCTTGTGTTCCTTTACTTCGGCTTCACGCAGGCGCGGGGCCAGCTTGTCGAGCACGCCGTTGACGAACTTGTGACCGTCGGTCGAACCGTAGACCTTCGCCAGTTCGATGCCTTCGTTGATCACCACGCGGTACGGTACGTCAACGCGCTTGAGCAGCTCCCAGGTGGACAGGCGCAGTACCGCCAGCTCAACCGGGTCCAGCTCTTCGAGGGTCAGGTCCAGGCATGGCGTCAGCGCAGCATCGATCTCGGTCATGTTGGCCGGAACACCGTGCAGGATGTCGTGGAAGTAGCTCTGGTCAGCAAAGGTGAAGTCGTTATCGACGCGAAATTGCGCTTCGATCTCGTTCAGCGAAGTGCCAGCCATATGACGCTGGTACAGCGCCTGGGTGGCGAGCTGACGGGCCGCACGGCGCTTTTCGCTTTTCGAAGGCTTGCCGGCATCGGCTGGACGCTCGTCACGCGGGTTGAAACGATCGCTTTCGTCGGAAATCACTTGGCCTCCAACTGCGACAGCAGGCTGACCATTTCCAGCGCGGACAAGGCAGCTTCAGCGCCCTTGTTACCGGCTTTGGTGCCGGAACGCTCGATGGCTTGCTCGATGGAATCAACGGTCAGTACGCCGAAAGCGACTGGCACGCCGAACTCCATGGACACCTGGGACAGGCCCTTGGTGCATTCGCCGGCTACGTATTCGAAGTGCGGGGTGCCGCCACGAATGACCGCGCCCAGGGCGATGATCGCCGCGTATTCACCCTGCTGAGCAACTTTTTGCGCAACCAGTGGAATTTCGAAGGCGCCAGGGGCGCGGATAAGGGTGATATCGCTCTCGCTCACACCGTGGCGAACCAGGGCGTCAACCGCACCGCTTACCAGGCTTTCAACCACGAAGCTGTTGAAGCGGCCAACCACCAGGGCATAGCGGCCTTTGGGGGCGATGAAGGTACCTTCGATGGTCTTCAGGGTCATTCGACAAATCTCTTAAAGAGCCGGGACGCGAAAAGTGCGTCCCTCAGTGATGATTTAACCGCGAACAAGGGGCAAAAATCGCCGGCCTTTATTCGGAGGGCACGTATTCTACAACTTCCAGGTCGAATCCGGATATCGCATTAAATTTCATCGGTGCGCTCATCAGGCGCATTTTGCGCACGCCCAGGTCGCGCAGGATCTGCGAACCGGCACCGACGATGCTGTAGGTGGTCGGTTTTTTCACCGGCACGGCGTCGGCGGTTTCGCGGATGTGCGCCAGCAATACGTCGCCGTCCAGCGGGTGACCGAGCAACAGCACCACACCGCTGCCAGCCTCGGAAACCGCGGCCATGGCGGCGCGCAGGCTCCAGCGGCCGGGTTGCTTGACCATCAACAGGTCGCGCAGAGGGTCCATGTTGTGCACCCGCACCAGGGTCGGCTCTTCGGCGCAAATGTTGCCCAGGGTCAGGGCCATATGCACGTCGCCTTCCACTGAATCACGGTAGGTCACCAAATTGAATTGGCCCAGTTCGCTGTCCAGCGGCTGCTCGGCAATCCGCTGAACGGTACGTTCGTGGATCATGCGGTAGTGGATCAGGTCGGCAATGGTGCCGATCTTGAGGTTGTGTTCGGCGGCAAAGGCTTCCAGTTCGGTGCGACGGGCCATGGTGCCGTCGTCGTTCATCACTTCGCAGATCACCCCGCTCGGCTCGAAACCGGCCATGCGCGCCAGATCGCAGGCGGCTTCGGTGTGACCGGCGCGAGCCAGGGTGCCACCCGGTTGAGCCATCAGCGGGAAAATGTGACCGGGGCTGACGATGTCTTCGGCCTTGGCATCTTTGGCGGCGGCGGCTTGCACGGTACGGGCGCGGTCAGCGGCGGAGATACCGGTGGTGACGCCAGTGGTGGCTTCAATCGATACCGTGAACTTGGTGCCAAAACCCGACCCATTGCGCGGCGCCATCAACGGCAGCTTGAGCAACTCGCAGCGTTCGCGGCTCATGGGCATGCAGATCAGACCACGGGCGTGCTTGGCCATGAAGTTGATGTGCTCAGGCTTGCACGCCTCGGCGGCCATGATGATGTCGCCTTCGTTCTCGCGATCTTCGTCATCCATAAGGATGACCATCTTGCCTTGGCGGATGTCTTCAACCAGTTCTTCGATGCTATTGAGCGCCACGCGGCACCCCCTTGGTCAGGATTTCAGGTAGCCGTTAGCGGCCAGAAAGCTTTCGGTGATGTTGCCTGATGCAGGCTCTGCGGCCTTTTCGCCCAGCAACAGGCGCTCCAGGTAACGGGCAAGCAAGTCCACTTCCAGGTTCACCCGGCGCCCCGGCTGGTAGGAGGCCATGATGGTTTCGCTGAGGGTGTGGGGAATGATGGTCAGTTCAAATTCGGCGCCATTGACGGCGTTCACGGTCAGGCTGGTGCCATCAACGGTGATCGAACCCTTGTGGGCAATGTACTTGGCCAGCTCTTTGGGCGCACGGATGCGGAATTCCACGGCGCGTGCGTTCTCACTGCGGGCCACCACTTCGCCGACACCGTCGACATGGCCGCTGACCAGGTGACCGCCCAGGCGCGTGGTCGGCGTCAGGGCTTTTTCCAGGTTGACCAGGCTGCCGGCCTTGAGGTCGTTCATCGCGGTGCAGTCCAGGGTTTCCCGGCTGACGTCGGCGGCAAAGCCGTTGCCCGGCAGCTCAATAACGGTCAGGCACACGCCGCTGACGGCGATACTGTCACCCAGCTTGACGTCGCCGAGGTCCAGCTTGCCGGTTTCAACCAGCAGGCGCACATCGCCGCCTTTGGGGGTCATTGCACGGATGCTGCCGATGGATTCGATAATGCCGGTGAACATTTCGCTCTCCTGAAAACGAGGGGCTGACGCTTAAGCGCAGGCCGGGAATTATACGCTCGCTGTCGGGACGGGAATGGCAGTGACTCGCCAGTCGTCGCCTACAGCGCGCATGTCAGTGATCTTGAGTTGGGGCGCGTCGACCAGCTTCTCAAGCGGCCAGTCCAGCAACGGCCGGGCAGCGGAGCCGAGGAACTTGCCGGCGATGAATATGACGTACTCATCCACCAGGCCCTGTTGGGCAAACGCGCCCGCCAGGCTCGGGCCCGCTTCCACCAGCACGTCGTTGACGCCACGGGCGGCCAATGCCACCAGCGCCGAGCGCAGGTCGACCTGGCCCTCCACACCCGGTACCACCAGGCACTCTGGGCCACGGGGAAACTGGTTCTCCGGGGCCACGCAGGTGATGACCAGTGCCGGGCCTGCCTTGAAGAAGGGTGCATTGAGCGGCACGCGCAAGCGGCCGTCGATCAACACGCGCAGCGGCGGGCGCGACATGGCCAGGGCGGTGGTTTGTTCATCCAGGCCCAACTCAGCGGCGCGCACAGTCAAGCGGGCGCCGTCGGCCAGCACCGTATCGGCACCGGTCAACACCACACTCGCCTCGGCACGCAGACGTTGGACGGCGGCGCGGGCGGCGGGGCCGGTGATCCATTGGCTTTCGCCGCTGGCCATCGCCGTGCGGCCGTCCAGGCTCATGGCCAGCTTGACCCGCACGAACGGCAAACCGTGCTCCATGCGCTTGAGGAACCCCGGGTTAAGCGCCCGCGCCTCAGCTTCCAGGACACCACTGCGCACCTCGATACCCGCCTGGGCCAGACGCTGCATGCCACGCCCGGCCACTTCCGGGTTCGGGTCCTGCATACCTGCCACCACCCGCGCCACACCGGCGCTCACCAGTGCATCGGCGCACGGCGGCGTACGGCCATGGTGGCTGCACGGCTCCAGCGTCACGTACACCGTCGCGCCACGGGCCTTTTCACCGGCGGCGCGCAGGGCATTCGGCTCGGCATGGGGCTCGCCGGTGCGCTCATGCCAGCCTTCGCCGACAATCTGCCCGTCACGCACGATCACGCAGCCCACCCGTGGATTGGGGTGGGTGGTGTACAGGCCCTTGCGCGCCAATTCGAGGGCACGCGCCATGTAATGGGCGTCGAGGACTGCCTGTTCAGACGTCATTGTTTGGAAGGCTCACGGGCCAGGCGGTCGATTTCTTCGCGGAACTCATTGAGGTCCTGGAAGCGTCGATACACCGAGGCAAAACGGATATAGGCGACTTCGTCGAGCTTTTGCAGTTCGCCCATCACCAGCTCGCCGACCACGAGGCTCTTGACCTCGCGCTCGCCGGTCGCCCGCAGCTTGTGCTTGATATGCACCAGCGCCGCTTCCAGGCGCTCGACACTCACCGGGCGTTTTTCCAGGGCGCGCTGCATACCGGCACGCAGTTTTTCTTCGTCGAAAGGCTGGCGGCTGCCGTCGGACTTGATCAGACGGGGCAATACCAGTTCGGCGGTTTCGAAGGTGGTGAAACGTTCACCACAGGCCAGGCATTCGCGCCGGCGACGCACTTGATCGCCCTCGGCGACCAGACGCGAGTCAATGACCTTGGTGTCGTTGGCACCGCAGAAGGGACAGTGCATGGTTGGCAGGCAACAAAAAATGGGAGGGCCATGGTAGCGCATCCCCGTCGCAAGACAAGCCATAGCCTTTACGGTATATAGGCAGGCTTATATGTTTGATATTTTTTAAGCCACGGATTTTGTCCTTTCTGGAGCCGTACATGCAGTTACGACCACTCGTTCTACTCACGCTGTTCAGTTTTCTGGTCGCCTGCAGCAGCGAGGCCCCCAAACCAGCCGCGCCTCAACCGACACCGGCACAAGAGAAAAAAGTCCCGGGTATTGAAGACCTCGGCCCCCTGCCCGCCTATCAACGGGAAATCAGCGGCAGCCTGACCAATGTGCCCGCCGGCGCCGAAGTCGAGATGGCGCTGCTGGTGATCGACGACCGTTCGCGCCCGCAGCAACTGCTCGCCAGCAGCGTGCTGAGCGGCAATGGCAAGCCCCTGGCCTTCCGCCTGCGCTTCAACCCTGAAGCCTTCCCGGCCGGTGCACGCGTTGAATTGCGTGGCCGCGCCAGCCAGTCCGGCCAGTTGATCCTGCACTTGCCCGCCGTGCGCGTCACCCAGGCGATCACCCAGAGCACCGGCCCCCTGCAACTCGTCAAGGCGCCATGACGCCACCGCTGCACCTGCAGCGCGCCTTGAGCGAGTTGATCGGCGACGCGCAATTGGTGCCCTGCCCGCTACCGGGCACCGAATTATCGCTATGGCTGCTCGATGCCGACAATATGGACCGCGCCTTCAGCCAGGAAGAAACCCGGCGCATCCTGCATGAGCCGCCCTACTGGAGCTTTTGCTGGGCCAGCGGCCTGGCGTTGGCGCGCTACCTGGCGGCGCATCCCGAGTGGGTCGCCGGCAAACGCGTGCTGGATTTCGGCGCCGGTTCCGGCGTAGCCGGGATCGCCGCCGTAAAGGCGGGGGCCCTGGAAGTAGTGGCTTGTGACCTGGACCCGCTGGCCCTGGCGTCTTGCCGCGCCAACGCCGAACTCAATGCGGTGGAGCTGGGCTATTGCGCCGACTTCTTCGCCGAAGCCGACCGTTTTGACTTGATCCTGGTGGCCGACGTGCTTTACGACCGCGCCAACCTGCCGCTGCTGGATCAATTCCTCACCCGTGGCCGCGAAGCGCTGGTGGCCGATTCGCGGGTGCGGGACTTCCAACACCCGCGTTATCAACGGCTGGAGGTTCTGGACGCGTTGACCCTGCCGGACCTGGCCGAGCCTTGGGAGTTTCGCAAGGTGAGTCTGTACCACTCGCGGCGCTGAGCCTTCGCGTTACAAATTCCCGGCAACAGATTGGCTAAGACAGGAAAAGGCGAGGCATGGAAAATGCCATCCTTCGCTCACGGATGGAAAATTTCCTGACATGTCCTGGCAGACAGTTTCGCTAATAACTTACGACTCAACGGCCTTGCCAAACGTCAGGCACCTGCTTAATCTTTGCGGCAATACACCCGCCATGCCTCTGGTTGCATCAGTAACTAAGCACAAATTGTGCGGGTTTTTTATGCCCGGTACTTTTTGGGCATGAGGTCATTCAGCAAACCTGCCATCGACGTTCCTGCCCAGCTGGGACTCCTCAAGCGGCGCGGACTGATAATTCACAATGAAGCTCGTGCCGAGCACTTCTTGCAATCCGTCAGTTTCTTTCGACTCAGCCCTTATATGCGGCCCTTTCAACAGCCTGACGCTATTGACCATCTTTTTCGTGAAGGTAGCCAGTTCCGCCAATTAACCCGCCTATACGATTTTGATAGAAGGCTTCGCTTACTGACCATGGATGCCATTGAGCGCGTCGAAATAGCCTCACGTTCGGTTATCAGTAATCACATGGGACCCGCCCATGGCAGTCATTGGTATCTCAATCCAGGGTTGTTCCACCTCAAATTTGATCATCAACGCCTGCTTGCAACACTGTCCATGAAGCAAGCCAGCGCAACCCGTGACTACCAGCGCGAATGCGAACGCATCGATAGATCACATGCCAGCGATGCACGAAAAGATCTTCTTAAACGCCAAAGGGCAAAAGAAAGTTATGCCCGTCATTACTCCGTGACCTACGTCCAGCCCGCGTTGATGCCGGGTTGGGCCATGTTGGAAGAATTGACACTGGGAGACTTATCCCATCTGTACAAAGGCTTGGCCAAGGACGCCGACAAGAAAGCGATCTCCAGGCGCCTTCTACTCCCGGCACCACTCATGCAGTCCTGGCTGCACACGCTGACCACTGTCCGAAATATCTGCGCTCACCATTCACGCATGTGGAACCGAGAATTGGGTATCCGTCCTGAATTGCCCAAAAAAGCCAGCTTTCCATGGCCGCAGTATTTGCTTCAACCGGGGACACATAGCCGCATGTTCTCCACGCTATGCATACTCAATCACCTGATGGGCCAGGTGAGCCCACATACTCGCTGGGGTCACAGCCTGCATCTGCTGATCGACGAGTTTCCCGACGTCCGTATCGAAGCAATGGGTTTTCCTCAGGACTGGTATCTGGACCCGTTTTGGCACGCGCATGATTACTGAATGCCAGGCGGCTTCCGATAGCTAGCGCCAGCCCTTATAGTTGCCCCCATTCCCGCTTTATTCGAGACGCCCCATGAGTGAGCCCACGCCGTACATCTTCGACGTCACCACCGCCAACTTCGACCAGGCGGTGATTCAGAATTCTTTTGAAAAACCTGTGCTGGTGGACTTCTGGGCCGAATGGTGTGCGCCATGCAAGGCGCTGATGCCGATGCTGGCGCAGATTGCCGAGACCTATCGCGGCGAGTTGCTGTTGGCCAAGGTCGATTGCGAGGCCGAACAGGACATCGTCGCGCGTTTCGGCATTCAAAGCCTGCCGACGGTGGTGTTGTTCAAGGATGGTCAGCCGGTGGACGGCTTTGCCGGTGCGCAGCCGGAGTCGGCAGTACGGGCGATGCTGGAGCCACATGTGCAGATGCCACCACCGGCTGCGGCGGATCCGCTGGAACAGGCCCAGGCGCTGTTCAGCGAAGGACGCATCAGTGAAGCTGAAGGGCTGCTGGTGGCGCTGTTGGGCGAAGACAACACTAACGCCCCCGCGTTGATCCTGTACGCACGCTGCCTGGCCGAACGCGGCGAATTGGGCGAAGCCCAGGCCGTGCTTGACGCAGTCAAAAGCGACGAGCACAAGGCCGCCCTGGCCGGGGCCAAGGCGCAGATCACCTTCCTGCGCCAGGCCGCAGACTTGCCGGACACCGCCGATCTGAAGAGCCGTCTGGCACAGAACCCGCAGGACGACGAGGCGGCCTATCAGTTGGCGATCCAGCAACTGGCGCGCCAGCAGTACGATGCGGCACTGGAAGGTTTGCTCAAGTTGTTTACCCGCAACCGCAGCTACAGCGAAGGCTTGCCGCACAAGACGTTGCTGCAGGTGTTCGAATTGCTGGGCAATGAGCACCCGCTGGTCACGGTGTACCGCCGCAAATTGTTTGCCGCGTTGTACTAATCACCGATCCAACGGTACAGCGGCGTATCCCCGCCGCTGCTCACCTTGACTTTAGCGCTATGGCGCAGGCGCACCAACAGGCGCTTGCCCGCGCCTGCATCGCCTGCCAACCCTTCCAGTTGATCGAGCAATTCCAGACCATTGAGCTGCCCGGCCTTGCGCAGCACATCCTGGGCGCTCTGCCATAGGTCGTCGTTCTGTTTGACCGGCGCCGCGGCTGGCGCACTGGGCGTTGGGGCGGCCTGAAGCTGTGCGCCCAAGCGCGCCCAATCGCCGTCGTCCAGTTCCAGGGTCAAGTCCACCGGCAGGTCGCCGATGGTTCCACGAATTCGCAACATCGCTGTACTCCTGCATTTTTCTGACCGTCATGCTCCCATGCAGCTTGCGCAACACCAAGCAGGCGGTCAAACTCTCGGCTCTATTGTTATAAGATCACATAACAAAACTTTCATCCTGGAGCCCTCCCATGCGCCGTTTGCTGCTTGCTTTGCCGTTCGCCCTGCTGCCACTGGCTGTTGCCCACGCTCACGAAGAGCATGACCACGAGCACGGCAGCCTCGGCGCCCATGAACACGGGGTCGGCCGTCTCAATGCCGTGCTGGATGGCAAGGCCCTTGAGCTTGAACTGGACAGCCCGGCGATGAACCTGGTGGGTTTCGAGCATGTAGCGACCAGCGCCGCCGATAAAGCCAAGGTCGCCGATGTACGCAAACAGCTGGAGAACCCATTGGCCCTGTTCAACCTGCCCAAGGCTGCAGGGTGTGTGGTCAGCAGCCAGGAACTCAATAGCCCGCTGTTCGGTGACAAACCAGAAGCCGACCATGACGACGATGACCACGCCACCGACGGCAAAGGCGCCGCCGCCCACGAGCACCATCACGACCACAGCGAAATCCACGCCCACTACCAATTCACCTGTGCCACGCCGACGGCCTTGGGCAACCTGGACTTGAGCCAAGTGTTCAAGACCTTCCCCGCCACCAAGAAAATTCAGGTACAACTGATCGGCCCGAGCGGTCAGCAAGGTGTTGACGCGACGGCCACCGCCGCCACCCTGAAGTTCTGACTTGAAAGCACAGTCCATGTGGGAGCTGGCTTGCCTGCGATACTGGCGACGCGGTGCAGCAGGCACACCGTAGCGATGCCATCGCAGGCAAGCCAGCTCCCACAGTGGATCGGCGCCATTTTCGACTACCAGGCGACACTGACTTCCCATGACTCAAGCGTTAATCGAACTGTCCGACCTGGGCTTCAACTGGCCCGGTCACCCGCAGTTGCTGGACATCCCCGCGTTCCGCCTGGAACCCGGGGAAACCCTGTTCCTCAAGGGCCCGAGCGGCAGTGGCAAGACCACACTGCTGGGGCTGCTGGGGGGCGTGCAGAAACCCAGCCAGGGCAGCATCCGCCTGCTGGGGCAGGAGTTGACCGAACTCTCGGCCGGCGCCCGTGATCGTTTCCGTGTAGACCACACCGGCTACATCTTCCAGCAGTTCAACCTGCTGCCGTTTCTATCGGTGCGCGAAAACGTCGAGTTGCCTTGCCACTTTTCCAGGCTGCGCGCGCAGCGGGCCAAGCAGCGCCATGGCAGTGTCGACCAGGCAGCCGCGACCCTGCTCGCGCACCTGGGCTTAAAGGATAAGGACTTGCTGGAGCGCCGCGCCGACTCGCTGTCTATCGGCCAGCAACAACGGGTGGCCGCTGCCCGTGCGTTGATTGGCCAACCGGAACTGGTGATCGCCGACGAGCCCACCTCGGCCCTGGACTATGACGCCCGCGAAGCGTTCATCCAGTTGCTGTTCGCTGAATGCCGTGAAGCTGGCGCCAGCCTGTTGTTTGTCAGCCATGACCAGAGCCTGGCGTCACTGTTCGACCGTAACCTGTCACTGGCCGAACTCAATCGCGCCGCCACGCCCGCAGAGGTTTGAGATGTATCTGTTTCGTCTAGCCATGGCCAGCCTGGCTAACCGCCGCTTTACTGCGATCCTCACTGCCTTCGCCATCGCGCTTTCCGTGTGCTTGTTGCTGGCGGTGGAGCGCGTGCGTGTCGAGGCGCGCAACAGTTTTGCCAGCACCATCAGCGGCACCGACCTGATCGTCGGGGCACGTTCGGGCTCGGTCAACCTGCTGCTGTATTCGGTGTTTCGCATCGGCAACGCCACCAACAACATCCGCTGGGACAGCTTTGAGCATTTCGCCGCCAGCCCCCAGGTGAAATGGGCCATTCCGATTTCCCTCGGCGACTCCCATCGCGGTTACCGCGTGATGGGCACCAACGAATCCTACTTCGAGCATTACCAGTACGGGCGCAAGCAAAACCTCGAACTGGCCAGCGGCCGCGCCTTCGCTACCGACCCGTTTGAAGTGGTGCTCGGCGCCGAAGTCGCCGACGCCCTGCATTACAAACTCGGCGACAAGCTGGTGCTGGCCCACGGTGTAGCGGTGGTCAGCCTGGTCAAGCACGACGACAAACCCTTCACCGTGGTTGGCATCCTCAAGCGTACCGGTACGCCGGTAGATCGCACATTGCACATCAGTCTCGGCGGCATGGAGGCAATCCATGTCGATTGGCACAACGGTGTGCCGGCCCAGGGCAAAGGCCGCGTCAGCGCCGACCAGGCGCGCAATATGGACCTGACGCCGCAAGCCATCACCGCGTTCATGCTCGGCCTGAACAACAAGATTTCCACCTTCGCCCTGCAACGAGATATCAATGAATTCCGTGGCGAGCCGATGCTGGCGATCCTGCCGGGCGTGGCGTTGCAAGAACTGTGGAGCATGATGGGCACCGCCGAGAAAGCCTTGTTCGTGATTTCGCTGTTCGTGGTGCTGACCGGGTTGATCGGTATGCTCACGGCGATCCTCACCAGCCTCAACGAGCGCCGCCGCGAGATGGCGATCCTGCGTTCGGTGGGCGCACGCCCCTGGCATATCGCGAGCCTGCTGATCTTCGAAGCCTTCGCCCTGGCCTTGTCCGGTGTGGTAGCAGGTGTGGGCCTGCTGTATGTCTGCATCGCCGCCTCCCGGGGTTACTTGCAGGCCAACTACGGGCTGGACCTGCCGATGTCCTGGCCGAGCGAATATGAATGGACTCTGCTGGCGGGTATCCTCGCCGCAGCGCTGTTGATGGGCAGCGTGCCCGCGTGGCGCGCCTATCGACAATCTTTGGCCGATGGCCTGTCCATCCGTTTATGAGGAAGGCTTCGATGCGTCGTGCCCTGTTTGCCCTGTTGCTGCTGACGGCCTTGCCCGTGTGGGCGGATGAACAGCCCAAGGACCTGTCCTGGCAGGAAATGATCCCGCCGGATGCGCCACCGGAAGTGCCTAATATGAAGCCGCTGCACGATCTGTCGAACATGGCCGATGCCTTGTCCGTCGAGGCGGCGCCGGCGGCCAAGCAGGATTTGCCCAACGCGCCGGTGGTGCAGAGCCTCGACGGCCAGCACATCCGCCTGCCGGGGTATATCGTGCCGCTGGAAGTCAGCGAAGAAGGCCGCACCACCGAGTTTCTGCTGGTGCCGTATTTCGGCGCGTGCATCCACGTGCCGCCACCGCCGTCGAACCAGATCGTGCATGTGAAAAGTGAAGTCGGGGTGAAACTCGATGAGTTGTATCAGCCGTACTGGATCGAAGGCGCGATGCAGGTCAAGCCGTCGTCGAGTGAACTGGCCGACGCCGGTTACCAGATGGATGCCCAGAAGATTTACATGTACGAGCTGCAGGAGTAGCGCTGATCACCCTTTCATTGAGCTGAGTCAAAAGACCGAACGGAACGATCTTTACCATTGGACGTACAACTTTTAAACGTCCTTTGGAGCTCCCATGAACAAGTCTCTGCTCGGCGCGTCCCTCTTCGCGCTCGCCCTCGTCGCCCCGGTCGCACACGCTCACCAGGCGGGCGATATTCTGGTGCGTGCCGGTGCAATCACCGTCAACCCGGAGGCCGACAGCGGCAAAGTCAAGGTTGACCAGGGCCCGCTGGCCGGCACCAACCTGGGCGGCAAGGCGACCATGAGCAGCGATACCCAACTGGGCTTGAACTTCGCCTACATGATCACCGACCACGTCGGTATCGAATTGCTGGCCGCTACACCGTTCGAGCATGACGTGAAACTCAAGAACACCGCACTGGGCGCCGCCAACGGCAAGCTCGGCTCGCTCAAGCACCTGCCGCCGACCCTGAGCGTCGTGTACTACCCGCTGGACAACAAGTCGGCATTCCAGCCGTACGTGGGCGCCGGTATCAACTACACCTGGATCTACGACGAACACGTCGGCGGTCGCGCTCAACAAGCCGGCTTCAGCAACTTCAAGGCCGAAAACTCCTGGGGCTGGGCCGCACAGATCGGCGCCGACTACATGATCAACGACAACTGGATGATCAACGCCCAGGCGCGCTACATCGACATCAGCACCAAGGCGACTGTGGATAACAATGCGCTGGGCCAGGGCACTCGGGCCAAGGTCAATGTGGACGTGGATCCGATGGTTTACATGGTGGGTATTGGCTACAAGTTCTAAGCAACACTGCATAACCCATGTGGGAGGGGGCTTGCTCCCGATAGCAGAGTGTCAGTCAACAGATTCATGGACTGACCCATCGCTATCGGGAGCAAGTCGAATCGTCGCACCGCCCCTCCCACATTTGGTTTTGTAGCGTGTCAGCTGTGGCGGTAGAACCGGTCCAGCAACGCCGGAAGTCCCGCCCGCCATGCCCTGGGCTTGATGCCGAAGGTATGCAGGATTTTCTTGCACGCCAGCACCGCGTGCTGCGGTTCATCCGCCGCATCCGGCCGAGCCGCGTGGGCCTGGGCAGTGGGGGATTCAATGGCCAACGCGTGGAAGTTGCGCGCTTCGGTCAGAATCGCCTGGCCCAGCGCCAACGGTGTGGTCGCCTCATGCCCGGCGTAATGATAGGTGCCCCACAGCGGAGCCGCGCAATCAAGCTGCTTGAGCACCGAGATAATCACCCGTGCGGCGTCGTCTACCGGCGTCGGGTTGCCACGACGGTCGTCGGCCATCAGTAGTTCATCAGGTTTTTCGGCCCGGGCCAGGAACCGCCCGAGCGTGCCGTCGACACTGTCATCGAGCAACCAGCCAAATCGCAGCAGCACATGTTGCGGGCAAGTGGCGCGCACGCTCTGCTCGATACGCCACAACGCCTGGCCGCGCAGGCCCAGGGGCACCGGCTCGTCTTTTTCGCTGTAGGCGGTGGCGCGGGAGCCATCGAACACCCGGTAGCTGGACGGTTGCAGCAGCGTGATGCTGTGGTGCTGGCACAATTCAGCCAGGCGTTCGATGGCGAACTCCTGGGCGGCCAGACGGGTTTCGCTCACGGTTTCGGCCTGGAACCAGTCGAAATAGTAGGCGAGGTTGATCAATGCATCGGGACGGGTGTCGTCGAGCAATTGGGTAAGGCTCGCGGCATCCCAGCCGTCTTGGGGCGGTTTGGGGGCGAGGAAACCGATGTCTTCCTCTGCACCGAGGCGAATCAGCGCCTGCCCGAGGGCATTCCCGCCGCCCAGTAACATAAGGCGCATTCGCATAGATTGAGCAGGCCCGGTCTGTTTGGAACGATGGTTATTATCGACAGGCGTGTGCGCCTTGCCGTAGGTAGTTGCCAGAATCGTTGCATTTTGCGGGTTTGTAGCGCAACCGTCACGGATAAAGTACGTGTTTGCAACTTGTTGGAGCAGGTGGCATCAATCACTTCATGAACCTTCCCGAATCAACGGCCAGCGCACTGGATGGTTTTCACCCCGCCGTCAGTGCCTGGTTTTGCAGCACCTTCCCCTCGGTGACCGGCGCCCAGGCCCAGGCGTGGCCGCTGATCCGCCAGCGGCGGTCAACGCTGATCGCCGCGCCCACCGGCTCGGGCAAGACCTTGACGGCCTTTTTGGCGGTACTCGACGATTTGGTCCACCAAGGCCTGGCCAACGGCGGGCAACTGCCGGACGAGACCCTGGTGGTGTATGTGTCACCGCTCAAGGCGCTGTCCAACGACATCCAGATCAACCTGCAAAACCCGCTGGCCGGCATTACCGAGCAGCTTCAAAGCCTGGGTCTGCCGCCGCTGGTGATCCGCACCGCCGTGCGCACCGGCGACACCCCGCAAAAAGACCGCGCACAGATGCGCAAGCGCGCGCCGCATATCCTGGTGACCACGCCCGAATCTCTGTATGTGCTGCTGGGTTCGGATTCCGGCCGACACATGCTCGCCAGCACGCGTACGGTGATCGTCGATGAGATCCATGCCATCGCCGCCGGCAAGCGCGGCAGCCACCTGGCCTTGAGCCTGGAGCGCCTGCAAGCGCTGTGCGCCGAGCCATTGACCCGTATCGGCCTGTCAGCCACGCAAAAACCCATCGACGCGGTCTCGCGGTTTTTAGTCGGCACCGACCGTGAGTGTGCCATCGTCGACATCGGCCATGCGCGCCCACGGGACCTGGATATCGAAGTGCCGCCAGTGCCGCTCTCGGCGGTGATGGCCAACGATGTGTGGGCCCTGGTCTACGACCGCCTCGCGCAATTGGCCCGCGAACACCGCACCACGCTGATTTTCGTCAACACCCGGCGCCTGGCCGAACGCCTGGCCCGGCATCTGAGCGAGCGGCTGGGCAAGACCGCCGTGGCCGCCCACCATGGCAGCCTGGCCAAGGAACTGCGCCTGGACGCCGAGCAACGGCTCAAGGCCGGCGAACTGCAAGTGCTGATCGCCACCGCGTCCCTGGAGCTGGGCATCGATATTGGCGAGGTGGATCTGGTCTGCCAGATCGGCTCACCCGGCTCGATCAATGGCTTTTTGCAACGCGTCGGCCGCTCCGGGCACCAGGTCGGCGGTACGCCCAAAGGGCGCCTGTTTGCCACCACCCGTGACGACTTGATCGAATGCGCCGCGTTGCTCGACTGCGTACGCCGTGGCGAGCTGGATACCTTGCATATTCCAGTGGCGCCGCTGGACGTGCTGGCCCAGCAGATCATTGCCGAAGTCAGCGCCCGTGAATGGCCGGAACAGGCGCTGCTGGCGCTTGTCCGCCGCGCTGCGCCCTACGCCGAGCTGGATGAGCGCCACTACCAGGCCCTGTTGCAGATGCTCAGCGAGGGCTACAACGGCCGCCAGGGTATCCGCAGCGCCTACCTGCACCGTGACGCCGTGACCCACACCCTGCGCGGCCGCCGCGGTGCCAGGCTCACCGCCGTCACCAGCGGTGGCACCATCCCGGACAACGCCGACTACAGCGTGTTGCTGGAGCCTCAGAGCCTGAACATCGGCAGCGTCAACGAAGACTTCGCGGTGGAAAGCATCGCCGGCGACATCTTCCAACTCGGCAATACCTCTTACCGCATCCTGCGGGTCGAAGCGGGCAAGGTGCGTGTCGAGGATGCCCATGGCCAACCGCCGACCATCCCGTTCTGGCTGGGCGAAGCACCCGGGCGCAGCAACGAGTTGTCGGTGGCCGTGGCGCGCTTGCAAGGGCAAATCGACAGCTTGCTGGGTGCCACGCCCGGCGACCTGCAACCGGCCCTCGACTGGCTAACCGGCACCCTGGGCCTGCATCGCGCCAGCGCCGAACAACTGCTGGATTACCTGGCCCGGTCGCGCCAGGCCCTGAGCGCCCTGCCCTCCCGGGACACGTTGATCATGGAGCGGTTTTTCGACGCGTCCGGCGGCACCCAGTTGATCATCCACACGCCGTTTGGCAGCCGCATCAACCGCGCCTGGGGCCTGGCGTTGCGCAAGCGCTTCTGCCGCACCTTCAACTTCGAGCTGCAAGCGGCGGCCAGCGAAAACGCCATCGTGCTGTCGCTGTCTACCAGCCACAGTTTTGCCTTGGATGAGGTGTGGCGTTACCTCAACAGCAACAGTGCTGAACACCTCCTGATCCAGGCCGTGCTGGATGCGCCGCTGTTCGGCGTGCGCTGGCGCTGGAATGCCGGCGTGGCCCTGGCGTTGCCGCGCTACACCGGTGGGCGCAAGGTGGCGCCGCAGATCCAGCGCATGAAGAGCGAAGACCTGATCGCCAGCGTCTTTCCAGACCAGATCGCCTGCCTGGAAAACCTCGCCGGCGAGCGCGAAATCCCCCATCACCCACTGGTGGAACAAACCCTCGACGATTGCTTGCATGAAGCCATGGACAGTGAAGCCTGGCTGGCACTGCTGCGGCGCATGGAGCGCGGTGAAGTCCGATTGATCAGCCGCGACCTGCCCGCCCCTTCGCCCATGGCTGCGGAAATTCTCAGCGCCAAGCCCTACACCTTTCTCGACGACGCCCCGCTGGAAGAGCGCCGCACCCAGGCCGTGCTCAACCGACGCTGGAGCGACCCGCAGAGCACCGACGACCTGGGCGCACTGGATGCCGAGGCCATCGCCGGCGTTCGCGAAGAAGCCTGGCCCGCGCCCAACGGCGTGGATGAAATGCATGAAGCGCTGATGAGCCTGGCGTGCATCGCAGCCCCTGAAGTTGCGCCGCAATGGGCCGCATGGCTGCACGCCTTGGCCAAGGCCGGGCGAGCCTGTCAGTTGCACAACGGCATGTGGGTCGCCGTGGAGCGCTTGAGTTGCTTGCAAGCGCTCTACCCTAACGATTTGCCACTGCTGCCCGGGTTCGACGAGCCCTGGGAATTTGACGAAGCACTGTTAGAAGTACTGCGTGCGCGCCTCAGTGGTTTTGGCCCGTTGAACCTGGTCGAAATCGCTGCCCCCCTGGCGCTGCCCGTGGCGGCAATCACTCAGGCCCTGTCGCGCCTGGAGCAGGAAGGCTACGTGCTGCGCGGGCACTTCAGCCCCGGTGCCACGCAGGAACAATGGTGCGAACGTCACTTGCTGGCGCGCATTCATCGCTACACGGTCAAGCGCCTGCGCCGGGAAATCGAGCCGGTGGCGTTGCAGGATTTCATGCGTTTTCTGTTCGATTGGCAGCACCTGTCCGACAGCACCCGTGGCCAGGGCAGCGCCGTATTGCCGCAGATAGTCAGCCAACTCGAGGGCTACGCCGCCGCCACGTCGGCCTGGGACACTGACCTGCTCAGCGCGCGCATCAAGGATTATTCATCGACCTGGCTCGATGACCTGTGCCGCAGCGGCAAGCTGGTATGGACGCGCTTAAGCAACAAGGCCGGCGCCATGGCGTTGCGCAGCACCCCGGTGGTTTTGCTCCCCCGTAGCCAGGTAGCGTTGTGGAGCGGGCTGACCGAGCCCACCGACAGCACCACGCTGTCGCCCAAGGCGCAGAAAGTCCACTCGGCCCTGCGCAAACACGGCGCCTTGTTTTTTGATGAACTGGTGCACGAGGCCCACCTGCTGCGCAGCGAGCTGGAGACAGCCTTGCAGGAACTGGTAGGCGCCGGCCTGGTGAATGCCGACAGCTTCGCCGGGCTGCGCGCCCTGACCACGCCTGCCAGCAAACGCCAGGCTCGCAGCAGTCGACGTGGGCGCGGGGCGTTTGTCGGCGGCATGGATGATGCCGGTCGCTGGGCCTTGGTCCGCCGTTCAGCCAGCGCTGCTGGCCCACATTCGACCGAGACCCTGGAGCATGTGGCGATGACCCTGCTGCGCCGTTACGGCGTGGTGTTCTGGCGCTTGCTGGAGCGCGAGGCGGATTGGTTACCGAGTTGGCGTGAATTGCTGCGCACCTTCCATCGGCTGGAGGCACGCGGGGAGATTCGTGGCGGGCGGTTTGTCAGTGGGCTGGCGGGCGAACAGTTTGCGTTGCCGGAGGCGATACCCTTGCTGCGCGAGGTGCGGCGGCGGGCACATGACGGGAGCTTGATCGCGGTGTGCGGGGCGGATCCATTGAACCTTGTGGGCACGCTGCTACCGGGGGCCAAAGTGCCGGCGGTGAGCGGTAATCGGATTGTATATCGCGATGGGCTGCCGGCGGCGGTGATGGTCGCCGGCAAGCAGCAGGTGTTGCTGGAGATGGATCAGCAGGCAGTGCAGGAGAAGTTGATCAGGCGCTGACCTTTAGGCCCTCATCGGGAGCAAGCCCCCTCCCACATTTTGATGTGTGAACACATTCAAATGTGGGAGGGGGCTTGCTCCCGATGGGGCCGGAACAGCCACTCTCATCATTGCGGCCTGGCTTGCTCGGCCTCTGGCTCATCCTCCTGCGCCACACGCTTGGGCAACAACACCTGCTGTGGATAAGTCTGCGCAAAATGCACCTCGTCACAGTTATCCACAAGCTTTTTCAAGCGCTGATTGAACGCTCGACTCACCGCATATTGCCCACCCGATACCGTGCGGAATTGCGCCGTGAGCACCACGCCATTGAGGTCCATCTTGTCCACGCCGAACACTTCCAGTGGCCCTTGCAGGTTGTACTTGAGGAACACGTCGTCACGAATCGACTGGCCTGCTTCACGGATCAGCTCCACGGCCTTGTCCACGTCGGTGTCGTAGGTGAACTGCACCGAGAAGAACGCATAGGCGAATTGGCGCGACTGGTTGGTGACCGCCTTGATCTGCCCGAACGGTACCGAATGCACAAAGCCCTTGCCGTCGCGCAGGCGAAGGGTGCGGATGGTCAAGCCCTCGACGGTACCGGCGTGGCCGGAATCGAGCACCACCCAGTCGCCGATGGAGAGCGTGTCTTCGATGATGATAAACAGGCCGGTGATCACGTCCTGCACCAACTGCTGGGAGCCAAAACCAATCGCCAAGCCGACCACCCCCGCACCCGCGAGTAACGGCGCGACGTTGATACCCAGATTGGCCATGGTGGTGATCGCACAGATAACCACCAGAATGATTTTCACCGCATTACGCAGCAGCGGCAGGATGGTTTTGACCCGCGTACTGGGCTGGCGGCTGGAACGTTTGTTCACCGGGGGCTTGAGCGCTTCCTGAATCGCCGTATCGAGCACCACCCAGAACAGCCACGTCATCAGCAGGATCAGGCCGATACTGCTGAGCGAATCGCTGATCGCCCGGCCCACTGAGTTGCGTTGGGCGAACTCGAACAGCGACACGCCCCAGATACGCCCCAGTATCTCGATAAAAGCGATGGCCATCACAATGCGCAATATCGCGTGCAACAGGCTGAGAAAGCGCTCCTTGTAGGCACTGCTGCGCTGTATCGCCACTTGGCTGCGCGACTTGAACAAGTGTTGCAGCACCGTGCTGAGAAATACCGTGCCGATCAGCAGGATGGTGGTCAACAAGGCGCAGCGCAGGGCCTTTTGATTATCGTCGCCGGCACCGATCAAGTTGATCGCCGAGACCAGTACCATCAACAGGATCGGCCAATACCACAGCCCGGAAAATACCCGCAGCGATTGCTGCAACGCCGGATGCTTAAGGCGCTGCGCCAACGGCCGGTTACGAATCAAATGCGCCACCGGGCGACGCAGGCGAACCACCAGCACACCGAAGATCACTGTCGCGAACAGCCCGGTAAACACCGCAACGCTGCTGGTGATGTTGCCGCCCAGCTGCCGGGCGATCTGCGGGCTGGTGAGCGCGTCGCTGAGAGCGGCAAGGAAGCCGATCAGGAACAGCGGTTTGGGGCAATAGTCGCGAATGATCTGCACCGCCGGGCGCTTGTGGCCGACATTGAACATGACGATCACGCACAGCAGCATGGAGGTGGAAAAGATGCCGCTACTGGTGGCGTAGGCAAAACACAGCGCCAGTGCCCGTCCTACGGAAGAGGCGAGAAAATGGCTGACATACAGCGTCAATGGCAGGCAGATAACCGCAGGGATGGTGTAAGGCACCACATACCCCAGCACGCCCAGCAAGCGTGCCCGCCGGCGAAAAAAGGCGCGCAGGCTCAAGCGCCGCACGATAAAGCGCCCCAGTAACGTCAGCAGCGCAAAAGCACCCACCCAAACGGCGGATAACAGCAGGAAATCCCCGGCCACACTCCACGGCGAGCGTGCGGCGGTCTGGTCGACCAGCCGCCCGACTTCATTCGCGGCCCGGTCGGCCCGCAGGCGCCACTCGTCGATAAAGTTCTGGTTCAGATCGAGCTTCTGCTGCACATCATCAATGCTGGAACTGATGGCCCCGAGCAGGCCGCCCTCCACCAGCAACTCGGGCTTGGCCGCCGCGTCGGACTCAGGCGCGGTGGCAGCAGCTTGCAATGCGCCGCTGCCGCAGAACAGCAGCGCCCCTAGCAGTAATGCAGTCTTTAAATTCAGCAAAACAGCGGGCTCCTTCAGAAGGGTCTGTAAGGAACTGACGGGTTTGAGCCTTGATCGTTCCCTGTGTTTGCGGGCATGTGATTCAAATTGCGGGAGGGGGCTTGCTCCCGATAGCAGGCTGTCAGTCAACAACTTCATGACTGATGCACCGCTATCGGGGGCAAGTCCCCTCCCACATTTCGCACCCCGTACCGTCTGTAGGAACGTGGAAACTTTCAGCCAAATATCGCAGTCATCCCATAACGCACCCCACCTCCACAGGAGCAACCATGGCGGCGATTCATATCGGCATTTCCGGCTGGCGCTACACGCCCTGGCGCGGGGACTTCTACCCCGACGGGCTGACCCAGAAACGCGAGTTGCAGTTTGCGTCACGCGCCGTGAGCAGCATTGAAATCAACGGTTCTTTCTATGCGCTGCAAACCCCCAAGCGCTATGCGCAGTGGTACGCCGATACGCCTGAGGGATTCATGTTCAGCGTCAAGGCGCCACGCTATGTCACGCATATCCTGCGCTTGCGCGAGGTGCACAAGCCCATGGCCAATTTCTTCGCCTCCGGGGTACTGGAGCTCAAAGAAAAACTCGGCCCCATCCTTTGGCAGTTCCCGCCCAGCTTCAAATTCGACGTCGCACTGTTCGAAGCCTTCCTGGCCGATTTACCCACCAACACCCAACAGGCCGCCGCCCTCGCCCGCCAGCACGAGCCGCGCCTGAACGGCAAGGCAAGCATGAAAGCCTATGGCAAAAAACCCTTGCGCCATGCCGTGGAAATTCGCCACATGAGCTTTGCGGTACCGGAGTTTGTGCAGCTGCTGGACAAGTACGGTGTTGCCCTCGTAGTGGCTGACACCGCCGGCAAGTGGCCCTATATCGAAGACGTCACCGCCAACTTCATGTACCTACGATTACACGGCGACAAGCAGCTCTACGCCAGTGGCTATACCGATGAAGCGCTCAAACGCTGGGGTGACCGTATCGAGCGCTGGGCGCACGGCAAACAACCGGCGGATGCGCACCTTGTCGCCCCGCAACGCAAACCCCGCGTGCGTAAACAGCGTGACGTGTTCTGCTTTTTCGACAATGACATCAAGGTGCGCGCGCCTTTCGACGCGCGCCATTTGTTACAGCGCTTCGGGCTGGACAAGCACCTGCTCACGGCACCCGGGCAGTTGCCGGAACCGGGAGTGTTGCCATGACTCACCCCGAGCTGATCCCCGTGCCCCCCACCACCGCCATCACGCGTTTTACCGTGCTGACGGTGAATATCCATAAAGGCTTCACCGCCCTGAATCGACGCTTCATCCTGCCCGAACTGCGCGAAGCGGTGCGCAGCGTCGGTGCCGATATGGTGTTCCTGCAAGAGATCCACGGCACCCACGAGCGCCATCCCCAGCGCTATAGCGACTGGCCGAAGATGCCGCAGTACGAATTTCTCGCCGACAGCATCTGGCCGCAGTTTGCCTATGGTCGCAATGCGGTCTACCCCCATGGCGACCATGGCAACGCGCTGCTGTCAAAATTCCAGATCATTCGTTACGACAACCTCGACATCTCCCAAAGCGGCCATGAGAACCGCGGCCTGCTGCATTGCGTACTGCGCCTGCCGGGCGGCGAACGCGAGGTGCATGCCATCTGCATCCACCTGGGCTTGCGCGAGGTACATCGCCAACAGCAACTGCGCTTGCTTGAGCAGCGTATTGGCCAGATCCCGGCGGATGCGCCCCTGGTGGTCGCCGGCGATTTCAATGACTGGCGGCAAAAGGCCGACCTGAGTCAAAGCGGCCTGCAGGAGGTGTTCATCCACGCCCACGGCAAGCCTGCGCGTACGTTCCCGGCACGCCTGCCGTTACTGCCGCTGGATCGCATCTATGTGCGCAACCTGACCATCCACAACCCGCGCGTGCTCACCACGCGGCCGTGGTCGCACCTGTCAGACCATGTGCCCCTGTCGGTGGAGATTGAGTTATGAGCATTGCGGTAGAACATATCGCCACCGACCAGCCGCCGGATGACAGCAAGGCCCGCGACCTGGACTACGGCTGGCAGAGCGGCAATCGTGTGCAATTGCTGGAAAATGGCGAGGCCTATTTTCCCGCGGTGTTCGAGGCCATGCGCGACGCCCAGCGGGAAATCCTGCTGGAGACCTTCATCCTCTTTGAAGACAAGGTCGGTCATGAGCTGCAAGGCATTCTCATCGAAGCGGCGCAACGCGGGGTCAAGGTAGTGGTCAGCCTTGACGGTTTCGGCTGCGGCGAACTGAGCCCGGCCTTTCTGCGCGCACTGGCTGAAGCCGGCGTGATCGTGCAGATGTTTGACCCGGCATCCAAAACCCTCGGCATTCGCACCAACTGGTTTCGTCGCCTGCACCGCAAGATCGTGGTGGTGGACGCTAGCGTGGCGTTTATCGGCGGGATCAATTTTTCCGCTGATCACCTGGGGGACTTCGGCCCCGAAGCCAAGCAGGATTACGCGGTACAGATCATCGGCCCCGCAGTGGCCGACTTGCACCATTTCGCCCTCGCCCAAAGTGGCCGCCAGGTGCGCACCCGTAGAGGTTGGCGCCGACGCCAGCAACGGCCTTCGCCATGGGCAGACGAGCACGACGACGGGCTGGTGCGCCTGATTTATCGCGACAATATCCAGCATCGCGACGACATCGAAGAAGCGTATATCCACGCCTTGAGCCAGGCCCGGCAGCGGGTGGTAATTGCCAATGCCTATTTCTTCCCCGGCTATCGCTTGCTGCGCGAGATTCGTAACGCAGCGCGCCGGGGCGTGCAGGTGCAGTTGATCATGCAAGGCCAGCCCGACGTGCTGCTGGCCAAGCTGGCGGCGCGCATGCTCTACGACTATCTGCTCAAGGATGGCGTGGTGATTCACGAGTACTGCCAACGCCCGTTGCACGGCAAAGTGGCGCTGGTGGACGACGAATGGAGCACCGTGGGCTCAAGTAACCTCGACCCGCTGAGCCTGGCGCTGAACCTGGAAGCCAACGTGCTGATTCGTGACCGCGCCTTCAACCAGCAGCTGTACCAGAGCCTGGAAGCCCTGGCACGAGACCATTGCCAGACCATGCCGGCCAAGCGCAAGCCGCGCCTGTGGTTGTGGCGCCTGACCGTGGGGTTTCTGGTGTTCCATGTCATGCGCCACTTTCCCGCGCTGGCGAGTTGGTTGCCGGCACACAAGCCGCGTTTGAAACCCATTGAGAGTCCGGCCCATGACGTCTGAGAAAAACGGCTCACGGTTCCAGCGCTGGAAGAAGCCCCTGACCATTGCGTTCTTCCTGCTACTGATAGTGCTCTTCACCCTGCTTGCCCGGCGCATCGACTGGAGCGAAGTGCTGCAGACGTTGAGCGACTTCAAAGTCAGCACATTGCTGATCGCCGGCGCGCTGACGCTGTGCAGTTTTATCGTGTACGCCTGCTTCGATCTGATCGGACGGACCTATATTCGCCAGCCTCTGCGCTGGAAGCAGATCCTGCCGGTGGGCATTATCAGTTATGCGTTCAACCTCAATCTGAGCGCCTGGGTCGGCGGCATCGCCATGCGTTACCGGCTGTATTCGCGATTGGGGGTAAGCACCAGCAATATCGCCAAGATCCTCGGCCTGAGCCTGGCCACCAATTGGTTCGGCTATATGGCCTTGGCCGGGGTAGTGTTCAGCAGCGGGCTGGTCACCCTGCCACCGGGTTGGAAGCTCAGCACCGGCGCTCTGCAAGGTGTGGGCGTGTTGCTGGTGATCGCGAGCCTGGGTTACCTGGCGGCGTGCCGGTTTTCGAAAAAACGTGCGTGGTCGATCCGCGGCATCGAGATCAATTTGCCGTCGCTGCGCATGGCCTGCCTCCAACTGGCCCTGGGCGCCTTGAACTGGTCACTCATGGCAGCGGTTATTTTTACCTTGCTGCCCGCCAAACTCGATTACCCGCTGGTATTGGGCGTGTTGCTGATCAGCGCGATTGCCGGTGTGGTCACCCATATACCCGCCGGGCTTGGGGTGTTGGAGGCAGTGTTTATCGGGTTGTTGCAGCATGAGGCGTCGCGCGGGAGTCTGCTGGCCGGGTTGATCGCGTATCGGGCAATCTACTTTATTTGCCCATTGCTGATTGCGTTGGTGATGTACCTGGGGGTGGAGGCCAAGGCCAAGGCGTTGCGGGTGAAGAAGACACCCGCTTAACGTCTATCGGGATTGGATAATGCTCAACCGCTCACCCACTACCATTTCGGTAATCCAGTCCACCAGGATCGAGGTATAGGCCTGTTGCGACACCGGGTCGCTCAAGGCATGGTCCGCGCCGTCGATGATGCGGTGGGTCAGGGAGTGAGTCTGCTGGCACGCCGCGCGATAACTCATGATGGTGGCATGGGGCACATGGTCGTCGGTTTCCGATTCCACAATCAGCACATCACCGGTAAATTGCGCGCAGGCGTGCAGGGCACGGTTGGTTTCGGCACGTACCAACGTGCCGCGGTAATCCATCAGGTCGGCTTTATCCAGCTCACGCTTGGGCTTGAGCCATTCCTGGTCGCGGTACAGCGCGGGCACCCGCAGCGCCAGCCAACGCACGGGGCGCAACGAAGTGAGAATTGCCGCCAGGTATCCGCCATAGCTGGTGCCCACCACAGCCACTGCCGAGGTGTCGATGGCCGGGTGGGACAGCAGCCGGTCGTAGGCGGCCAGCAGGTCGCGCAGATTGTCTTCGCGGGTGACGCGCGATAAGGGAATGCCGGTGCCGGCGTGCCCCCGCAGGTCGAAGGTCAGGCATACGCAACCCAGCCCCGCTATACCTTTGGCGCGTTCCAGGTCGCGCTCCTGGCTGCCGCCCCAACCGTGCACAAACAATACGCCGGGCACTTTGGACTTGGGGCTGAGGAATGTCCCACTCATCTGTTCGTCATCTACATCGATACTGATGCTCTCGCTTCTAGCCGTCATAAGATTGAACCGTCACATACTTGAGAAGAAAGTCGCTGTTTTCGGCCGGGCCTCGGTACACCTCAATGGCATCTGCCGGCAGCGCTTGATCCACGTAGGTTTCCACCGAGGACACGCGGATGGCCTTGAGGCTCGGGTTGTTGATGAAACTCTGCAGCGCCGCGACTTCCGCGCTGCTGGCCCCGCCCATGCGCCAGGACTGTTCGAGCACGCCGCTACGGCGCTGGCCGTTACTGTCCAGGCCCTGGGCGATGTCGTAATTGCGCCGCGAGGCGTAGAACCCCGGGTAGGCTTCGTCGGCAGCATTATCGAAAACCCGGGCTTGCTCGATGGCTTGCCGCACATCGTCAGGCAGGGCCAATTGCAGCAAGTCTTCATAGTAGCCGGGCACGACGAGCAAGTTGGAGCCGCCGTAGACCTCCTCGCTCTGCCCGTCCCGGGTCAGGTATTGCTCGCCGCAATAGCTGAATACGTGCTCACCGATAAAGCTCTGGCCCACGCTGTGGGTAACTACGTCGTGCAGGTCTTGCTCCAGCACCACGCCGGCGCTGAACAACTTCGCGGCGTCAGGACGCGCCACTATCGCGTCGAACTCATCGAGACTGTGGATAACTTCCTGGCCCCGTCCAGCACAGGCGTGCACCGGTTTCATACGGATCGGGCCACTATAGAGCAAGCGCGCGGCGGCGGGCTTGGCGTCTTCCAGGGCGAACACACTCAAGCCATCCAACACAACGTCGCGTACGCGCTCGCAGAAGATCGGCGACCAACCTTCAGGGGCCTTTGCCTCAGGGCTCAACAGGCCGTGGCTGATCGCTTTGGTACAAATGAAATCGTGATCGACATAGCCCCCCCACAAATCTTCCGGCCCTCTGACGTCAAGCTTCAACGCCAGGGCGGGACCGACCAGAGTTTGCGTGGGTAGCAGGTACAGCTCGCGACCGGCGTGCATCTGGGGGTCGTAACTGCCACCAAACTTGAGCCCCAATATCTGCGCCAGCCAGCGGGCCAATGCGCGGTTGGTTTCAACCTCATGCAATGGCGCACCTTCGCGCGTCGAGTGTGCGACCACCAATTTGTTGCGATTTGTCGGGGTCATGCGTCCCCCTTGGCTATCCCGCCATGTGTGTGGTGGGAAAGTTGCAGGGATCAGGCCAACGCGGCTTTGTGAGGGATGTTTATCAAATCAATGAGTTGCACTAAAAGCGATGGCAGTTAGCCTGCTCTATTCTGCACGACGATGCCCCAACCCCCCTGCGTTCTGCACGATTCAAACGCCAAACCGGGTGCGGTAGTCGCTGGGGGTCAAGCCAGTAATCTTCTTGAAGAGTGCACGAAAAGCGCTGGGGTCCTGATAACCCACGGTCCAGGCGATGTGGTCGATCGTGCCGTTGGTGAACTCCAGCATCTGCCGCGCCTTGCCGACCCGCAGATGCTGGCAGTACTCGGTGGGTTTAAGCCCCGTCGCACTGCGAAAACGGCGCAAAAACGTGCGCTCTTCCAGGTTTGCCGCCTGCGCCATCGCCGCCACCGAAACATCCACTGCGCCACTGGCTTGCAGCCAATGCTGGACCTTCAGGATCGCACTGTCGCCATGCCTGAGGATCGGCGCAAAGTTGCTTCCGCACTGGCGGGCACTGTCGCTGTGTTCGATCACCAGAAAACGCGCAGTGTCGGCGGCGACACTGGGCCCCATCAGCCGGTCGACCAGGCGCAGGCCCAGTTCGGACCAAGCCATCAGCCCGGCGGTGGTGATCAGGTCGCCGTCATCGACGATGGGTTTATCCGCTTCCAGGCGCACTGCCGGGTAACGGGCCGCGAAGGATTCCGAGGACGACCAGTGAGCGGTGGCGCTGCGCCCATCCAACAGACCGCTACGCGCCAACATGATCGAGCCGATGCACACACCGCCAAGCACCGTGCCGGCAGCATGCTGCTGGCGGATCCACTCCAGCAGTACGGGCGGCGCCTGGTCTTCGGTGAACTCGCCAATCGACGGCGGTACCAGCAGAGCCATCATCGATTGGGCCGGCGCTGGGTGGCTGTCGAACACGCGCGCCGGCGTGCCGTGGGCGTCTACCTGCCAGTGGCTGACCCGCAGCAGCGGCAGTTGCGCAGATTGGTACTCGGCGGCGATGCGATTGGCGACCCCGAACAGGTCGGTCAGGCCATGCACGGCGGCCAGTTGCGCGCCCTGATAGATCAACACACCCAGTTCGAGCGTCGCGCGTTCCACGGCCATTGTCAGTTTTCCCCCTGTTATTGTCGGTGCGGCCAATTCTCAACCTCGGCGCCAGCTAAGATACTGGGCCCATCAACCCATCAGGAGGCAACATACATGGCCAAGCAAGCGCTCATCCTAATCGATATCCAGAACGACTACTTCCCTCAGGGCAAGTGGCCGCTTGACGGCGTAGAAGCCGCGGCGGACAAGGCGGCGCAGGTGCTACAGGCATTTCGACAGGCAGGCGATGCGGTGATTCACGTACGCCATGAGTTTGAAGGCGACGACGCGCCGTTCTTCACGCCCGGCTCCGACGGCGCCCGCTTGCACGACAAGGTGTTGAACGAGGGTGATGAACCGGTAGTGCTCAAGCATTTTGTGAATGCGTTTCGCCAAACCAACCTGCGCGAGTTGCTGGAGCAGCGCAGCATCACCGATCTGGTGGTGGTCGGCAGCATGAGTCATATGTGTGTGGACGCCGTGGTGCGGGCGGCGGCGGACCTGGGCTATAAGGTCACGGTGATCCATGACGCTTGTGCTACTCGCGATCAGGAATTCAACGGCCAGGTGATTCCAGCGGCGCAGGTGCATGGGGCGTACATGGCATCCTTGGCATTTGGCTATGCGGGCGTCATGTCGGCGCAGGAATACCTGCAGGCGCAAACGGCGGCCGCGTGACCGCCACTTACGCCGATCACGTTAGCGTGTCGCGATGATGAACAGGCGCGGAAAGGGCAGCAACACAGTGCCATCGGCCAGGGCTGGATAAGCCAGGGCAATTCGCGCCTGGTATTGCTGCAGGAAGGCGGCCTTTTCATCGTCGGTCAACGGCGCAAGAAAGGGCCGCAATGCCGACGCCTTGAACCACTCCACCACCGCCGCATGATCTGCCAACGGGTGCTGATAGGTGGTGCGCCACACATCCACCGTACTGCAGTGCTTGCTCAGCAACTCGTAGTAGTAACTCGCGGTGTGCCGCTCATTGTGTTTGACCGCGCCGATCTTCGCCGACCATGGGCCGTCGGCCGCCACTTCGCGGGCCAACCGGTGGGCGGGCTCGTCGAGATTGTCCGGGGTTTGCACCGCCAGCGTACCGCCAGGGTTCAGTTGTTTGACCAAGTGCGGGTATAGCGCGGCGTGGTCGGGCAGCCATTGCAGTGAGGCATTGGCCAGAATCACATCGAATTTTTGTGCTGGATTCCAGGCGCCGATATCTGCCAGTTCGAAGCTCAACGCCGGCAAGCGCTCGCGGGCGTCGGCCAGCATGTCGTCGGAGCTGTCCATGCCGGTGACTCGCGCTTGGGGAAAGCGCTCGGCCAGTACCGCTGTGGAGTTGCCCGGCCCGCAGCCCAAGTCGACGGCAGTGCGCACGTCGGTTTCGGGAATCGCCGCCACCAGGTCACGGACCGGGCGAGTGCGCTGTTGTTCGAACAGGGTGTACTGCTTGGCAGACCAGGTCATCGCTGCTTTCCTTCTTGTCAAAGAGGGCTACAGCCTAAATCTTGTGATCCTTGAGAACAAATGCCGCCAAGTGAGCACGCAACCGATCAAAACGCAGAGGGCTGAGGCTGCCATTGTTGCGCGGTGAGGGGGTTGTCCAGCTCCATCTGTATCAACTGGCCAACGGTTTGCCCGACCTTTTGCACGGCCATCTCGACCTTGCGGGTGGGTGGGTTGGCGAAGTTCAGCCGGATGCAATTACGGTATTTTCCCGCTGCCGAGAAAATATTGCCGTTGGCCACCTGCACATCCTGCGCTTCCAACAGTCGGTTGAGGGCGTAGGTATCGAACTCCCCGGGCAATTCGACCCACAGCGTAAAGCCGCCCTGAGGCTGGCTGACGCGGGTCCCCGCCGGAAAATAGCGCTTGACCCACTCACTCATCAGATCGCCGTTGCGCTTGTATTGCTTGCGCATACGCCGCAGGTGCAACTGGTAATTACCCTTGGCGATAAATTCGGCCACGGCCAATTGCGGTTGGGTGACGGTGGCGCCAGAGCCGATGAACTTCATATGCAGCACCTGGGGCAGGTAACGCCCCGGAGCGATCCAGCCGACGCGCAGGCCAGGGGCCACGGTCTTGGAAAACGAACTGCACAACACCACGCGGTTGTCTTCATCGAAGGACTTGAGCGAGCGTGGCCGCGGATAGCGATGCGACAGATCACCGTAGATATCGTCTTCGATGATCGGCACGTCAAAGCGTTGGGCCATGCGGATCAGCTTGAGCTTGCGCTCGTCGGGCATGATGTAGCCCATGGGGTTGTTACAGTTGGCGGTCAATTGGATGACCTTGATCGGCCACTGCTCCAGGGCCATCTCAAGGGCTTCCAGGTTGATGCCGGTCACGGGGTCGCTGGGGATCTCCAGCGCCTTGAGACCGGCCGCCTTGAGGATCTGCATCATCCCGTAATAGCTCGGCGAAGCGATCGCCACGATATCGCCGGGCGCGCAAATCGCACGGATTGCGGTAGACAGGGCTTCCTGACAGCCACTGGTGACAATCAGGTCGGCCGGGGTCAGGCGAACACCCGCATCGATGGACAGCCGGGCGATCTGTTCGCGCAAGGCCAATACACCCTGGATGTGGCTGTATTGCAGGCTGGTGTTGTCGCTGCGCCGGCTGATACGGGCCATGGCGGTCAGCAGCGGCTTGAGGGTCGGCACGCTGATGTCCGGCATACCGCACCCCAGTTGCACGATACCGGCGCCTTGATCGAGGCGTATCAGTTCCTGGACCATGTCCCACTGGGAAATGTCCACCGGCCGCAGGATTGGTCGGCCCATCTGCGGCAAAGGCGCCACGCGCCGGTCCGACGGCACGAAATAGCCCGACTTGGGACGCGATACCGCCAACCCCGAACATTCCAATACACGGTAGGCCTGTTGCACGGTCGTCAGGCTGACGCCGTGCTCATGGCTGAGGGTGCGTACAGATGGCAACCGCTCACCGGGCCCGTACAGGCCCTGCTCGATGCGGCTGCTGATGAATTCGGCGAGGTTCAGGTAAAGAGTCATAGGCCCGACTGTAGCTTCTGATCTGTCGCTTAAGAAGTTACAGATTGGCCTTTTTTTGAAAAATTTTCAGCATAAAACCCCAATCTGTATTCAAAAGATTGAGTTCTGCTGTATCTGCAATACACGTCGTCGCCTTGGGATGATAGGTCCCATAACAGTGCACGAGACCTTTGACAAGGTTGGTACAAAGTAGTCACAAAATAGTAAAGCAGCACTGTACGCACCAAATTTTCAGAAATGCCCTACAAAGCAAGCACCTGACAAACCAACCAGGTGTTTGAATCTGCCCAGCGAATACCAAATGGATCAAGCGCTATGACGACAAGGACGACGCTCACACCGCAGATGGCCGAGTACGAACAGAAATTCACCGATGCCGGTGAAGTTCGATGGCTGCCCTATTTGATGTACTTCCACCCCACTGACCATGCTTCCCCCGTGGTCAATACCGATTCATCCGGCTTTCGCTACTCCGAGTCATTGGGTACCCGCTATTCGGTGGTCGACGGTATCAAGGGTAATGGCCCGGTACGCCTGTTGGCGGGCAGCTCCACCGTGTTCGGCATTGGCGCCAGCGCCGACAGCTGGACCCTTGCTTCGCGCCTCACGAAGAACGATCCCCGTGGCCAGCGCTGGATCAATTTCGGCGGCCGCAGCTTCAACTCTACCCAAGAGCTGGTGCTGTTCACCCTCAACCGGCACCACCTGCCCAAGGTGGATGAAATCGTGCTGTTCTCCGGTTTCAACAACCTTGGCCTGGCACGTCAGCCTCACGCCTATCGGGGCGAGCACGGCGCGTTTTTCAACTGCCATCAGTTTTTCGATGCCTTGACGCCACAGCAGCCGACCGCCAGCAACTGGAGCCTGTCGAATCTGTTCGGCAAGCCTCAGGAGCCCGAGCAACCCACGCCGCCGTCGATGCAGGAACAGATCGACTACGCCGCCAACCTGACCTTGCAGCACCTGGATATCTGGCGCGCCCTGGCCACCGACATGGGTGCGAAGCTGACGTTCATCCTGCAACCGCTCGCCGGCTGGGTCCGCGAGACCGGCAGCCATGAGGAAGAGCAACTGTTTGCCGAACTCGACCAACTCGGTAATTTCACCGAGGTGTATGGCGACATCCTGCAAACCTCGGTGCGCGAAGCCTACGCCCAGCGCTTGCGCGACGGGGCGCGGGCCATGGGGGTGGAGTTTGTCGACATCACGCCATTGCTGGCCGAGGCACTGGGCCCGCAAGACTGGCAGTTCGTCGACCGCATCCATTTCACCGATGCCGGCAACGACCTGGTTTCAAAACTTATTCTCGATGTCACTCGCTAAAAGGACTTGCACATGAAATCCATCAAGAAGTTTTTCCAACGCCTGTTTGGAAAAAAGAAGAAGAAACCTGACTCCTCCATTTATCCGATGTTCTGACGCGGCACTGGAAGGTAATGGCTATGGATGGCTCGATTCCAACACGCATCCCCGCAGACGACAGGTGGCGCGAACTCTATCGTTTGGCGCTGGAGCCTGAATGTTTCCTGGATACGGAGTACCTCGACACCCTGCTGGGCAAAGACGTCGAGCCGGTGCAGTTGCCGCTGCTGTCACAGCGGATCGATGCGTGGCAGTCGGAACAGGCGTCGGCGTATGCCGGCGCCGCCACCGCTGCCGTCGAACAGCACAACGCTCGCGCTTTTGCCCAGGCATTGGCGGTTTATTCGGCACCGATGGCCTCGGTGCTCGGCTGCTGGCTGCAGGGCCTGAGCGCACCCGGGGTATTTGAAGACCCCGCGCAGCTGCGCCTGATGCAACTGTTTGCCCATGACATCGGGGTCGGCTACCCGAACGCCTCCCGCGGCCATCACTTCAACGCGTTGTTGGGCCAGCTACAGCTGACCACCTACGCCTTGGCGCCGGCGCAATTGGCGACTCTGCCGGACCTGCATGACGACGCGTTCGAACTGCCCGCGCTGTTGCTTGCCCTCAGCCGACGCAGCGATGCCTACGGTGATGAACTCTGCGGTGTCGATTGGGCCTTGCGCGCCGTCGGGCTTTGCCCGGGCTGGGCAGCCATGGGCCAGCTTGAAGGGCTGGCGCTGGAACTCGGCCGGCTGGATCTGAGCGCGTCATTCCCCGGCCTGGAACCGGCTTCGTTGCGCCATATCAGCCAATGGGTCGCGCACCGCATCATCGAGCAGGGCGAAGAGCGCCAGGCCCGTCTGCTACGCGGCGCCAACTGGCTGTTCGGCGCGCTGCAACGCTGGAATGCGCGGCTGTATAACGCCTCGCTGACCGCCACTTCGCCCCAACAGGCCATGGCGCATTTGATGCAGCGTCTGGCGCGGGTGGGCGCGGTGTATCACCAGAATTACCTGATTGAAGGGCGCAGCCTGGCGCTGTGGATCGAAGAAGCGCAGCGCGACCCGTTGCCCCTGCTGGATGTGCTGTCGCGCAGCCGTTTGATCGTGCCGGGGAACTCGAAAAAAAGCCTGCTGGTCACCAGCCTGGTGGCGCCGACCGGGCGCATGTTCCGCATCTTCAGCGAGGCAGACTTGAGCATAATTCGCCAGTGGATCGACTGGTTGCCCCAGGCTGGCGCCACGCCGCAACTGCCACGCCAGCCAGTCGACAGCGCCGCCACGGTGCCCCGCACTAACTCAGCCAGCCCTGCCGACACCGGGCACTGGCCCAAGAGCCTGCGCGAAGCCTATTTTGTCTTGCAGGGGCGTGCGCTGCAGCCGGCCACCCGCCAGTTTGCCCATGCCTATGTGAGCCGTTGGCTTGAGCGTTCACGCCAATCACTGAAGACGTCCGAGCGCCAATTGCCCGAGCAGTGGGGCCCCAATGTGCTGCGCGCCTGGTTGCTGGACAAGCATGACCAGAACGGCCAACAGTTCGATGACAGCGACCCGGCGCAAATGCCCAGCCGTGAAGAAATCATCGAGTCGACCCTGCAACTGGCGCCGCTGACGCTGATCGACGGTGCGTGGCTGCAAGGCTTTACCGACCTGGGGCTGGCGTCTTCCCACGTGGGCTACACCCTGTTCCAGACCTATTGGGATGAATTGGGCAACGGCATCGAGGCGCTCAATCATCCGAAAATTTATCGCGATGGCCTGCGTGACATGGATTTCGAACTGGCCCCCACCGGTAGCCGTGAATTCACCGAAGACCCGCGCCTGGACGAAGACTCCTTCCGCCTGCCCGTGTATTGGCTGTGCCTGGGCAAACTGCCGATGACGTTCATGCCCGAAGTGCTCGGCATGAACCTGGCGATGGAGCTGTCCGGCGTGGGCGGCAGCTATCGTTCGGCGCGGCGCTTTTTACGGCACTACGGGTTCAGCACGGCGTTCGTCGACCTGCACAACACCATTGATAACGTGTCCACCGGGCATTCGGCCTGGGCTGCCGATGCGATCGATGCGTACATGCGTGCGTTGACCAGTGCCGAACAGGTCGCCGCGCAATGGCAGCGCGTGCGCGTGGGCTATGAGTCCCTGGCGCCGAAGCCAGGCAAATGGGCCTCGATGTTGCGTCGCTTGCGCCTCTCATCGGCCGACCATGTACTCCCGCGCCCAACCCGCACAGCGGCTTCAAAAGGCTATCTGCATCACTTGCCGATCACGCGGCAGGTATTGCTGCAAACCCACGAACAATAACGCCACGAGGAGCAATTATGTCTTTGGTAGAAGTGCATAACGAATGGGATCCCCTCGAGGAAATGATCGTGGGTATTGCCCATGGCGCACGCGTGCCGCGGCCGGACAAGGGCCTGTTCGCCCTCGACTACAGCGAGCACCACGACTCGCCCAATGAGATTCCGTCAGGGCCTTACCCCGAACAACTGGTTGAAGAAGCACAGGAAGACCTGGACGCCTTTGCCGCCTTCCTGGTCGGCCATGGGGTGACCGTGCGCCGGCCCAAAGAGACTTATCACGCGGCACTGTTCGGCACCGGCGACTGGAAGACCGACGGCGAATACAACTACTGCCCAAGGGACGTTCTGCTGCCGATCGGCAAAACCATCATTGAAGCGCCGATGGCCTTGCGCAGCCGTTACTTCGAACCTTTTGCCTACCGCGAACACCTGCAGGCGTACTTCGCCAGCGGCGCCAACTGGATTTCCGCGCCCAAGCCGGAACTGCCCGACAGTACCTACCGGGTCAACCCGCGCGAGGGCTCGATCATCGCCAACGATGAGCCGATTTTCGATGCCGCCAACGTGCTGCGCATGGGCCGCGACATTCTTTACCTGGTGTCGCGCAGCGGTAACCGCATGGGCTACGAGTGGCTCAAGCGCGTGCTCGGCGACCAATATCGCGTGCACGCCCTAAGCGGGTTCTACGACGGTACGCACCTGGACACCACCATCACCCTGGTGCGTCCAGGGCTGGTGGTGTTGAACCCCGAACGCATCGGCAAGGATCAGGTGCCCGAAGTGTTCAAGCACTGGGACATCATCTGGGCCCCCGACATGGTGGACACCAGTTACTGCTGGTCGTACCCGCGTGCCTCTATCTGGCAGGGCATGAACTTCATCATGGTCAACCCGTCGCTGGCGGTGATCAATGACCAGCAAGTGCCGCTGATTCGCGCACTGGAAAAACACGGCATCGATGTGGCACCGCTGAAGATGCGCCACGCGCGCAGTCTGAGCGGCGGTTTCCATTGTGTGTCCGTGGACATTCGTCGACAGGGCACGCTGGAAGATTACCGTTGAGCAGGGCATGACCATGCAGGCACTGGATTACTACTCGATCGTGCTGTTCGTGATTGCCACCTGTGTCACGCCAGGCCCGAACAACGTGATGTTGATGTCGTCCGGGGCCAATTTCGGCATCGGCCGTACCTTGCGCCATGTGGCCGGTATCAACATTGGCTTTCCGCTGATGCTGGTAGCGGTCGGGTTGGGGGCCGGGGCGGTGTTCCGCCAGTACCCGTGGTTGCATGACGGCTTGCAGGTGGTCGGCGCGTTGTACCTGTTGTTCCTGGCGTATCAGATTGCCAGTGCCCCCACCACCGATCTGGGTGACCAATCAGGCAAGCCTTTGGGGTTCACCGCTGCGGCGCTGTTCCAGTGGGTCAACCCGAAAGCCTGGGTGATGGCGGTGGGCGCAGTGCTGGCCTACACCTCGCCCTTGGGCTCGTACACGGTGCAGGTGTTTCTGATTGCGCTGTTGTTTTTTGTATTCGGTTCACCGTGTTCGATGGTCTGGGTGTTTTTCGGGCAGTACCTGCGGCGCTTCCTGACCCAGCCACAACGTTTGAAGGCGTTCAATATCACCATGAGCCTGGTGCTCGTGGTGTCCTTGATCCCGGTTCTACGAAGCCTGCCATTCGCGCAATGGTGGTCTTGATACGCAGAGAAGGTTGCCTACACGCCAGCAGTTCGATTGGCGCAGGCGACTCCATGGATTGGCGGAATGTGATGAGGATGCACAGTTAAATGGCTAATTATGTTTTAGGGATTTCTGCCTTCTACCACGACAGTGCTGCCGCCCTGGTCAAGGACGGCGTGCCCGTCGCTGCCGCCCAGGAAGAGCGCTTCACTCGCGTGCGCCATGACCCGGCGTTCCCGGCCCAGGCGATTGCCTATTGCCTGGACGCCGAGGGCATCAGCCTGGATGACCTGGAGGCGGTGGTTTATTACGAAGACCCCCAGGAAAAATTCTCCCGGGTGATTTCGTCGTTTGCCAGCGGCGGCATCGGCGGCGCACGTACGTTCATCAATGCGATGCCGGAATGGATTCGCTGGAAGTGGAACGTGCTCAAGTTCGTCGACGAGCAACTCGAAATCCTGGGCCGGGGCAAGGCGCCGCGCACCCAGGCCTCCCAGCATCACCGCTCCCACGCGGCGGCGGCGTTTTACCCGTCACCGTTCAAGAACGCGGCGGTGTTGTGCATCGACGGCATCGGCGAATGGCATTCGACCACGATCTGGCACGGCCAGGGCACCAATCTTGAACTGAAAAACTCTATTTCCTACCCCCATTCGGTGGGTTTGCTGTATTCGGCCATGACCTACTATTGCGGGTTCAAGGTCGACTCAGGGGAATACAAGCTGATGGGCCTGGCGCCCTATGGCCAGCCGATCTACGCCGACAAGATTCGCGACGAGCTGATCAATATCCGCGAGGACGGCTCGTTCACCCTGAACATGAAGTACTTCGAGTACCTGCGCGGTGAGCGCATGGTCGGCGAAGCGTTTGAAGAGTTGTTCGGTGGGCCGATCCGTCAACCCGAAAGCCCGATCTCACAGCGTGAGTGCGACCTGGCCGCGTCGATTCAAAAAGTCACCGAGGAAGTGGTGCTGGGCCTGGCCACTGCCGCGGTCAAGCAGACCGGCGAGCGCAATCTGTGCCTGGCCGGTGGCGTAGCCTTGAACTGCGTGGCCAACGGCGTGCTCAGCCGCTCGGGGCGCTTTGATTCGATCTGGATCCAGCCGGCGGCCGGTGATGCCGGTTGCGCCCTGGGGGCGGCGTTGGACTTTGCCGTCAAGCACAGCGGTCGTCCGCACCTGGAAGGTGGCAAGTCTGATGCCATGAGCGGCAGCCTGCTGGGGCCGGGCTTTGGCGACGAAGAAATCGCCCGCTTCCTGCTGGAAAACCACTACCCCTTCACCCGCTATGACGACGCCGGGCTGTATGACCAGGTTGCCAGTCGCCTGGCCGAGGGCGCGGTGGTGGGCTGGTTCCAGGGGCGCATGGAGTTTGGCCCACGAGCCTTGGGCGCGCGTTCGATTCTCGGCGATGCACGCAACCCCGAGATGCAGCGCACCATGAACCTGAAGATCAAATACCGCGAGTCGTTCCGCCCGTTTGCCCCGGCCGTGCTGGCCGAGGACGCCGGCAACTATTTCGATATCTGCGAAAAAAGCCCTTACATGCTGATGGTCGCGCCGGTCACCGACTCGATCAAATCCCAGCAGTCGCGACAAGAAGGCGGCCCGGAGCGCGGGCTGGGCAGTATCAACAATATTCGCTCGCAATTGCCGGCGGTGACCCACGTCGACCTGTCGGCACGGGTGCAAACGGTGACCGAGGAAAACAACGCACCGTTCACCTACCTGCTGCGCAGTTTCAAGGAACGCACGGGGTGCTCGGTGCTGGTCAATACCTCGTTCAACGTGCGCGGTGAGCCCATCGTGTGCAAACCCGAGGAAGCGTACGCCTGCTTCATGCGCACCGAAATGGACGTACTGGTTTTGGGCCGTTACGTGCTGGAACGCCCCGGCCAACCGGCCTTCGTCGAGGCTGTGGACTGGCGCAGCGAGATCCCGCTGGATTGATCCTTACCTTTAACTCAATGGAGCTTTTACCGTGCTGAGATTTCTTGCGTTTCTGATGTTTATCGTCGTGTTGCTGCCCATCGGGCTGACGCGTTCGGTGTTTCACTCTTCCCGTTTCGGCCGGCGCTTTCACCAGGCGCCGACAGCCTGGGATCACGCTGTGAGTAAACGGTAACGCCCATTGCCTGAGGAACTGCGCCCATGTCAAAAGTGATCTACAAGAACCTCAACAGCTCACCGATCCTGGCGGTCGGCGGGAGTGGGGTTTGGCTTGAGGATGCAACGGGCAAACGCTACCTCGACACCTGCGGCGGTGTCGCAGTGTCGAGCCTGGGCCATGGGCACCCGCGGATCGCCGCGGCATTCGAGCGCGAAGCGAAGAAACTGGCCTGGGCCCATGCGGGCAGCTTCACCACCGCTGCCGCCGAGGAGCTCGCTGAGCGCCTGGTGGCAGCCAGTGGCGGCCTGGCGCGTGCGCAGTTCTTGTCCGGCGGCTCGGAGGTGATGGAGCTGGCGATGAAAATCGCTTACCAGTACCAGTGCGAGCGCGGCTTGCCCGACAAATCAGTGTTCATTTCCCGCCAACAGAGCTATCACGGCAGCACACTGGGCACCTTGAGCATCTCCGGCAACCCGCAGCGCCAGTCGGTATTCGGTCGACTATTTGCACCCGCCGAGTTCGTCTCCCCCTGCTACGCCTACCGTGATCAACGGCCCGACGAAAGCCAGGAGCAGTACGCCACGCGCCTGGCCGATGAACTGGACGCCAAGATTCGTAGCCTGGGCAGTGAGAACGTCGCGGCGTTCTTTGCCGAGACCGTAGTGGGCTCCACCAACGGCGCGGTGCCTGCGGTGCCCGGTTATTTTCGCAAGATCAAGGCGGTGTGCGAGCGCCACGATGTGCTGCTGATCCTTGATGAGGTGATGGCCGGCATGGGGCGTACCGGGCAGCTGTTCGCCTATACCGACGACGGCATCGTGCCGGACATGGTCGCGGTCGGCAAAGGCCTGGCGGCGGGTTACATGCCGATCTCGGCGCTGTTGATCAGTGACCGGGTGCATTCGGTGATGGCCCGTGGCTCGGGTGTACTGGGCAACGGCCAAACCCATGTCAACCACCCGCTGGCCTGCGCCATTGCCCTGGAGGTACAGCAAGTCATCGTCGAAGAAGACCTGCTGACGCAAGTGCGCCAACGGGGTGAGCAACTGCGCACCTGGCTCAGGGAAAGCCTGGCTGACCTGGATATCGTTGGCGATGTGCGCGGGCGCGGATTGTTCGTGGGCGTCGAGTTTGTCGAGAGCCGTTCCACCAAGGCGCCATTCAGAGGCGGCGGCGCCTATGCCGCGGCCCTCAAGCAAGAGGCGCTGCAACGCGGCCTGCTGATTTATCCCGGCAGCGGCACAGTGCAAGGCACACAAGGCAATCATGTGCTGTTCGCACCGCCGTTTATCACCAGCGAAGGGGAACTGGGGCAAATGGTCGAGCGCTTCAATGCAGTGGTCAGGGCTGTCGCCTACTAGCGATCGAGCGGGCTTACCGGGGGACGGTCGTTGTCACCCACATTAGCTGGAAAGGGAGAAATGAAGATGCAGACGATCGAACCATGCAAGGACAAAGTCCTGCTGTCGGTGTGCACTATGGACTGGTGTGATCACGGCGTGGAATTCGCCAAGACCGTGTTCTCCAACCTCGAGGTGTTTTGCTGGGACCCGGGCGATCCCTACCCTTATCACCTGGATGATTGGGAAGGCGACTGGATCATCTCCTACCGTGGCGACTTCATCTTCCCGCAGAGCATCTACAAGAATGCCCGCAAAGGCGCGATCAACCTGCACCCGGCGCCCCCCAAATATCGGGGCCTGGGCAGCCAGCATTACGCGATCTACTACAACGATGAAACCTACGGTTCGACCTGCCATCACCTGGCCCCTTCGGTGGACAGCGGGCAGATCATCGATGTGGCGCGCTTCAACGTCGCGCCCGCCGAGACGGCTTCCTCGCTGCGCCTGCACGTGGGCGCCTATTGCCTGCAGCAGTTCATTCACCTGCTCACCGACTACATCCTGCAGGGGCGGCCATTGCCGGTCTCGCCGGAAAATTGGGGCGAGCGCCTGTACAAGCAATCGGAACTCAAGCCCTGGATGGAGAAGATTCGCGCCCAAGAGCCGGATCATCGTTGCTTCAAGTAGCTTTTTTGACCATCACTTCAAGCCGCGGTGGCTTGGGGTGCTCACTGCGCGCTGGCGCCACGGGTATGAGTGCACCTATGTTTGAGTTTTCAAGTTTTGCAGCGGCACTGGGGGTCTACGTGATCGGCACCGCCAGCCCGGGCCCAGGCAACCTGGCCATCGCCAACACCTCCTTGAACTACGGGCGCACACCGGGCCTGGCGCTGGCGGCGGGGGTTATTTCCGGGTCGTTGTGCTGGGGCGCGATGACCGCTGCCGGCGTGTCGGCGCTGTTAATGTCCAACACCCAGATCATCCTGTGGCTGAAGGTGTTCGGCGCCTGCTACCTGTTCTTCCTGGCCTGGAAGTCGGTGCGCAGTGCGCTGGCGCATAACGCCACGACGGTGGCCAAAGCGCGAGCAAAACAGACGCGCAACCTGGGCTTCTATCTACAAGGGTTGGGCATTCACCTGACCAACCCCAAGGCGGCCTTGACCTGGTTCACCGTGACCACAGTGGGGCTGAGCGTCAACGCACCGGCATGGGCGAGTTTTGTGCTGGTGGCGGCCTGTGCGTTGTTGGGTTTCCTGATTTTCTGCACCTACGCCCTGGCGTTTTCCGCCCATTCGGCAGAACCTTTTTTTGCCCGGACCCGCAAGTCCTTCGGGCTGATTTGCGCAGCGTTCTACTCGATGGTTGCCATCGGCTTTCTCAGTTCGTTGCTCTGACTCCAACTTTAAGTGGCCTCCGTACACCTGTAACCGCGAAACCCGAGTGGCAGGTGACGTGCTAAGGCCCGTTCCAGGAAAAAACCATGTCCTTGTCGTTTGATTTGATGCTGGCGTT
The DNA here is from genome assembly GCF_023127795.1 of Pseudomonas sp. W2Jun17. Taxonomy (NCBI): domain Bacteria; kingdom Pseudomonadati; phylum Pseudomonadota; class Gammaproteobacteria; order Pseudomonadales; family Pseudomonadaceae; genus Pseudomonas; species Pseudomonas sp. W2Jun17. Next base: position 41,265 of record NZ_SPKO01000037.1, on the reverse strand, counting down.
TGCTTTATTTGCGTTTGTCACGTCCGTCACCCCGGGCCCCAATAACGCCATGCTGCTGGCCTCAGGGGTTAATTTCGGCTTCCAGCGCACCATCCCGCATATCCTGGGCATCAGCTCCGGATTCCTGGTGCTGGTATTGGCGGTGGGGCTTGGGCTGGGCGCGGCGTTTACCGCCTATCCGGTGCTCTACACCATCCTGCGCTACGCGGGCGCGGCTTACTTGCTGTACCTGGCGTGGAACATCGCCCGTTCGGGCCCGGCATCCGAAGACACTGAAGGTAAAGGCAAGCCTCTGGGGTTCTGGGGCGCGGCGGCGTTTCAATGGGTCAATCCCAAGGCGTGGGTGATGGCAATCGGTGCAATCAGCACCTACACACCGTTGCAGGGCTACACCATGAACGTGGTGATCATCGCTACGGTGTTCGCCCTGATCAATGCGCCGAGCGTGGGGGTTTGGGCAGGATTCGGCAGTGTGTTGCGCAACGTGCTGCGCAACCCGCGCTGGTTACGCGTGTTCAACTTCGGCATGGCGGCGTTGCTGGTGATATCGCTGTATCCGTTGCTGCAGCAGACGAGCTGAGTTCCGGCTCTGTATTTTTTGCACCACCAAGATCTGCGCTCATAAAAAAAGCGAAGCCAAATCAATGGCTTCGCTTTTTTGGATTACGTTCTGAAAAGCTGAGTATCAGAACGGAATATCGTCATCAAAGCTGTCGAAATCCTGAGCCGGTTGCGGCGCAGCCTGTTGTGGCGCTGGACGCGACTCACGCTGTGGCTGCTGGGTTGGCTGTGGACGCGACTGCTGTGGACGCGGTGCCGAGTTGGACATGCCGCCCTGGCCCTGTTGGTCGCCCTGTGGACGGCCGCCCAGCAATTGCATGGTGCCTTGCATGTCGACCACGATTTCGGTGGTGTAACGCTTGATGCCGTCTTTTTCCCACTCGCGGGTTTGCAGTTTGCCTTCGATGTAGACCTGCGAACCTTTGCGCAGATATTCGCCGGCAATCTCAGCGACCTTGCCGAACATCGACACGCGGTGCCATTCGGTTTTCTCGACCTTCTGGCCGGTCTGCTTGTCGGTCCACTGTTCGCTGGTCGCCAGACTCAGGTTGGTCACGGCATTACCGTTAGGCAAGTAGCGAACTTCGGGATCCTGGCCGCAAGTACCGACCAATATGACTTTGTTAACCCCACGGGCCATAACGTTCTCCTAGGCTGGGCGCGCTGTCGGCACTGGGTTGACCAGTTGCTCGAGCGTCGCGCGATCCAATAATTCGGTGTCCAATTTGATGTAAATGGCCGCCTCTTCAGCGACCACGACTGCATCCGTTACCCCTACGACGGCCTTCAGGCGCTCTACCAGACCAGCCTCGCGGATCGCCTCGGGCGATAGCGGCAAACGCAGACTTGTGACGTAGGGAGGTTCGCGCATGGTAACAGCAAAGACCAGCCAAAGTGCAGCCAGCCCGGCGCATCCGAGGAAGACAACCGACAAACCGCCATGCTGGAACATCCAGCCACCCATGATGCCGCCCAACGCCGAGCCAAGGAACTGGCTGGTGGAGTACACCCCCATCGCCGTGCCCTTGCCGCCAGCCGGTGAAACTTTACTGATCAGCGACGGCAGCGAAGCTTCCAGCAGGTTGAACGCGGTGAAAAACACCACCGTACCGATGACCAGTGCCCGCAGGCTATCGCCGAACTGCCAGAAGAATAGTTCAGTGAGCATCAATGTCGCGACGGCGCCGAGTAAAACTCGTTTCATTTTGCGTTTCTTCTCGCCATAGATGATGAACGGGATCATGGCGAAGAACGAAATCAGCAGCGCGGTGAGGTAGACCCACCAATGCTGCTCCTTGGGCAGGCCGGCTTTTTCCACCAGGGCCAGGGGCAAGGCGACGAAGCTGCACATCAGCATTGCGTGTAATACGAAGATACCTAAATCCAGGCGCAGCAGGTCCGGGTGCTTGAGCGTCGGCAGCAGCGCCTGACGTGCGACGCCCGATTCTCGGTGCTGCAGCGTGCCGGTAGAGCGCGGCACCATAAAGGCTACGATCACAATCCCGACCAGGGCCAGGCCGCCAGTGGCCAGAAACAACCCGTGCAGACCAAAAGCGCTCGTCAGCAACGGGCCGACCACCATGGCCACGGCGAACGACAGACCGATGGTCATGCCGATCATGGCCATGGCCTTGGTGCGGTGCTGTTCTCGGGTCAGGTCCGACAGTAAGGCCATGACCGCGGCGGAAATCGCCCCGGCGCCTTGCAGGATGCGTCCGGCAATCACGCCCCAGATTGAATCGGACTGGGCCGCAAGCACACTGCCAAGGGCGAACACGATCAAGCCAAGATAAATCACCGGGCGACGGCCAATGCGGTCGGAAATAATCCCGAACGGGATCTGAAAAATCGCCTGGGTCAGGCCATAGGCGCCAATCGCCAGGCCGATCAACGCGGGGGTAGCGCCTGCGAGATCCATTCCATAGGTCGCCAGCACCGGCAACACCATAAACATGCCCAGCATACGGAAGGCGAACACCAGGGCCAGACCGCTTGCCGCTCGGGTCTCGCCGCTACTCATGCGTTCGCTGTGGGGATCGTGCATGGAAAAACCTCGTGTGAACCGGCGGCGATTCTACCAGTCCCATCGATTGAGAGGGTATATGCGGCGCTTTGCCGCGCAGCTTTCATCTAAGGCTGCAAGCGGCCTTTTGACAGTGTATATTCATCCAGTCTTTAGCCGTATACTCCGGCATTATTTACGCCCGCCGTGCGAGGCCATCTTGGACAAGATCCTGATTCGTGGGGCTAGAACCCACAACCTGAAGAACATCGACCTGACCCTGCCCCGGGACAAACTGATCGTCATCACCGGCTTGTCCGGCTCCGGCAAGTCGTCCCTGGCGTTCGACACGCTATATGCCGAAGGTCAGCGTCGCTATGTGGAATCCCTGTCGGCCTATGCCCGGCAATTCCTGTCGATGATGGAAAAGCCCGACGTCGACACCATCGAAGGCTTGTCGCCGGCCATTTCCATCGAGCAGAAGTCGACCTCCCACAACCCGCGTTCCACCGTGGGCACCATTACCGAAATCTACGACTACCTGCGCCTGCTGTATGCGCGCGTGGGTATTCCGCGCTGCCCGGACCACGATATTCCCCTGGAAGCCCAGACCGTCAGCCAGATGGTCGACCTGGTACTGGCCCAGCCGGAAGGCGCCAAGCTGATGCTGCTGGCGCCCGTCATCCGCGAGCGCAAGGGCGAGCACCTTTCGGTCTTCGAAGAGCTGCGCGCCCAGGGTTTTGTACGTGCGCGCATCAACGGCAAGCTCTATGAGCTGGATGAAGCGCCCAAACTCGACAAGCAGAAAAAGCATTCCATTGATGTGGTGGTCGACCGCTTCAAGGTACGCGCCGACCTGCAGCAGCGTTTGGCGGAATCGTTCGAGACCGCGCTGAAGCTGGCCGACGGCATTGCCCTGGTGGCGCCGATGGATGACGAGCCGGGCGAAGAGATCATCTTCTCCGCGCGCTTCGCCTGCCCAATCTGTGGGCACGCCATCAGCGAACTGGAGCCCAAGCTGTTTTCCTTCAACAACCCAGCCGGCGCCTGCCCGACGTGCGATGGCCTGGGCGTGAAGCAGTTCTTCGATATCAAGCGCCTGGTCAATGGCGACCTGACCCTGGCCGAGGGGGCGATACGCGGCTGGGACCGGCGTAACGTCTACTATTTCCAGATGCTCGGGTCATTGGCCTCGCACTACAAGTTCAGCCTGGAAGTGCCGTTCAACCAGCTGCCGGCAGACCAGCAGAAGGTCATTCTGCATGGCAGCGGCTCGCAGAATGTCGACTTCAAGTACCTGAACGACCGTGGCGACATCGTCAAGCGCTCCCACCCGTTCGAAGGCATCGTGCCGAACCTGGAACGTCGCTACCGCGAGACCGAATCGGCAAGTGTGCGTGAAGAACTGGCAAAGTTCCTCAGCACACAGCCTTGCCCGGATTGCCGTGGCACACGCCTGCGCCGTGAAGCGCGGCATGTGTGGGTGGGCGAAAAAACGTTGCCGGCAGTGACTAACCTGCCAATCGGCGATGCGTGTGAATATTTTGGTGTCCTCAAGCTCACCGGGCGTCGTGGGGAAATTGCCGACAAGATCCTCAAGGAAATTCGCGAGCGCCTGCAGTTCCTGGTCAATGTTGGCCTGGACTACCTGTCACTGGACCGCAGCGCCGATACCTTGTCGGGCGGTGAAGCACAGCGGATCCGGCTGGCCAGCCAGATCGGTGCGGGCCTTGTTGGCGTGCTGTATATCCTCGACGAACCGTCGATTGGCTTGCACCAACGGGACAACGATCGCCTGCTCGGCACGTTGAAACACCTGCGGGACATCGGCAATACCGTGATTGTGGTCGAACACGATGAAGATGCCATCCGCCTGGCGGACTACGTGGTCGATATCGGCCCGGGTGCAGGTGTGCATGGCGGACATATCGTTGCCGAGGGCACGCCTGCCGAAGTGATGGCGCATCCTGATTCGTTGACCGGCAAGTACCTGTCTGGCCGGGTGAAGATCGAAGTGCCCGCCAAGCGTACGCCGCGTAACAAAAAGATGGCACTGCATCTCAAGGGCGCGCGCGGCAACAACCTGCGCAATGTCGACCTGGAGATTCCGCTGGGCCTGCTGACCTGTGTGACCGGTGTTTCCGGTTCGGGCAAGTCGACGCTGATCAACAACACGCTGTTCCCACTCAGTGCCACCGCGCTGAACGGCGCGACCACCCTGGAAGCGGCGGCGCACGACAGCATCAAGGGCCTGGAGCACCTGGACAAGGTGGTCGATATCGACCAAAGCCCGATTGGGCGTACCCCACGCTCCAACCCGGCCACCTACACCGGGCTGTTTACGCCGATCCGCGAGCTGTTCGCGGGTGTACCCGAGTCCCGCTCGCGCGGCTATGGACCTGGGCGGTTCTCGTTCAACGTCAAGGGCGGGCGCTGTGAGGCCTGCCAGGGCGATGGCTTGATCAAGGTGGAGATGCATTTTCTGCCGGACATCTACGTGCCGTGCGACGTGTGCAAAAGCAAGCGCTACAACCGCGAAACCCTTGAGATCAAGTACAAGGGCAAGAGCATCCATGAAACCCTGGAGATGACCATCGAGGAAGCTCGCGAGTTCTTCGACGCGGTGCCGGCGTTGGCGCGCAAGCTGCAAACGCTGATGGATGTGGGCTTGTCGTACATCAAGCTGGGGCAATCGGCGACTACGCTGTCAGGTGGCGAGGCACAACGGGTCAAGCTGTCTCGCGAGCTGTCCAAGCGCGATACCGGCAAAACCTTGTACATCCTCGATGAACCGACCACCGGTCTGCACTTCGCGGATATCCAGCAATTGCTGGACGTGCTGCACCGCCTGCGAGACCACGGCAATACCGTGGTGGTAATCGAGCACAACCTTGATGTGATCAAGACCGCTGACTGGCTGGTGGACCTTGGGCCGGAAGGTGGTTCCAAGGGTGGCCAGATCATCGCAGTGGGTACGCCGGAGCAAGTTTGCGAAATGCCACAGTCGCACACCGGTTACTACTTGAAACCGTTGCTGGCGCGCGACCGGGCCTGACTTTTTCTAGCCCAATAAAAAGCCCCTGTCACTTTGCGGTGACGGGGGCTTTTTTACAGCTGGGAATCAGAACTGCGATTGCAGGTAATTCTCCAGGCCAATCAACTTGATCAGGCCCAACTGTTTTTCCAACCAGTAGGTGTGATCTTCTTCGGTGTCGGCCAACTGCACGCGCAGAATTTCCCGGGTGACGTAGTCGTTGTGCAGCTCGCAAAGTTCGATGCCCTTGCAGAGCGCAGCACGAACTTTGTACTCGAGGCGAAGGTCGGCAGCGAGCATGTCCGGTACCGTGGTCCCCACATCGAGATCATCAGGACGCATACGCGGCGTGCCTTCGAGCATCAGGATACGGCGCATCAGTGCGTCGGCGTGCTGTGCCTCTTCTTCCATCTCATGGTTGATACGCTCGTAGAGCTCGGTAAAGCCCCAGTCTTCGTACATGCGCGAATGGATGAAATATTGGTCACGAGCTGCCAGTTCGCCCGTCAGCAACGTGTTGAGGTAATCGATTACGTCGGGGTGACCTTGCATCGCCCTACATCTCCCTGCTTGAAAGACTGTAGTTTGAACCATGATGACTTGAAGGTCACGGGATCAACGGCAGAAAAGTGAAGATTTCCGTAGAAAAGTAGCTGAAATAACGCAAAAACCGCCCAAATGAGGGCGGTTCTGCTTATCGTTTAGAGTCAGTTAAGCGATACACCCAGTGCCTTTGCGATTGCTTCTCCATAAGCCGGGTCGGCCTTGTAGAAGTGCTGCAATTGACGCTGGACCACATCGCTGGAAACGCTAGCCATCGCACCGGCAATGTTATTGGTCAGCAGGGCTTTCTGCTCATCATTCATCAAGCGGAACAGCGCGCCCGCATGGCTGTAGTAGTCCGTATCTTCGCGGTGATCGTAACGATCAGCAGCGCCGCTCAGGGCCAGTGCCGGCTCTGCGTACTGCGGGGCTTGCTTGGGCGCATCGGCATAGCTGTTTGGCTCGTAGTTGGGAGCCGCACCGCCATTACTGCCGAAGGCCATAGAACCGTCACGCTGGTAACTGTTAACCGGGTTGCGCGGCGCGTTTACGGGCAGTTGCTGGTGGTTAGTGCCGACACGGTAGCGGTGGGCATCTGCGTAGGCAAACACTCGACCTTGCAACATACGATCGGGTGACAGGCCAACGCCTGGAACCATGTTGCTCGGACCAAATGCAGCCTGCTCCACTTCAGCGAAGTAGTTCTGCGGATTACGGTTGAGCTCAAGCTCGCCCACTTCGATCAGCGGGAACTCTTTTTGCGACCAGGTCTTGGTCACGTCAAACGGGTTCTCATAATGAGCGTTTGCTTGAGCCTCAGTCATGATCTGGATGCAGACGCGCCATTTCGGAAAATCACCGCGCTCGATAGCACCAAACAGATCACGCTGGGCATAGTCAGGGTCGGTACCCGCCAGGCGTGCAGCCTCGGCCGGGGCCAGGTTCTTAATGCCTTGCTTGGTCTTGTAGTGCCACTTCACCCAGTGGCGTTCGCCCTTGGCGTTGATCAGACTGTACGTGTGACTGCCGAAGCCGTGCATGTGGCGATAGCCGTCTGGAATGCCACGGTCCGAAAACAGAATGGTGACCTGATGCAGCGCCTCTGGAGAGTGCGACCAGAAGTCCCACATCATCTGCGCGCTTTTCAGGTTGCTCTGCGGCAGGCGTTTCTGGGTGTGGATAAAGTCCGGGAATTTCAGCGGATCCCGGATGAAGAACACAGGGGTGTTGTTGCCCACGATGTCCCAGTTGCCCTCTTCGGTATAGAACTTCAGGGCAAAACCACGTGGATCACGCTCAGTGTCAGCAGACCCGCGCTCACCACCCACAGTGGAGAATCGCAGGAATGTAGGCGTTTGCTTGCCAACAGATTCGAACAGCTTGGCACTGGTGTACTGGGTGATGTCTTGGGTAACGGTGAACGTACCGTAGGCACCCGATCCTTTGGCATGCACGCGCCGCTCAGGAATGTTTTCACGGTTGAAGTGAGCGAGCTTCTCGATCAGATGGAAATCGTCGAGCAACAACGGGCCACGAGGGCCTGCGGAACGGGAGTTCTGGTTATCCGCAACAGGAGCCCCGCTGGCGGTGGTAAGGACTTTATTCTGGCTCATGCGCAATCTTCCTCAGGTCGGACTTTGAACTGCCGGCTAAGCGGCTTGGAGGGAGTATTGATCATCAACACTACGCCTACAAATTCATTAAATCGTATGCGTCGATAGAAAATAACTAACAAGACTCCGCTCGCTATAGTGGAGCGCACTGTCTATGGAAGCTTGTATAAGTTGCGCTTTTGTTACGCGCACAAAAAACCGGGCGCGAGGCCCGGTTTTTTGTTGCAGCTTGTCGTCTTACTCGGCGCTTACAGCTTCGCCGGCAGTAGCACGATCAACCAACTCGACGTACGCCATAGGCGCGTTGTCGCCAGCGCGGAAACCGCACTTGAGGATGCGCAGGTAGCCACCCTCACGGGTAGCGTAACGCTTGCCCAGGTCGTTGAAGAGCTTACCAACGATAGCTTTCGAACGAGTACGGTCGAAAGCCAGACGGCGGTTAGCCAGGCTGTCTGTCTTGGCCAAAGTGATCAGCGGCTCAGCAACGCGACGCAGTTCTTTAGCTTTCGGCAGTGTAGTTTTGATCAGCTCGTGCTCGAACAGCGACACCGCCATGTTTTGGAACATGGCCTTGCGGTGCGAGCTGGTACGGCTCAGGTGACGACCACTTTTACGATGACGCATGGTTCATTCCTTACCAAACTCACGTTCGGTGATTACGACGATCAGGCAGTCGCCTTGTCGTCCTTCTTAAGACTTGCAGGCGGCCAGTTGTCGAGGCGCATGCCGAGGGACAGACCGCGGGAGGCCAGAACGTCCTTGATTTCAGTCAAGGATTTCTTGCCCAGGTTCGGAGTCTTCAACAGTTCTACTTCGGTACGCTGAATCAGGTCGCCGATGTAGTAAATGTTTTCCGCCTTAAGGCAGTTAGCCGAACGTACAGTCAGTTCCAGATCGTCAACCGGGCGAAGCAGGATCGGATCGATCTCGTCTTCCTGCTCGATTACCACTGGTTCGCTGTCACCTTTGAGGTCGACGAACGCAGCCAACTGCTGTTGCAGAATGGTTGCAGCGCGGCGGATAGCCTCTTCAGGATCCAGGGTACCGTTGGTTTCCAGATCAATAACCAGCTTGTCCAGGTTAGTACGCTGCTCGACACGGGCGTTTTCCACCACGTATGCGATACGGCGAACCGGGCTGAACGAAGAGTCAAGCTGCAAGCGACCAATGCTGCGGCTTTCGTCTTCATCGCTCTGACGCGAGTCGGCCGGTTCATAACCACGACCACGAGCTACAGTGAGCTTCATGTTCAGGGCGCCGTTAGACGCCAGGTTAGCGATTACGTGATCGGGGTTAACGATCTCGACATCATGATCCAGCTGAATATCGGCAGCGGTAACCACCCCCGAACCCTTCTTCGACAAGGTCAGCGTAACTTCGTCACGGCCGTGCAGCTTGATAGCCAGACCTTTAAGGTTCAACAGGATTTCAATTACGTCTTCCTGTACACCTTCGATGGCGCTGTACTCGTGGAGCACACCGTCAATCTCGGCCTCGACTACTGCACAGCCGGGCATTGAGGACAACAGGATGCGGCGCAGCGCGTTGCCCAGGGTGTGGCCAAAACCACGCTCGAGAGGCTCGAGAGTAATTTTGGCGCGGGTTGGACTGACAACCTGCACATCAATGTGGCGGGGTGTCAGGAACTCATTTACCGAAATCTGCATGGATGCACCTATTTTCTAGCCCTTACTTGGAGTAGAGCTCGACAATCAGGCTTTCGTTGATGTCGGCGGACAGATCACTGCGAGCAGGAACGTTCTTGAAAACGCCCGACTTCTTCTCAGTGTCTACTTCTACCCATTCTACGCGGCCACGTTGGGCACACAGATCGAGAGCTTGGACAATGCGAAGTTGGTTTTTAGCTTTCTCGCGAACTGCGACCACGTCACCAGCACGAACCTGGTAAGACGGAACGTTTACGGTCTGACCGTTAACGCTGATCGACTTGTGCGATACCAGCTGACGGGATTCGGCACGAGTCGAACCAAAGCCCATACGGTATACAACGTTGTCCAGACGGCATTCGAGCAGTTGCAGCAGGTTTTCACCGGTTGCACCTTTCTTGCCAGCAGCTTCTTTGTAGTAGCCGCTGAACTGACGCTCGAGAACGCCGTAAATACGACGGACCTTCTGCTTTTCACGCAGTTGGGTGCCGTAATCGGACTGGCGACCGCGGCGTTGGCCGTGGATACCAGGTGCTGCTTCAATGTTGCACTTCGATTCGATCGCGCGCACGCCGCTCTTCAGGAAGAGATCGGTGCCTTCGCGACGAGCGAGTTTGCATTTTGGACCAATGTAACGAGCCATTCTTTACAATCTCCTGGATTACACGCGGCGCTTCTTCGGCGGACGGCACCCGTTGTGCGGGATTGGCGTCACGTCGGTGATGCTGGCGATCTTATAGCCACAGCCGTTCAAAGCACGGACAGCAGACTCACGACCTGGACCTGGACCTTTGACGTTAACGTCGAGGTTTTTCAGGCCGTATTCCAGCGCAGCTTGACCAGCACGTTCAGCAGCTACTTGAGCGGCAAACGGGGTGGACTTGCGGGAACCGCGGAAACCCGAACCACCGGAGGTAGCCCAAGAAAGCGCGTTACCTTGACGGTCGGTGATGGTCACGATTGTGTTGTTAAAAGATGCATGGATGTGGGCGATGCCATCAACCACTGTCTTTTTAACTTTTTTACGAGGACGAGCAGCAGGTTTTGCCATGATAATTTTCCTGTCGATTCGCTGGGGCGATTACTTGCGGATCGGCTTACGCGGACCTTTACGGGTACGCGCGTTAGTCTTGGTACGCTGACCGCGTACTGGAAGACCACGACGATGACGCAGACCGCGATAGCAACCGAGGTCCATCAAACGCTTGATTTTCATGTTGATTTCGCGACGCAGGTCACCTTCAGTGGTGAACTTCGCCACTTCGCCACGCAGCTGTTCAATCTGCTCGTCGCTCAGATCCTTGATCTTAGCGGCTGGGTTTACCCCAGCAACTGCGCAAATTTTCTGCGCAGTAGTGCGACCAACACCATAGATGTAGGTCAGCGAGATAACAGTGTGCTTGTTATCTGGAATGTTAACGCCTGCAATACGGGCCATTCAGTGGGACTCCAATTGACAGCTACCTACGCCCCGGAAGCCAAGAAATAGGGCGCGAGATAATATCGCTGTAATAACAAATAATCAACCCGGCAGCGCACTAGCTGCCGGGCTTCAAGCGGATCACACTCAGCCTTGGCGCTGTTTGTGACGCGGTTCCGCGCTGCAAATTACTCGAACAACACCTTCGCGGCGAATAATCTTGCAGTTACGGCACAGCTTTTTCACCGATGCACGAACTTTCATCACCAACTCCTCGAACCTTATGGGGTACTCAGCGCAACATGCCGCTGCCGTAGCCCTTCAGGTTGGCTTTCTTCATCAGGGATTCGTACTGGTGCGAAACGAGGTGCGATTGTACTTGGGACATGAAGTCCATCACAACCACGACCACGATCAGCAACGAGGTCCCGCCAAGGTAGAACGGAACGTTTGCTGCAACCACCAGGAACTGGGGCAACAGACACACGGCCGTCATATATAGAGCACCGAACAGGGTCAAACGAGTCAGAACGCCATCAATGTAGCGTGCCGACTGCTCACCTGGACGGATACCCGGAATAAAGGCACCGGACTTCTTCAGGTTTTCCGCTACGTCTTTCGGATTGAACATCAACGCCGTATAGAAGAAGCAGAAGAAAATAATCCCTGCACTAAACAGCAGAATATTCAACGGCTGACCAGGAGCGATCGACTGAGAGAGGTCCTGCAGCCAGCCCATATTTTCAGACTGACCAAACCAGGTACCCAACGAAGCCGGAAACAGCAAGATGCTGCTCGCGAAAATTGCCGGAATAACACCGGCCATATTCACTTTCAGCGGCAAGTGGCTGGTCTGCGCAGCAAAAACCTTACGGCCCTGCTGACGCTTGGCGTAGTGAACAGCAATACGACGCTGGCCACGCTCAATGAACACCACAAAACCGATAATCGCTACTGCCAGCAAACCGATAGCAACCAGGGCGAAGATATTGATATCACCCTGACGCGCAGACTCGAAAGACTGCCCGATTGCTCTCGGAAGACCGGCGACGATACCTGCGAAAATCAACATCGAGATACCGTTACCAACACCACGCTCAGTAATCTGCTCACCCAGCCACATCATGAACATCGCACCAGCCACAAACGTGGATACCGCGACGAAATGGAAGCCAAAGTCACCAGTGAACGCAACGCCCTGCCCTGCCAGGCCAACGGACATGCCGATAGCTTGAACCAGGGCGAGGACTACAGTGCCGTAGCGGGTGTACTGGCTAATCTTGCGACGGCCAGCTTCACCTTCCTTCTTCAACTGCTCCAGCTGCGGGCTGACGGCTGTCATCAGTTGCATGATGATCGACGCCGAAATGTACGGCATGATCCCCAGTGCAAAGATGCTCATCCGCTCCAGCGCACCGCCGGAAAACATGTTGAACAAGCTAAGAATGGTCCCCTCATTCTGTCGAAACAGGTCTGCGAGTCGGTCCGGGTTGATACCTGGAACCGGGATGTGTGCGCCTATTCGGTAGACGATAATCGCCAGGAACAGAAAACGCAGACGAGCCCAAAGTTCAGACATACCGCCTTTGCCGAGCGCTGAGAGAGCACCTTGCTTAGCCATTTATTCCTCGAACTTGCCGCCAGCTGCTTCGATAGCCGAACGCGCACCTTTGGTGGCGCCGATTCCCTTGCCGATAGTGACAGCGCGAGTCACTTCACCGGACAGCATGATTTTCACACGCTGTACGTTGACGTTGATCACGTTGGCATCTTTCAGGGTCTGCACAGTAACGATGTCGCCTTCCACTTTAGCCAGCTCGGACAGACGCACTTCTGCGCGGTCCATGGCTTTCAGGGATACGAAACCGAACTTAGGCAGGCGACGATGCAGCGGCTGTTGACCGCCTTCAAAGCCTGGAGCGATGGTGCCACCGGAGCGGGAGGTTTGACCTTTGTGGCCACGGCCACCAGTCTTACCCAAACCGCTACCGATACCACGGCCCGGACGATGCTTTTCGCGACGGGAACCCGGCGCTGGACTCAGATCATTGAGTTTCATCGATTAACCCTCTACACGCAGCATGTAGTAAGCCTTGTTGATCATCCCGCGATTCTCGGGAGTATCCTGGACTTCTACAGTGTGACCGATGCGACGCAGACCCAAACCTTTAACACACAGTTTGTGGTTAGGGATGCGGCCGGTCATGCTTTTGATCAGCGTTACTTTAACGGTAGCCATGATCAGAAGATCTCCTTGACAGTCAGACCACGCTTGGCAGCGATGGACTCAGGAGATTGCATAGCTTTCAGACCCTTGAAAGTGGCGTGAACCACGTTTACCGGGTTAGTCGAGCCGTAGCACTTGGCCAGAACGTTCTGAACGCCAGCAACTTCGAGGACAGCACGCATAGCGCCGCCAGCGATGATACCGGTACCTTCAGAAGCAGGCTGCATGTACACCTTCGAAGCGCCGTGAGCGGACTTCATTGCGTACTGCAGAGTGGTGCCGTTCAGATCAACTTGGATCATGTTGCGACGAGCAGCTTCCATTGCCTTCTGGATCGCGGCAGGCACTTCACGTGACTTGCCACGGCCGAAGCCAACACGCCCTTTACCATCACCCACCACGGTCAACGCAGTGAAAGTGAAGATACGGCCGCCTTTAACGGTTTTGGCTACGCGGTTAACTTGAACCAGCTTCTCAATGTAGCCTTCGTCGCGCTTTTGGTCGTTATTTGACATAACTTAGAACTCCAGCCCAGCTTCACGAGCAGCATCAGCCAGCGCTTTCACGCGACCGTGGTACTTGAAGCCAGAGCGGTCGAAAGCCACTTGCGAGACGCCAGCGGCCTTAGCACGCGTAGCGACCAGCTGGCCAACCTTTGTGGCCGCGTCGATGTTGCCAGTGGCACCATCACGCAGTTCTTTATCCAAAGTCGAGGCGCTTGCCAGGACTTTGTTGCCGTCGGCCGAGATGACCTGGGCGTAGATGTGCTGCGACGAGCGGAACACGCAGAGACGCACGACTTCGAGTTCGTGCATTTTCAGGCGTGCTTTGCGAGCGCGACGCAGTCGAGTAACTTTTTTGTCGGTCATTTGCTATGCCCTACTTCTTCTTGGCTTCTTTACGACGGACGACTTCGTCCGCGTAGCGCACACCTTTGCCTTTGTACGGCTCTGGTGGACGGAAGTCGCGGATCTCAGCGGCCACTTGACCTACCAGCTGCTTGTCGATGCCCTTGATCAGGATATCGGTCTGGCTAGGAGTCTCAGCAGTGATGCCCGCTGGCAGTTCGTAATCCACTGGGTGCGAGAAGCCAAGGGCAAGGTTCAAAACCGTGCCTTTTGCTTGCGCTTTGTAACCAACACCGACCAGCTGGAGCTTGCGCTCGAAGCCTTGGCTTACGCCTTGGACCATGTTGTTTACCAACGCACGCGTGGTACCGGCCATTGCGCGAGTTTGTTGATCGCCATTGCGAGCAGCGAAACGCAGCTCACCAGCTTCTTCAACGATCTCAACGGACGAATGGATGTTCAGTTCAAGAGTACCCTTGGCACCCTTCACCGAAAGCTGTTGGCCTGCGAATTTGACTTCGACACCGGCTGGCAGCTTAACGGGGTTCTTAGCGACGCGAGACATGCTTATCCCCCCTTAGAACACAGTGCAAAGAACTTCGCCGCCGACACCGGCAGCGCGCGCAGCACGATCCGTCATCACACCTTTGTTGGTGGAGACGATAGACACGCCCAGACCGCCACGAACTTTCGGCAGATCTTCAGCGGACTTGTACTGACGCAGGCCTGGACGGCTAACGCGCTTCACTTCCTCGATGACCGAACGGCCTTCGAAGTACTTCAGCTCGATGGACAGCAGTGGTTTGATTTCGCTGCTGATCTGATAACCCGCAATGTAGCCTTCGTCTTTCAGGACTTTGGCAACAGCTACCTTCAACTTGGAAGATGGCATGCTTACGACGGACTTTTCAGCCATCTGGGCATTACGGATACGAGTTAGCATGTCCGCTAACGGGTCCTGCATACTCATGGGCTAGACGCTCCTAATACAAAAAAATTAGCCTTGCGGCTATATATGTCGCCGAGAATCTCCGAGCACAAAAAACACGGGCTCAGGCGAGCCGCGTATTTTAGACACACTCCAGAAATGAAACAAGCCCCAAAAGGGGCTTGATCCAGATTCAAGGTCACCGGCGGTCAGTATCTTACGATTCCGACCACCTGGACGTTGAAAGTACTTACCAGCTGGCTTTAACCAGACCTGGTACGTCACCACGCATTGCCGCTTCACGCAGTTTGTTACGGCCGAGGCCGAACTTGCGGTAAACGCCGTGTGGACGACCGGTCAGGCGGCAGCGGTTACGCATGCGCGAAGCGCTTGCGTCACGTGGCTGCTTCTGCAGAGCAACTGTAGCTTCCCAACGCGCTTCTGGACTTGCGTTCAGATCAACGATGATTGCTTTCAGTGCTGCACGCTTCTTGGCGTACTTGGCAACCGTGAGCTGACGCTTCAGCTCGCGGTTTTTCATGCTCATCTTGGCCATGGTCCTACTCCAATCAGTTGCGGAACGGGAATTTGAAAGCACGCAACAGGGCGCGACCTTCATCATCGTTCTTGGCAGTGGTGGTCAGGGTGATGTCCAGACCGCGGAGAGCATCGATCTTGTCGTAGTCGATTTCCGGGAAGATGATCTGCTCTTTCACGCCCATGCTGTAGTTACCACGACCATCGAAGGACTTGGCATTCAGGCCGCGGAAGTCGCGGACCCGAGGCAGGGAGATCGACAGCAGACGATCCAGGAATTCGTACATACGCTCACGGCGCAGAGTCACTTTGACGCCGATCGGCCAACCTTCACGGACTTTAAAGCCAGCGATGGATTTCCGAGCGTAAGTCACAACGACTTTTTGACCGGTGATCTTTTCCAGGTCGGCAACAGCGTGCTCGATGACTTTTTTGTCGCCGATCGCTTCGCCCAGACCCATGTTCAGGGTGATTTTGGTGACGCGCGGAACTTCCATCACGTTCCCGAGCTTAAGTTCTTCCTTAAGCTTAGGGGCGATTTCCTTCCGGTAAATCTCTTGTAGTCGTGCCATGGTCTAATCTACCTAGCAGTGTTCAAGCATCAACCGCTTTTTGGGTCGACTTGAAGACACGAATTTTCTTACCGTCTTCTACTTTGAAACCAACGCGGTCAGCCTTGTTGGTTTCGCCATTGAAGATGGCGACGTTAGAAGCGTCCAGCGGAGCTTCTTTCTCGACGATACCGCCCTGCACGCCCGACATCGGGTTAGGCTTGGTATGACGCTTGACCAGGTTCAGACCACCGATAACCAGACGGTTATTAGCGAGAACCTTAAGCACCTTACCGCGCTTACCTTTGTCTTTGCCGGCGATCACGATGATCTCGTCGTCACGACGAATCTTTTGCATGTCGGATCTCCTTACAGCACTTCTGGGGCGAGCGAGACGATCTTCATGAACTTCTCAGTACGAAGTTCACGGGTCACTGGCCCAAAGATACGGGTGCCGATCGGCTCTTGCTTGTTGTTCAGAAGAACAGCAGCGTTGCCATCAAAGCGGATAATGGAGCCATCAGCACGACGTACGCCGTGACGAGTGCGGACTACAACAGCAGTCATCACTTGGCCTTTTTTCACCTTACCGCGAGGAATTGCTTCCTTGACGGTAACTTTGATGATGTCACCGATACCAGCGTAACGACGATGGGAGCCACCCAGCACCTTGATGCACATAACACGGCGAGCGCCGCTGTTATCGGCCACATCGAGCATGGATTGAGTCTGAATCATATAATTTCTCCGACCCCTAGTCCTTAGACTTCCACAGCGCGTTCGAGAACATCAACCAGCGCCCAAGACTTGGTCTTGGCCAGCGGACGAGTTTCACGAATAGTGACTTTGTCGCCGATGTGGCACTGATTGGTTTCGTCGTGCGCGTGCAGCTTAGTCGAACGCTTAACATATTTACCGTAGATCGGGTGCTTAACGCGACGCTCGATCAAAACGGTGATGGTTTTGTCCATCTTGTCGCTGACAACACGGCCAGTCAGCGTACGGACAGTCTTTTCGGCTTCAGCCATGATCACTTACCTGCCTGCTGGTTGAGCACAGTCTTCACGCGAGCGATGTCACGCTTAACTTGCGAGAGCAGATGAGACTGCCCCAACTGGCCAGTTGCTTTCTGCATACGCAGATTGAACTGGTCGCGCAGCAGGCCGAGCAGTTGCTCGTTCAGCTGCTGTGCGGATTTTTCACGAAGTTCATTCGCTTTCATCACATCACCGTCCGTTTAACAAAGGAGGTGGCGAGCGGCAGCTTTGCAGCAGCCAGGGCGAAAGCCTCACGCGCCAGCTCTTCAGAAACACCCTCGATTTCATACAGGACTTTGCCTGGCTGAATCTGGGCAACCCAGTATTCCACGTTACCCTTACCTTTACCCATCCGAACCTCGAGAGGTTTTTTGGAGATCGGCTTGTCCGGGAATACACGGATCCAGATCTTGCCGCCACGTTTTACGTGACGGGTCAGAGCACGACGCGCTGACTCGATCTGACGAGCGGTGAGACGACCACGAGCTACAGACTTCAGCGCGAACTCGCCGAAGCTGACTTTGCTACCGCGCTGAGCCAGACCACGGTTGTGGCCTGTCATCTGCTTGCGGAACTTCGTACGCTTAGGTTGCAACATTTGGCGTACCCCTTACTTAGCAGCTTTTTTACGAGGCGCTGGTGCTTGTGGTTTCAGTTCTTCTTGGCGACCACCAATTACTTCGCCTTTGAAGATCCAAACCTTTACACCGATCACACCGTAAGTGGTGTGAGCTTCGTAGTTGGCATAGTCGATGTCGGCACGCAGGGTGTGCAGTGGCACACGACCTTCGCGATACCATTCAGTACGTGCGATTTCAGCACCGCCGAGACGACCGCTCACTTGGATTTTGATGCCTTTGGCACCAATGCGCATGGCGTTCTGTACGGCGCGCTTCATAGCGCGACGGAACATTACGCGACGCTCCAGCTGCTGAGCTACGCTCTGCGCAACCAGCATACCGTCGAGCTCCGGCTTGCGGATCTCTTCGATATTGATGTGCACAGGCACACCCATTTGCTTGGTCAGGTCCTGACGCAGTTTCTCAACATCTTCACCTTTCTTCCCGATAACGATACCTGGACGAGCGGTGTGGATGGTGATACGTGCAGTTTGGGCCGGACGATGGATATCGATACGGCTTACGGACGCGCTTTTTAGTTTGTCTTGGAGATACTCACGCACCTTCAGATCAGCGAACAAATAGTCCGCATAAGTCCGACCGTCTGCGTACCAGACGGAGGTGTGCTCCTTGACGATTCCCAGGCGAATGCCAATGGGATGTACTTTCTGACCCATCTCTTCGACTCCGTTACTTGTCAGCAACCTTGACAGTGATATGGCAAGACCGCTTGACGATGCGATCAGCACGGCCTTTGGCACGTGGCATGATGCGCTTCAGCGAACGCCCTTCGTTGACGAAAACGGTGCTGACCTTCAGGTCATCAACGTCTGCGCCTTCGTTATGCTCGGCGTTGGCTACGGCCGACTCCAGCACTTTCTTCATGATCTCGGCGGCTTTCTTACTGCTGAAAGCCAACAGGTTGAGCGCTTCGCCCACCTTCTTCCCGCGGATCTGGTCGGCGACCAAGCGGGCTTTCTGGGCGGAGATTCGAGCGCCCGACAACTTAGCGGCTACTTCCATTTCCTAACCCCTTAACGCTTGGCTTTCTTGTCTGCCACGTGCCCACGATAAGTGCGGGTACCGGCAAACTCGCCCAGTTTGTGGCCGACCATGTCTTCGTTAACGAGAACTGGGACGTGTTGACGACCGTTGTGTACTGCGATGGTCAGACCGACCATTTGTGGCAGGATCATCGAACGACGCGACCAGGTCTTAACTGGTTTGCGATCGTTCTTTTCCGCCGCCACTTCGATCTTCTTCAGTAGGTGAAGATCAATAAAAGGACCTTTTTTCAGAGAACGTGGCACTGTCGTATCCCTCTATTTACTTGCGACGACGGACGATCATTTTGTCGGTACGCTTATTACCACGAGTCTTCGCGCCCTTAGTCGGGAAGCCCCATGGCGATACCGGATGACGACCACCAGAGGTACGACCTTCACCACCACCGTGTGGGTGGTCAACCGGGTTCATGGCAACACCACGAACGGTTGGGCGAACGCCACGCCAGCGTTTGGCACCAGCTTTACCCAACGAACGCAGGCTGTGCTCGGAGTTCGAGACTTCGCCCAGGGTCGCACGGCATTCAGCCAGTACTTTACGCATCTCACCAGAACGCAGACGCAGGGTCACGTAGACACCTTCACGAGCGATCAGCTGAGCCGAAGCACCAGCGGAACGAGCGATTTGCGCGCCTTTACCTGGCTTCAATTCGATGCCGTGTACGGTGCTACCAACTGGAATGTTACGCAGTTGCAGAGCGTTGCCCGGCTTGATCGGCGCCAGAGCACCTGCGATCAGCTGGTCACCAGCACTCACGCCTTTAGGGGCGATGATGTAGCGACGCTCGCCATCTGCGTACAGCAGCAGAGCGATGTGAGCAGTACGGTTTGGATCGTATTCAATACGCTCGACAGTGGCAGCGATGCCATCTTTGTCGTTGCGACGGAAATCGACCAGACGATAATGCTGCTTATGGCCACCACCGATGTGACGAGTGGTAATGCGACCATTGTTGTTACGACCACCAGACTTCGATTTTTTCTCGAGCAGCGGTGCGTGAGGAGCGCCTTTATGCAGCTCCTGGTTGACCACCTTGACCACAAAACGGCGGCCAGGGGAAGTCGGTTTGCATTTAACGATTGCCATGATGCACCCCTTCCTTACTCAGCACTGCTGCTGAAATCGAGATCTTGGCCTGGCTGAAGGGAGATAACTGCCTTCTTCCAGTCATTACGCTTGCCCAGACCGCGAGCAGTGCGCTTGCTCTTACCCAGAACATTCAGGGTAGTAACACGCTCTACTTTCACGCTGAACAGGCTTTCGACGGCCTTCTTGATTTCCAGCTTGGTTGCGTCAGTTGCAACCTTGAAAACGAACTGGCC
Organism: Pseudomonas sp. W2Jun17; assembly: GCF_023127795.1. Taxonomy (NCBI): domain Bacteria; kingdom Pseudomonadati; phylum Pseudomonadota; class Gammaproteobacteria; order Pseudomonadales; family Pseudomonadaceae; genus Pseudomonas; species Pseudomonas sp. W2Jun17. Next base: position 21,290 of record NZ_SPKO01000037.1, on the reverse strand, counting down.
TTTCTTGTCAGCCAGAACCGTAGCCTTTTCGGAAACGTGCGGGCCAAGCAGAACTTTAAATACGCGTTCCTGGTTCATCCCAGCAGCTCCTCGAATTTCTTCACGGCCGACACGGTGATCAACACCTTGTCGTATGCGATCAGACTAACTGGATCGGAACCTTGCACGTCACGTACATCAACGTGTGGCAGGTTGCGAGCAGCCAGGTACAGGTTCTGATCAACAGCTTCGGACACGATCAAAACGTCGGTCAGGCTCATGTTGTTCAGTTTGCCCAGCAGATCTTTGGTTTTTGGACTTTCGACAGCGAAGTCCTGAACCACGACCAGACGATCAGTACGCACGAGCTCAGCAAGGATGGAGCGCAGAGCTGCGCGGTACATCTTCTTGTTGAGCTTCTGAGAGTGATCCTGTGGACGAGCTGCGAAAGTGGTACCGCCGCCACGCCAGATTGGGCTACGGATAGTACCGGCACGAGCACGGCCAGTGCCTTTCTGACGCCAAGGGCGCTTACCGCCACCACGTACGTCGGAACGGGTCTTTTGCTGCTTGCTACCTTGACGGCCGCCGGCCATGTAGGCCACGACTGCTTGGTGAACGAGCGTCTCGTTGAATTCGCCGCCAAATGTCAGTTCGGAAACTTCGATCGCTTGAGCGTCATTTACATTTAATTGCATGTCAGCTTCCCCTTAACCGCGAGCCTTGGCCGCTGGACGTACAACCAGGTTGCCGCCAGTAGCGCCAGGAACAGCACCCTTGACCAACAACAGATTGCGTTCAGCGTCGACGCGCACTACTTCGAGGGACTGCACGGTCACGCGCTCAGCGCCCATATGACCGGACATTTTTTTGCCCTTGAATACACGACCAGGAGTCTGGCACTGGCCAATAGAGCCCGGGACGCGGTGGGAAACGGAGTTACCGTGAGTGTTGTCTTGACCACGGAAATTCCAACGCTTGATCGTACCCTGGAAGCCTTTACCTTTGGACTGACCGGTTACATCAACCAGTTGACCAGCGGCGAAGATTTCAGCGTTGATCAGATCGCCAGCCTGGTAGTCGCCGTCTTCAAGACGGAACTCCATAACAGTACGACCAGCTGCAACGTTTGCTTTAGCGAAGTGACCTGCTTGAGCAGCAGTCACGCGCGAAGCACGACGCTCGCCGACAGTGACTTGCACTGCACGATAGCCATCGGTTTCTTCAGTTTTGAACTGGGTGACGCGATTCGGTTCGATCTCAATGACCGTGACCGGAATGGAGACACCTTCTTCGGTGAAAATACGGGTCATACCGCATTTACGACCGACTACACCAATAGTCATGTTGTAAACCTCATGAGTGTACGGGGCTTTCACCCGCTATGGCCGCCCATTTCAGAGCGTTACACGACTAAGACCCAAGTCTTAGCCGAGGCTGATCTGTACTTCCACACCGGCCGCCAGATCGAGCTTCATAAGTGCATCAACGGTTTTATCCGTTGGCTGGACGATGTCCAGTACGCGCTTATGAGTACGGATCTCGTACTGGTCACGCGCGTCTTTGTTGACGTGCGGGGAGACCAGAACGGTGAACCGCTCTTTACGGGTAGGCAGTGGAATTGGACCACGCACTTGAGCACCAGTACGTTTCGCGGTTTCCACGATTTCCTGGGTGGATTGGTCGATCAGGCGATGGTCAAAAGCCTTCAACCTGATACGGATTTGCTGATTTTGCATTGGATTTCAGACTCCGGCTGCTATTCCCACCGGGCGCAATACGCCCGTTAAAAGGAGGCGCAATTCTATAGACGCCCTAGATAGGTGTCAACCCAATAAAAAAGCCCCCGCTAAGCGGGGGCTTTCTCAAAACATCAAAGCTCACTCAAAAGAGAGATTACTCGATGATTTTAGCTACAACGCCAGCACCAACGGTACGGCCGCCTTCACGGATTGCGAAGCGCAGACCGTCTTCCATTGCGATGGTTTTGATCAGGGTAACAGTCATTTGAATGTTGTCACCTGGCATTACCATTTCAACGCCTTCTGGCAATTCGCAGTTACCGGTCACGTCAGTAGTACGGAAGTAGAACTGTGGACGGTAGCCTTTGAAGAACGGAGTATGACGGCCGCCTTCTTCTTTGCTCAGAACATAAACTTCTGCGGTGAACTTGGTGTGCGGCTTGACCGAACCTGGCTTAACCAGAACCTGGCCACGCTCAACGTCGTCACGCTTGGTACCACGCAGCAGAACGCCGCAGTTCTCGCCAGCACGACCTTCGTCGAGCAGCTTGCGGAACATTTCAACACCGGTGCAGGTGGTGACGGTAGTATCACGCAGACCAACGATTTCCAGTGGATCCTGAACGCGAACGATACCGCGCTCGATACGACCAGTCACAACAGTACCGCGACCGGAGATCGAGAATACGTCTTCGATTGGCATCAGGAACGGCTTGTCGGTCAGACGAACTGGTTCTGGGATGTAGCTGTCCAGAGTTTCAACCAGTTTACGAACGGCAGTGGTGCCCATTTCGTTTTCGTCGTTGCCTTCCAGAGCCATACGAGCAGAACCGATGATGATCGGAGTGTCGTCACCTGGGAAGTCGTAAGTGCTCAGCAGATCGCGCACTTCCATCTCAACCAGTTCCAGCAGCTCAGCGTCGTCTACCAGGTCAGCCTTGTTCAGGAAAACCACGATGTACGGAACGCCAACCTGGCGGGACAGCAGGATGTGCTCACGGGTTTGTGGCATCGGACCATCAGCGGCCGAGCAAACCAGGATCGCGCCGTCCATCTGGGCAGCACCAGTGATCATGTTCTTCACATAGTCAGCGTGACCTGGGCAGTCAACGTGAGCGTAGTGACGAATAGTCGAGTTGTACTCAACGTGCGCGGTGTTGATGGTGATACCACGAGCTTTTTCTTCTGGTGCGCTGTCGATCTTGTCGAAGTCAACACGAGCCGAACCGAAAACTTCGGAGCAGACGCGAGTCAGAGCAGCGGTCAGAGTGGTTTTACCGTGGTCAACGTGGCCGATGGTGCCAACGTTTACGTGCGGTAGGGAACGATCAAATTTTTCTTTAGCCACGACAATTAACTCCTTGCCTAAAGGACTGAATCAGCCTTGTTTTTTGGATACAGTTTCAGCGATGTGCGCCGGAGCTGTGTTGTATTTTTTGAATTCCATAGAGTAGCTTGCGCGACCCTGGGACATGGAGCGAACGTCGGTCGCATAACCGAACATCTCACCCAACGGAACCTCGGCGCGAATCACTTTGCCGGAAACCGTGTCTTCCATACCCAAGATCATGCCGCGACGACGGTTAAGGTCGCCCATGACATCACCCATATAGTCTTCAGGTGTAACAACTTCTACCGCCATGATTGGCTCAAGCAACTCACCACCGCCCTTCTGGGCCAGTTGCTTGGTTGCCATGGAAGCAGCCACCTTAAACGCCATCTCGTTGGAGTCGACGTCGTGGTAAGAACCGTCAAAAACGGTTGCTTTCAGGCCGATCAGCGGATAGCCGGCAACAACACCGTTCTTCATCTGCTCTTCGATACCCTTCTGGATAGCAGGGATGTATTCCTTGGGAACCACACCACCTACTACTTCGTTCACGAATTGCAGACCTTCCTGACCTTCGTCAGCAGGAGCAAAACGGATCCAGCAGTGACCGAACTGACCACGACCGCCGGATTGACGAACGAACTTGCCTTCGATTTCACAGTTCTTCGTGATGCGCTCACGATAGGAAACCTGAGGCTTACCGATGTTGGCTTCGACGTTGAACTCACGGCGCATCCGGTCAACCAGGATGTCCAGGTGCAGCTCGCCCATGCCAGAGATGATCGTTTGACCAGTCTCTTCATCAGTCTTGACGCGGAAAGATGGATCTTCCTGAGCAAGCTTGCCCAGAGCGATACCCATTTTTTCCTGGTCATCCTTGGTCTTAGGCTCTACGGCAACCGAGATAACCGGCTCCGGGAAGTCCATGCGAACCAGGATGATTGGCTTGGCAGCATCGCACAAAGTCTCACCAGTGGTGACGTCCTTCATGCCGATCAGGGCCGCGATGTCACCAGCGCGTACTTCCTTGATCTCTTCGCGAGCGTTTGCGTGCATTTGCACCATACGGCCCACGCGCTCTTTCTTGCCTTTAACCGAGTTGATCACGCCGTCGCCGGAGGCCAACACGCCCGAGTAAACGCGAACGAAGGTCAAAGTACCCACGAATGGGTCTGTAGCGATCTTGAACGCCAGAGCCGAGAACGGCTCGTTGTCGTCAGCATGACGCTCCATCTCTTCTTCCTCGTTATCAGGGTTGGTACCCTTGATAGCAGGAATGTCGGTTGGAGCAGGCAGGTAGTCGATAACGGCGTCGAGAACCAGGGGAACACCCTTGTTCTTGAAGGAAGAACCGCAAACAGCCAAGACGATCTCACCAGCGATAGTACGCTGACGCAGAGCGGCCTTGATTTCCACGTTGGTGAGTTCTTCACCTTCGAGGTACTTGTTCATCAGCTCTTCGCTGGCTTCAGCCGCAGCCTCAACCATGTTGTTGCGCCACTCGTCAGCCAGTTCCTGAAGCTCTTCAGGGATAGGCTTGCGAACAGGAACCATACCTTTATCGGAATCGTTCCAGTAGACAGCTTCCATATTGATCAGATCAATCTGACCCTGGAAGTTATCTTCAGAACCGATCGCCAACTGGATAGGCACCGGAGTGTGACCCAGACGCTGCTTGATCTGACCGATCACGCGCAGGAAGTTGGCGCCAGCACGGTCCATCTTGTTTACATAAACAAGACGTGGAACACCGTACTTGTTGGCTTGACGCCATACGGTTTCCGACTGAGGCTCAACACCCGAGGTGCCGCAGAACACAACGACAGCGCCGTCGAGTACACGCAGGGAACGCTCAACTTCAATAGTGAAGTCTACGTGGCCCGGTGTATCGATTACGTTGAAGCGATGCTCGTCTTTGTACTGCTTCTCGGAACCTTTCCAGAAGGCGGTAATAGCAGCAGAAGTAATGGTAATACCACGCTCCTGCTCCTGAACCATCCAGTCTGTGGTCGCGGCGCCGTCATGCACCTCGCCCATTTTGTGACTTTTGCCGGTGTAAAACAGTACGCGCTCGGTGGTGGTGGTTTTACCAGCATCCACGTGAGCGACGATACCGATGTTACGGTAGCGGCTAATCGGAGTAGTACGAGCCATAAAGCCCTCGCAAAATTAGTGAAGCTAAAATTAGAAGCGGTAGTGCGAGAAAGCTTTGTTAGCTTCAGCCATACGGTGCACGTCTTCACGCTTCTTAACAGCAGCACCTTTACCTTCAGCAGCGTCCAACAGTTCGCCGGCCAAACGCAGAGCCATAGACTTCTCGCCGCGCTTACGGGCGAAGTCTACCAACCAGCGCATTGCCAGAGCGTTACGACGGGACGGGCGAACTTCAACCGGAACCTGGTAAGTAGCACCGCCTACACGGCGCGACTTCACTTCGACCAGCGGAGCGATGGCGTCGAGAGCTTTCTCGAAGATTTCCAGGGGGTCGCTGTTCTTGCGTTCTTTAACCTTTTCCAGCGCGCCATAAACGATACGCTCGGCAACGGCTTTTTTGCCGCTTTCCATCACGTGGTTCATGAACTTGGCCAGAATTTGGCTTCCGTATTTTGGATCGTCAAGCACTTCGCGCTTGGCTGCTACGCGTCTTCTTGGCATGGATAAGCCCTCAAACGGTCTTCAGGTTCGCTCGGAATCGGTGCCCTTTCGGGACGCCTCCGACCTTACTCTTATCGACTCAGAAAATAAGATGATTCAGGTTTACAAAAAGCCGCTACTACTTAGGCTTCTTGGTACCGTACTTCGAACGACCCTGGTTACGACCTTTAACGCCGGAAGTATCCAAGGAGCCGCGTACGGTGTGATAACGAACACCTGGCAAGTCTTTTACACGACCGCCGCGGATCAGTACCACGCTGTGCTCTTGCAGGTTGTGGCCTTCACCGCCGATGTACGAGGAAACCTCGAAACCGTTGGTCAGACGCACACGGCATACTTTACGCAGTGCCGAGTTAGGTTTTTTCGGCGTGGTGGTATACACACGGGTGCATACGCCACGACGTTGCGGGCAGTTCTGCAGCGCAGGTACGTCGGATTTCTCGACGATACGCTTACGCGGCTGACGTACCAGCTGGTTGATAGTTGCCATCTACTAGCTCCACTGTTGTCTTGCGACGCTATTGTCTTGCAAGAAAAGCAAAATGGCAGGAACGAATTCCCGCCAAATTTAGGGGTACAAGAGTCTAAAGAGGATCTTGTCCCCAGTCAAGGCAAGGCCCCGACCTCCCCTCGCGCCGAACCGGGGCAAAAATGCCTCGATCCGACGAACGGGAGTGTCAGGGCCCAGACTCATCTATCGCAGAACTCAGTTACCGCTTGAGTTCAGTGCTTCGGTCAGTGCAGCTTCCACTTCACTGGCGCTCACGCGCAGCGGCTTGTCAGCATCACGGCGACGCTTGCGCTCGCTGTGGTAAGCCAAACCGGTACCCGCCGGGATCAGACGACCCACGACCACGTTTTCTTTCAGGCCGCGCAGGTAATCGCGCTTGCCGGTTACCGCTGCTTCGGTCAGTACGCGAGTGGTCTCCTGGAAGGAGGCCGCCGAGATGAACGACTCAGTGGACAACGACGCCTTGGTGATACCCAGCAGCACGCGAGTGAACTTGGAAACGAATTTCTCTTCGTTCGCCAGGCGCTCGTTTTCTACCAGTACGTGAGTCAGTTCCATCTGGTCGCCCTTGATGAAACTGGAATCGCCGGATTCAGCGATTTCAACTTTACGCAGCATCTGACGCAGGATGGTCTCGATGTGCTTGTCGTTGATCTTCACGCCTTGCAGACGGTAAACGTCCTGGATCTCGTTAACGATGTACTTGGCCAGAGCACTCACACCCAGCAGACGCAGGATGTCGTGTGGATCGCTCGGGCCGTCGGAGATAACTTCACCGCGGTTTACCTGTTCGCCTTCGAACACGTTCAGGTGACGCCACTTCGGAATCAGCTCTTCATACGGATCGCTACCGTCGTTCGGAGTAATGACCAGACGGCGCTTGCCTTTGGTTTCTTTACCGAACGCGATGGTGCCGCTGACTTCAGCCAGAATCGACGCTTCTTTCGGACGACGAGCTTCGAACAAGTCGGCAACACGCGGCAGACCACCGGTGATGTCACGGGTCTTCGAAGTTTCTTGCGGGATACGCGCGATAACATCACCGATCGCGATCTTCGCACCATCCGCTACACCGACCAGGGCGTTGGCTGGCAGGAAGTACTGAGCGATTACGTCAGTGCCTGGCAGCAACAGATCCTTGCCGTTGTCATCAACCATCTTCACGGCAGGACGGATGTCTTTACCGGCAGCTGGACGATCTTTGGCGTCGAGTACTTCAATGTTGGTCATACCGGTCAATTCGTCAGTCTGACGCTTGATCGTGATGCCTTCTTCCATGCCCACGTAGGTCACGGTACCTTTCATTTCGGTAACGATTGGGTGAGTGTGCGGATCCCACTTGGCCACGATTGCGCCAGCGTCGACCTTGTCACCTTCTTTAACCGAAATCACAGCACCGTACGGCAGCTTGTAACGCTCGCGCTCACGACCGTAATCATCAGCGATTGCCAGCTCACCGGAACGGGACACAGCAACCAGGTGGCCATCCACTCGCTCAACGTGCTTGAGGTTGTGCAGGCGGACGGTACCGCCATTCTTCACCTGAACACTGTCGGCTGCGGAGGTCCGGCTTGCCGCACCACCGATGTGGAACGTACGCATGGTCAGCTGGGTACCCGGCTCACCGATGGACTGGGCAGCGATAACGCCGACCGCTTCACCGATGTTTACCTGGTGACCACGAGCCAAGTCACGGCCGTAGCACTTGGCGCAAATGCCATAGCGGGTTTCGCAGCTGATCGGCGAGCGAACGATCACTTCGTCGATGCTGTTGAGTTCGATGAACTCGACCCACTTTTCGTCAACCAGGGTGCCAGCAGGAACGATAACTTCCTCGGTACCTGGCTTGAACACGTCACGGGCAATTACACGACCCAATACGCGCTCACCCAGCGGCTCTACAACGTCACCGCCTTCAATGTGCGGAGTCATCAGCAGGCCGTGCTCGGTGCCGCAATCGATCTCGGTTACAACCAGATCTTGTGCAACGTCTACCAGACGGCGAGTCAGGTAACCGGAGTTAGCGGTTTTCAACGCGGTATCCGCAAGACCCTTACGAGCACCGTGAGTGGAGATGAAGTACTGAAGTACGCTCAAACCTTCACGGAAGTTCGCAGTGATCGGCGTTTCGATGATGGAGCCATCCGGCTTGGCCATCAGGCCACGCATACCGGCGAGCTGACGGATCTGCGCAGCAGAACCCCGTGCGCCCGAGTCGGCCATCATGTACATCGAGTTGAAGGATTCCTGGTCAACTTCGTCGCCGTGACGGTCGATGACTTTCTCTTTCGAGAGGTTGGCCATCATCGCCTTGGAAACTTCGTCGTTCGCCTTGGACCAAAGGTCGATCACCTTGTTGTACTTCTCGCCCTGGGTTACCAGGCCGGAGGCGTACTGGCTCTCGATCTCTTTCACTTCGTCAGTGGCGGCACTGATGATGCGAGCTTTTTCATCCGGGATAACGAAGTCGTTAACGCCGATGGAAACGCCGGAGATAGTGGAGTAAGCGAAACCTGTGTACATCAACTGGTCAGCGAAGATAACGGTCTCTTTCAAACCAACCACGCGGTAGCACTGGTTGATCAGCTTGGAGATCGCCTTCTTCTTCATCGGCAGGTTGACGACATCGTACGACAGACCTTTTGGCACAACCTGGTACAACAGCGCACGGCCGACAGTGGTGTCGACGATACGGGTGTTGCTCACGCTGCCGCCGTCACGGTCATTGACGGTTTCGTTGATCCGCACTTTGACCTTGGCGTGCAGTGCGGCTTCGCCGGCACGGAACACACGGTCAACTTCCTGCAGGTCAGCGAACACACGACCTTCGCCCTTGGCATTGATCGCTTCACGGGTCATGTAGTACAGACCCAATACAACGTCCTGCGACGGAACGATGATTGGCTCACCGTTGGCTGGCGACAGAATGTTATTGGTCGACATCATCAACGCGCGCGCTTCCAACTGGGCTTCCAGTGTCAGCGGTACGTGCACGGCCATTTGGTCGCCGTCGAAGTCGGCGTTGTACGCGGCACAGACCAGAGGGTGCAGCTGAATAGCCTTACCTTCGATCAGTACTGGTTCAAACGCCTGGATACCCAGACGGTGAAGGGTCGGTGCACGGTTGAGGAGAACCGGGTGTTCGCGGATCACCTCGGCGAGAACGTCCCAAACCTCTGGCAGTTCGCGCTCGACCATTTTCTTGGCCGCTTTGATGGTGGTCGCGAGACCGCGCATTTCCAGCTTGCCGAAGATGAATGGCTTGAACAGCTCAAGTGCCATCTTCTTGGGCAGACCGCACTGGTGCAGACGCAGGGTCGGGCCTACGGTAATTACCGAACGACCGGAGTAGTCAACACGCTTACCGAGCAAGTTCTGACGGAAACGACCTTGCTTACCCTTGATCATGTCAGCCAAGGATTTCAGAGGACGCTTGTTAGAACCGGTGATAGCGCGGCCACGACGACCGTTGTCGAGCAAGGCATCGACAGCTTCCTGCAACATACGCTTTTCGTTGCGCACGATGATGTCCGGAGCGGACAGGTCAAGCAGGCGCTTCAAGCGGTTGTTACGGTTGATCACGCGGCGATACAGGTCGTTGAGGTCGGACGTCGCGAAACGACCACCGTCCAACGGTACCAGCGGACGCAGGTCTGGCGGCAGAACCGGCAGAACGGTCAGCACCATCCACTCTGGCAAGTTGCCGGAACCCTGGAAGGCTTCCATCAACTTCAGACGCTTGGACAGCTTCTTGATCTTGGTTTCGGAGTTGGTTTGCGGAATTTCTTCGCGCAGACGGCCAATCTCGTGCTCCAGGTCGATAGCGTGCAGCAGCTCGCGGACAGCTTCGGCACCCATACGGGCATCGAAATCATCACCGAACTCTTCCAGCGCTTCGAAGTACTGCTCGTCGTTCAGCAGCTGACCTTTTTCAAGGGTGGTCATGCCTGGATCGATAACGACATAGCTCTCGAAGTAGAGAACGCGTTCGATATCACGCAGAGTCATGTCCATCAGCAAGCCGATACGGGACGGCAGCGATTTCAGGAACCAGATGTGGGCAACCGGCGAAGCCAGTTCGATGTGCGCCATACGCTCACGACGAACCTTGGCCAGTGCGACTTCAACGCCGCACTTCTCGCAGATCACACCACGGTGCTTCAAGCGCTTGTACTTACCGCACAGGCACTCGTAATCCTTTACCGGGCCAAAGATCTTGGCGCAGAACAGGCCGTCACGCTCAGGTTTGAACGTACGGTAGTTGATGGTTTCCGGCTTTTTAACTTCACCGAACGACCACGAACGGATCATCTCAGGCGATGCCAATCCAATACGGATGGCGTCGAACTCTTCGACTTGACCCTGGTTTTTCAGCAAATTCAGTAGGTCTTTCAAGGCCTTTCCTCCTGGCGGAGCAGAGAGCGGACCAAACGGCCACGCTCTCGATTCGCGTCACGTGTTATTCGGTTTCCAGATCGATATCGATGCCGAGGGAACGAATTTCTTTGATCAACACGTTGAAGGACTCGGGCATGCCCGGCTCCATACGGTGATCGCCGTCCACGATGTTTTTGTACATCTTGGTACGACCGTTCACATCGTCCGACTTCACTGTGAGCATTTCTTGCAGAGTGTATGCAGCACCGTATGCTTCCAGTGCCCAGACCTCCATCTCCCCGAAACGCTGACCACCGAACTGAGCCTTACCACCCAGCGGCTGCTGGGTAACCAGGCTGTACGAACCAGTAGAACGAGCGTGCATCTTGTCGTCTACCAAGTGGTTCAGCTTCAGCATGTACATGTAGCCAACAGTAACCGGGCGCTCGAACTTGTTGCCGGTACGACCGTCGAACAGCTGCATCTGGCCGCTTTCTGGCAGGTCTGCCAGTTTCAGCATGGCCTTGATTTCGCTTTCCTTGGCACCGTCGAACACCGGGGTAGCCATTGGAACGCCGCCGCGCAGGTTCTTCGCCAGATCCAGGATTTCCTGGTCGGAGAAGGTATCCAGCTCTTCGTTGCGACCGCCGATCTCGTTGTAGATCTCGTGCAGGAACTTGCGCAGGTCTGCGACCTTGCGCTGCTCTTCGATCATACGGTTGATCTTCTCGCCCAAACCTTTGGCCGCGAGGCCCAGGTGGGTTTCAAGGATCTGACCAACGTTCATACGCGAAGGTACGCCCAACGGGTTGAGGACGACGTCGACCGGGGTGCCATTGGCATCGTGCGGCATGTCTTCAACCGGCATGATCACGGAGACCACACCTTTGTTACCGTGACGACCGGCCATCTTGTCGCCCGGCTGGATGCGGCGACGGATTGCCAGGTAAACCTTGACGATTTTCAGCACGCCTGGAGCCAGGTCATCGCCCTGCTGCAGTTTGCGCTTCTTGTCTTCGAACTTGTCGTCCAGCAGACGGCGGCGATCAACGATGTAGGCCTGGGCCTTCTCGAGCTGCTCGTTCAGAGCGTCTTCAGCCATGCGCAGTTTGAACCACTGGCCGTGCTCAAGACCGTCGAGAATTTCGTCGGTGATGTCCTGACCTTTCTTCAGACCTGCGCCGCCTTCGGCCTTGTGGCCTACCAGAGCGGAGCGCAGACGTTCGAAGGTCGCGCCTTCAACGATACGGAACTCTTCGTTCAGATCCTTGCGGATCTCGTCGAGCTGGGTCTTCTCGATGGACAGTGCACGAGCATCACGCTCAACGCCGTCACGGGTGAAGACTTGTACGTCGATGACAGTACCTTTGGTACCGGTAGGTACACGCAGGGAGGTGTCTTTAACGTCGCTGGCTTTTTCACCGAAGATGGCACGCAGCAGCTTCTCTTCCGGAGTAAGTTGGGTCTCGCCTTTCGGAGTGACCTTACCCACCAGGATGTCGCCTGCGCCAACTTCAGCACCTACGTAAACGATACCGGCTTCGTCCAGCTTGTTCAGTGCAGCTTCACCCACGTTCGGGATGTCTGCAGTGATTTCCTCAGGCCCAAGCTTGGTGTCACGTGCCACACAGGTCAGTTCCTGAATGTGGATCGTGGTGAAGCGGTCTTCTTGAACCACACGCTCGGACAGGCAGATGGAGTCTTCGAAGTTGAAGCCGTTCCATGCCATGAACGCGATGCGCATGTTCTGACCCAGAGCCAGTTCACCCATATCGGTGGACGGGCCATCGGCCATGATGTCGCTACGCTGAACGCGATCACCCTTGCTCACCAGCGGACGCTGGTTGATGCATGTGTTCTGGTTCGAGCGGGTGTATTTGGTCAGGTTGTAGATGTCGACACCGGCTTCGCCAGTTTCTACTTCGTCATCGGCAACACGAACCACGATACGGCTGGCATCAACAGAGTCGATAACGCCGCCACGACGAGCCACGACGCAAACGCCGGAGTCACGGGCTACGTTACGCTCCATGCCGGTACCTACCAGCGGCTTGTCAGCACGCAGGGTCGGTACAGCTTGACGCTGCATGTTGGAACCCATCAATGCACGGTTGGCGTCATCGTGCTCCAGGAACGGGATCAGCGACGCTGCAACCGAAACTACCTGCTTCGGAGAAACGTCCATCAAGGTGACGTCTTCCGGCGCCTTAACGGTGAACTCGTTCAAGTGACGAACAGCTACCAGCTCGTCGATCAGGACTTTCTTGTCGTTCATCGTGGCCGAAGCCTGAGCGATCACGTGATCAGCTTCTTCGATGGCGGACAGGAACACGATCTCGTCGGTGACCAGAGCGTCTTTCACCACACGGTACGGGCTCTCGAGGAAGCCATACTGGTTGGTACGCGCATAAGCGGCCAGGGAGTTGATCAGACCGATGTTCGGACCTTCCGGCGTTTCGATCGGGCAAACACGACCGTAGTGCGTCGGGTGTACGTCACGAACTTCGAAGCCAGCACGCTCACGGGTCAGACCGCCCGGGCCCAGTGCGGATACACGGCGCTTGTGGGTGATCTCGGACAGCGGGTTGTTCTGGTCCATGAACTGGGAAAGCTGGCTGGAACCGAAGAACTCTTTCACCGCCGCAGCCACTGGCTTGGCGTTGATCAGGTCTTGCGGCATCAGGCCTTCGCTTTCAGCCATCGACAGACGCTCTTTGACCGCACGCTCAACACGCACCAGGCCAACGCGGAACTGGTTCTCGGCCATTTCGCCTACACAGCGAACACGACGGTTACCCAGGTGGTCGATGTCATCGACGATGCCTTTGCCGTTACGGATGTCGACCAGCGTCTTCAGTACCGCGACGATGTCTTCCTTGCACAGCACGCCCGAACCTTCGATCTCGGTACGACCGATACGACGGTTGAACTTCATCCGGCCGACCGCAGACAGGTCATAGCGCTCAGGGCTGAAGAACAGGTTGTTGAACAGGGTTTCGGCAGCGTCTTTGGTTGGTGGCTCACCAGGACGCATCATGCGATAGATCTCGACCAGCGCTTCCAATTGGTTGCTGGTGGAGTCGATCTTCAGAGTGTCGGAGATGAACGGACCGCAGTCGATGTCGTTGGTGTACAGGGTCTCGATGCGAACAACCTGGGCCTTGGCGATTTTCGCCAGGATCTCGGTGTTCAGCTCGGTATTGCACTCAGCCAGGATTTCGCCTGTAGCCGGGTGAACGATGACCTTGGCGGTCGTGCGACCCAGAACGTAGTCCAGAGGCACTTCCAGCTCTTTGATACCAGCCTTTTCGATCTGGTTGATGTGGCGCGCAGTGATACGACGGCCAGCCTCAACGATGACCTTGCCTTTCTCATCCTGGATGTCCAGGACAGCAATTTCACCACGCAGACGCGAAGCGATCAGCTCCAGCTTGAGGGTTTCATCCTTCAGGCTGAATACGTTGGTGGTATAGAAAGCGTCCAGCACTTGCTCAGTGGTATAGCCGAGCGCGCGCAGCAGTACCGAGGCCGGCAGCTTGCGACGACGGTCGATACGCACGAACACGCAGTCTTTCGGGTCGAACTCGAAGTCCAACCACGAACCGCGGTACGGAATGATCCGCGCGGAGTACAGGAGTTTGCCGGAGCTGTGCGTCTTGCCGCGGTCGTGGTCGAAGAACACGCCCGGGGAACGGTGCAGCTGGGAAACGATTACACGCTCGGTACCGTTGATAACGAAGGTACCGTTTTCAGTCATCAATGGGATTTCGCCCATGTAGACTTCTTGCTCTTTGATGTCCTTGATCGCTTTGTTCGACGATTCTTTGTCGAAAATGATCAGACGGACTTTTACCCGCAAAGGTACGGCGTACGTAACGCCACGCAACACGCATTCTTTGACATCAAATGCCGGTTCGCCCAGGCGATAACCGACGTACTCCAGCGCAGCATTGCCGGAGTAGCTGATGATCGGGAAAACGGATTTGAAGGCCGCATGCAGGCCCACGTCGCGGAACTGATCTTTGGTCGCTCCCGCCTGCAAGAATTCACGATACGAATCCAGCTGGATAGCCAGAAGGTACGGGACATCCATGACGTCCGGCAACTTGCTAAAGTCCTTGCGGATACGTTTTTTCTCAGTATATGAGTAAGCCATCAGCGTTCCCCAGCTTGGTCACCTGCTTGTTTGGCCCCTCCGACGGGAGCAGCCAGAAAATCTTGCAAACCCCATGGTTTGCACCACCGCTTCGGGTGGCTACAGCGCGTTAATGGCGGCGACCGAGTCGACAGCCAAGAACGGAAAAAGGCCGGTGGCAAGAGCCACCAGCCATCAGCCTTCAGCTTAACGCTTGGGCTGGAGACGCAAGGTCGATGCTTACTTCAGCTCGACTTTAGCGCCTGCTTCTTCCAGAGTAGCTTTGGCTTTGTCAGCTGCGTCTTTGGCAACAGCTTCCAGAACCATGGCAGGAGCGCCGTCAACTACAGCCTTGGCTTCTTTCAGGCCCAGACCGGTCAGTTCACGTACTGCCTTGATCACGTTTACTTTCTTCTCGCCAGCTTCGGTCAGCATGACGTTGAATTCGGTTTGCTCTTCAACAACGGCAGCAGCAGCAGCTGGGCCAGCGGAAGCAGCGGCAGCGGAAACGCCGAATTTTTCTTCGAAAGCTTTGATCAGCTCAACAACCTGCAGAACCGACATTTCAGCTACGGCGTTGAGGATATCGTCTTGGGAGATAGACATTGCTGTATTTCCTGAATTGGGGGACGGCCTACGCGGCCATCGAAATAAACAAAAATACGCGAGAGAAGTTGCTCAGCCTTAGGCTGCGGCAGCTTCTTTTTGCTCGCGAACTGCAGCCAGAGTACGAGCCAGCTTGCTGGTAGCGCCTTGAATCACGCTCATCAGCTGCGAAATGGCTTCGTCGCGGGTCGGCAGTGTTGCCAGTACGTCGATTTGGTTAGCTGCGAGGAACTTGCCCTCGAACGCAGCTGCCTTGATCTCGAACTTATCCTGACTCTTGGCGAACTCTTTGAACAAACGGGCAGCAGCGCCTGGATGGTCCTTGGAGAACGCGATCAGAGTCGGGCCAGTGAACACGTCGTTGAGAACACTGTATTCAGTGTCAGCAACAGCGCGCTTGAGCAGGGTGTTACGTACAACACGTACGTATACGCCAGCTTCACGAGCCTCTTTACGGAGTCCGGTCATAGCGCCTACTGTCACACCACGGGCATCAGCCACGACAGCGGACAGAGCAGCTTTGGCAGCCTCGTTGACTTCAGCGACGATGGCCTTCTTGTCTTCGAGATTAATTGCCACGGGTTTAACTCCTGCTTGTTACCGTTTCATCTGGCCGAGGCCGGATGTCGTTTTGGTGTCTGATTCGGTAAGGAACCGGGAGCACCATCTGCGTAGGCTTGTTGGTTTAAGACTTGCGTCGCCTACGGTCTTGGATAGCCCCCGCCAGGCAGGGACCCCAATCTTTCAATTGGCGCAATCGCTTGCGCCAATTTGTGTCTTATACGTCCAGCGAGCCTTGGTCGATGACCAGACCTGGGCCCATAGTGGTGCTCAGGGTAACGCGCTTGACGTAGATGCCTTTCGAGGAAGCTGGCTTGATACGCTTCAGATCAGCGATCAGGGCTTCAACGTTTTCCTTCAGCTTGACGGCGTCGAAGCCGACCTTGCCAACGGAGGTGTGAATGATGCCGTTTTTGTCGGTGCGATAACGAACCTGACCAGCCTTGGCGTTTTTAACCGCGGTAGCTACGTCTGGCGTTACGGTGCCGACTTTAGGGTTAGGCATCAGGCCACGTGGACCCAGGATCTGACCCAACTGACCTACAACGCGCATTGCATCCGGGGAAGCAATAACGACGTCATAGTTCAGATCGCCGCCTTTCATTTCGGCAGCCAGATCGTCCATACCAACGCGATCAGCGCCGGCAGCCAGAGCAGCTTCAGCCGCCGGGCCCTGAGTGAAGACAGCAACACGTACAGTCTTGCCAGTACCGTGTGGCAGCACAGTAGCGCTACGAACGACCTGGTCGGATTTACGCGGGTCAACACCCAGGTTCACAGCAACGTCAACAGACTCGCTGAACTTGACAGTCGACAGCTCGGTCAGCAGAGCAGCAGCGTCTACGAAGTTGTAGGACTTGCCTGCTTCGATTTTGCCGGCGATAGCCTTTTGGCGCTTGGTCAGCTTAGCCATTACACACCCTCCACGTTAAGGCCCATGCTACGAGCAGAACCGGCGATGGTACGCACGGCTGCATCCATATCAGCTGCAGTCAGATCCGCGTTTTTGGTTTTCGCGATTTCTTCCAGCTGAGCACGAGTTACGGTGCCAACCTTAACGGTGTTCGGACGAGCGGAACCGCTAGTCAGACCAGCAGCTTTCTTCAACAAAACCGAAGCCGGGGTCGACTTGGTTTCGAAAGTAAAGCTACGGTCGCTGTATACAGTGATGATCACTGGAGTCGGCAGACCTGGCTCAAGACCCTGAGTACGGGCGTTGAAGGCCTTGCAGAATTCCATGATGTTCACGCCGTGCTGACCCAGAGCTGGACCGACGGGTGGGCTAGGGTTGGCCTGAGCGGCCTTCACTTGCAGCTTGATGTAAGCGGTAATCTTCTTGGCCATGAGGCACTCCAATTACGGGTTCAAACGCCTAGAAAGGCTCCCCGGTTACTTGCGCGTTTATCCCAGTGACGACAAAACCCCACAGCCTAAGGCTGCGGGGTTGGGATGCTTTTTCAGCTAGACCTTCTCGACCTGGCTGAACTCCAACTCTACCGGAGTAGAGCGACCGAAAATGAGCACTGCCACTTGGATCCGGCTCTTTTCGTAGTTAACTTCTTCGACGGTGCCATTGAAATCAGCGAAAGGACCATCTGTAACACGAACAACCTCACCCGGCTCGAACAATGTCTTCGGCTTGGGCTTGTCGCTACCGTCAGCAACACGACGCAGAATTGCTTCTGCCTCCTTGTCAGTGATCGGAGCAGGCTTATCAGCAGTACCGCCAATGAAACCCATGACACGAGGAGTATCCTTGACCAAGTGCCAAGTACCTTCATTCATGTCCATCTGTACCAGCACGTAGCCAGGGAAGAACTTGCGCTCACTCTTGCGCTTCTGGCCATTCCGCATTTCAACCACTTCTTCAGTGGGAACCAGAATTTCGCCGAAGCCATCTTCCATGCCTGCCAGCTTTACGCGCTCCAGCAAAGAGCGCATAACATGCTTCTCGTAACCCGAGTAAGCATGCACAACGTACCAACGCTTAGCCACGGGACACCCTTAGCCAACAATCAAGGAAACAAGCCAGCCGAGCAGGGAATCGAGCCCCCACAACAGCAACGCCATAACCAGAACAACAGCCACAACAATCAATGTGGTCTGCGTGGTTTCTTGGCGAGTCGGCCAAACGACTTTACGAATTTCGGTGCGAGCTTCCTTTACCAGGACCGCGAAAGACTTGCCTTTAGCAGTCTGCAGGCCTACAAAGGCAGCTACAGCAGCGAGGGCGAGCAATGCGAGGACACGGTACAGGATCGGCGAAGCAGAATAGTACTGATTGCCAACAACGCCTACGACCACCAAGGCGACTACAGCGAGCCACTTGAACAGATCGAAACGAGAGCTTTGAGCTTCAGCCTTAGGAGTCATCTATGAAGATCCTGTGAAAAGAAAGCCAGACACACCACGTGAATCTGGCAGGTCAGGAGGGAATCGAACCCCCAACCTACGGTTTTGGAGACCGTCGCTCTGCCAATTGAGCTACTGACCTAAAACAAAATCAGGCCGACCATTATGCAGGCCTGAAAAAGACTTTACAACAACCAACCCCAACAGACTTGAAATCACCTGACAATCACAGCCAGACATAACACGATACAAGCCGAGGCAGCTGTTAAAACAAAGGCAGATATTTTCATATCTGCCTTGTTATATGGAGCTCTTGAGCGGATTTGAACCGCTGACCTCACCCTTACCAAGGGTGCGCTCTACCAACTGAGCTACAAGAGCAAA
Source organism: Pseudomonas sp. W2Jun17 (assembly GCF_023127795.1). Taxonomy (NCBI): domain Bacteria; kingdom Pseudomonadati; phylum Pseudomonadota; class Gammaproteobacteria; order Pseudomonadales; family Pseudomonadaceae; genus Pseudomonas; species Pseudomonas sp. W2Jun17. The sequence continues at coordinate 2,658 of NZ_SPKO01000037.1, read as the reverse complement.
ACACCTTGCACAACCTGCAAACTTGGAGCGGGTAGCGGGAATCGAACCCGCATCATCAGCTTGGAAGGCTGAGGTTCTACCACTAAACTATACCCGCGGAGCTTGCAGCTCACGCTAAAAATGGTGGAGGGGGAAGGATTCGAACCTTCGAAGTCGTAGACGTCAGATTTACAGTCTGATCCCTTTGGCCGCTCGGGAACCCCTCCTAAGCGAGCCGGCATTCTACATCACGCCGGCCTTCTGTCAAGCATTTTCTCATTAAAAATATGAGGTTAGCTGCGTTGACCTTCGTTTCACCTTGAAGCCCTTAAAGGTCTTCACTGCGAAGCGGGCGCCATTCTATGCAAACTATTCGAGAGTTGCAATGCCTTCGCACAGCATTATTTTATGTTTTAACTCATTGAATTCATTAGCAAGGCTTTCAAAGGGCAGATCGTCAGCCAAGCGCCTACTCTCAGGGGCTACTCGCAACCAGTAACCCGAGGCTTCAGGCGCGCTCAACAATTGAAGCCTGACCCTTATGTCCAAGCTTGTCAGCCGCTGCTCGAGAGAGAGCGCCTGGTGACGATCCGAGAAACCACCAATGTACAGACAGGTGCTTTGTTCATCAGCCCCCCTTGCTCGATCACGCCGCGCCACCGTGTCGGCAGACTCACTCAGGAGCCGAATATCTTGCTGCGTTCCACGATAGAGACTCAATGGTGTGACGTCCTTGGCACGCAATGGAGCTTCTTGCTGATGCCAGACGTAGTAGAAAACATTGAGGACAAGTAAAAGCAAAAACAGCCAGCGCATAATCACCTCAAGACAAAGGACACGCCATTGCCAAACCAACAAACACAAGGTCCGGGACCAAACAAGCCTGAGGTGCAGCATCCCTGACCAGGTCGGCATCCCCCCCCGTCAGGAAGACAGTGAAATCCTCGCCCCAATAGCTTCTCGCCAATTCAAGCTGGGTCAACACGAACCCTCTTAGCATAAGCGTACAACCGCGCTCGACAGCCTCTACGGTCGTCCGCCCAGGAGAGAGACGCTCAAGAGCTCTCTCAGCCGCGGCATCGTCATAACGTATCTTGCGCGTATGGGTTCGCAACTGATTGCGCATAAGTGGCAAGCCCGGGCAAATAAACCCACCCAAGTGCTCACCATCAACATCAATAAAGTCTGCGGTCGCCGCCGTACCAAAATCGAGCACTACGCATGCGCCGGACGCTAACTTATATGCACCCAGCATCGCCAACCAACGATCCAGCCCAAGCCGCTCGAACTCTTCGTAGCCATTGTGCACACCGGCCATTTGTCGCGCGGAACCCGCACAGGAAACGGTAACGCCAAATGCCTTCACCAACGCCTCTACCAGCTTGTCGGTTTCCTCAAGCGCTCGAACACTCACTAACCGACAACGCGTGAGCAGAAGGCCAGGAAGCGCTATCAGGCTCTCAATCAACGCATCATCCGAACCCACCACGCCTTCGGCGGAGACACTTGCATCACTCGCCTCAAGCACGCGCCACTTTATGAAGCTGTTCCCACAGTCGAGCTCAAGAATCATCACGCAACCTCAGGCTTAACTCACCACCGCTGTATATTTTCTCGACGCCATCGACATTCAAGCGCAACGCGCCCTGATGATCCACGCCCAACACCACCCCATCAATCTGGGTAACACCAGCAACGAGAGACACAGGCTTGCCCTGCCACAAGTGATGCCGCTCCCACTCATCTTGCAGCCCGGCAAAACCGGCAGTCTTATGTCGATCCAGATAGCCTTGCAACTGCATCCCCAGACGCGCCACCAATTGGTTGCGATCAATAGCAGAACCGGTCTCGAGCTGAATTGAAGTCCATTGCTGATCCACATCATCGGCTTTCTGCATATTCACATTGATGCCTATCCCTAGGACAACGTGACAGATATCCGCAGGATCCCCCACCAGCTCCAGCAAGATGCCAGAAATTTTCTTGCTCCCGACCAAGACGTCGTTTGGCCATTTCAAAGCCGCGCCCTGTACACCGGTCTCACGCAACGCCTGCATAACGGCTAAGCCAACTACGAGACTCAACCCCTCCAACTGTCGCAGACCACCTTCAATGCGCAGCACGAGGCTGTAGTAGACATTTTGCGCAAACGGACTGACCCATTTTCGACCACGCCTTCCCCTACCAGCCGTCTGCTGCTCCGACAGTACGACAAAGGGGGCTGCGCACCCTGAGTCAACGAGACGCAAAGCTTCGGCGTTAGTGGAGTCGATGGAATCGAAAATATGAACTGGCCAGGTTAAAGAGGCCGCATTCAGGGAAATTTGCTCTGCACTCAAGAACACCAACGGCGCAGCCAATTGATACCCACGACCTCGGACCTTATGAATGGGCAGCCCTAACTCTGCCTCAAGATGCTGAAGCTGCTTCCACACAGCGCTGCGACTGACGCCCAGGGCGGCGCCAAGCGCTTCTCCAGAATGGAATCGACCGTCTTTCAGTAGTTTCAACAACATCAGCATGCAAATATCGCCTCACAATGAGGCACGCATAATAGCCATGCGTAAGGTCATTGCATAGAAACGCAGGGCGTTTGCACTCAGGACATGAGCGATGGTTTTTTAGTTTTTTCGACCGCCCAAAACAAAACCCCTGTCTGCGTTAGCAAACAGGGGTTCT
>NZ_SPKO01000036.1:341911-391522 GCF_023127795.1 Pseudomonas sp. W2Jun17 | reverse complement strand
TCCCGCCGGTGTACCTGCAACAGTTGGCCGAACATGCCGAGCGCGACGGCAACCCACCGGCGGTGCGGGTGTATTGCTTCGGCGGTGATGCCGTCGCTCAAGCCAGCTATGACCTGGCATGGCGTGCACTCAAACCAACGTATTTGTTCAACGGCTATGGCCCGACCGAAACCGTGGTTACGCCGTTGCTGTGGAAAGCGCGCAAGGGTGACCCATGCGGCGCTGTCTACGCACCCATCGGCACCTTGCTCGGCAACCGCAGCGGTTACGTGCTGGATTCGCAACTCAATCTGCAACCCATCGGCGTGGCTGGTGAGTTGTACCTGGGCGGCGAGGGCGTGGCCCGGGGTTACCTGGAGCGCCCCGCACTGACTGCCGAGCGTTTCGTGCCGGACCCGTTCGGCAAACCGGGCAGCCGTGTGTACCGCAGCGGCGACCTGACCCGTGGGCGTCCGGATGGGGTGGTGGACTACCTGGGGCGTGTCGACCATCAGGTGAAGATCCGCGGTTTCCGTATCGAGTTGGGTGAAATCGAAGCGCGTTTGCGCGAGCAGGTCAGCGTCGGTGAAACCGTGGTAGTGGCTCAGGAGGGCCCGACCGGCAAGCAGTTGGTGGCCTATGTCGTACCGCTGGACTCAACACTTCTGGACGACGCAGTCGCTCAATCAAACGGCCGCGAAACCTTACGTCGCGCGTTGAAATCCCGCTTGCCGGACTACATGGTGCCGACGCACTTGATGTTCCTCGAACGTATGCCGCTGACCCCTAACGGCAAGCTCGATCGCAAGGGCTTGCCGCTGCCGGATGTGAGCCAGATGCAGCAGGTGTATGTGGCACCTCAGAGCGAGTTGGAGCAGAAGATCGCCACCATCTGGGCCGACGTGCTGCGCCTGCCGCAAGTCGGCTTGCATGACAACTTCTTCGAACTGGGTGGCGACTCGATCATTTCGATCCAGGTGGTCAGCCGGGCTCGCCAGGCCGGGGTGCGCTTCACGCCCAAGGATCTGTTCCAGCATCAGACCGTGCAAAGCCTGGCGACCGTCGCCCGGGAAGGCGAGGGCACGGTGCAACTGGACCAGTCGGCCCTGACCGGCGAGTTGCTGCTGCTACCAGTGCAACAAGGCTTCTTTGCCGATGACATTCCCCAGCGTCACCACTGGAACCAGTCTGTGGTGCTGCAACCGCACCAGCCGTTGCAGGCGCCGCTGCTGGTGGCGGCACTGCAGGCGTTGATCGTGCATCACGATGCCTTGCGCAGCACTTTCGTCGAGGGGCCGCAAGGCTGGAGCGCAGCTTACCGCGGCCCCGATCAGCACCAGGCTGAACAGGTGCTGTGGCAAACCACCTTGAACAGCGTCGAGGAGCTGGACGCCCTGGGTGAAGAAGCCCAACGCAGCCTCGACCTGGCTGTGGGGCCGTTAGTGCGTGCTGTGTTGGCGCAGTTGGCCGATGGCTCCCAGCGTTTGTTGCTGGTGATCCATCACTTGGTGGTGGACGGTGTGTCGTGGCGCATCCTGCTTGAAGACCTGCAGAGCGCTTACCAGCAACTGGCGCAGGGCGCTCCTGTGGCGTTGCCGGCCAAGACCAGCGCCACCCGCGCCTGGGCCGCACGCTTGCAGATCTATGCCCGTAGCGCTGCGCTGCAACACGAACTGGCCTGGTGGCAGACGCAATTGCAAGGCAGCCCGGTCGGCTTGCCCGGCGCTGATCCACAGGCAAGCTTGAGCAATCAGCTGGCGCTGAGCGTGAGCACGCAGTTGGACGCCACGTATACGCGACGCTTGCTGCAAGACGCGCCGAGCGCCTACCGCACCCAGATCAACGACCTGCTGCTCACCGCCCTGGCGCGGGTGATCACACGCTGGAGCGGCGAGGCCTCGATGTTGATACGGCTGGAAGGCCACGGTCGTGAAGACCTGTTCGATGAGATCGACCTGACCCGCACGGTCGGTTGGTTTACCAGCCTTTACCCATTGCAATTGGTTCCGGCTGACTCCCTGGGTACATCCCTGAAACACATCAAGGAGCAATTGCGCGCCGTGCCCGACAAGGGCCTGGGGTTTGGCGCATTGCGATACCTGGGCGATACCGAGGCGCAACTGACGCTGACGGCCTTGCCACGCCCACGTTTTACCTTCAACTACCTGGGGCAGTTTGACGCCAGTTTTGACAATGGCGAACAGCCAGGGCTGTTCACACCGACCGGTGATGCCAGCGGTGCCGAGCAAAGCCAGCAGGCGCCTTTGGGCAACTGGCTGGAGATCAATGGCCAAGTCTTTGGCGGCGAGCTGAAATTGAACTGGAGCTTCAGCCAGGCGATGTTCGATGAAGCGACGGTGCAATGCCTGGCTGATGAATATGCAACTGAACTCAAGGCGCTGATCGACCACTGCTGTGAGTCGACGCACCAGGGCGTGACGCCGTCGGACTTCCCCCTGGCGCGGTTGTCCCAGGCACAGTTGGATGGCCTGGCGCTGAACGTGGCTGAGGTCGAAGACCTGTACCCGTTGTCACCGATGCAGCAAGGCATGTTGTTCCAATCGCTGTACGGCGAAGGCTCGGGTGACTACATCAACCAGATGCGCATTGATGTGCAGGGCCTGGACGCAGCGCGCTTCCACCAGGCATGGCAGGTGGCGGTGGAGCGTCATGAGATCCTGCGCAGCGGTGTTGTCTGGCAGGCGGAGCTTGAGCAGCCTTTGCAGGTGGTCTACAAGCAGGCGCACCTGCCGTTTGTGCAGTTGGATTGGCAAACGCGTGCAGACTGCAACCAGGCCCTTGATGACTTGGCCGAGTCGGCACGGGCCCAGGGCTTTGTGCTGGAGCAGGCGCCGTTGCTGAGCTTGACGGTGGTGCGCACGGGGGTATCGAGCTACCACCTGATCTACACCAATCACCATATCCTGATGGATGGCTGGAGTGGTTCGCAGCTGTTCGGTGAGGTGCTGCAACAGTATGCGGGCGAGGCGCTGCCCGCGCCGACCGGGCGTTATCGTGACTATATCGCCTGGCTGCAGGCGCAGGATAAAGCTGCCAGTCAAGCGTTCTGGAAAGACCAACTGGCCAGCCTGCAAGAGCCTACGCGTCTGTCCCGTTCCGCACAGACTGAGGCGGACGCGGTCCTGGCGGTCAATGGCGAACATCGCTTGAGCCTGGATGCCGCGCAAACCGAACAGCTTAGAACCTTTGCCCAGCGCCACAAGGTGACCCTCAATACCCTGGTGCAAGGCGCCTGGTTGTTGCTGTTGCATCACCACACCGGGCAAGCCACCGTAGCCTTCGGCGCCACGGTGGCAGGGCGTCCGGCGCAACTTCGCGGGATTGAACAGCAGGTCGGATTGTTCATTAACACGCTGCCCGTGGTGGCGACGCCGGATGCGCAGATGTCGGTCAGCCACTGGTTGCAGCAGCTCCAGCAGCAGAACGTTGGCTTGCGTGAGCAAGAACACACGCCGCTGTTCGAGATCCAGCGTTGGGCCGGGCTGGGCGGTGAAGCCCTGTTCGACAGTATCCTGGTGTTTGAAAATTATCCGGTGTCCGAGGCGCTGGAGCAGGGTGCACCGTCGGGGTTGCGGTTTGGTGCAGTGCACAGCCTGGAGCAGACCCACTATCCATTGACCGTGTTGTTGGCCCTCGGCGAGACACTGGGCCTGGAATTCAATTACGCCCGCCAGGTCTTCAGCACCGCGCATATCCAGCGCTTGGCCGAGCACTTCCAGCAGTTGCTGCTGGCCCTGGCCACCGATGGCAGTCAACGTCTTGGCGCGTTGCCGTCACTGGCGCAGGCCGAGCGTCAGTTGGTGGTGCAGGATTGGAATGCCACGGCGGTGGACTACCCGCTCGATCAAGCAGTACACCGCTTGATCGAGGCTCAGGTATTGCGCACGCCGGATGCGCAGGCGTTGGTGTTTGACGGGCAAACCCTGAGTTACAGCGCGTTGAACGCCCGGGCCAACCGGCTGGCGCACCGCTTGATGGCGGCCGGAGTCGGCCCGGATGTGCTGGTGGGCCTGGCGCTGGAGCGCTCGGTGGAAATGGTGGTCGGCCTGTTGGCGGTGCTCAAGGCCGGTGGCGCCTATGTGCCGCTGGACCCGGAATACCCCGGTGACCGCCTGGCCTACATGCTGCAAGACAGTGGCGTACAACTGCTGTTGACCCAGACCCACCTGCTGGCGCAGCTGCCGGTTCCAGCGGGTGTGAACACTCTGGTGCTGGAGCAGGGCGATGCCTGGTTGGAGGCGTTCGGCAGCCACAACCCGGATATTACCGTGCATGGCGAAAACCTCGCCTACGTGATCTACACCTCCGGTTCCACCGGCCAACCCAAGGGCGCCGGCAACCGCCATAACGCACTGACCAACCGCCTGTGCTGGATGCAGCAGGCCTATGGTCTGGACGCCCGCGACAGCGTATTGCAGAAAACCCCGTTCAGCTTTGACGTGTCGGTGTGGGAGTTCTTCTGGCCGTTGATGACCGGCGCCCGCCTGGTGGTGGCGGCGCCGGGGGATCATCGTGACCCTGCCAGGCTGGTGAGCCTGATCAACTCGCAGCAGATCACCACGCTGCATTTCGTGCCGTCCATGCTGCAAGCGTTCTTGCAAGACGCGGCAGTTGCTTCGTGCCAGAGCCTGCAACGCATCGTCTGCAGCGGTGAGGCATTGCCCGTGGACGCCCAGCAACAGGTGTTCGCCAAGTTACCCCACGCCGGGTTGTACAACCTGTACGGTCCCACCGAAGCGGCTATCGATGTGACCCACTGGACTTGTGTCGAGGAAGGCCGCGATGCCGTGCCGATTGGCCGACCGATTGCCAACCTGGGTTGCTACGTGTTGGATGACAATCTGGAGCCTGCACCGGTGGGCGTGTTGGGTGAATTGTACTTGGGCGGTATTGGCTTGGCGCGGGGTTACCATCGCCGTGCGGCACTCACCGCTGAGCGTTTTGTGACTGACCCGTTCGGTAGCGGCACACGTCTGTATCGCACCGGTGACCTGGCGCGTTATCGCGACGATGGCGTGATCGAATATGCCGGGCGCATGGACCATCAGGTCAAAATGCGTGGCCTGCGTATCGAGTTGGGAGAAATCGAAGCGCGCCTGCTGGAGCTCGACAGTGTCCGCGAAGCCGCAGTGCTGGCGGTGGACGGCACGCACCTGGTGGGTTACCTGGTGCTGCAGCAGCCGCTTGAGGATTGGAAAGCGGCGGTGGTTGCGTACCTGGCCGCGCAGTTGCCGGACTACATGGTCCCGGCGCAGTGGGTGGTGCTGACGCAGATGCCGCTGAGCCCGAACGGCAAGTTGGACCGTAAGGCACTGCCCAAGCCTGAGGCTCAGAGCGCTGGGCAACACCAGGCGCCTGTCACCGAGATCGAGCAGCAGATCGCGGCGATCTGGCGCGAGGTTCTGGAAGTGGAGCGTGTGGGGCTTCGCGACAATTTCTTCGAACTCGGCGGCCATTCGCTGCGGGTGCTGATGCTCAAGGAGCGGATTCGCAAGGTCAGCGGCGTGAACCTGTCCGTCAGCCAATTGATGCTTAACCCCACCGTGGCGGGGCAGGTCAAGTGTTTGCAGGGCGATAGCCGAGCGTCGTTGATCGTCAAGCTTAACCAGCAGACGCAAGGCACGCCGTTGTTCATGTTCCACCCAAGCTTCGGCTCGGTGCATTGCTACACCGCGATTGCTCTGGCCCTGCGTGAGCAGCGCCCGGTGTACGGGGTAATGTGTCGCGCATTGGCTGAAGACGGCGCCGCGGTGCCGCATTGGCAGGTGATGGTCGAGGATTACACCGCGCAATTGTTGGCGGCCCAACCCCATGGCGCGTTCCGCCTGGCCGGCTGGTCGTTGGGCGGTAATCTGGCCATGGAAGTGGCCTACGGCCTGGAGCAAGCCGGCCGCGAAGTTGAGTTTGTAGGCTGGATCGACGCTGCGCCGCCGCAGTGGGTCAAACCCTACTGGGATGCTGTGGAGGTCGAGGACGACCTCGAAGTCTCAGCCAATGAGCGCCGTGCCGCCTTGTTGGGGGTGATGTTCCCCGAATTTGCCGAGTCCATCCAGGGTGCCTGGCAGCAATGCCGGCGGGATACCGAGGATGAAGCGCAGCAATGGCTGGGGTTCGTGAGCTGGGCTGAACAGACCTTGGGCGAAGCATTTACTGCCGTCAAAGAGGAACTGCTGCGTGGCAATGAGGCGCAGATATCCTGGGACGTTGACCGGGCACTGAGTGAGCGCTTGCTGCAGGCTGACTTCAAGCCGATCAAGGCTCCCATCAGTTGCTGGTGGGCAGCCAAGAGCCGGGCAGGGCGATTCAGGGACGTGATTGAGCAGCAAATGGCGACGGTGATCAGCCAGGGGCGTATCGAGCGCTCGGTGATGATTGAGACTGATCATGACGGCATCATCGACAGCGCGGTGTTCATCAGCAGTTTGGTGAATGCGATGAGGTAAGCCGCCGCTTTACGAGAAGCCCGGATCCTGTATCCGGGTTTTTTGTGGGTGAGCGGCATAGTCTTTTTGGCTGATGCCGATCAATGAAGCAGCCACAGACTATTTTCGTACGAAAAAAAAACGCCCGGTGAGCGTTCAACTCTCACCGGGCGTGCGGTCGATCAAGGGGTGCGATCAGAAGTCCCAGCGGGTGCTGACCATCACGTTGCGTGGCTCGCCGTAGGCGGCTGAGTCATAGAAGCCCACGTTGCTGTAGTAGGACTTGTCGAAGATATTGTTGAAGTTGACGGTGGCCGAAAGGTTCTTGGTGACCTGGTAGCGGGTCATCAAGTCCACCAACCAGTAGGATTCCTGAGTGATGTCCTGGTTGGTCTCGGTCACGCCGTTCCAGATTGAATTCCAGCCCTTCGTCTGCCAGCGCAGGCCACCACCGATGGTGAACTGGTCCAGGCTGCCCTTGAGTTTGTAGGTGGTGTTCAGGTTGACCTGGTGCTCGGGTTCGAAAGTGGAGATTTTCTTGTCTTTGTTATCGCGCACGATCTTATGGGTGTAGCCGCCCTGGAGTTGCCAGCCTGGGCTCAACTCACCGGAGATCTCCGCTTCGTAGCCTTTGGTGACTGCCTTGGATCCCTTGAATGCATACTGAAAGCCGTCTGGGGCTGGGGTCTGGTTGTTGTAGGCATCGTCCGGGATAGCCCGATTGGTCTCGTGAACTTCAAAATACGCAATGCTGGTGTTCAGGCGACCCTCAAAGAATTCGCCCTTCAGCCCCAGCTCGTAGTTTTGCCCTTCATCCGGTTCCAGCAGCGTTTTGTTCCGATCTTTATAGGTGCTTTCCTGAGGTTGGAAAATATCGGTGTAGCTGGCGTACACCGAGAAGTTGTCGTTGAGGTCGTAGATTACACCGGCATAAGGAATGAACCGGCCGGTTTCCTTGTAGGACGGGTTGTTGCCGGTGACGTGATAATTGGCCACGCGCCCACCCAGGATCACGTTCAGGTCGTCTATCACGTTAAAGCGTGCGGTCAGGTAGTAACCGGTTTGGCGAATGGTGTCATCGATGTGCTGTTGGGCCGGGCCGTAGATCGGTTTGGCGATATGGCCGTTCCAGTTATAGAAATCGACCTTGTTGCCTCCTGGCCATTCCGGCGACCAGTAGCCCTTGCCTTGCCAGCGCGAGGTGCCGATGGACCCCCCCACCACCAGTTCATGTTCGCGACCAAACAGGCTGAACGGCCCGGTGGCGTAGAGATCGGCCGACGTGCTCTTGGTTTCGCCGGTGTATTTCTGCCCGTTGATCTCGGCGGTGCCATCGGCTTTCGGCTGGATGAACTGAATCGAAGCCAGGTCCGCATGGTAGCCGTTGATCTTGTGGTCGAGCTGGAACTTGGTCACCCAGCCGTCACCCAGGTCATGCTCGAGCATGGCGAACGCGGTACGGGTGTTCTGCTCCCAGGAACTCCACGTGGTGCCGTTGTTGTACGAGCGCGGCATCTTGTTGATGCTGCCGTTGGAGTTGACCAGTGGGAAGGACCCGGACCAGCTCGACCCCTGCGGAATGTTGTCCTGGTAATCGAAGCCCACCGTCAGCATGGTGTCCGGGGAGAGGTCGAATTCGGTGATGCCGTAGTAGGTTTCGGTCTTGCGCGAGTAGTGGTCCATGAAGGACTTTTTGTCTTGATACGCCGCCACGGCACGCCCACGGACATTGCCGCTGTCGGTCAACGGGCCGCTCACATCCACTTCGCTGCGGTAGTTGTCCCAGGAACCCGCGCCCAGTTGGACGTGGCCCTTGAATTCCGAGGTTGGCTTCTTGCGGACCAGGTTGATGGTCGCGCCCAGGGAGCCGGCACCGTTGAGCAGGCCTGTTGAGCCCTTGAGGACCTCGACACGGTCGTAGATCGCCATGTCGCTCAGGGTGTTGCCTGCGGAGTAACCGACGTTACGCACGGTGGACGGAATACCGTCGTACTGGAAGCTGTTGACCGAGAAGCCACGGGAATAGTAGTTGGTACGGTCGGAGTCATAGGCTGAAACCGTGATACCCGGCGTGTGGCGCATCACATCATCAACGTTGTTGAGGCCGAAGTCTTCGATGTGCTGGCGCGTGATCACCGTGATCGACTGTGGGGTTTGCCGTGGCGTCAGGGTCAGGCGGGTAGCCGTGGCAACGGTGCCCGGCGTGTAGGAACCGGAGTCTTCGGTGATATTGCCCAGGTAGTTGGCTGTCACCTGGGTCGGGCTCAGTTCCATTGAACCGCCGCTGCTGGCGGCGGCAACGGTCAAGGTATTGCCATTGAGGCTATAGGTGGTCTGGCTGCCAGCCAGCAATGCGTCAATGGCTTGCTGCGGCTGCATCTTGCCCTTGACGGCGCGGCTGTTCTTGCCCTGTACATCGCCCGGGCTGTACAGCACTTGCACATTGGTCTGGCGGCCAAATTCCTGCAGTGCGCTCCCCAGCGACTGTGCAGGAATATTCAGCTCGATCTCCTGGGCTTGCACATAACCTGCAATTGGCATCGACACAGCCAGCGCCAGGGTACTCGGCAAGAGGTTGATGTTCAGGGCCCGGCGCATGGATAGCGCTTTGCTCAGGGGGCTGAGACCGAGTCGTGCTGGCATGGATGCTTTCTCTTCTGTGTTTTAAGTGGGCAATTATAAGTGTTTATTGAGGCTGGTTCTCATTACCACTAGTGAGACGTTCCTACTTCGCAAAACCGGAAAAAATATTCCGATGCATCATGCAGGCTCCATTTCATGCACCACCTGGCCGGCGCGCAGGCGCACCAATTGGTCGGCAATGTCGAAATAACGGTCGTCATGGCTGATCACGATGATGGTCTTGCCCAGGCGTTTGAGGTCCGGCAGTAGCTCGGTGTAGAAGATGCGGCGAAAGGCCGGGTCCTGGTCGGCAGCCCATTCGTCGAACACCAGTACCGGGCGCTCCTCCAGCCAGGCATTGACCAGGGCCAGGCGTTTGCGCTGGCCGGTGGACAGGTCGGTGGTGCTGAACACACCATCCTTGACGCTGACCTTGTGCGCGATTTCCAGGCGTTCCAGGTATTTGGTCGCGCTGTCCAGGGACTGGGCTGCGCTGCCTTGTACCAAATCGTCGAACAGGTAGTAGTCAGAAAACACCGTAGTGAACAACTGCCGATAATCGTCGCGTTCAGGGTCGGTCACCGCTGTGCCGTTGAGCACAATCTCGCCGGCCTGAGGCGGATACAGTCCCAGCAGCAGTTTGATCAAGGTGGTCTTGCCGCTACCGTTTTCGCCGACGATAAATACGATATCGCCTTGCTTGATGCTGAGGTTGATCGGCCCCAGATGGAACGGCTGGCTGCCTTCTACCGCTGGTGGGCTGTAGCTGACGCCGCGCAGTTCAAGGCTGTTGACCAGCGGCTTTGGCGCTTCACTGTCGTCCATCAACAAGTGGGGCTCGGGCGAAGAAAAACGCTCCGACAGTTCGCTGATGCGCCCAAAGGCAATCTTGGCCTTGCCCACAACCGGCAAGTAACCCAGCAGGTGCTCCAGCGGCCCCTTCATGTACAACAGCACCAGCACGAAACCAGTAATCACCGTAGGGTCAGGGTTGGGGTTGTACGCCTGCATCGCCAAAGCCAGGCCGATGACCACGAAGAACAGCATCGAGCCGAAGGTCTTGGCCAGAATATAAATATTGACCGAGCGCACCTGGATGTCGCTGATGCGGTCAGCGGTTTCCTGGATGCGATGGGTGTTCATGCGAAACCGCCGCGGGCGGTGCATGCGCAATTCCTTCGCGCCGGAGGCAATCGCATTGTAATAGCGCTGCAATTCATCCTCGTGGCTGCGGGCCAGGTCGAAGCCCTGGATGCCTTTGCCGCCGGCAATGAACTGCACGGCGCTACCGACAATGATCGCGACCACCATCATCAGAAACATCGGCACCGACAGGTAAGCCAGGTAACCGAGGCAACCCAGGGTGACGGTGGCGGCGATGGCCAGGGGTGTGAAGGCAAAGGAAAAATCGCTGATGGTGTCCACGTCGTGGGTCAGCACCGGGATCAGGCGGTGGGAGCGATACTGCTCGATCTGCCCGATCGGAGCTGACAGCACCTTTTCACCCAGATCCTTGCGCAGGGCGGCAATGATCCGTTGCCCGACATAGTTGGTGCCGATGTCGGAAATGATCGAACTGATAAGCGCCACCACGCACAAGGCGGCAAAGGTCAGGACCACGCCCTGTGTCATGCCGCCCTCGGAATGCAGAGCATTGTTGATGGTTGCCAGCAGCAGGGTGATGGCCAGGCCGCCGACCATGCCGAGGGCGACGGAGACCGTCACAATGGTGCGAAAGGGCCGGAGCAATGCGAGCAAACCTTTGAAGGCGCCGCGCTTGGGGTCGGTCATAAATACTTCCCGGGAAATGAAAAAGAGGGGGCTGGGCACACAGACCCTTACCCATGACAAACGAAGTGCCGGCGTGACTATTTAGCTCGCTGTGCCGGGCGGTGGCCGTGGGCGATAAATTGCCTGGGGCCTGGTTCGTTCTTGTTGTGTAGGCGCACGCGTATCGACGCTGTGCGTGGCCCTTTCAGCGAGAGCGAAACAAATGACGAAAAAGAACCTGGTGTATGTCTGGTCCCTGAGAAATGCCGCTGCCGACAAGGCCGGGCAGCCGGTGGCCTATAAGGACCACGAGCGCTACATGAAGTCGGTGCTGGAGTTTCTGGTGGGCTCGCTCAACGACACGCCGCTGGGCGAGGTCTACAACCTGGTGGGCGTGGTGTATGACGACGATGAGCAAAACCCGCGTGACCAGCAGTTGGTCGCGGACTATGGCTTCGCCTACAAGCCGGGCCGCCAGTGGTTGTACCCGGCGGATTTGCGCGTGCAGGGCAAGTTGGTCAATGACCTGCTGCTGAGCGTGCCGTCCACCTATCGCCGGCTGCCACGGGGCAGCGCCGAACATATCGCCGGCAAGCAGGATTTCGAGCGGCGCCTGCATGACACCCTGGTGGAGTTGAAGGCCGACATCGTGGTGCTTGACGGTTTGCTGGTTATCCTCGATGAACTGGTGCGTCCGGGCGCGCCGTTTGCCCGTCGCATCATGAACATTCATCCGGGCATCACCCGCATCGAATCGCCTTACGAGCGCCGTGGGGCCTATGCCACCTGGAATGCGTTGTACGGTGCGCGTGGGCAAGCGGTTGTAGATTGGGCGACCAGGCAGACCCAGCCGTGCGAGCCGCTGTACCTGACCGGTGCATCGTTCCACTACGTGGATAACGGTATCGACTCCGGTGAAGTGTTCCACGACGTGCTCAAGACGGAGATTTCGCCCGAGGACACCATCCTCGAACTGCGCTGGAACAACTTCAATAACAGCCTGTTCCCGGCGCTGCACGAGGGCTTGGAGCTGTTGGCCAAACAAGGCTGAGCACAATCTTGCTGATGCATGGGATCTAAATGTGGGAGGGGGCTTGCTCCCGATGAGGGCATGTCAGTCAATGCATGGGTGACTGACACACCGCTATCGGGAGCAAGCCCCCTCCCACAATTTAGAGCTCGCGCACGACCCGAAACCCAATCCAGTCCCCGCGCGTCTGCGGATAGATGTTGTTGCGGTTGCCCGAACGTGAAAACACCGGCGCCTCGCCCCAGTCATTGCCGCGAATCTGATAAGCCTCACAGTTCGGCTCCACCCACGCACTGCCATCAGTCGGTGCGCCGACGTAGTTCGGGTGCTCGCAATCGGCTACCCGCTCATACACATTGCCGTGCATGTCATACATCCCGAACGCATTCGGCGGGTAGCTGCCGACCGGCGACGAATAGCTATAGCCGTCCGCCGGGCCGTAGGTGTTGGCGTGCTTGGCGATGCTGTAGCCCTTGCCCTCGTCGAACGGAAAGGGGAACGGTCCGGTGGTACCGGCGCGCGCGGCGTATTCACGCTGGGCTTCGCTGACCATGTGGTACGTGTGTCCGGTCTTCTTCGACAACCAACTCACGTATTGCTTGATGTCGTCCATGTCCATGCACACTGCCGGCTGGCGTGGGCCCTGGGGGTAGCGCGGCTTGCTGGCGATACATTCGCGGCCGGGGCGGTCGTCGCCGTTGGCGATCTTCACGCCGGTCTGGCGCACGTAACTGTCCCATTCGCCGGCGGTGATGTGGAAACGGCTCATGGCGAACGGCTTGGCGAAGGTCACCTCATGCATCGGGCCTTCATCGGGCTCGCGCCCCACTTCATCGTCCGGGGTGCCCATGGTGAAGGTGCCGGCGGGCAGCACCACCATCTCGGGGCAGTCCTTGCAGTCCTTGAAGACCTTGCCCGGCTGCGGGGCGGCAGCCTGGGCCAGGTTGGGCAGCAGGGCGCTACACAGGGCGGTGAGCGCCAGGGCGGTCAGGGGTTTGAGTCGGGATGGAGTCATGTGGGCATCTCGTTCAAAGGGAAAAAGGTCATAACCGCTGGCTCAGCAAGGTCATGAAGCGCTGGATCTCGGCCGAGTTGTTGAGCAGGCCGGGCGAGGTACGAATGACCGGGCCGACGTCACGGTCTACCGCGTCCACCACCACGCGGTTTTTCATCAGGTGGGCCGCGACTTCATCGCTGTCCTGGCCCTTGACCCGAAAGAAGGTGAAGCCCGCCGACAGCTCGGGGCTGCGTGGTGTCACCAGTTCGATCTGCGAGTGAGCCAGCAACTGGTCTTTCAGTTCGGTATTGAGCGCATGGATGCGTGCCTGTACCGGCGCCTTGCCCAACTGCAGGTGCAACTTGAAGGCTTCGTCGGCGGCCCAGCGATGTTCGAAGGCGTGGTAGCCGCCGGGTGTCATGGTCGTGGCGAAGTCCTTGTCTTCCGAGAAGGTCGGTATCATCGGTGTGACGTATTTGTTTTCGGTCTCGCGGGCGCACACCAGGCCGGTGCCGCGCGGGCCGAACATCCACTTGTGGGTGCCTGATATAAAGAAGTCGCAGTGCATGTCCGGGAAGTCGAGGTTCTCGACGCCGAAGCCGTGCACGCCGTCGACCACATAGAGAATGCGGTCCGGCTCGTCGCGGTTGCGGTTGTGTTCGTCCACCAGCTTGCCGATCTCGCCGATGGGCAATTTCACGCCGCTGCCCGACTGCACCCACGTCATGCCCAATACGCGAGTGTTGGGGCGGATATTGCGCTGGATATTGCTCAGCACCTCATCGACCGATACCTGATTGGCGTTTTCGAACAGGCGTATTTTACGAACCTGGGTCTGCTCCTTGCGCACTCTGAAATCCAGGCTGAACTCGGTGGCATAGTGCTCGTGCACGGTGGTGAGGATTTCCTGGTCGGCGCGCACCTTGATCCCGCCGTAAATCATCGCCAGCCCTTCGGATGTGCTACCGGTGAGGGCGATCTGTGCGGGTTTGGCTTTCAAATAGCGGCCGGCCCACTCGCGTACCTGGCCTTCGCGCTTCCAGGTCTCCTGCAGGTCCCAGTCCATGGCCAGCCCGGGGTTGCGGTCGATCTGCTGGCGGTAGCGTTCAATGGCTTCGCGCACCGGCTTGGGGTGCGAAGCCACCAGAAAGTTGGAAAAGTGCAGGTAGTCCGGGTCCTGGTTGAACAGCTGTTTGAGTCCCGTCCATGGGTCGTTTGTAGTGGCTGCCAGTGCCTCGGGGAGCAGTGCGGCGCCCAGTGGCAGGCTCGCGGCAAAGACGCCAGCCTGCTTGAGAAATGTACGGCGGTCGGTCATGGACTTACTTCGTGCTGGTTAGCGATTGGCCAATGGTTTGGCGGCTTTTTGTACCTGGTCCCACACCCGCAGGAAGTTGCCGCCCCACAGTTTGGCAATATCGGCTTCGGAGTAGCCGCGCTGGATCAATTCGGCGGTGACGTTGCGTACTTCGCCAACGTTCTCCCAGCCCTGCAAACCGCCGCCGTCGTTGAAGTCCGAGGCGATGCCGACGTGATCGATGCCGATCTTGCGCACGGTGTAGTCGATGGCGTCTCCCAGGTCCTTGAGGGTGGCCTTGGGTTCTTCTTCAAGGATGGCGTACAGCGCGCCGGCATACTCGCCGAAGCGTTGCTCGGGCCAGGCGGCAATGATTGCATCGCCGGGCATCAAGGCCATGGCCAGGTTGGGCAGTGGTGGCAGGTCGAAGCGTGCGCGCAGGGTGTTGAGCTTGTCCTGGGTCGGCTGGCTCAAGGGGCGCAGGTACGCGGGGAAGCCCACCACCTGCACCACGCCGCCGCTGTTCTTGATCAGTTGCAGTTCTTTGTCGCTGAGATTGCGCGGGATATCCACCGACGCCCGAGGCGCCGAGTGGGATGCCACTATCGGCGTGCGGCTCAACTGCGCGACTTGTTCCAGGGCCTTGGTCGACATCTGCGACACATCGATGATCACGCCCAGGTCATTCAGGCGATGCACCGCCTGCCGGCCGATCGGCGACAGGCCTTCAAGGGCGTCGGGCGAGTCATTGAAAAACGGCAGCGGGCGCGAAGAGTCGGACCAGGCGTTGTTGCCGATGTAGCTGAACCCGAACATGCGCATGCCGCGTGCAGCCCACAGGTCCAGCTGGTTGAGGTCGTTGCCCAGCGGGTAGGCGTTGAGCATGCTGATAAAGATCGCGAACTTGCCTTCGCCGTGCAGGCGCCGCATATCGTCCGGGGTGTAGGCGATGCCCACCTGGTTGGGAAAGTCGCGCACCATGCCGGAGATGATCTTGTAGCGCACCTCCTGCTCGTGGCGGGCCTCTTCGACAAAACCGTCGGTGGGCTTGTGCGGGGCGTTGTCGCCGTTCCAGATCTCCGGCCAGCCGAAGATCGTCAGTGCGGCACCCGACAATCGGCCCCGCGCCGCCTTGGCCAGGTCGAACTGGCCGCTGCCATCCTTGTCGGCTTCATTGCCTGCCGTACCGAAATCCAGGGGCAGGGTGATGTGGCTGTCGAACGACAACAGGCGATCCTGCATTTCATTGGCCTGCTTGATCACCTCCAGCGGGTATCCGGCGTTGCCCTTGAGCCATTGGTCCCAGACCAGAAAGCCGGCCCCGGCGCCGATAGCCAGGGCCAACGGCAGGCCGATATACAACGCCTTTTTCGAACGTGATTTTGTCATTGCCATCTCAGTCAGTTGCGGCCTTTGCTATCAGGGAAGAACGAGCGCTGGCGGGGGAAATTTAGGCAGCACTGGCGCGACGGTAAATTTCAGCGGGCTGCAAACGTTCTAGCTCTGATCAAGCCGTTTCCTAAGGTAGCCAATGACAATCTCTCGACGTGGGTTCATCGCAGGCCTGGCGCTGACCGGCGCGGCCGTGCCGGCGGCCTTTTATGCCCATCGCGAGCTGACGCGGGAAGAAGAATTCCCCATCACCCCCGGCGAAGCCACGGTGGACCTGGCCGACACCCAGGGCCAGCACCTGGCGAACACCCTGCGTGGCGTCTGGAGCCTGCGCCTGGCAGGGCGCGATGCCGGCCTTGCGGGTTTGCCGTTGCACGGCCTGGAGCTGCTGCTCGACATCGCCCCTCGTGGCCGTGGGCTGCGGGGTTACCTGGATACCGCCGAAAACCTGCGTGCCGACGGCGAGCCACGCTATCGAGTCTTGGGCGACCTGCTGACGGGCGAGAGCGCCGTGCTCTATTGGCGGTTGATCGACCGCGACTCAGTCGGCGGTGTGCCGGCCTATGAGTTCAAGATGACCCTGGATGAAGTCTGGGCTGCCTTCGGCAATGCCGGCAGCGCCACGCTCAGCGGGCAAATCCTCGACCTCGATCGCCCCCTGGCGTTGATCGAGCGCGACAATCGTTTCATCGCGCACAAACAGCTGTTCCCCGAGGCTCGACAACGCATCGGTCTGAATCCCACGTTGCTGGCCTGGCTGGTTTCTCCCGAACATCGCCTGTTTCACCAACTGTGGCACGCCACGCGTGACCAGTGGCACAAGCTCTCCGAAGAAAAACGCGAGGCCCTGCGTGGCATCGGCTGGCAACCGGGGCCCCGTGGCCAGGAGCGCGATGCCCGCGGCAAACGCAAGGATCGCAATGGCTCGGGCATCGACTTCTTCTTCATGCACCGGCATATGCTCGGTACTGCGCGCTCTATGCAAGACCTGCCGTCGTGGCCGCAATTCCCCGCGCCGCAACCGGCGCTGGAGCGTGATCGCCTGGGCTTTGTGCGCTACTTCGACAACCACGACGGCTTCGCGCTGCCGCCCTGTTGGTCGGCGCCGGACGACGCCGACTACACCCAGTGGGTCAGTGATATCAAGGCGGCCGAGACCTACCACAGCAACTTCCAGGTCTGGGAATCCCAATACCGCGACCCGCGCTACCTGGCCAAGTTGACACTGGGCCAGTTGGGCTCGGAGATGGAGCTGGGCCTGCACGACTGGCTGCACATGCGCTGGGCCTCGGTGCCCCGCGACCCGTCCAACGGCGCACCTGTGCCGTTCGCCCGTGACCCAGCAGACTTCTCGGCACGCTGGTATGCGCCGGAGAATGACTTTCTTGGCGATCCGTTTTCATCCCACGTCAATCCGGTGTTCTGGCACTTCCACGGCTGGATCGATGACCGTATCGAAGACTGGTTCCGCGCCCACGAGCGTTTCAACCCGGGCGAAGTGCGTCGCCTTGAAGTCAACGGTGTGGCCTGGTTTGCGCCGGGGCGTTGGGTTGAAGTGGGCGACCCCTGGCTGGGCCCGGACACCCACGGTTGCAGCACCACGCCGGGCTTGCAGCAGGGTCGCTCGATGGAAATGGACCCGGAAATCATGAAACTGGCCCTGCGTATTACCTTCGGCGCCGATGAGGACCTGCTCAAGGGGTTGTTCAAACGCGTACCGCGGCGGCCTTGGTATGCGCGGCATTTGAAGGTCAAGCGCGAGACATGACTGCGCGGTAGACCTTGACACCTTCAGGTCCGTACGCAACGATCAACTCAATTTTAATAAATTGAGTTTCGGCCATGGCTAAGATCCAGAAACCGGTTGATTTCGAGGTGTTATTAAAACGCCACGGCCTGGAAATTTTCGAGCTGGCTCGCACTTTCAAGGCGATCGACGACAAAGGTAGGTATTTGCACTGGGATGAGTTTCGCCGTTATCCCGCACCGGGCCTCAACAAAGAGGCAGCGTGGGCCGCTATCAAAATGTCCCGTGCGTGTGCGAGCAAAACCTTGGAGCTGCGCAGTGAATGCGGCAGGCCTTTTTTCCTGTACACCACTGATTTTTGCGACGCGGTGATTCATGCCGTGGAGTCAGTCACGTCCAGGCTAGGAGGGGCGACTGCTTCCTCTCCTCAATACCGCGACAACACTCAGTATCTGGTCGATTCATTGATGATGGAGGAGGCAATCTCCAGTGCCCAGTTGGAAGGCGCTGCTACCACTCGCAAGATCGCCAAGGACATGTTGGCCAAGGAGCGCACGCCGCAGAATGACGATGAGCGGATGATCCTGAACAACTATCATCTGATGAAGCGGGCCAAATACAGCAAGGATGCAAACCTCTCTATCGCGCTGATCTGCGAGTTTCACGGCATCGCTACGGCGGGGATTGAAGAGGGCGACGCTCATCCTGGGCAGCTTAGAATCGCTGACGATATTTTTGTGGGCGGGGCTGCGGGAGAAGTCGTTCACCAACCTCCTCAGGCAGCGCTGCTGCCGGACAGGCTCGAAGCGCTTTGCCGGTTTGCAAATGACCGACATGACGGCCAAGCCGGCAGGCATTTTATCCATCCCGTGGTGAAGGCGATCATCCTGCACTTCATGCTCGGTTATGAGCACCCATTCAGGGACGGCAACGGGCGCACTGCGCGGTGTTTATTTTACTGGTTCATGCTCAAAAGCGGTTACTGGCCCTTTGAGTACATCTCCATCAGCACACTGCTCAAGGAGGCACCCATGCAATATGGGCGCTCATATGTTCATACGGAAACCGACGCTTTTGATTTGACCTATTTCGTCATTTATCAATTAAGGGTTATCGAGCGCGCCATTAACGAATTTATGGCGTACTTTGAAAGCAAACGTAAAGAAGCCGTGGAACTGATGGGCTGGCTGGGTACGCTTGGATTGCAGGCTGAGCTGAATTACCGACAAGGGCATTTCTTGAAAAAAGTGCTCCACCACCCTGGGCGCATCTTTACGCCCAAGGAACTCAAGCACGACTATGACATTTCGGAAAACACCGCACGCAAGGACCTGGAGAGGCTGGCCGGCATGAAGGTGCTGTTCAAAGTGCAGGAAGGCAAGAGTTTCTTGTACGTTGCCAGAGAGGATGGTCAAGCCAACTTGAAGAAGCTGAAGCCGAAAAGCTAGGGTTTTTCAATCTTGCTCCTCTGCCCGCAGTTGCGCACTCATCTGATCGCAACTGCGCGCCCAGTCGCTGAGCCATTGGGGCATAGGCGGCGAAGTCTCTTCCAGACCCAGTTCGCGCACGAAATCCGACGGCGGCACGTTGCCCTTGGCGCCGCGGAACACTCCACGGATCACCACCACGCCGATCACTCGGCCATGGCTGACGAAGCGGTGCTCCATCAGGCTCCACTTGTGGTCCCAGCCGAGCATTCGGGTGTGCACTTCAAATACCTCGAACAGTTTCAACTCGCGACGAAACTTGCCCCAGGTATCGCCTACGATCGGCACTGCCTTGTGGCGCAGCGCCACGCGAAAGGCACCCGTGCGCAACACAAAATCCATGCGCGCCACATCTGCCAGGGTGAAATAACGACCATTGGTAACATGCCGGTTCAGATCCAGGTCCAACGGCCAAACCCTCATGCGCACCACCGTAGTGGCCAGGCCGTGGACCGGTTTGCGCCAGGGGCGACGCAACAGCATGTGCAGTAATCGAAACCAGAGATTCATGAAAAGACGCCAGACAGTTGAACAATGACCGCACTGTAAAGGCGAGGAATCGGATAAGGTAGGTGCGCAAATGACTTATTTCATGCGAAAAGCGCAAACTGGTTTTTAAATGCACATTACCTTGCTTCTGGCTGACCGATGTTCCGCTGCCAATGCCACCCTTGCCATGGAAGTACTCAGTGCGGCCAACCTGTTCGCGGATAGCCCGTGCTTTGAGGTGGTGCTGGCCTCCCTGGATGGGCAGGCGGTGGTGACATGGGGCGGCCAGCGCCTGGAGGTGGATTGCAGCGTGGCGCAGGTGGCCCGGACCGACCTGGTATTGATCCCAGGCTTTCTGTTTACCCTCAAGGAAGTCTTGCCGACGTTTGCCGCTTACGGCCCTTGGTTGCGTGAGCAGCATGGTCGTGGCGCAGTGCTGGCCTCGATGTGCACGGCCGCGTTTCTCTTGGCCGAAACGGGCCTGTTGCAGGGCTTGCGCGCCACCACCCATTGGGCGTTTACCGAGTTCTTCCGTCGTCGCTATGCCCAGGTCTGTCTGGATGAGGGGCAGATCCTCTGCGAAGAGAACCGCTTGATTACCTGCGGTGGCGCCACGGCGGCGATGGATTTGATGCTGCACCTGATCCGCCGCTTCGGCTCTGCGGAACTGGCTTATACCTGCGGCAAATATTTGCTGATCGATACCGGGCGCACCGAACAGTCGGTGTATGCCATGTGGTCGTTGCCCAAAAGCCACGGGGATAGCGAGATTCTGCGCGTACAGCACTGGTTGGAGCAGCACTTTACCGAGTCATTGGTGATCGACGAGGTGGCCCGGCGCTTCGGCTTTGGCGTGCGTAATTTCAAGCGCCGCTTCAAGGACGCCACCGGTCATACGCCAATCGGCTACCTGCAAACCCTGCGTCTGGAACGGGCCAAGCAGATGCTTGAGTCAACGCGCATGACGCTCGACAGCATTACCTATGCCGTTGGCTATGAAGACAGCAATTCGTTTCGGCGCCTGTTTCAGCAGCGGGTGGGTATGTTGCCGGCGGCGTATCGCAAGAAATTCCTGGTCGTCCAGGGCTGACTCAAATGTGGAAGGGGCGGTGCGACGATTCGACTTCCCCCGGAGGCGACCTGACAGCCGAGCAAATCGCAGACAAAAAAACCGGCTGATCAGGCCGGTTTGGGGGCTCCCGCAAACAGCGCGGGGTTATACGTGGGAGCTCAGCAGACGCTCGGCACCACCTTCGGCCAAGCCACGTTCCTGCAAGCGGTCAGCACCACCTTCGGCCAGACCACGTTCCTGCAAGCGGTCAGCACCACCTTCGGCCAAGCCACGTTCCTGCAAGCGGTCAGCACCGCCTTCGGCCAGACCGCGTTCCTGCAAGCGATCCGCGCCGCCTTCGGCAACACGGGTTTCTATCAGCCGGTCGGCACCGCCTTCAGCGACTACCGGGTGGGCAAAAGCGTTTGCAGCGAGTACCGAGAAAGCGAGGCTAAGCAGGATTTGGCGTTTCATGATGGTGTGCTCCGAGTGCTTTAGTTGGGTGCCGTTTGGCATGGGTTTGATGTTACGCGCTGCATGTTTTAAGAGAACTTCATTGCGCTGATGGTGACTATCGATGCCAGCGATGGTCCCGCTTACGGGGCCATCACCGTGACCGTCATGGCATCTGCGGCAGTTCGTTGGGGCGCAGGTCAAACACCAGCACTTCGGCGTCCTCGCCATGGCTCAGGCGGATCTGGCGCTCGTCCCGCACTCGCACACCGTCGCCTTCCTGCAAGCGCTGACCATTGAGTTCAATGCTGCC
Source organism: Pseudomonas sp. W2Jun17 (assembly GCF_023127795.1). Classification (NCBI taxonomy): domain Bacteria; kingdom Pseudomonadati; phylum Pseudomonadota; class Gammaproteobacteria; order Pseudomonadales; family Pseudomonadaceae; genus Pseudomonas; species Pseudomonas sp. W2Jun17. Next base: position 370,455 of record NZ_SPKO01000036.1, on the reverse strand, counting down.
GCGTGCCACATGGACGTAGGCGTAGCGATCCGGTGCCAGCTCCAGGCGGGTACTTTCGTCAGCGTCGAACAGCCCGGCATACACCCGCGCGTCCTGACGCACTTTCAGCGAACCGTTGGCGCCGTCCGGCGAGATGATCAACTGCAAGCGCCCACGTTTTTGCGCTTCACTGAAGTGCTCCTGCTGATAGCGTGGCTTGGCGCCGGCTTCGTTGGGCACGATCCAGATTTGCAGGAAATGCACACCAAGGCGCTGGCTGTGGTTGAACTCGCTGTGGGCCACGCCGCTGCCGGCGCTCATCAGTTGCACATCGCCGGGGCGAATCACCGAACCAGTGCCCAGGGTGTCCTTGTGCTCCAGTGCGCCTTCAAGCACATAGGAGAAGATCTCCATGTCGCGGTGGGGGTGCTGGCCGAAGCCTTTACCCGCGGCGACACGGTCATCATTGATCACCAGCAGGTCGGAAAACCCCTGCTCCTTAGGGTTCCAGTAGTTGGCGAAAGAGAAGGTGTGGAACGACTTCAACCAACCGTGATTGGCGGCGCCGCGTTCGGAAGCTTTGCGAAGGGTCAGCATGGTCCAGTCCTCAAGTGAGCGCAGGCTGCGAGATGCAGGGCGCTTGCGTTGAGAAGAAGGTTAATGGTTAACAAAAGATTGATTAAGAAGGTGGAAATAGAATTACTGTCAACTTCAGGTTGACAGTAAAAGTCGTGCCATAATGCCCGTCGCACTCCTTCTCGATGGACATTTCCCGCTTATGAAAACCGTGGCCATGGCGCTGTTCCCGGACTTCCTGCTGCTCGACATGGCCGGGCCGCTTGAAGTGTTTTCGATTGCCAACCGCTATCTGCCGGCGGCCGATCACTACCAGATCCTGACCATTGGCACGGAGCCTGGTCCGTTGCGGGCATCCAATGGTGTGGTGGTCCAGACCGATCTACTGTTGGAACAGGCTCAGGCGGCTTATGACCTGCTGCTGGTGCCGGGTGGCCCAGGTGCCTATAACGAATGCCATCCCGCGTTGCTGCCTTGGCTGAAGGCCGCCGCGCCGCGTGCCCGGCGCTTCGGCTCGATCTGCACCGGGGCCTTTGTGCTCGGACATGCAGGTTTGCTCGACGCGCACCGCGTGACCACCCACTGGCACTACACCGAGCGCTTGATCAAGGCTTTTCCCAAGGCCATCGTCGAGACCGACCGCATCTACTTGCAGGACGGGCGCCTGATTACCTCCGGCGGCGTCACTGCGGGTATCGACCTGGCCCTGTCGGTGGTTGCCCAGGACCATGGCAAGCAAGTGGCGGTGGATGTGGCCAAAGTCTTGCTGGTGGTGATGAAGCGCCAGGGTGGCCAGGCCCAGTTCAGCCCCATGACGGCTGCGGTAGCGCCGCAGGAAACCGCGATCACCCGCGTGCAGAACCACGTGCTGGCGCATCTTGATCAGCCGTTTACCATCGAGTCCATGGCCGAACTGGCCGGCATGAGTGCACGCCATTTTGCGCGACTGTTCGCCAAGGACGTGCAGATGACGCCCATGGCGTTCTTGCAGGGCGCGCGCATCGACCGTGCCCGGCAACTGCTGGAAACCACCGACCTGCCGCTCAAGACCGTGGCGTTCCACGCAGGCTTTGGTAGCGTGCGGCATATGCGCTTTCTGTTCAGTGAAAAACTGGGCCTGAACCCGACCCAATACCGACAACAGTTCAGTTAACGACACAATGTCCGTCTGAGGCACTCGATTGTCCGTATCGCTCCCCGTGCCAGCATTGTCCTGTCATCGCTAGCTGGCAAGATAGGGCCGAGCCCATGGAAAAGGATGCGCAGGCACTCAAGCACGGGTGTTTCAGCGCAGTTACGGACATGCAAGATTCTGCGACGCTGAGCTTCGGCCCCTACACCTTTCATCGGCAACAGCGCCTGGTCAGCAAGTCTGGCTGGCCGGTGCCGTTGGGCGGGCGTGCGTTGGATATTCTTACGGTACTGCTGGAAGCGCCGGGGCAGTTCATCAGCAAGGCCACCTTGATCGAACGGGTCTGGCCCAACAGCGTCGTCGAAGACAATAACCTGCGCGTGCATATTGCCGCGTTGCGCCGGGCGCTGGACGGACGACGCCTGATCCTCAATCACCCCCAGCGTGGTTATTGCTTCATTGGCCCCGTGCAAGCCACTGTGCCGACGCTGCCGGCCGCGCATAACCTGGCTGCCCGGCTCAGCCCGGTGTTCGGTCGCGAAGAGCTGGTGAGCCTGCTGGCGCGGCGCTTGTCCGGGCAACGCTTGCTGACCCTCACCGGTGTGGCCGGCGTCGGCAAAAGTACGCTGGCGCTGGTCCTGGCCGAACGCGTGTTGTCGCGCTATCGCGACGGGGTGTGGTGGCTCGACCTGACCCAGATGCAAACCCTTGGCGAACTGCTTGCCAGCGTTGCCACGGTCATGCAGTTCAAGCCCACTGACAGCCTCGATGAGGTGTCTCGCCAGTTGGCCTCGCGCCAACTGCTACTGGTGCTCGACGGTGCCGACCTGTTGCTCGGCGCCTGTCGAAAGCTGGTGCGCACACTGCGCGAAAGAGCGCCCGAGGTGAGTATCTTGATCAGCAGCCGCGAACCCTTGCTGGCGCCCGGCGAGTGGGTGTTGCGTGTACCTGCGCTGGCACTGCCTTCACTGTCGGTGTGCCGCAGTATCGAGCAGGCCATGGCGTGGCCCGCAGTGCAGCTGTTTGTCGCCCGCGCCCGCGCCAGCCAGCAGGATTTTGTATTGCGGCCGCAGGACCTGGCGCCGTTGCGCGATATTTGTCGACGCCTGGACGGTATCCCATTGGCCCTCGAACTGGCGGCCGCCCAGGTCGATGCGCTGGGCATCGGCGCAGTGCAGCAGCAGTTGCGCAGCGGCCTGCAGGGGCTGACGCGCGGTCGCCGCACAGCGGTAGAGCACCATCGCTCAATCACCGCTGCCCTGGATTGGAGCTACGAGCGTCTGAGCCTGCCGCAGTGCTGGCTGTTCTTGCAGTTGGGCTTGTTCAAGATGGCGGTGAGCTTGCCCACGTTGAGTGAGATGGTACGCGGTACCGAGCTTGAGCACGCCGACCTGTCCTATCTGTTGGCGCGTCTGGTCAATACCTCGCTGCTGGTCATCGAGCCTGGGCTTGGCCCGCGGCGCTACCGGTTGCTCAACTGCGTGCGCAGCTATGCTTTGGCGCAATTGCGTGATCCGGACCAGGTGCAGCGGTTGCAGCAAGGTTATGGAGACAGCCTGGATGTGTGTTCAGGCCGGCCGTTTGTCTTGCAACTGGTCGAGCAGGCCGCGCACGCGCATTAAGTCCTGGGTGGCGAAGCCTTCGGTAAATTGCGCGTGGATCGGGCTCAGCAGGTTCCTGGCAGCCAGGCTGCGCCCTTGCTGTTGCCACAGTTGCGCCAGGGAGTGCGCACATCGCAGCTCCCAGGCGAGCGCGCCTTGCTGGCGCGCCAGGCCAAGGGCCTGGAGCAAGAGGGCTTCAGCGACGCGCATATCACCTTGACGCGCCAACTGTTCGGCGCGCACCCGCAGGATTTCCGCGGCGCACCAGCCGGCAGCGCCACTGTGTGCCCTTTCGATGGCGGCCGCGTCGGCTTCACGGGAGCCGAGTGTGATCAAGGTATCCTCGATCAGTCCCAGACCCTGCAAATGGTTGTCACCCAGGATGCCGGCGTAATGCCCGGCCCAGGTCTGGAACAGTTGCACTGAATGCTTGTGGGATTGCTCCAGCAGCAGCGTTTGCAACGCGTGTGCGTCGTCTTCGGCGCCGTTGTAGCGGGCGATTACCACGCTGGCCAACGCCAGGGTGTAGCAAATCGATGTGCCGTGATTGATCTGCAGCGCCAGCTCCAGCGCCTGGCTGGCGGTACGCCAGGCGCGCTCGGGAAAGCCTTGCAGCCACAGAATTCTCGCCAAGATGGTCAGGGACGCGACGTTTTGGTCGTACTGCACGCCCACGCCATGGGCGAAGCGGTTCACGTGGCCACTGTGGGTCATGCGCTGCAGCACCTGCTCGGCATGGTGACGAGCAAGCGGCTGATTGCCCATGTAGTGCTGGCCCAGCGCGCGCAAGCGTTGGACGCTGAGGTCCAGCAGCGGTTCGGTGCGCGGGTCGAGGCGCTCGAACTGTACGCTTTGCTCCAGCGCCTCGGCATAGCGTCCGGCACACAGGTTCACGGCCATATGGCCTGAGACCGCACGCAACTGGCCGGCCAGGTCCTGATTCATTTCGGCCAGGCGTGCGGCACCCACGAAGGCTGCGACGGTCTGGGGCGCGGGGCCCAAGGCATGGTACGAAAGACTGCCCAAAGCCAACTGCAATTGCAGGGTCAATTGGGTGCAAGGGGTCTTGACCTGATCAATCAGCGCCAGCGCCTTGTGCACATAACCGCCATGCTCGCGCAGTAACGACAGCTCCTGCCACAGCGGCATCGCACTGACCGTCAGGCGAATGGCCAACAGGTGCTCGTTTTCCTCGGTAAAGCCCCAGTCGAGTGCGGCGCGCACGTCCTCGCGCAGCGGTGCGTAACGGTCGAGCCAGGGCTGCGTGGCGATCAGTTCCCAGTCGCCTTGCGCCTGTTCCATCAGCGCCAGGCACCTGGCGGCGTGGCGTTCGCGAGTGGCGTGCAGCTCGCCGGCCTGGCTGAGCTTTTCCAGGGCATAGGTGCGGGTAATATCCAGCAGGCGATAAACCATCTCGTCATCGCTGGCTTCCACGTTCAACAGCGACTTGGCCACCAGTTGCGTGATGGAGCCCAGCACCTGGGCCGGGGCAATGTTTTCCCCGGCGATCACCGCCGCCGCGCTGACCAGGCTGAAACCACCGCGAAACACCGCGAGCCGGCGCAGGCAGATTTTTTCGCATTCGGTGAGCAGGTCAAAACTCCAGTCGAGCGTAGCTCGCAGGGTTTGCTGGCGGGGCAGGGCACTGCGTCGCCCGCGGGTCAGCAGACGGAAGTTGTCCTCCATCTGCACCAGCAGCCCCTGCAAGCCAAAGCGTTCGATCTGCGCGGCGACCAGTTCGATCGCCAGGGGAATGCCGTCCAGGCGCTGACAAATATCGATTGCCAACGGCAGTTCGGCTTCGCTGAGGGCAAAGCTGTCCTGATGAGACATCGCCCGCTCGATCAGCAACTGCATGGCCGGGTAACCCAGGGCCTGGGCACGGTTGCCGGTGGCGGGCGGGCAGGCCAGCGGTTCGAGGCGTTGTACATGTTCACCCTCGGCGCGCAGGGCTTCGCGGCTGGTGCTGAGAATGTGCAGGTGCGGCGCATGGCGCAACAGGGTTTCGCTGATCAGGGCAATGTCGTCGAGCAGGTGTTCGCAATTATCGATCACCAGCAGCATCTGGCGCGCCTGCAGGCTGCGGGCGAAGCTGACCAGTGGCGCATTTTCGCCGGGAGTGAGGCCGAGCAGGGCGGCGAGATTGGGCAGGATCATCGATGCGGCGCTCAGCGGCGCCAGGTCCAGCAGATGAATCCCATCGCGGTAATGCCCGATCAGCAATTCGGCGACACGCAGGGCCACGGTGGTCTTGCCGATGCCACCGGCGCCGGTCAGGGTGATGAAGCGTTGCTGCGGCAGTTGCTGCACCAGCGCGTCGATCAGGGCCTGGCGGCCGATCATTCGCGTGCGTCGCAGCGGCAGGTTATGGCGCGGGCGCTGGGGGGCGCCGTCAGTGGGTAGCGTCATCGGTTCGATGCTCAGTGGCGCAACAAAGCTGTAGCCGCGCTGGGCGACTGTGACGATATAGCGCTGCCCGGCCTGGCCGTCACCCAGCGCCTTGCGCAACGCCGCCATGTGTACCCGCAGGTTGCCGTCTTCCACCACGCTTGTGGGCCAGACCCGCGCGATCAGCTCCTGCTTGCTCACCACATTGCCGGCTTGCTCCAGCAGGATCAGCAGGATATCCACCGCCCGCCGCCCCAGGCGCAACGGGCGACCAGCCTCCAGCACCAGGCGCTGGCGCGGGTGGATGCAGTAGGGGCCGAAGTGCACGGCCTGGTCGCTCAGGTCTGTCATGGTTGCCCAGGTTATGGAGTAGGGGTTGGGCCAGCATATTCCAGCTGCGTCACGACCACTAGGCGGCGATCACGTCAGGTTTGGGACGCGAGTGGTGATTTCGCCAGGTCATCGGGTTCACACCTTCGCTGCGCGTGAACATATGGCAGAAGTGCGCCTGGTCGCAGAATCCGCATTCCAGGCTGATTTGCGTGAGGCTCAAGGACGAACCGGTGATCAATTCCTTGGCCCGCAGAATCCGCTGCTGGCGAATCCATTCCTGGGGCGACACCCCGGTGGTGCATTTGAAGGCGCGGGAGAAATGGCTGCGCGACAAGGCGCAGGCCTGGGCCAGGTCGGCGATGGCCAGGCTTTCGCCGAGATTGGCGAGGATCAATTGCTTGGCGATGCGCTCGCGCCGGGGGCACAGGCCACCGGTGGCGGACAAACGAGGGGCATATTGCTCAAGTCGGGCCATGACAAATATCCGCAGTCGATGGGAGCGTTCCCGTGAATGGATGCAGTGTAGACGCGGCTTATCTTGTTGCCGGGCCGCCTGGCTGACGAGTTAATCGTTGTTAATTTCGCCAGGTGCCGTCGCATAAAAGACAGCACGGCTATGCAATCGCAGGCGTGCGGGGCATGCTTTGCTTGCCCTCTGCAAATTGTCTGGATACCGCCATGAATCGCAACGACCTGCGTCGCGTCGATATGAACCTGCTGGTGATTTTCGAGGCCCTGATGTTCGAAAAAAACCTGACCCGGGTTGCCGAGAAGCTCTTCATGGGCCAACCGGCGGTCAGCGCGGCGCTGGGCCGTCTGCGCGATTTGTTCGACGACCCGTTGTTGCTGCGCAACGGTCGCGGCATGGAGCCCACGCCACGTGCGGTGGCAATACTCAAGGAGCTGCAACCGGCCATGGACACCATCTCCGGCGCCGTCAGCCGCGCCAAGGATTTCGACCCTTCCACCAGTTGCGCGGTGTTTCGCATTGGCCTGTCCGATGACGCCGAGTTCGGGCTGTTTCCCGCGTTGCTCAGCCAATTGCGCGAGGAGGCCCCGGGCATCATCGTGGTGGTGCGCCGGGCCAATTACCTGTTGATGTCATCGCTGCTGGCCAGCGGCGAAATTTCGGTCGGGGTGAGCTACACCACCGAACTGCCGGCCAATGCCAAACGTAAGAAACTGCGGGATATTCCCTGCAAGGTGTTGCGCGGGGATGACGGTGAGGCGCCGCTGAGTCTGGATGACTACTGCGCCAGGCCCCATGCAATGGTGTCGTTTTCAGGGGACTTGAGCGGCAATATCGATTTGGACCTGGCGCGCATCGGTCGCTCGCGGCGGGTGGTGCTGGCGGTGCCGCAGTTCAGCGGGTTGCGCGCGTTGCTGGCGGGTACACAGATCATCGCGACCGTGCCGGACTACGCAGCGTGCGCGTTGACCGAAGGCACCCGCTTGCGGGCCGAGGATCCGCCGTTTGCGATTGATGCGGCGGAGCTGTCGATGGTCTGGAGCGGGGTGCATGACAATGACCCGGCGGAGCGCTGGCTACGCGGGCGGATTGCCGAGCATATGGCGGCGAGCTGACTGCCAAGTGACTGTCGGTGATCTCCTCCCACAGAAACCCAGACAGCACATACATCCAATTCCCAGTACCCCCGGCCCGGCAAACTCCTCCCATCGCTCAATCCTGCGGGGGAGTCACCCAATCATGGACCCAACACCTAAAACCAGCTCTGACGAAGTCGTCACGCTGGTCGTCAAGCACCGGGTCAAGCCCGGCCGTGAAACCGAGTACGAAGCCTGGCTACGCCGCATCGTGCGTATCGCTGGCGAACGCCCCGGCCACCTGGGCGTCGACGTGGTACGCAGCCAGCAAAACGGCACGGCCCTGTTCACCTGCGTATTGCGCTATAGCTCCACCGATGCCCTGGAACTGTGGCTCGACTCCCCACAACGCCAGGCCCTGATCGACGAAGCCGCGCCGATGCTGGCTGACGGCGATCAGACTGAAATCGGCGGCGCCAATGAGTTCTGGTTCGCCCCTCAGACCGACGGCGCCGCCAAGCCGCCGCGCTGGAAGCAGGCGGTGGTCAGCCTGTTTGTGATCCTGCCGCAAACCTTGCTGTTGCCCTTTATCTGGGGGCCGATCCTGCGGCTACATCCGTTTTTGTCCAACTACGTGGTCTCGACCTTTTTGGTCACCCTCACCATCGTGCTGTTGGTGGTGTACCTGCTGATGCCGGCAGCCACCCGCTTGTTCGCTCCCTGGCTTGAAGCCTCTGTAAAGGAAACCCTATGAACGCCGATCTGATTCTGTTCAATGGCCAGTTCCACACCGTGGACCGGGAAAACCCACGCGCCAGCGCCGTCGCCATTCGCGACGGGCGCTTCGTCGTTGTCGGCACTGACGGTGAGGCCATGGCCCTGCGCGGCAGTGGCACCCAGGTGATCGACCTCAAGGGCCGTACCGTCATCCCCGGCCTAAACGACTCGCACCTGCACCTGATCCGTGGCGGGCTGAACTACAACCTCGAACTGCGCTGGGAGGGCGTGCCGTCCCTGGCCGATGCCTTGCGCATGCTCAAGGACCAGGCCGATCGTACGCCCACACCGCAATGGGTACGCGTGGTCGGCGGCTGGAACGAATTCCAGTTCGCCGAAAAACGCATGCCCACCCTGGAAGAACTCAACCAGGCCGCGCCGGATACCCCGGTGTTCGTGCTGCACCTGTACGACCGCGCCTTGCTCAACCGTGCGGCGCTGCGCGTGGCCGGCTACACCAAGGACACGCCGAACCCACCGGGCGGCGAGATCGTACGTGACAGCAACGGCAACCCCACCGGGATGCTGGTGGCGCGGCCCAACGCGATGATTTTGTATTCGACCTTGGCCAAAGGCCCAAAACTGCCGCTGGAATATCAGGTCAACTCCACCCGCCAATTCATGCGCGAACTCAATCGCCTGGGCCTGACCAGCGCTATCGATGCCGGCGGTGGTTTCCAGAACTACCCGGACGATTACGCGGTGATCGAGCAACTGGCCAAGGACCAGCAGTTGACGGTGCGCATCGCTTATAACCTGTTCACCCAAAAGCCCAAGGAAGAACTCAGCGACTTCAAGAACTGGACCGGCAGCGTCACCCTGCATCAGGGTGACGACTACCTGCGCCACAACGGTGCCGGGGAGATGCTGGTGTTCTCCGCTGCGGACTTCGAAGACTTCCTCGAACCACGTCCGGACCTGCCGCTGACCATGGAACAGGAGTTGGAACCGGTGGTGCGCCACCTGGTGGAACAGCGCTGGCCGTTCCGCCTGCACGCCACTTACGACGAATCCATCTCGCGTATGCTCGACGTGTTCGAGAAGGTCAACCGTGACATTCCGTTCAATGGCCTGCCGTGGTTCTTCGACCATGCCGAAACCATCACCCCGAAAAACATCGAACGGGTGCGCGCCCTCGGCGGTGGTATTGCGATCCAGGATCGCATGGCGTTCCAGGGTGAGTACTTTGTCGAGCGCTATGGCGCCAAGGCCGCCGAAGCCACGCCACCGATCAAACGCATGTTGGCCGAAGGCGTGCCGGTAGGGGCGGGCACCGATGCCACGCGGGTCTCCAGCTATAACCCCTGGACCTCGTTGTACTGGATGGTCAGCGGCCGCACGGTCGGCGGTCTGGAGCTGCACGCCGAGGGCTTGCCGCGCCTTACCGCGCTGGAATTGTTTACCCACGGCAGCGCCTGGTTCTCGTCCGAGCAGGGCAAGAAAGGCCAGATCAAGGTCGGCCAGTTGGCGGACGTGGCCGCGTTGTCGGCGGACTTCTTCAGTGTCGATGAAGAAGCCATCAAGTGGATCGAGTCGGTACTCACCGTGGTCGGCGGCAAGGTCGTCTACGGCGCTGGCGACTTCGAAGATTACGCCCCGCCGCGCGTGCCGGTGCTGCCGGACTGGTCGCCGGTGGCCAAGGTGCCGGGGCACTGGCGCCCGACTTCGCCGATGCAGGCGCAGGTACATCAGTGCAGCGGCCCGTGCGGCGTACACGCCCACAGCCATGAAAAAGCCCGTCTTTCCAGCGTGCCGGTCAGCGACTTCCAGGGTTTCTGGGGCGCGTTCGGCTGCTCGTGCTTTGCCTTTTAATCAGCAAATCGAAGGAGTTAACCCATGACTTACAAGCGCTTGAACAAAGATGACGCCGTTGTCCTGCTGGTCGATCACCAGACCGGTCTGATCTCCCTGGTGCAGGATTTTTCCCCCAACGAGTTCAAGAACAACGTGTTGGCCCTGGCCGACGTAGCCAAGTTCTTCAACCTGCCGACCATCCTGACCACCAGCTTTGAAAGCGGCCCCAACGGCCCACTGGTTCCGGAACTCAAGGCACTGTTCCCGGACGCGCCGTACATCGCTCGCCCTGGCCAGATCAACGCCTGGGACAATGAAGAGTTCGTCAAGGCCGTCAAGGCCACCGGCCGTAAGCAGATCATCATTGCTGGTGTGGTGACGGATGTGTGCGTTGCCTTCCCGACCCTGTGCGCCCTGGCCGAAGGCTTCGAGGTGTTTGTGGTCACTGACGCCTCCGGCACCTTCAACGAGACCGTGCAACAAGCTGCCTGGGCACGTATGACCGCCGCGGGTGCGCAACTGGTGAACTGGTTCTCGGTGGCCTGCGAGCTGCAAGTGGACTGGCGCAACGACATGGAAGGCCTGGCCAACCTGCTGTCGCCGCGCATCCCCAACTACCGCAACCTGATGAACAGCTACTCGGCGTTTACTGCCAAATAACCGGTTCTCGAAACTTGTAGGTAATCCCTGTGGGAGGGGGCTTGCTCCCGATAGCGGTGAGTCAGATATGGATTAATTGACTGACCCACCGCTATCGGGAGCAAGCCCCCTCCCACATCAGGTTTGTGGTGTGCCTCTTAACCCGCTATAAAACAGCCCATCGTCCACTGAGTAGCGACAATGAACCCCTTCGAAGACATGCGCCTGTTCTGTCAGGTCATGGAGTCCGGCAGTTTCACCGCCGCCGCCGAGCAACTGGGCCTGTCCAAGCAATTTGTCAGCCGCCGCCTGATCCAGCTAGAAGAACGCCTGGGCGTGCGCCTGCTCAATCGCTCCACGCGGCGCCTGGATGTCACGCCACTGGGCCAGAGTTACTACGAATCCGCCTTGCGCCTGCTCAGTGATGTCGAGCAGGTGGAGCAGGGCATTGCCGGGCAGAACAGCGAACCGCGCGGCACGATTCGCCTCAGTGCGCCGCTTTCGTTTGCCATGGCGCACTTGGGTTGCCTGCTGCCGCTGTTCCTGCAGCGCTATCCCGACGTGTCGGTGGAGGTTGATCTCAGCGACCGCCCGGTAGACCTGATCGGCGAAGGCTACGACTTGGTGCTGCGGATCGGCACCCTGGAAGATTCCACCTTGATCGCCCGCCGTATCGCCAGCATCCCGAGGGTGTATTGCGCCAGCCCCGATTACCTGGCTTTGCGCGGCACGCCGCAAAAACCTGACGACCTTGCCGACCACGACTGTCTGCCTTACGGTCACGGCCGCCAGGTGCAATGGCGTTTCAAGGGCAAGCTGCAAGCGCTGAATGTGAGCGGGCGCATGCGGGTCAACAACGGCGATTTGCTGCGTGACACCGCCATTGCCGGGTTGGGGGTTACCTACCTGCCGACGTTCATAGTCGGCGAGGCATTGAAGGACGGTCGCCTGGTCAGCGTATTGGACGAGTTCGCGCCCGAAGCCCTGACGTTGTCGGCGGTGTACCCCCAGCACCGGCAGAGTTCACGGCCGGTACAGGCGTTGGTCGAGTTCCTGCGTGAACGCCTGGCTGGCGGTTGCTGATACGTGTGGGAGCAGGCAAGCCAGCTCCTGTAATTTGAATAGCGTCAGGCGTTTGCTACGTTGGTTAATTCAAGGCCCGCCACATACCGCTCCAGATTCGCCAGGAACGTATCCGCAATCTCCTCCTTGCTGTTGGTAGAGATCGCCGACGTATGCGGCGACAACCGCACCCTGGGATGGGTATACAGCGGATGCCCGTCCGGCAACGGCTCCGGCTCGGTCACGTCGAGCGATGCCAGCCCGATCTGCCCGTTATCCAGCGCCTCCAGCAGCGCCTCCTGATCCAGCAAGCCACCGCGTGCGATGTTGATCAGGTGCAGCCCCGGCTTGGCGCTGCCCAGCACGTCACGGTTGATAACGTGCCGCGTTGCCTCGGTCAGTGGTGCCGCCACCACCAGGTGGTCGGCGCGGGCGAACAGGTCGTGGATGTCAGTGGCGGCCTCCACGCCGGCGCTGAACGGAGCCTGGCTCTGACGCAGCGCGATCACCTTGAGGCCAAGGCCCAGGGCTTTTTGCGCCAGGCTTTCGCCAATCGCCCCAAAGCCCAAGATACCCAGGGTGGTACCTTTGAGCGGGCGCAGGGCGGTGAAATTCCACTGCGAGTCTTTCACCCAGATGTCCGGCAGGTGTTTGGCGGCGGCAAAGATTGCTGCCAGGGCGAATTCGGCCAGGTTGTCGGCCGCGCTGCCCCTGGACGTGCTCACAGGCGGGCCGTTGAACAGCCACTGCGGGTAGAAGTCGATGCCCGATGACACCAGGTGCACCCATTGCGCGCCGTAGGGCCAGCCCGGTGGGGGCGTGTCGGGGGCGATATAGCCGCGCACATTGATCGGGCGCAACAGCAGGATATTGGCCTGGGGTGGCAGGTCGTTCGGCGCACCCACCGGCACACCGATCACCTGAGCTTGGGGGTGCAGCGGCGCCAGTCGTTCGCGAATGACCTGGTTGAAGTCTTCGTCCAACTGGCTGGCAATTATCACGTGGCTCATGGGCGCTCCTTCTGGTGTTGGGTAAACACGGCTCTGCCGACACCTTGCAGCACGGCGTCGTTTTGTGGGGTATGCACGCGGCTGCACAGCACATCGCGGTAATGCCGTTGCAGTGGGCTATGGCGTGACAAGCCTGGGTTGCCCGAGGCTTCGATGGCCAGCTCGACGGCGCGGATCGCGTTACCGGTCACCAGGTATTTCAATTGTGCGGCGTTGGCGGTCGGCGTGTGGCCTTGAGCGGCAGCCTCAAGCAGGCTGCGATTGGCGAACAGCAAGGTGTCGATATGGCCGACGGTTTCCTGAAAGCGCGGCAAAGTGGACAGCGCAGCACCCAGGTTGGATGGCTTGCGCTCTTGCAGCCAATTCACCAACCAGTCCCGCGCCGCCTGGGCCACCGCGTCGTAAACCGACGACAGCAGCACCGACATCCACAGCAAGCCTTCGCCATCCAGCTCCGGCTGCGGCGCGCTAAAGGGGCTGACGCTGACGGCGTGGTCCAGTGGCACCAGTACGTTGTCGAGCACCACCTCGTGGCTGCAAGTGGCGCGCATACCCAGGTGATCCCAGGTGTCGATGATGCTCACGCCGGGGCTGTCCTTGGCCACCAGCCAGGCGCCCACCAGCGGGTCTGCGTCGTCGCTGCGCGCCCATACGCTGAACCAGCTCAAACCATGGCTGCCGGTGGAGTAGAGTTTGCGCCCGCTGATACGCCAGCCGTCAACGGTGCGCACGGCGGTGGTGGCGGGCAAACCGCCCCGGGCCGGTGTGCCCAGGTCCGGCTCGACGCGCAGGGCATTGATCAGCGCACCGTTGCGCACCGCGTCCTCGGCGACGCGTACGCGCAGGTGCCGGGGCCAGGTTTTGCTGTCTTGCAGGCGGGCGTGTTGCAGGTACTGCATCACCAGGATCAGCGCGGTGGATGGCTCGCCCTTGGCGACGGCGCTGATGGCCTTGCGCGCCTGTGCCAGGCTGGCACCGCCGCCGCCGAGGGCGCTGGGGACGGTGAGGGCGACCAGGCCGTGTTGGTGCAACAGGTTGAAGTTGGCGTGGGGGAAGGCGCCGCTTTCGTCATAGACATGAGCGGTCCCGGCCAGTTCGGCGCTGAGGCGGGTGAGCGTGGTGTCGAAATCGACGACGTCTACAGCGCGTAGAGACGAGTGAGTCATCAGCATGTACTCGGTCAAGTGTGGGAGGGTGTCTAGCCTTGAGCGGGGCTCGCACTGCATCCCTCTTTAGCGCGAGGCCTGGTCGAGGGTGGCACGCTTGGCGTTAAAGCTTGGGTCGAAGCCTTGGGAGACATCGATGCGATTGGGCAGCAGTCCCTCTTTTACATACGTGTCGGCGGTGGCTTGCAGGCCGCTGATCACCGCGTCGTCAATCGCGACCGGCGACAGGTGAGTGTCCTTGGCCACTTCGATATGCACGGCCAGCGGCAAGCCGGTGATCCTGGCCTGGGCGGCGGCATACTCATCGGGGTGGGCGTTGGCCCAAGCGTAGGCGCGGTCAACCCGTGCGACAAAGTCGTCCAGTTGCGCGCGCTTGTCGGCAATGGCCTGGCCGGTCGCAGCGAAGTACAGATGATTGCTCAGCAGGTGTTTACCGCTGACCAGCACGCGAGCGTTGCTCTGTGAGGTGACCACGGTGGTGTACGGGTCCCAGGTGGCCCAGGCGTCTGCAGTGCCGTTGTCCAGCACCAGCCGCGATTCGGCAGGCAGCAGGAATATGAACTGCACATCCTGAGTGCTCAGGCCCGCATCGTTCAGGGCCCTGATCGCCAGGTAATGCCCGATGGAGCCGCGCCCGGTGACGATTTTTTTGCCTTTGAGATCGGCCGCGGTCTTGATCGGCGAGTCCTTGGGCACCAGCAGCGCGGTGGTGTTACGCCCTTGTGCATGGATGATGCTGATCACTTTGAGCGATGCGCCGGCGCCCAGGGCGAACACATAAGGAGCGTCACCGAGGGCGCCGACATCCACGGCGCCGGCATTCAGCGCTTCGCCCAAGGGCGAGGCCGAGGGGAATTCCGACCACTTGATTTCGTAGGGCACGTTGCGGGTTTCGCCAGAGGCTTGCAGCAGCGCCTTGATCGTGGATTTCTGGTTGGCCACGCGCAGCGGTTGCAGGTCGGCAGCCTGTACGCTGGACAGCAGGCCGAGGGCCAGGGCGGCGCCCAGTAGCAGGTGTTTGAAAGGGATGGCGTACAGCATGGGACACACTCCAGGCGTTGGATAAGGGGGATACCTCCACCTGGAGAAGGGGTCGGATAGGCGAAAACGATGCAGCAGCAGGTCAGATCACGTAGAAACCATGGGTTCCGTCGCGGGCCAGTTGCTCGACCAGGCCGAACTCCCAATCCAGGTAAGCCTGCATGGCTTCCCGTGGGTTGTCGGTGCCTTCGTAGGGGCGACGGTAGCGGTCGATACGCGGTGAGGCGAGGTGGGTTTCGCCTTCCTCCAGGGGCAGTTGCGCGGCGATCCAGGCGGCAGTGCCGTCCTGCAGCACGAACACCTGCTGGCCGGTCAGCGCTTGCACCTCGGCCACCGCCAGGCGCGCCAATTGGCTGCTGCCGCAGGTCAATACGTAGCGCTGGGCACGCGGCACCTTGGCCAGGGCCTGGGGCAGTTGCGCACGCAGCACCCACCAGGCACCGGGTATATGGCGTTTGACGTAATTGGCGCTCGCGGTGAAGTCCAGCACCACGGTGTCACCATGGCCCAGCCAGTCGGCGAGGGTGTGCGGGCTGATCAGTTCGGCCTGGGGTGGCGCAGGCACTGGCGCGACCCACCCGCCGCGTTCGCTGAAGTGCTCGGCTTGCAGATCATCCAGCACGTGCACTTGCCAACCCAACTGAGCCAGCCAGGAGGCGGACATATTGGCACGCACGCCGTCATCATCGACCAGCACCAGGCGCGCACCGCGGACGCTGGCGACGTGGTCGGTTTCCTGCACCAGTTGCCCGCCGGGTGTGGCGCGTGCCCCGGGCAGGTGCCCGGCTTCGAATTCTTCCGGGGTGCGCACATCGAACAGGTAGGTGGTGCGCGTCGTGTCCTGCTGCCAGTGGTGTAGATCGTCAAGGGTGGCGCGGCCGACACGGGCCTTGTCGGCAACGCGGCGTGCAGCCTCGGCGGCGGGTTGGCGATGTTCCTCTGGCGTTGGCGCGAAGCGGCGGGCTTGGCTGTGGGCAAGTGTTTGCCCGGCCAGGGTCCAGCCGATGGTGCCGTTGCGTAGCGCCGCGACCGGGTTGGGAAGGCCGGCATTGATCAACGACTGGGTACCAATAATGCTGCGGGTGCGCCCGGCGCAGTTGACGATAATGCGCGTGGCCGGGTCTGGCGCCAGTTCGCGGGCGCGCAAGACCAGCTCGGCACCCGGCACGCTGATACCGGTTGGAATACTCATGGTCTGGTATTCGTCGAAACGGCGGGCATCGAGCACCACCACATCGGCCTGGCTGTCGAGCAGGGCCTGGACTTCTTCGGCGGCCAGGGACGGCGTGTGGCGCTGGCTTTCCACCAGCTCGCCAAAGGCTTTGCTTGGCACGTTGACGTCGATAAACAGCTCGCCACCCGCGCGGCGCCACCCGTCCAGTCCCCCCTCAAGCAGGCTGACCTGGGTGTAGCCCAGCTCAAGTAGACGTTTGGCAGCGCGGCTGGCCAGCCCTTCACCGTTGTCATACAGGGTGACCTGGGTATCGCGGCGTGGAATGCGTGCGTACGCCTCCAGTTCCAGCTTGGACAGCGGGATATTGGCGGCGAACAACGGGTGGGACTCGGCAAACGGCGCCTCTTCACGCACGTCGATCAACGCCAGCTCCTCACGGTCCAACAGGGCCTGGCGAATCTGGGCAAAGCTGCGGGTCGATACGGTGGTCATAGGGCAGGGCTCTTTTCTTTGGACAGGTCCCAGATGTTCGGGAGCGTGGCGTTGGAATAACCGGAGATAAACAATTTTTCGCTGCCGTCGGGTTGGTACACCGCACGGCGTACCGCACCGATATTGGCGCCGTATACATGGATGCTGATGGACACCTGATCGCGGTGGGCATTGCTGACCTGATGGATATCGCCGATCTTGGGCGATACCGCCTCGACCTGGCCCGGCAGCAGCTGGACGGATGAGCCTTGCGCCACCAGGCTGCCGTCGGGCGCACGTGCAAAGCCCTGGGAAAACTCAGCGCCCCGCAACATGCCGATCAGCCCCCACACCCGATGGTCATGAATCGGCGTGCTTTGCCCTGGCCCCCACACAAAACTGACCAGGCTGAAACGCTGGCGCGAATCGGCATGCAGCAAAAATTGCTGATAGCGCTCGGGATCGGGCTGGGCGAACTCGTCGGGGAGCCAGTCATCATGGCTGACCAGTTGCGCCAGCAGCTTGCCGCCGCGGTGCAGCAGGTCGCCTTCACGTGGGTTGGCGTCGATCAATTCCGCCAGGGCGCCTATGAAGGCTCTGAGTCTCTCGGGGTGTCGGGCCTGGGGCATGACCATTCCATCGTGCTGTTGTGATGGGGTTATATAAGCATAATGTTTATAGTTAATATGCTATTTTTTAATGATTAGCTTATAGCCACAGGTAATTTAGAACCGCCGTGAATAGCGTTAGACGTTATCGATCCCAAGGTGGGCTATCCAGAGCGGTGTGCGACAACTATGCTTCACGCACATCTTAATGACTGATCTCTATGTGCGGCCCAAATGAAAATTGACGATATCGATGCCTTTGTCGAAGTGATTCGTTGCCAGTCCATCAGCCATGCCGCCGAGTCGTTGCAACTGACCCAGCCGGCTATTACCCGCCGTGTGCAGAACTTTGAGCAGGCGCTGGGGGTGGAGCTGTTCGACCGCAACACCAAACCCCTCAAGCCGACGCTGATCGGCACCCGCGTCTATGAACAATGCCGGCTGATCTTGCGTGAGATGGATGCCCTGCGCGAACTGGTGGCCACCGATGCACCGCCCACCGGCGTGTTACGCCTGGGCGTCCCGCAAACCATTGGCGATGTGGTGTTGCTGGATGCGCTCAAGCACCTGCGCACTGAATACGCCGACCTGCGCGCCCAGGTTGCCACCGGCTGGGGCAGCCAATTGGTCGGCAAGATCGAACGCGGCGAACTGGATGCGGCGGTGGCGTTGTTCCCGGCGGGCAAGATTTTCCCGGACAACGTTGTCGGCGAGTCCATCGGCAAGATGGAACTGGTGGTGGTCTGTGCCAAGGCGCAGCTGCCGAAGAAGCCTTGCAAGCTGGCGGACGTGTACCAGAACGGCTGGATCCTCAACCCGGATGGTTGCGGCTTCCGTGCCGGGTTGCAGCGCACCTTGTCGGACCAGGGCCTGGCGTTGCGGGTCAACCTGGAAACCTTCGGCACCGAGTTGCAACTGGGTCTGGTGGCGGATGGGCTGGGCCTTGGCCTGGTGCCACGTCCGTTGCTCGAACGCAGCGCTCAGCGCGAGCACCTGGCAGTGATGCCGCTCAAGGATTTCAAACCGGTGATGGATTTGTGGCTGATCTATCCGCACTTTCTCGGCAACCTGCAAGGGCCGGTGGATGCGTTCGGGCAATGGGTGGCGGCTTCTTTGCATAAGGTTCGGGAAGTGGCGTGATATGAAAAAAAATAATAATTAGCTTAGATTAAAATGTGCTTTTTATTATTTTTTTGCTTCCCCTAGGCTGGCCTGACGTCCTTAAGGCCATCCAGGAAGTTTTGTCATGAGCAGCGTCACCTCGCTATCGAGTGTTTCCAATACTGTCCGCCAACGTGTTACGCCAGAGGAATGGGAGGTGCGTGTCAAACTGGCCGCCGCCTATCGCCTGGCGGCCCTGTACAAGTGGACCGACCATATCTATACCCATTTCTCGGCCCGTGTGCCGGGGCCCGATGAGCATTTCCTGATTAACGCCTTTGGGCTGTTGTTCGATGAAATCACTGCGTCCAACCTGGTTAAGGTCGATCTGGACGGCACTCTCGTCGATGACCCTACGGGCCTTGGCATCAACTACGCCGGTTATGTGATCCACAGTGCCATTCACGGCGCGCGCCACGATTTGCAAGCGGTGCTGCACACCCATACCCGCGACGGCATTGCCGTGTCGGCGCAGAAGGGCGGCTTGCTGCCGATCTCCCAGCACGCCATTGCGTTCTCAGGGCGCGTGGCCTACCACGGCTATGAAGGCGTGGCCCTGGACCTGGACGAGCGCGAGCGGCTGGTCGCGGATTTGGGCGACAAGAGCGTGATGATCCTGCGTAACCATGGCTTGTTGACGGCGGGTGTCAGCGTTGAGCACGCCTTTCAGCAACTGCAAGGCCTGGAGCGCGCGTGCAATATCCAGATTGCTGCGCAGGCGGCGGGGAATGCCGAGTTGGTTTTCCCGCCCGCAGAGGTGGTAGCCAAGGTCGAGCAGCAGGCCAAGGTGTTCAGCAATGGGGAAGGGCCGGGCGTGGCACGGCATTGGAATGCGCTGGTACGCCAGTTGGAGCGCACTGATACTGACTACAAGAACTGATCCTGAGTGCGCAGCAAATCAAATGTGGGAGGGAGCAAGCCCCCTCCCGCATTGTTCTTAAGCTACTTGTTGGGCCTGTTCCCTCTCTGCGACCAACTGGCGGGTGAGGGGAATCAACTTCTTGCCATAGTCGATCGCATCATTGAGCGGATCGAACCCGCGGATCAGGAAAGTGGTAATCCCCAGATCGTAATAATCCAGCAGCGCCTCGGCCACTTGCTCAGCCGTGCCCACCAACGAGGTGGAATTACCCTGTGCTCCGAGCAACCCGGCAATTCCGGTCCACAAACGCTTATCCAGCCGCGACCCCTGCGCCGCCGCCGCCAGCAAGCGCCGCGAACCCTCATTTGGCGGTTCACGGCGCACAAAACCATGCTGCTCGGCCAGTGCTGTGGCCTGCTGCAAAATCTGCTCGGCGCGCTGCCAGGCCAACTCCTCGGTCTCGGCGAGTATCGGGCGCAATGACAGGCTGAAGCGAATCGTGCGCCCATGCCTGGCCGCTTCTGCCCGCACCTGGGTCACCACTTCGCGTACCTGTTCATAGGTCTCTCCCCACAGTGCATACACATCCGCGTGCTTGCCGGCCACTGCGATCGCAGCTGCTGAGGAACCGCCAAAGTACAGTGGAATATGCGGCTGTTGCGGCGACTTCACCGTGGAGTGCGCACCTTCGACCTGGTAGTAGGTGCCGGTGAAGTCAAAGGGTTGATCACGGGTCCATTCCTGGCGCACGACACTCAGGTATTCATCGGTACGCGCATAGCGTTCGTCCTTGCCGATATGGCTGCCGTCGGCGCGTAATTCGCGGTCATCGCCGCCAGTGATGATATGCACGGCGGTACGACCACCGTTGAACACATCCAGCGTGGCGAACTGGCGGGCAGCCAATGTGGGTTGGGCAAAACCCGGGCGGTGAGCGATAAGAAATTGCAGTCGGGTGGTGACGCTGGCCGCATGGGCCGCGATCAACGTGCTGTCCGGGCTGTTGGAATGGAATGCCACCAGGGCGCGGTCGAACCCCGCCGTTTCGTGGGCACGGGCGACGCTTTCAACGTAGTCCGGTTGCAGAGTCGGGCCGCTGCGCGGGTGGATTTCCGAGGCGTGATGGCCGCCGATATAGCCGATGAATTCGATGCTCATGGTCAGGTCCTTGTCGAGGTCGGTAAACAAGCCTCCACCGGGCAGGGGGTCGGTCCGTCGCATGAAAGTAGGGCTCACGGGCGAATCTGTAAAATGCCGATTGGTTCTAACCTAATTATAAAATTAAAGAATAATTATGATTGATTATTATAGAAGCTGTTTTTTGGCTTCGATCTCAAATGGAGAGCGTTTATAGATAAGGCCTCTAAAAAACTGTTCTCGGACGTGGCGCATTTCTAATGCCTCGCCTTGGCTCGACAGCGCCTGCAAATGAACTACCTTGAGTGACGAGCCCTCCCAATCGGTACTCAAGTATGCGCACGTTATGGACGCGATATCTGGCGTTGCTGGACAACGACCTGAGCACACAGATCTTCGACAACGTAAAGAACCTGCTGGTGTGCGCGCTGTTGTTCGCAGCGGGGACCAATACGCTGGTGGGGCAACAGGAGTTGTTTATCGGGGTGTTCGCCTCCAACGTCGCCGGTTGGGGGTTGATTATCCTGTCGACGCTGTTGATGTTGCTGAACGTCAGTGACGGCATTCGAAGGCTGGCCAAGTTGCGCTATCACCTGGCGCTACAACTGTTGTTGATCCTGGTGTACGTGGTGGTTGCCGAGCGGGTGGTAGAGATTGTGTGGGGCTTCCGCGCCCATTGACGTATCCTGCGCGCCTGGTTTTTCACTGATTCAAACAAAGATGACAGGACAAGATATGCAGGCGCTGCTCGAGTCGATTCTCGACGAAGTGCGCCCCCTGATCGGCCTCGGCAAAGTGGCCGACTACATCCCTGCGCTGGCCGACGTGCCCGCCGACCAACTGGGCATTGCGGTCTACGGCAACGATGGCACGGCTTACAGCGCCGGTGATGCCGACACACTGTTCTCGGTGCAAAGCATCTCCAAGGTCTTCAGCCTGGTGCAGGCCATCGATCACGGCGGCGAAAGCATCTGGAAACGCCTGGGCCATGAGCCCTCAGGGCAACCGTTCAACTCCATGGTGCAACTGGAATTCGAACGCGGCCGCCCGCGCAATCCGTTTATCAATGCCGGCGCTCTGGTGATCTGCGACATCAACCAATCGCGCTTTGCGGTGCCGATCTTGTCGATGCGCGACTTTGTACGGCGCCTGTCGGGTAACCCGCAGATCCTGGTCAATAGCGTGGTCGCCGAATCCGAAGCCCAGCACGGTGCGCGCAATGCGGCCATGGCCTACCTGATGAAATCCTTCGGCAACTTCCATAACGATGTGGACGCGGTGCTGCACAGCTACTTCAACTATTGCGCGCTGCAGATGAGCTGCCTGGACTTGGCCCGGGCCTTCAGTTTCTTGGCCAATGAAGGCGTGAGTGCCCACAGTGGCGAGCAGATTTTGACAGCGCGCCAGACCAAGCAGGTCAACTCGATCATGGCCACCAGCGGGCTGTATGACGAGGCGGGCAATTTTGCCTATCGCGTTGGGTTGCCGGGCAAGAGCGGGGTAGGCGGGGGGATCGTCGCGGTGGTACCGGGGCAGTTTACGGTGTGCGTGTGGTCGCCGGAGTTGAACGCGGCAGGGAACTCGCTGGCGGGGATGAAGGCGTTGGAATTGTTGAGTGAGCGGATTGGGTGGTCGGTGTTCTAGGGGCGAGTGGAATGCTGATCAACAGGCGCTATAAAAACACAATGTGGGAGGGGGCTTGCTCCCGATAGCCGTGTGTCAGATATAAATTAATTGACTGACGCACCGCTATCGGGAGCAAGCCCCCTCCCACATTTGCATCTTCAGTGTTCTGGGGAGTGGTGTACGGCCTGGCTTTATGCGGCGGGGCAGGCTTCACCAAGACTTTGTCTACCAGCAACTGCGCGCCTTCAGCATCCGGCAGATGCCCAGCGTTCATCCAGGCTGCCTGCGTCATCCTTGACGATCTTCGCGAGCAAACTCGCTCCTGCAGGAATCTAGCGACGTGGCTTTTTGAGGCGCGGCACAATCATGCCCACCTCACGCCTGTAGCGTCGATACCGCTCACCAAACAGCTGCACCAGATCCCTTTCTTCGAAACGGGCACCCACGAACAAATAAACCGACATCCCCAGCGCAAACAACAGATGGCCTGCCGTCATATGCGGGGTTGCCCAGAAAGCGATCAAAAATCCCAGGTACATCGGGTGACGCACGACACGGTAGAACAGCGGCGTTTTAAATATCGCCGCCTTTTGTGGGGTGTTTCGCCAATGATCAACGGCCTGTTTTAACCCGAACAGCTCGAAGTGACTGATCAGGAAGGTTGCCAGCAACACCATGCCCCAGCCCAGCCAGAACACACCTGACAACAGTGCCTTGGCCCAAGCCGCTTCAACCTCCCAGACGGTGTATGGAATGGGTTGCCACAGCCAGAACATCAACCCAAGCACCAGGCTGCTGAGCAGCACATAGGTGGAACGTTCAGCCACGGGGGGAATGAGTGTGGTCATTGTGTTCTTGAAGCTTCTACGTGCCATGAGGCTATGCTGGGCAGCGAACAGAATCATCAGCAGGCCGTTACTCAGCGCTGCAAGCGGCCAGTTGACAGGTTGCCCATCGTTAATGGCTTTGGGCACCAGCACGCTACCAGTGAAGCCTATAAGGTATAAAAACACGGTCAGGAAAATCAGATAGCAGGCAATGCTGTAGAGCAGCCAGGCCAGATGTACCGTGAGGTCGTTGGTTTGTTTTTGCGGACTCATGACGATTCCTTTCGCACATGGTGAGGGGATAAGTGAGTCAGTCTAGTGGAATTTGTGCGGCCCTTAACCTGTGAGAATTGACAGTTGCTTAGATGGATTGGCGATTATCTTGGGTGGATTGTGGTGTGCTTGCCTAAACAAAAAATGCGCCCCTGGGGGCGCATTTTTTGTCAGTCAGCAATCACCTATTCAGGCAATCGCATCCCAAGCCCGATCGCCGTTCTCGTCCTTGATCCGAGTCGGTAAGCCCATCACGTCCAGCGCTTTCAGGAACGGCTCAGCCGGCAGTTCCTCGACGTTGGCCATGTGCTTCACATCCCATTCACCACGCGCAACCAGCAGCGCTGCGGCTACCGGTGGTACGCCTGCGGTGTAGGAGATGCCCTGGCTGTCGGTCTCGGCATACGCCTCTTCGTGATCAGCCACGTTGTAGATGAACATCTCGCGTGGTTGGCCGCCTTTGGTGCCTTTGACCAGGTCGCCGATGCAGGTCTTGCCGGTGTAGCCCGGGGCAAGCGATGACGGGTCGGGCAGCACGGCCTTGACCACTTTCAACGGCACCACTTCCAGGCCTTCGGCGGTCTTGACCGGTTTTTCCGAGAGCAGGCCGAGGTTTTTCAGCACGGTGAACACGTTGATGTAGTGCTCGCCAAAGCTCATCCAGAACCGCACGTTGGGCACGTCGAGGTTTTTCGACAGCGAGTGCACTTCATCGTGGCCGGTGAGGTAGAGGTTTTGCGAGCCGACTACCGGCAGGTCGTCGGTACGTTTGACTTCGAACATGGTGTTGCTGGTCCACTGGCTGTTCTGCCAGCTCCACACCTGCCCGGTGAATTCGCGGAAGTTGATTTCCGGATCGAAATTGGTGGCGAAGTATTTGCCATGGGAGCCGGCATTGACGTCGAGAATGTCGATCGAATCAATGCGGTCGAAATGCTGTTGCTGCGCCAGCGCGGCGTACGCGTTGACGACACCCGGGTCGAAGCCCACGCCAAGGATGGCGGTGATGTTCTTCTGTTTGCATTCTTCCAGGTGATTCCATTCGTAGTTGCCGTACCACGGCGGGGTCTCGCAGACCTTGCCCGGCTCTTCGTGGATGGCGGTGTCGAGGTAGGCAACGCCCGTGTCGATGCAGGCACGCAGCACCGACATGTTGAGAAACGCGGAACCTACGTTGATGACGATCTGCGACTCGGTCTCGCGGATCAGGGCCTTGGTCGCTTCCACGTCCAGGGCGTTCAGCGCAAAGGCCTGGATATCGGCGGGTACCTTGAGGCTACCCTTGGCCTTGACGCTGTCGATGATGGCCTGGCATTTGGAGATGTTGCGCGACGCGATAGCAATACGACCGAGTTCGTCGTTGTGCTGCGCGCACTTGTGGGCCACCACCTTGGCGACACCTCCTGCACCAATGATAAGAACGTTCTTTTTCAATTGCTTTATTTCTCCTATATCCGCCAGCTTAGGAAAGGCTGGACAGGTAGTCGTCGTAACCAAATTCACGAACCACCTCGACTGTACCGTCGAGTTGTTTCACTACGATGGACGGCATTTTCAGGCCGTTGAACCAATTTTTCTTGACCATGGTGTAGCCCGCGGTGTCGATGAATGACAGCCGATCGCCGATGGCCAGCGGACGATCAAATTGATACTCGCCGAAGATGTCCCCGGCCAGGCAGGATTTGCCGCACACCATGTAGGTATGTTCGCCCTCGCTCGGCGCCAGCTTGGCGTTGAGGCGATAGATCAGCAGGTCCAGCAGGTGGGCTTCGATGGAGCTGTCTACCACGGCGAGGTTCTTGCCGTTGTAGAGGGTGTCGAGCACGGTGACTTCCAGGGAGGCGCTATTAGTGATCGCTGCTTCGCCGGGTTCCAGGTACACCTGCACGCCGTACTTCTCGGAAAACGCCTTCAAGCGCGCGCAGAACGCGTCCAGCGCATAGCCTTCACCGGTGAAATGGATGCCGCCGCCGAGGCTGACCCACTTGACCTTGTGCAGCAGCTCACCGAAGCGTTCCTCGATGGTGCCGAGCATCTTGTCGAACAGGTTGAAGTCGCCGTTCTCGCAGTTGTTGTGGAACATGAAGCCGGAGATCTGATCGATCACGGCATCGATCTTCACCGGGTCCCACTCGCCCAGGCGACTGAACGGGCGCGCAGGGTCGGCCAGCAGGTAATCGGAGCTGCTCACCTGCGGGTTTACGCGCAGGCCACGGGTCTTGCCTTCGCTGCGCTCGGCAAAGCGCTGCAGCTGGCTGATGGAGTTGAAGATGATCTTGTCGCAGTTCTCGAGCATCTCTTCGATTTCATCGTCGGCCCAGGCCACGCTGTAGGCGTGCGCTTCACCTTCGAACTTCTGGCGACCGAGCTTCAACTCGTACAGCGACGACGAGGTGGTGCCGTCCATGTATTGCTGCATCAAGTCGAACACCGACCAAGTGGCAAAACACTTGAGCGCCAGCAGAGCCTTGGCGCCGGACTGCTCGCGCACGTAGGCAATCTTCTGCATGTTGACCAGAAGCTTCTGTTTATCGATGAGGTAGTACGGCGTTTTGATCATTTTTGAGAGCCTGCGGCGGTGCCTGCCAAAAAAGGACACGCATTGTGCCCGCACTTGGGGCAGATCGAAAGGTTAGCGGGCGGAAATTGCGCGCTTGCGTTTAAGCATACGGAACGAGTGTGACCGTTCGTTAGGATGACGGTAATAACTGCCAGTGCGGTTATGGGCAATGCGCAGTTGTACGAACATGAATGGATCTTGTGATGATCTAGAATTAAATGAGTTTGTCTCACTATTGCCGACTGCCGACAATGAGCGCCATAAACATCGACATTGGAGCTTTACGTCATGGCAGTCGCTCATTCCCTCGGATTTCCGCGCATTGGACGCGATCGTGAACTGAAAAAAGCGCAGGAAGCGTTCTGGAAAGGCGAGCTCGACGAAGCCGGCCTGCGCGCCGTTGGCCGTGACCTGCGCAAGACCCATTGGGCGCTGCAAAAACAGGCTGGTATTGAACTGCTGCCTGCTGGTGATTTCGCCTGGTACGACCAGGTGCTGACTCACTCGCTGATGTTTGGCGTGATCCCCGAGCGTTTCCGCCCGGCCGATGGCCACGCCACGTTGCACACCTTGTTCGCCATGGCTCGCGGCGTCAGTGACAACTGCTGCGGCGGTGCTCACGCCCAGGAGATGACCAAGTGGTTTGATACCAACTATCACTATTTGGTGCCGGAGTTCAGCGCCGATCAGCAGTTCCACCTGGGTTGGGATCAACTGTTCGAAGAGGTCAAGGAAGCCCGTGACCTGGGCCACACCGTCAAGCCTGTCGTCATTGGCCCACTGACCTACCTGTGGCTGGGCAAGGCCAAGGGCGACGCTTTTGACAAGCTTGATCTGCTTGAGCGCTTGCTGCCGCTGTACGGGCAGATCTTCCAGCGCCTGGCGGACCTGGGCGTTGAGTGGGTGCAGATTGATGAGCCGATCCTGGTGCTCGACTTGCCGCAGGACTGGAAGAACGCGTTTGAGCGTGCCTATAACCTGATCCAGCGGGACCCGCTGAAAAAACTGGTGGCTACCTACTTCGGTGGCCTGGAAGAAAATCTCGGCCTGGCGGCCAACTTGCCGGTGGATGGTCTGCACATCGATCTGGTGAGAGCACCGGAACAGTACCCGACTATCCTGGATCGCTTGCCGGCCTATAAGGTGTTGTCCCTGGGCGTGGTCAATGGCCGCAACGTGTGGCGTTGCGACCTGGAGAAGGCCCTGGCCACGTTGCAGCATGCCCATGAGAAGCTCGGCGATCGCCTGTGGGTCGCGCCGTCCTGCTCGTTACTGCACAGCCCGGTCGACCTGGGCCGTGAAGACAAGTTGGATGCCGAGTTGAAAAGCTGGCTGGCCTTTGCCGTGCAAAAGTGCGAAGAAGTGGCTCTGCTGGCCCAAGCTGTCGACCAGCCCGAGGCACCCGCGGTACTTGCCGCCCTGGCTGAAAGCCGTGCCGTACAGGTTGCTCGCCAGGCATCGACACGGATCCACAAGCCTGCCGTACAAGCCCGCGTCGCCGCCATCACCGAGCAGGACAGCCAGCGCCAATCGCCGTTTGCCCAGCGTATCGAGAAGCAGCGCGCCGGCCTGAACCTGCCACTGTTGCCGACCACCACCATCGGTTCGTTCCCGCAGACCGCGTCGATCCGCCTGGCGCGCCAGTCGTACAAGGCTGGCAAGTTGAGCGAAGCCGAATACGTCGAAGCCATGCACAGCGAGATCAAGCACGCTGTCCAGGTGCAGGAAAACCTCGGCCTGGATGTGCTGGTGCACGGTGAGGCCGAGCGTAACGACATGGTCGAGTACTTCGCCGAACAACTGGATGGCTACGCGTTCACTCGTTTCGGCTGGGTGCAGAGCTACGGTTCTCGTTGCGTGAAGCCGGCAGTGATCTTCGGTGACCTGAGCCGACCGAAAGCCATGACCGTGGAGTGGATCCGCTACGCCCAGGGGCTGACCGACAAGGTATTGAAGGGCATGTTGACCGGCCCGGTAACGATGCTGATGTGGTCGTTCCCGCGGGAAGATGTGAGCCGCGAAGTGCAGGCCCGGCAACTGGCCCTGGCGATTCGTGACGAAGTGGTGGACCTGGAAGCCGCTGGCATCAAGATCGTGCAGATCGACGAAGCCGCGTTCCGCGAAGGGTTGCCGTTACGCCAGGCGCAGTGGCAACACTACCTGGACTGGGCTACTGAAGTGTTCCGCCTGTGCGCCTGCGGTGTGCGCGATGAAACCCAGATCCACACTCACATGTGCTACAGCGAGTTCAACGATGTGATCGAGTCGATCGCGGCGATGGATGCCGACGTGATTACCATCGAAACGTCGCGTTCGGACATGGAGTTGCTTGATGCCTTTGAAGCCTTTGACTACCCGAACGACATCGGCCCCGGTGTGTATGACATCCACTCGCCACGGGTGCCGGATGTATCGCAGATGGCTAACTTGCTGCGCAAGGCCGCCAAGCGGATTCCGGCAGAGCGTTTGTGGGTCAACCCCGATTGCGGCTTGAAGACCCGCGGTTGGCCGGAGACGGAGGCGGCGCTCATTCACATGGTCACCGCCGCCCGCCAACTGCGCGCCGAATTGGCCTGATATTGTCTGCAAGTGTGGGAGGGGGCTTGCCCCCGTGGCGGCCTGACAGCCGAAGCATCTCTACCTGACACCCCAGGATCTAAATGTGGGAGGGGGCTTGCTCCCGATGGCGGCCTGACAGCCGACCAGGATGTTGGATCAGACCGAGTACATATCCATTCCTGCGGTAACGGCTGATATTGGTTCCGCTTTTACAGCGGCTCACTTTTGAAAAGCGCAAAAGCA
>NZ_SPKO01000036.1:306904-341901 GCF_023127795.1 Pseudomonas sp. W2Jun17 | reverse complement strand
TTGCCCCACCACTCGGCACCTCGCTTAGGCTCGGTGTGCCCGTAATCCGACACTGATTTGGGGGGGCGCCTAAGATCAAGATCAAAAGCAGATCAAGAGCGGCTCGCTTCGCATCGTGGTTACGGTCGGCAGCTACAAAGTTGTGTAGATACCTATGCCCCGATAGCGGTAGTTCAGCCAAGGAATTGGATACTGATCCACCGCTATCGGGAGCAAGCCTCCTCCCACATTTTGAGCCGCGTCAGGTCAGAGGTACTTGAGCCAGGCGATATCGCGCCGGCGCGCTTTGAGCCCGGCAAACCAACGTACCGGCGGGTATAGCACCAGCGGCAACACCAAAGCTGTCAGCCACACCGCACCGATGCTGTCGAAGCCGAAATAGTTGCCGTGGTTGAGCCCAAGCCACGCCACACAGGCGACATACAGCACCTTCAACACATACAGATGCAGTAGATAAAAGAACATCGGCGCTGCGCCAAACACCGCCAGCACGCCAATCCAGCGCTTATGCCCAGCGCGTTCGAATGCCAGCAACAGCAACAACCCAACCCCCAACGTCAACGCCAGGAACAACAGCGACGGCGGGTACTTGGTGATGTTGAAGAAGCTCATCAGGGTCTGCACGCCATTGTCATACACGTACCAAGGCTGCTCGCCGTAGCCATTGACTGCCCGCAGCAGCACAAAACCCATTAATGCCGCCACGCCCGCGATCAGCAAATGACGCTGACGCACAGCCGGTAGTGCGGTAGCGGCAAACCATGGCCCGAATCCATAACCCAGGGCGATCACACCGATCCACGGCAGCACCGGATAAGTCACGCGCAGACGCAGGTTTTCCGACGCCTCGATCCAGCTGCGCTCATGCAGGATTGACCAGCCACTCTGCAACGCCGAATCCTGGGCAAAGTGCACTCCGTCGAGCAGGTTATGCCCGGCGATGATCACCAGCGCCAAGCTGATCAGCAGCGGGCGCGGCAACCACACCAGTGCTGCGAGGGCGATCATGCTCACGCCGATGGCCCAGATCACTTGCATATAGATCACACTGGGCGGCAACTGGAAGGTCCACGCGAAGTTGACCAAGGTGAATTCCAGCACCACCAGAAACAGCCCACGTTTGAACAAAAAGGCCGACACATCGCGTCGCCCCTGATACTTCTGGCCGTACAGCCACGCCGACAATCCGGTGAGCAACACAAATACCGGTGCACAGAGATGGGCGAGGGTGCGGCTGACAAACAGCGCAGGCTCGGTGCTGTCGATGCTCATGGGGTCGCTGACCTGGCGATGCAACAGGAAGGTTTCACGCACGTGGTCCAGTAGCATGAACAGGATCACCAGGCCGCGCAGGGCGTCGATGGACTGCAGGCGTTGGCGTAAGGTAGTAGCGTCAGTCATAAGTGGGAATCACAAGCGGGCAAATAATTGACGTTATCCTATAACATTTTTTGAGGCACATGATGATCAGCATGAAGACGCAATCAGCCGAGGCCGTGATCGAATTCTGGAAACAGGCGGGGCCCAAGCGTTGGTTCGCCAAGGACGATGGCTTCGATACAGCCTTTCGCGACACCTTCCACGCCACCCATATGCAAGCCGCGCGGCGCGAGCTGGACGGTTGGCTGGCCACGGCCGACGGCGCACTGGCGTTATTGATCCTGCTGGACCAATACCCGCGCAACGCCTTTCGCGGCACTGCGCATATGTTCGCCACCGACCCGCTGGCGCGTCTGTATGCGCAGCAGATGGTGGACGCCGGGTTGGATCAACAGATCGATCCCCAGTTACGCGCGTTTTGTTATTTACCGTTTGAGCATTCGGAAGACCCGCAAGACCAGCAGCGCTCGTTGGTGCTTAACCAGCAGTTGGACGCCAGCACCTATCACTGGGCCAGGGAACATGCCGATATTATCCAGCGGTTTGGGCGCTTTCCCCATCGCAATGCGGTGTTGGGCAGGGTCACCACCGAGCAGGAGCACCTGTTCCTCAAAGCGGGTGGTTTCGCTGGTTGATGCTATTCCCATCAGGAATGCCCCCATAAAAACCCTGCATTGTCCTTATCGACCTGAATCTCGTAGCGTGGCGTTTCATCTTCGGAGATAGCCCATGAGCCAACCCCCGCTGCGCCTCTACGTTGATTCGCTGTTCACCAGCCCCTACGCCATGTCGGTGTTCGTTGCCCTGCGGGAAAAAGGCCTGACGTTCGACACGGTCCCCCTGGACCTGGATGCTGGGCAAAACCAGTCGGCAGATTACGCCCAGCGCTCCTTGACCCAACGGGTACCGACTCTGGAGCACGGTGATTTTACGCTGTCGGAATCTTCGGCAATCACTGAGTACCTGGACCAGGCGTACCCCCAGATCAGCGTTTACCCGGCTGATCTGCAGCAGCGGGCGAGGGCGCGGCAGGTTCAGGCATGGTTGCGCAGCGACTTGCTGCCGATTCGCCAGGAACGCTCGACGCTGGTGGTGTTCTGCGGGCAGAAGATGCCGCCTCTATCGCCGGTGGCTCAGGCTGCTGCGCGTAAGTTGATCGGCGCGGCGCAGGTTCTCCTGGCAGGCAACCCTGAGCATTTGTTTGGCGAGTGGTCGATCGCCGATGTAGACCTGGCGGTGATGCTCAATCGCCTGATCCTCAACGGCGACCCCGTGCCGGCCGAGCTGGTGATGTACGCGCAACGCCAGTGGCAACGGCCGTCAGTGCGGGAGTGGGTCAACCTGCGACGGCCTGTGCTCTAGCTGCCACTCTTCCTCGACACGTCGGTCCAGGTCCTCCCAGTGGGCCATGCCCAGCACCCGCATGGTGTTCAAGCCCCGCAGGTAACCACGCAGTTGCTGGGCGCTGGCCGAGCGTTGTTTGGCGTCGGCACTTGGGTCCAGCAACACTTCTTCATACTCGACCAGGTAATCGGCAACCCGCTCGCGAAATTCCGGCAGTACGGCATCGCGGATACGGTCGAAGGTTTTCTGGTAGGGCTTCATGGCGGGGTCCTTATAGGTTTTATGGGCTGCCTGACACTATCGGTTCAAATGATAGTCACCATCAAGGATCACAAGTTCTGTTTTTTCGCCAAGCGCGCAGAATCTGCTCATCCAGACGCAGCTCAAGGAAATGCGCGATGAGGACGATTATCCAGCTTACTTTAATGGCCCTGATGTTGGGCACCACCCTCATGACCACCCCGGCGATTGCCGATGAGCTGCGTACAGGCCATTTGCTGCCGCTGGCCGCTAGCGTAGAATCCCTGCAACGCACCCAGAGGGTAGGGGTGTTGTTCAGCGAAAATACCCGCGACAACCTCATCTACCTTGAGCGCTACCATGCCATGGCACTTAACGGCGCCAAGGATGCTCTGGATGGGCGGATTCGCCAGGCGTTCGTCAACAGCTCCGATCCCGAGCTGGCCATCGACTGGTTGATGAACTCGCTGCAGGGCGCTTTTTTCTCGGTGACGGTCTATGGCAGCCTGGATGACATGGTGCAGGCGCATCCGGATGTGGTGGTGGTGCTCGATACCCATAACCAATTGCTGACCCAGCGTAACGACCGGGTCGAGGCACGCTTTGCAGCACGCTTCTATGACGCGAACCTACAATACATCGCCAAGGCCGAAGGTTCGGTGGACAGGCAAGTGCCGTCAGTGTGGGTGCACGGCAAGGCGGCGCCGGAGATTGCCGCGCTGATCGAGCAGCAGCGAGATGTACAGAAAGATGCCCTGAAGCAGTTCGATGTGTCGCTCAAGGCCCTGGTTCGCGCAGGTTGATTCGCGAGTGGATGTGAACCCTATTGGTTATTTTCAGGAATCTGTATGCGCTCTTTTTTCGCTCCGGCCCTGGCTTTTGCAGCCTCGTTGCTGACCGGTTGTATCACGGCTCCCAATGCCCCATCGCTGACCCTGCAAACCGACAAGACCCCCGAAGGCTATGTGCAATGCGTATTGCCCAAGCTGGAAAAACACGGCATCACCTCGACCGTGACGCAGAATTCGCGTCACGCCAAGGTGCTGTTGACCAGCAAGATTGCTGCTGATGATGTGCTGGAAGCCTACAAGTCCCAGGACGGCACCAAGGTGTTCCTGTATGAGCGCAAGCCGCTGGCCTCGGCGATCAAACCGTCGCGGCTTGAGCAGGCGGCCCAGGACTGCAAGTAAGCCCGTTCTGAAAGGCAATGCATTTCAAAATGTGGGAGGGGGCTTGCTCCCGATGGCGGTGGGTCAGCTACAGATGAGCTGACTGACACACTGCTATCGGGAGCAGGCCCCCTCCCACATTTGGACCAACACTCGGCTCAGGGTTTGGCTTCGTTGCTGAAACTGCTCACGGTCTTGATCAACCCCTGCGCCGCCAACGCCACCAACTCACCGCCTTTCTCCACCGTCGCCAGTGCCGGGTCCGAACCCATGCGGCCATCGGGGAAGCGCGCGCGAAAGTCCAGCGCCTCGCGGATCGGCCCGGTGTTGGCAATTTGCGGTGAGTAATCGGCAGACTTGATCGACTGCGGGTAAGCCCACTGCGTCACCGCAATCTCCGACGGCGTGGCGTGGCTGCCGTGGCCGACCGGGAATTGGCGCTGGGCCAGGTCGGTGACGCCTTCCAGGTCCCACCAGTTCACCAGCTTCAGCGCAAACCCGGCCGGGCGGCGGGCGAAGCTGGCTTCGGCGTACAGCTCGGAAAACGCCGCTTCGATCGTGGCGATATTGCCGCCGTGGCCGTTCAGGAACAGGATTTTCTCGAAGCCATGCCCGGCCAGCGAACGCACCCAATCGCCAATCGCGGCGATAAAGGTGGAAGGGCGCAGCGAGATGGTGCCGGGAAACCCCAGGTGGTGCTGGGCCATGCCGATATTGAAAGTCGGGCCGATCAGAATGTCGGCGTTTTTTTGCGCCTCATGGGCGATGATCTCCGGGCACATCCAGTCGGTGCCCAGCAGGCCCGTGGGGCCGTGTTGTTCGTTGGAGCCGATGGGGATCACGACCGTGCGGCTGCGTTCCAGGAACTGCCCGATTTCGATCCAGGTGCTGGTGTGTAGAAGCATGCGAGGCTCTCTTTTATCTGTGGGGACAGGCTATCCGCCACGGATTGTACGACTACTCGCTACCTGTTGGGGCTTGCAATTGAGGTACGTCGAGGACTTCAACCAGCGCTGGTCGGGGTACCAGGAAAACATGAACTGCCCATCCTTGAGCTTGTCTACCACTTGACGGGCGACCTGCGGGCGTACTGCCGGGCAGCCCTGGCTGCGGCCGATGCGGCCTTCGCGCTTGCTCCACAACGGGCTGACGTAGTCGGCGGCATGGATCACGATGGCGCGGTCGCGCGCCAGGTCATTGAAGCCGGGCTCCAGGCCATCCATGCGCAGCGAGTAGCCATGAGCGCCGAGGTAGCTTTCCTGGGTGCGGAACAAGCCCAGGCTGGATTGATGGCTGCCTTCGAGATTGGAGAACTGGGTGGCGAAGTTTTCCCCGGACTTGGCGCCATGCGCCACCAGGTCACGCAGCAGCAGGGTCTGTTTGCGCAAATCGAAGATCCACAGCCGACGGGCGGTCGAGGGCTGGGAGTAGTCAATAACCGCTAGGCGATCGGAACGTTCTTCGCCGTTATTGACAGCGCACTGCACCGCGCTCAGGGCGCTTTTGAGTACAGTGGGATTGAGTTCTGGAGCCGAGCGCGCCAGGCTGCTATACAAGGAAGGTGGGGTGCCAGTGGCCGCGAGCGCAAAATTGCTCAGTAAAGCCAGGCCCCCGGTGATCAAGCCGAGGTGGCGCATAAAAGTCAGCATCTACAGTCGATTCCCCCGCTGTGGAGTGGAGCTAAGTCAATTGTTCAAAAAACACGCATGTTACTTGAGCATTTGCCTGCTCGTTGCACCATTGGTCGCGACAGCCGATGCGCTGGCGCCTGAGCCGCTACCTGTGACCACGCCTGCGCCCGTCGACCTGGCGCCGGTACAGCAGGCGCTGGCGCAACTGCCCAGCGTCTGCCCCCACCTGGTCTCGCGGGTCGATGCCACCGCCCAAGTGCGCCTGCAAGCCTTTTACCAGCAGCAAGGCAATGCACCGTTATGGTCGGCCGACGAGTCCCGGCAAGCCTTGCAAACCCAGTTACTGATGCTGGCCGACGACGGCCTGGACCCCACCCACTATAGCTTGCCTGCGGTAGATGCCACGGCCAACGTGCTGTGCAGCGATATCGCGACCAGTCAGCAATACCTGCAAGCCCTGCACGATTTGCATTACGGGCGCCTGCTGCAATCGCGCTATGAACCGCTCTGGCATTCGCAACCGCCTGCGACGGACCCGAACACCGTAGTATTGGCATTTGCCGCCACCGGCTTGCAGGACATGGCCAAAGCGTTTGACCAGGCACGCCCAAGTGCAGACTTGTACCGCAGCCTGCGCAACGTCTATTCCAGCCTGCGCCAGCAGCCTTTACCGCACTGGGATGCGGTGGGTAGTGGCCCGTTGTTACGCCCCGGCATGGAAGACCCGCGCGTGCCGGAGTTGGCGCGACGCCTGCACAGTGGCGGCTATCTGGCCAAGTTGCCCAACGGCAAGCAATATCAGGGCGACCTGGTCAAGGCGGCGAAGGCGTTCCAGCTCAGCCACTCGTTGCAAGCCGATGGCGTGATCGGCGCCGGCACCGTGGCCGAACTTAACATCAGCCCGGCGGTACGCCGCGAGCAACTGCGCATCAACCTGGAGCGTTTCCGCTGGCTGGCCCAGGACCTTGAGCCTGAAGGCGTAGTGGTCAATGTGGCCGCCGCGCAATTGAGCGTGTACCAGAGCGGCATCCCTGTGTGGCAAACCCGCTTGCAAGTGGGCCGCGCCGAACGCCAGACACCGCTGCTCAAGTCGCGCATCACGCGGCTGACCCTCAACCCCACCTGGACCATCCCGCCGACCATCATGCGCGAGGACAAGCTCCCGGCTATCCGCCTCAACCCCGAGTACCTGCGCCAGCAAAACCTGCAAGTACTCGACGCCGAAGGTCATCCGCTGACCCCCGAGCAGGTCGATTGGGCGCGCCCTGGTAATATCCTGCTGCGCCAACAGGCTGGCCCGCGCAACCCGCTGGGCAAGATCGTGATGCGCTTCCCCAACCCGTTCTCGGTGTACCTGCACGACACGCCCAGCCAGCCGCTGTTTACCAAGGGGCCAAGGGCGTTCAGTTCGGGGTGTGTGAGGGTCGAGCAACCGCTGCTGCTGCGTGACCTGCTGGTGACCCCGGCCGAACGCACCCGTACCGATGAACTGTTGGCCACCGGCTTGACCCATGAATTCAGACTGGCCACCCCGGTGCCGGTGCTGTTGGGGTATTGGACGGTGGAAGTGGATCGCCAGGGGAGCCTGGTCTATGCGCCGGATATCTATGCGCTTGATCCGGTGTTGATCAAAGCCATGGGAAGTGTGCTCTAGGCACAATGTGGCAGGGGTCTTCATGACCCCATCTGACCTATTCAGGTATCAACTGCTGGCGACATTCCAGCACCAGTCGGGCGCCGCCCAGCTCACTGGTACCGACGTCGAGCTTGAAGCCATGCAGGTTGATGATCGCCGCCACAATCGACAGCCCCAGACCAAAGCCACCTTGCTGATCGTTTTCATCCACCCGATAAAAGCGCTGGAACACCGACGCGCGTTCAGCCGCCGGAATTCCGGGCCCCGAGTCGAGCACTTCAATGCGCGTACTGCCCATATCATTGACCGCTCGCAGGATGACCTTGCCATTGGGCGGAGTGAACTTGATCGAATTGCTCAACAGGTTGGCCAAGGCTTCAAACAACAGGGCGCGGTCGCCCGTTACCCACGGCAGCGATTCGGGAGCCTGCAATACCAACTCCATTTCACCTTCCTCCGCCAGGGGCAGGTAGAAGTCATGCAATTCGCGCAGCAACGGCAGCGGGTCCAGCACCAGGAAGCCTGACCTGCGCTGGTGATCTTCCAGTTCGGAAATGCGCAGCAGCCCGCGAAAGCGCGCCATCAGCGTGTCGGTTTCGGCAATGGCGTCATCGAGTTTCACTGCGTGGGCGGAGTCTTCCTCGGCTTGCTGCTTGATGCGGTAAAGCTGTGCGCGCAGGCGGGTGAGGGGGGTACGCAGGTCATGGGCGATGGCGTCGCACACGCCCTTGACCTCGTTCATCAGTTTCTCGATGCGTTCGAGCATGGCGTTGACGATGGCCGCGAGCATGTCCAGTTCGTCGCGCCGATTGGACAGCGGCAAGCGGTGCGTCAGGTCGCCGGCGACGATGGCTTCGGCGCTGGCCTGGATCCCGCGGATGCGCCGCAACGGACGCCGGCGCAGCAGGTGCCAGCCCGCAGCGCCGGGGATGATGGTCAACGACAGCGCCCACAGCAGGGCATGCCAGATGATCCGCGTCACACCGAACAACGACCCGTTGGCGCGCACCAGCACCAGCCAGCGCCCGTCGTCGGTGTGGGTGGCCACGGCATCGCAGCTGTCCTTGGGCAGCTTGGGGTCATCGGATTCGACGCAATTGGCCAGGGTGTGGATCTTGCCATCCAGGGGCAGGTCCGCCGGTACCGTGCGGATTGGCCCGCTCAAGGGCCGAAACTGCTCATCGAACAAGCCATAAGCATCCACGCCCTTCATGTCGAAGGTCATGCTGGTGGTCAGCGCTTCCACCAGGGCTTCGCCGTCGAAGCGCTGGAACAAGTGCTGGCGTTGCAGAAGAGAATGGCGCGAGAGGTCGCTGAGGTAGCCCGACACCTCGTAATACAGCACCCCCATGAGGATGCAACTCCACGCCACGAACAACGAGCTGTACAGCGCCAGCAGGCGGCTGCTGGAAGAGCGCCAGCCCTTAGAGGGGTTCAGCAATGACATACCCGGAACCTCGTACCGTGCGGATCAGCGGCGTGAGGCCCGGGGGATCGATTTTCTTGCGCAGGCGACCGATGTGCACATCGATCAGGTTGGTGCCCGGGTCAAAGTGATAACCCCAGACTTCCTCGAAAATCATCATCCGCGACAGGATCTGCCCGGTGTTGCGCATCAGGAATTCCAGCAGTTTGTATTCGGTGGGCAACAGGGTCAGCGGCTGCTCGGCGCGGCTGGCTTCGCGGCTGATCAGGTTCAATTCCAGGTCTGCCACGCGCAGGGCGGTTTCGAACTCCTTGACCGTGCTTTTGCGCCGCAGCAGCACTTCGACACGGGCGGCCATTTCGTCGGAGGCGAACGGCTTGGTCAGATAGTCATCACCGCCGGCACGCAGGCCACGTACACGCTCGTCGACATCGGAGAGGGCGCTGATCATCAGGATCGGCGTCGATACGCCAATCGTGCGCAAGGTGGTAACGATGGCCAGGCCATCCAGTTCGGGCAACATGCGGTCGAGGGTGATCAGGTCGTAATCGCCGCTTACGGCGCGGACCAGGCCCTCGCGGCCGTTGTCTACCCAGTCTACGTCCAGTCCATGGCTACTCAGCTCGGCGACGATCTCGCGGGCCGTTACGGCGTCATCCTCGATGGTCAAAATGCGGGTCATAGGATTACCTGGTGAGCGTTCACACTAGAAGTGGACGTCATTTTGCCAAGAAGTTGCTGAATGTTTCCTAAATAAAACTTCATCTTGGCAAAACTGCCACCTGTTCATGACTGGCACGAATCGATGTGGGAGGGGGCTTGCTCCCGATAGCGGTGTCTCAGGCAAGAGTTTGTTGACTGACACAGTGCTATCGGGAGCAAGCCCCCTCCCACATGAATGCATATCGCCCGCCCTTAACGGCCGTTTCTTGCAACTTGCATGACTTAAGTAAGTTCAATTTAATTAACTTATTGAAATACAAGGAATTTAAATTATTTGCCGACTGGCATGGTGCCTGCACTGTCCCTTTTGAGACTTGTAACACTATTTTTCATGCCTGGAGCAAAACAACAATGATCACATCCTCATCCGCGCTGCAAGAGTCAAGCACGCTCTCCGGGGTTTCCTGGGGGGCGATCTTCGCCGGGGCCGCTGCGGCGGCTGCGCTGTCACTGATTCTGGTGCTGCTGGGCTTCGGCCTGGGCTTTTCGGCGGTGTCGCCGTGGGCCGATAGCGGTATCAGTGCCAAGGGCCTTGGCATTTCCACGATTGTCTGGCTGGCCTTTACCCAGATCGTTGCTTCGGGCCTGGGTGGCTACATCGCCGGCCGCTTGCGGGTGAAGTGGGCCAACATGCATGGCGATGAAGTGTACTTTCGCGATACCGCCCATGGTTTCCTGGCGTGGGCCGTGGCCACATTGATCACGGCAATGCTGGTGGTCGGTTCGGTCAGCAGTGTCGTCAGTGGTGGTGTGAAAGCCGGTGCCAGCGTTGCGTCGGGCGCCGCCAGTGGCTTGACCCAAGCAGCCGGCAGCGCAGCCAAAGGTGCCGACAGCGGCGACTTCGGCTACTACGTCGACAGCCTGTTCCGCGATGACCGCCCAGCCGCGGTCAGCGACGACGCGGCCCATGCCGTGGTCGGCCGTATCTTCGCCCGGACCCTGAGCAATGACGGTCAACTGGCCGCCGAAGACCGTGCCTACCTGGCCCAGTTGATCACCCAGCGTACCAACCTCAGCCAGGCGGATGCCGAAGCGCGTATCGATAAAGTGTACGGCGATGCCCGTAAAGCCATCGAAGACGCCAA
This sequence comes from Pseudomonas sp. W2Jun17, assembly GCF_023127795.1. NCBI lineage: Bacteria > Pseudomonadati > Pseudomonadota > Gammaproteobacteria > Pseudomonadales > Pseudomonadaceae > Pseudomonas > Pseudomonas sp. W2Jun17. The sequence continues at coordinate 331,267 of NZ_SPKO01000036.1, read as the reverse complement.
GCTCAAAGCCAAGCAGGCCGCCGAGACCGCCGCGAAAGTGGCTGCCTATACCTCGCTGTGGACCTTCGTGGCGCTGTTGATCGGTGCATTCTTCGCCAGCTTCGCTGCCACCTTCGGCGGTCGCCGCCGGGATGCCGTGGTGTACGTCGAAACCGAAAACTACGTTCGTTAATTCAAGGCCCATTCATTTAAGGAAAGCATCATGCGCTCATTACTGCTGTGGTTCCTCGGCGTGCCGATTCCGGTGATCATTCTGATCGCGATCTTCATGCACTAAACCCGGGCCTGGCTCGGTAAAGGGTGGGAAGGGCTTTGCTCCTTCCCACTTTTCGTTTTGCGCAACGTCAGCCAACTGATGACCAGCAAGGTGCTGGCCAGCGATGTCATGATTACCAACGGTTGTGCGGTGCCATCCGATAGCAGCCCGGTGGCCCAACTGCTCACAGCCGTCACAAACATCTGAATAAAAAAGAACAACCCCGACGCCGTACCGGCAATCGCGCCGTAGGGCTGCAACACCGACAACTGGCAGGCGGGCATCGTCAGCCCCACCGACACCATGATCACCACCATCGGCAACACAATCGCCAGCCAATCCTGCGCCAGCAGTGTCGTGGCCGTCGCAAGCAGTACGCTGCCCAGCACATTCAGGCCGATGGCGAAGCTGATCAAGCGGTCTGCCTCGAACCGCGCTACCAGGCGGCGGAACAGGTTGGCGCCGAACATATAGCCACTGATCGTTGCGGCAAATACCAGGGCGTAGGCGCTCGGCGATAAATCAAAGCCGCGTTGCAGCAACGCCGAAGACTCGCTGATAAACGGAAAATAGGTGCTGTACACGCAGCCGATCGCCAAGGCATAACGCAGGAAATAGCGGTCGCGCAGCAGTTGGCCGTAGATGCTCAGCAAGTGGGTGGGTGGCGCGGCGGCCACTTGTGGCGGACGGGTTTCCGGCAGGCGGCGCTGGACCACCAGGCACAACAGGCTGCCAATCACCGCCAGCAAAACAAACAAACCCCGCCAACCCAAGAGGGGCAACAGCACGCTGCCAAGCACCGGCGCGGCCATGGGCGAGACCGCCATTGCCATGGAGATCAACCCCAGCAAGCGCGCCTGCTCCTGTGGGGCAAAATAGTCGCGCACGATCACCCGGCCTATTACCGTGGTGCAACACCCGCCAAGGGCCTGGAACAGCCGCGCAATGATCAATACCCTCAGGCTGTCGGCCAGTGCGCAGGTGAGGGTTGCCAGTACATACATCGTCAACCCGGCCAGCAACACCGGACGCCGGCCGAAGCGGTCGGTAAGCGGGCCGCTGACCAGCAAGGAAATCGCCGATCCGAGGGTGTAGAGCGTCAGTACCAGCTGCAGTTGGCTATCGGAGGTCTGGAAGTAGTCGGCCATAGCGGGCAGGGCGGGCAAGTGCAGGTCCAGGGTGAGGCGCGGCAAGCCCACCAGGACCGTCAGCAGCGTTAGCCAGAACCAGGGAGCGAGAATGCGTTGCGTCATGGGCGGTTACTTCGCGAGGGGTAGAGCCCGGACTCTAGCGGCGTTGTGGTTTAATCCGCAGAACCACTTGTGCATGGAAGGACTGGACCACTATGAGCCGAGGAAAAGCCGCCTCCAACCTTGACTTGCCGCGCCCGGACAACTTGGGCGAGGGTAAACAGCAGGGCGCCTATGAGGCTTTGCGGGGGGCGATCCTGACTCGGCAGTTGCCGGCCGACAGCCGTTTGCCATCGACCCGCAGCCTGGCCGAGCGCTGGCAGGTTTCGCGCGGCACCCTTGAGGCCGTGTTCGACCGCTTGCACAGCGAAGGCTATGTGCAGCGCGTGGCGGGCTCTGGCACGCGGGTGCGCGCGGTGATTCCCGAGCAATTCATTGCGGCCCCGGCGTCAAAACAAATGCTGCGCCGCCCGGTTGACCCCGACCCACCCCACGCCGGGGTACAGAGCCATGTGCCCTTTGTCGCACGGCGCCCGGATGCCGGCCTGTTCGACCTGAAAGCCTGGGCGCGTTGCGTCGCCCGTGGGTTGTTGGCCGCAGGCCCTGGTGTACTGGAGGCCGCGCATCCTGGTGGGCTGCCGGCCCTGCGTGAGCACATTGCGGATTACTTGCGCAGTTATCGCGGCATGCACTGCGAGGCGGATGAAGTGATTGTCACCACGGGTATTCGTCATGGCCTTGACCTGATCGCCCGCACGCTGCTCCAACCGGGTGACCTGGCCTGCGTCGAGGACCCCGGCTACACCCCGGCGCGGCGTCTGTTCAAGCTGGCCGGCGCACAGGTGCAGTCGATCCCGGTCACCGCCGAAGGGCTCGATACCGCTCAGTTGCCTGCCCACGCACGACTGGTGTATGTCACCCCCGCGCACCAGGCCCCGCTGGGCGTGACCCTGTCGGTGTCGCACCGTCTGGCGCTGCTGGACTGGGCAAGTCGAGCCGATGCCTGGGTGGTCGAAGACGACTACGACAGCGAGTACAACTACAACAGCGCACCTTTGGCCGCACTCAAGTCCCTGGATGCGAACGACCGCGTGCTCTACTGCGGCAGCTTCAACAAGAACCTGTTTCCAGGGTTGCGAGTCGGTTTCATGGTGGTGCCCAAAACCCTGCGTCCGTCACTGCTGCGCACCTTGCAACTGACCGGGCATTCGGTGGGCGCCAGCGATCAGTCGGGCCTGGTGGACTTTCTTGGCAGCGGTGCGTTTGTGCGGCATTTGCGCGCTTCGCGCCAGGCTTATCAGGCGCGGCGGGATGCCTTGCTCGCTTGCCTCCCGCCGGACGTCACGGTCACTGGCGAGCAGGCCGGGCTGCATTTTGTGCTGTGGTTACCGGCAGGGGTGCCAGAGGCGGATTTCTGCGCCCGTGCCGCCGACGCCGGGCTGAGTTTGCAGCCACTGGGCAAGTTTTGTGTCGATGTAACGTTGCCGCCCGCCGTGATTGTCGGCTACACCGCATTGACCCTCGCGCAGATCCGCTTCCACGGCCGGGCTCTGGCGCAATTGCTGTAGGAGCGCGTCAGTCGTCGAACCCGACCTGCTCATGAATTTCATCCACCTTCAATTCCAACCGATAGGCCACCGCAATAAACAACGCCTGGCACAGGCACAAGGTGGCGCTCAGCGAGCGAAAGGCAAACGATGAGCCTTCATTGACCAACAGCACCGCATTCGCGCGCTTGGCCAGCGGCGACAGGTTGCTGTCGGTGATGATCAAGGTCTTGGCCTGGTGATGCTGGGCAATGCGCAGGCAGTGCTGGGTCTCTTTGCCGTAGGGCGTAAAACTGATGGCAATCACCAGGTCATTGGCGCGCACGCTGCGCATCTGCTCGCGATAACTGCCGCCCAGGCCAGAGATCAGGTGGATGCGCTTGTTGGTGTGCTGCAGGTTGTAGACCAGGTAGTCGGCCACGGCAAAGGAACGGCGCACACCGACCACATAGATGTTGTCGGCATTGACCACCAGGTCCACGGCTTTCTCGAAGGCCGCATCGTCCAGTTCCAGGCCCAGGCGCTCGATGCCGGACAGGGTGGCGTTGACACACTCACGCGCCAGGTCGCCGCCGCTGGCTTTCTGCGACTTGTTGGCGATCATGCTGCGGATGCGCTGCTGGTAGTTCTGCACCGGTGTGGTCTTGTGGGTATAGGCCTCGCGAAACAGCGCCTGCATTTCACTGAAACCGCTGAAGCCGAAACGCTGGGAAAACCGCACGATGGCCGAGGGGTGCACTTCGCATTCACGGGCGATGTCACTGATGCGATCGACCATGATCCGGTCGCTCTGCTGGCTCATGTAACTGGCGATGCGCTTGAGCTGGCGCGGCAGGCTTTCGTATTCGTCGGTGATCAGCTGCAACAGGCGTTCGGCATTGATCGGAGGGCTGGCGACAGTTGCTTCCAGGGTGGTCTCGGGATCGGTGCGGGACATGGGCAATCCTTCTGGCGTGTTCGTCTGATGCGCTGATGGGTGGCGCAAGTCTACAGGGTAGGCGCAAAAAAATACCTCGGCATCACGGCCCGCGTGGCCTGCTGAAACGATGCACGGGCGCTGGCGTGCCGCTATGCTGACGTATTGGAAAATATATTCCACTAAAAATAATTATGGAATAAATATTGATTGCCGCCGTCGGACGTTCTAGTCTGCTCCCACCAAGAGCGTTTGCCGCCACTACGGCGGCACAACGCAGGCTGATAAAAATAACAGGAGCCAGCATGGGCCAGACTCGTTTTGCCAGTGGGCGTCAATTGGATCTGATTTGCCTGGGGCGCCTGGGCGTCGACCTCTACGCGCAGCAAGTGGGTGCGCGGCTTGAGGATGTGTCCAGCTTTGCCAAATACCTCGGCGGTTCCTCCGCCAACATCGCCTTCGGCACTGCCCGGCTGGGGCTCAAGTCGGCGATGCTGAGCCGGGTGGGCGACGACCATATGGGCCGTTTTCTGATCGAATCCCTGGCCCGCGAAGGTTGCGATGTCAGCGGCATCAAGGTCGACCCCGAACGCCTCACCGCCCTGGTGCTGCTGGGTCTCAAAGACCGTGAAACCTTTCCCCTGGTGTTCTACCGCGAAAACTGCGCCGACATGGCCCTGCGCGCCGAAGACATCAGCGAAGCCTTTGTTGCATCGAGCAAGGCGCTGCTGATCACCGGCACGCATTTCTCCACCGACGGTGTGTACAAGGCCAGCATTCAGGCGCTGGATTACGCAGCCAAACACAACGTCAAACGGGTGCTGGATATCGACTACCGCCCTGTGCTGTGGGGCTTGGCGGGCAAGGCCGATGGCGAAACCCGTTTTGTTGCCGACCAGAATGTCAGCCAGCATGTGCAGAAAATCCTGGCGCGTTTCGACCTGATCGTCGGCACTGAAGAAGAATTCCTCATCGCCGGTGGTAGTGAAGACCTGCTCACCGCCCTGCGCACGGTGCGCGAACTGACGGCCGCCACCCTGGTGGTCAAGCTCGGCCCGCAAGGCTGCACGGTGATCCACGGCGAGATCCCTGCGCGGTTGGAGGATGGGGCGATCTATCCCGGTGTGCGCGTTGAAGTGCTTAATGTGCTGGGTGCTGGCGATGCCTTCATGTCAGGCTTTCTCAGTGGCTGGCTCAACGACGCCAGCGACGAGCGTTGCAGCCAGTTGGCCAATGCCTGTGGCGGCCTGGTGGTCTCGCGGCACGCCTGTGCGCCGGCCATGCCCACGCCCGCCGAACTCGATTACCTGTTCAACAGCCCGGTGCCGATCACCCGTCCCGATCAGGATGCGACCCTGCAGCGCCTGCACCGCGTCACGGTGCCGCGCAAGGCTTGGAAGCAACTGTTCGTGTTTGCCTTCGATCACCGCTGGCAGCTGGTGGACCTGGCGCAAAAAGGCGGCCAGGACTTGACGCGAATCAGCGCCATCAAGCAGCTGTTTATCCAGGCCATCGAACGTGTGGAGACCAAGCTCGCCGAGCAGGGCATCGAGGCCGACGTGGGCCTGCTTGCCGATCAGCGTTTTGGCCAGGATGCCCTCAATGCCGCCAGCGGCCGAGGCTGGTGGATTGCCCGCCCGGTCGAAGTGCAGAACTCACGGCCTCTGGCGTTCGAACACGGTCGCTCGGTGGGCAGCAACCTGATTGCCTGGCCCCAGGAACAGATCATCAAATGCCTGGTGCAATTTCACCCCGATGACGAACCTATGCTGCGCCTGGAACAGGAGGCGCAGCTCAAGGCGGTGTATGAGGCGTCCATCGTCAGCGGCCATGAACTGCTGCTGGAAGTCATCCCGCCCAAGGATCACCCCTCCACTTATCCCGACGTTTTGTATCGCAGCCTCAAGCGCCTGTACAACTTGGGTATCTACCCGGCCTGGTGGAAGATCGAAGCGCAGTCGGCCGCCGACTGGAAAAAGCTCGACGAACTGATCCAGGAGCGCGACCCATACTGCCGTGGCGTGGTGCTGCTTGGCCTGAACGCGTCGGCTGAATGTCTTGCCGACGGTTTTCAGCAAGCCCGCCTGAGCACCACCTGCCGCGGATTTGCCGTCGGCCGCACGATCTTCCAGGAGCCGAGCCGGGCGTGGATGGCGGGGGAGATCGATGATGAGACCTTGATCCAGCAGGTACAGGCTACCTTCGAACAACTCATCAACGCCTGGCGCAGTGCTCGAAATTGAATTAGGTCAAATGTGGGAGGGGGCTTGCCCCCTCCCACATAGAGCAGATCTCAGTGATACCTGAAAATAATAAAGGTGCAGCCATGCCCGCAATCCGAATTGGCATCAACCCGATCTCCTGGAGCAATGACGACCTCCCGGCCCTTGGCGGTGAAACCCCGCTGAGCACGGCCCTGAGTGAAGGCAAGGACATCGGCTACGAAGGTTTTGAACTCAATGGCAAGTTTCCCAAGGATGCCAAGGGCGTCGGCGACGTGCTGCGTCCCTATGATCTGGCGCTGGTCTCGGGCTGGTACTCCAGCCGCCTGGCCCGTCGTTCGGTGGCCGAGGAGATCGAGGCCATTGCCGGCCATGTCGAACTGCTCAAACAAAACGGCGCCAACGTACTGGTATACGGCGAAGTCGCCGATTCGATCCAGGGTTCACGCATTCGCCTGATAGAACGTCCGCGTTTTCATAGCGAACAGGCCTGGCAGGCGTACGCCGACAAGCTCACCGAGCTGGCGCGTTTCACCTTGTCTCAAGGCGTGCGCCTGGCCTACCACCACCATATGGGCGCCTACGTCGAGTCTCCCGAAGACATTGACCAGTTGATGAAACGCACGGGGCCGGAAGTCGGCCTGCTGTTCGATTCGGGCCACTGCTACATGGGCGGCGGCGAACCCATCGAGGTGTTGCGCAAGCACATCGACCGCGTTTGCCATGTGCATTTCAAGGACGTGCGCAAACCCGTGGTGCAATTGGCGCGCAATCAGATGTGGAGTTTTCCCGATTGCATCGTCAACGGCACTTTCACCGTGCCAGGGGACGGCGATATCGACTTTGCGTCGTTACTGGACGTGCTGCTCGCTGCGAACTACGCAGGCTGGCTGGTGGTGGAAGCCGAGCAGGACCCGGCCGTGGCGCCCAGTTATATCTACGCGAAAAAGGGCTATGACACCTTGCGTGCGCTTCTCAACGAGAGGGTTTGAGTGATGAGCTTGTTGGTCAAAAGCAGCAAACGCGGGCAAACCATGGTTGCCCTGGAGGCGGGGCGCCTGGAGTACGTAGGCTTCGCCGCTTACCGCTTGAGCCTGGGCGAAACCTTGCCGGTCAGCGCGGGCGATCAGGAGCTGTGCCTGGTGCTGCTCAGCGGTCGGGTGAATATCGAAGGCGAAGGCTTCAATTGGCAGAACCTGGGTGATCGCCAGTCGGTGTTCGAAGACAAATCACCGTTCGCCGCCTATTTGCCGCCGGGCACCGACGCCCAGGTCACGGCCCTGAGCGATGTACAGATCGCCGTGTGTGCGGCGCCGGGTGCGGCGGGTTTTGCCCCGCGCCTGATCCGCCCCGAGCAGTGCAAACGCAGTGTGCGCGGCAAAGGCGCCAACACCCGCTACGTCTGCGACATCCTGCCCGACAGCGAGCCGGCCCATTCGCTGCTGGTGGTGGAAGTGCGCACACCGTCGGGGCATTCCTCAAGTTACCCGCCGCACAAACACGATACCGATGACCTGCCGCACCAGAGCTTTCTGGAAGAAACCTACTACCACCAGGTCAATCCACCCCAGGGCTTTGTGTTCCAGCGCGTGTACACCGACGACCGCAGCATCGACCAGGCCATGGCCGTGGAAAACAGCGACCTGGTGGTGGTGCCCAAGGGATATCACCCGGTCAGCGTGCCGTATGGCTACGAGTCTTATTACCTCAATGTCATGGCCGGCCCCAAGCGCGCCTGGCATTTCCATAACGACCCGCAGCACAGTTGGCTGCTGGACCTTTAAACGGTTTTGGACGGAGAACAACAACAATGAAGTCGCCGCTACGTTTTGCCCTTAACCGTATGGTCGCGCCTGACTTGCCCCTGGCGGATTTTATCCAGCTGGCCAAAGCCCTCCAGTGCGATGCCATCGAGATTCGCAACGACCTCAAAAACCGCGAAATCGAATACGGCATGTCCGCCGCCCGCGTGCGTGAGTTGTGCACGGCGCAGGGCATCAAGGTGCTGTCGATCAACGCGCTGTACCCTTTTGATGTGTGGAACGACGAACGCCGCGCTCAGGCAATCGAACTGGCCACCTACGCCCGTGAGTGCGGGGCCCAGGGCCTGGTGATGTGCCCGTTCAATCAGCCTGGCGATACGCGTAACGACGCGCAGCGCGCCGCTGGTTTGCGCACCGCGTTGAGCGAACTGGCATTGATCCTGCGTGAGTACGGGATTCTCGGTTTCATCGAACCCCTGGGCTTCGCAGTATCCGCCCTGCGCCGCAAGCGCGTGGCAGTGGATGCAATCAAGGCCATCGGTGGCCTGGATGTGTTTCGTGTGGTGCATGACACCTTTCACCATCATTTGGCCGGCGAGCATGAGTTCTTCCCGGAGCTGACCGGGCTGGTGCATATCTCCGGGGTGGAAGACCACGAGGCGCCGCTTGACTCAATCCGCGACGGCCACCGCGTGCTGGTGGGCGAGGACGATATTCTCGGGAATGCGGCGCAGATCGACACCTTGCTGAGCACCGGCTACAGCGGCTATCTGTCGTTCGAGCCGTTTGCCGAAAGCGTGCATGGATTGGCGGATATCCGGCAGGCGTTGGGGGCAAGCATCGCCCACCTGCAAAAACGATAAGGGGCGCGACATGAGCACCACACGATTGACCATGGCCCAGGCCCTGGTGAAGTTTCTGGATAACCAATACATCGAAGTCGACGGCGTACAGAGCAAGTTCGTTGCCGGGGTGTTCACTATTTTCGGGCATGGCAATGTGTTGGGCCTTGGCCAGGCGCTTGAGCAGGACAGCGGCGACCTGGTGGTGCACCAGGGCCGCAACGAACAAGGCATGGCCCATGCCGCCATCGGGTTTGCCAAGCAGCACCTGCGCCGCAAGATCTATGCGTGCACGGCCTCGGTGGGGCCTGGCGCTGCGAATATGCTCACTGCCGCAGCCACCGCCACGGCCAACCGCATACCGCTGCTGCTGTTGCCCGGCGATGTCTACGCCAGCCGCCAGCCCGACCCGGTGCTGCAGCAGATCGAGCAGTTCCACGACCTGAGCATCAGCACCAACGACGCGTTCCGCGCCGTGAGCAAATACTGGGACCGCATCAACCGCCCCGAACAGTTGATGACGGCGGCGATCCACGCCATGCGCGTGCTCACCGACCCTGCCGAAACCGGCGCGGTGACATTGGCGTTGCCCCAGGATGTGCAGGCCGAGGCCTGGGACTATCCCGACTACTTCCTGCAAAAGCGCGTGCACCGTATCGACCGGCGCCCGGCCACCGCCGCGATGATCGGCGATGCGCTGGCGGCGTTTCGCGGCAAGCGCAAACCGCTGATCATTTGTGGCGGCGGGGTGAAGTACTCCGGCGCCAATGCGGCGCTGCAAGCCTTTGCCGAGCGCTTTGAGATTCCCTTTGCCGAAACACAGGCCGGTAAAAGCGCGATGGTCTCCAGCCATGCACTGAACGTCGGCGGCATCGGCGAAACCGGCTGCCTGGCGGCGAACCTGCTGGCCCCCGAGGCGGACCTGATCATCGGCATCGGCACGCGGTATACCGACTTCACGACCTCGTCAAAATCGCTGTTCAAGCACCCCGAGGTGACTTTTCTCAACCTCAATGTCAGCACCTGCGACGCGTTGAAGCTGGACGGTGTGCAAGTGGTGGCGGATGCCAGAGTCGCGCTTGAAGCGCTGGCCGATGCCCTCGGCGATTACCGTTCCGGCTGGGGCGAGCAGATCGCTGACGCCAAGGCGCAACTGAATGCCGAAGTGGATCGCGTGTACCAGGTGCAATACTCAGACGATGATTTCGTGCCGGAAGTTGACGACCTTCTGGACCGCGCCGTACTGCGCGAGTTTATCGAGCTGACCGGCTCCTGCCTGACCCAAAGCCGCGTACTGGGCGTGCTCAACCAGGCGCTGGCCGACGATGCGATCATCGTCGCCGCCGCCGGCAGCCTGCCCGGGGACTTGCAGCGCGCCTGGCGCAGCAAGGGCGTCAATACCTATCACGTCGAATACGGCTATTCGTGCATGGGCTACGAGATCAATGCCGCCTTGGGCGTGAAGCTCGCCGAGCCGACCAAAGAGGTCTACGCCCTGGTCGGTGACGGCTCCTACATGATGCTGCACTCGGAGCTGGCCACTTCGATCCAGGAACGGCGCAAGATCAACGTGGTGCTGCTCGACAACATGGCCTTCGGTTGCATCAACAACCTGCAAATCGGCAATGGCATGGACAGCTTCGGCACCGAGTTTCGCTTCCGCAACCCCGAGAGCGGCAAGCTCGACGGCGGCCTGGTGCCGGTGGATTTCGCCATGAGTGCGGCGGCCTATGGTTGCAAGACCTACAAGGTCAGCACGCTAGAGCAGCTGGAAGCGGCCCTGGCCGATGCGCGCACGCAAACCGTCTCGACGCTGATCGATATCAAAGTGCTGCCCAAGACCATGGTCCACGGCTACCTGTCGTGGTGGCGGGTAGGTGTGGCGCAGGTGTCCACCAGTGAACGCACGAATGCAGCGGCAAAAAAACTCAATGAACACCTGGCCAAGGCCCGGCAGTACTAATAACAAGAGGAGTGTTTACATGTCTTTGAAGCTTGGAGTGATTGGTACGGGCGCCATTGGCCGGGACCATATCCGTCGTTGCAGCCAGACCTTGCTCAACAGCCAGGTGGTGGCGGTCACTGATATCAACCTTGCGCAGGCCGCGCAGGTGGTGGCGGACTTGAAGCTGGACGCCGAGGTGTACCCGGACGGCCATGCGCTGATCAACTCGCCAGAGGTCGAAGCCATCCTTGTGACGTCGTGGGGGCCGAGCCACGAAGAGTTCGTGCTGGCCGCCATCGCCGCCGGCAAACCGGTGTTCTGTGAAAAACCCCTGGCGGTCACCGCGCAAGGCTGCCGCAAGATCGTCGAGGCCGAAGTGGCCTGCGGTAAGCGCCTGGTGCAGGTGGGCTTCATGCGTCCGTATGACGAAGGCTATCGGGCCTTGAAAGCTGTGATCGACAGCGGCCAGATCGGCGAGCCGTTGATGCTGCATTGCGCGCACCGTAACCCGACGGTGGGCGAGAATTACAACGCCGACATGGCGATCACCGACACCCTGATCCACGAACTGGACGTGCTGCGTTGGTTGCTCAATGACGACTATGTGTCCGTGCAGGTGGTCTTCCCGCGCAAGACCAGCAAGGCCCTGGCCCACCTGCGCGACCCGCAGATCGTGCTGCTGGAAACCGCCAAGGGCACGCGTATCGACGTGGAGGTATTTGTGAACTGCCAATACGGCTACGACATCCAGTGCGAAGTGGTGGGGGAGACCGGCATCGCCAAGTTGCCGGAGCCGTCCCAGGTGCAACTGCGCAGCGGTGCGAAGCTGTCCAATGCGATCCTGATGGATTGGAAAGATCGCTTTATCGGTGCCTATGACGTGGAGTTGCAGGCGTTTATCGACAGCGTGCGGGCTGGGCAGGTCGGCGGGCCGTCGGCGTGGGATGGGTATGCGGCGGCAGTGGCGGCGGATGCGTGTATTGAAGCCCAGGGCAGTGGGCAGATTGTGCCGGTGAGCTTGCCGGATCGCCCACACTTCTACGGCTGATCCCAATCTCACAGGTGGAACCTGGTCAATGTGGGAGGGGGCAAGCCCCCTCCCACATTTGAACAGTGTTTGCACTTCAAAGCAGGAGTGAATCATGCGAATTGGACTAGTCGGCTATGGCCACGGAGGGCGCTTCTTTCATGCGCCGCTGATTGCGACGTTGCCTGGTGCGACGTTTGTGGGCGTTGTCACACGCTCGCCGGAGCGTCGCCAGCAATTAAGTACCGATCTACCAGGCGTGAAGGCCTTCGACTCCATCGGCCAGATCGTCGAAGCCGGCGTCGACGCCCTGGTGATTTCCACCACCCTCAAAGGTCGCCCAGCGTTGGTACTGGAAGCCATCGAACACGGCGTGGCGGTGGTCAGCGACAAACCCTTTGCGGCCAACGCCGAACAAGCCCAAGCCCTGATCACTGCCGCCGAGCGCCAGGGCTCGCTGCTCAGCGTCTACCAGAATCGGCGCTGGGATTCGGATTACCTGACTCTGCGCAAACTCATCGATGCCGGTGCCCTGGGCACCATCACCCGCTTTGAATCTCGTGTAGAACGCTACAGCCCACAAGCCGTGGGCAATGCCAGCGGCGGCGGGTGGCTGCGTGACCTGGGCAGCCACTTGGTCGATCAGGCGCTGCAACTGTTCGGCCCGGTGGACCGAGTGTTCGCCCAACTGCACTACACCCCTGAACACCCCAGCGTGGATCACGGCTTTTTTGTTTCCCTGAGCCACGCCAACGGCGTGATTTCACACCTGTGGGGCAACGCCTTGCAGAACAGCCAGGCGCCGCGCTTTCGTGTCAGTGGCACCTTGGGTTGCTACACCGTCGAAGGGTTGGATGGCCAGGAAGAAGCGCTGATCGCCGGTAAATCGCCGAAGACCGAAGGCGAGCACTGGGGCGCGGAGGAGCATCGACGCTGGGGCTGGTTCGAACAAGGCTCGGAGCGTGAGCGGGTGCCGTCGGAAAAGGGCTGCTGGACACAGTTCTATCGCCAGTTGCAGTTGGCCGTGCAAGGGCAGGGACCGCTGCCGGTGAGCGCCTATGACGCGCTGGAAACCACCCGTATATTGGACGCCGCACGCCTGAGCGCCGAGCGCCAGCAAGTGGTTTCGACAAAAATAGAATAAAATTCTAAAACAGGTTGATATGGAAATTATTTTCTAATACAGTCGTTTCCAGGTTGCATAAAGTACGTCCCGGACCCAGCGGGCGACTCAACAAAAACAAGATCAAAAACAACCAGGTACCGTCAGATGAAAATCTTCAACGCTGTACTTCGAGTTTTACGCCCCGCCCAAGCGCCACGCGGACTGCCCCGCGCCCGGCCGTTCTACTTCTCCTTCCTTAACGTGCTGTGCGTCGAAAACCAGGGCGCGCTGGTGTGCTGCATTCCAGGGGCGCCAGTGGTGCGACTGACAGCCGAGTCCTGATAAACGCAACGTCGAAAAAAACCAACAAGAAAGTGGAGACAGACCGTTCATGAAGACCCCGATCCGTTTTACCGCGCTGGCCCTGTCCATGCTGCTGGCCAGTGGCGTTGCCGGCGCCGCCGATCTGAAGGTGGGCGTCACGATGTCTGCGTTCGATGACACCTTCCTCACCTACCTGCGCGAAGACATGGATAAGCAAGCCAAGTCCTACCCCAAGGGCGATGGCGTGCAATTGCAGTTTGAAGACGCGCGGGCCGATGTGGTCAAGCAATTGAGCCAGGTCGAGAACTTTATCAGCCAGAAAGTCGACGCCATTATCGTCAACCCGGTCGATACCGCTTCGACCAAGAACATCATTGCGGCTGCGACCAAGGCGGGCATTCCGCTGGTGTTCGTCAACCGTCGCCCGGACCAGAAAGACTTGCCCAAGGACGTGGTGGCAGTGACCTCCGATGACGTCGAGGCCGGGCGCCTGCAAATGCAATACATCGCCGAAAAACTCGGCGGCAAGGGCAAGATCGTGATCCTGCTGGGTGACCTGGCGAACAACTCCACCACCAACCGCACCAAGGGTGTCAAGGAAGTGCTGGCCAAGTACCCGGACATCAAGATCGAGCAGGAGCAGACCGGCGCCTGGCTGCGTGACCGGGGCATGACCCTGGTCAACGACTGGTTGACCCAGGGGCGTGATTTCAATGCGGTGCTGGCCAACAACGATGAGATGGCGATCGGGGCGTCCATGGCCCTGCGATCGGCCGGCAAGGAAAAAGGCAGCGTGCTGATTGCCGGTGTTGACGGTACGCCGGATGGCTTGAACGCGATCACCAAGGGTGACATGGCCGCCTCGGCGTTCCAGGACGCCAAGGGCCAGGCGGTGGGTTCCGTGGAAGCGGCGCGCAAGATGGCCAAAAAAGAGCCGGTGGAGCAGAACGTGGTGATCCCGTTCCAGTTGATCACCCCGGACAACGTCAAAGACTTCAAGTAGCCCTGACACAACAACAATAAGCCGGCAGGGCGGTCACGGCCGCCCTGCAGATGGAGTGCCTCCCTATGCTTGCTCAAGCCGCTGCCTCGCAGCCCCCGGGCATCCAGCCGTTGCCGCTGGACGAACCCTACCTGCTGGAAATTCTCAACATCAGCAAAGGCTTTCCCGGTGTTGTCGCCCTGGACGATGTGCAACTGCGGGTGCGCCCCGGCACGGTGCTGGCATTGATGGGCGAGAACGGCGCGGGTAAATCGACGCTGATGAAGATCATCGCCGGCATCTACCAGCCCGACGCCGGGGAAATCCGCCTGCGTGGCAAGCCTATTACCTTCGAAACGCCGCTGGCGGCGCAAAAGGCCGGGATCGCCATGATCCATCAGGAGCTCAACCTGATGCCCCATATGAGCATCGCCGAGAACATCTGGATCGGCCGCGAGCAGCTCAACAGCCTGCACATGGTCAACCACCGCGAAATGCATCGCTGCACCGCCGAGTTGCTGGCGCGCCTGCGCATCAACCTCGACCCTGAAGAGCAGGTGGGCAACCTGAGCATCGCCGAACGGCAGATGGTCGAGATTGCCAAGGCGGTCTCGTACGACTCCGACATCCTGATCATGGATGAACCCACCTCGGCCATTACCGACAAGGAAGTGGCCCACCTGTTTTCGATCATTGCCGACCTCAAGGCCCAGGGCAAAGGCATCGTTTACATCACGCACAAAATGAACGAAGTTTTCGCCATCGCCGATGAAGTGGCGGTGTTCCGCGACGGCCAGTACATAGGCCTGCAACGTGCCGACAGCATGAACAGCGACAGCCTGATCTCGATGATGGTGGGGCGTGAGCTGAGCCAGTTGTTCCCGGTGCGCGAGACGCCGATAGGTGAGTTGCTGTTGTCGGTGCGCGACCTGAGCCTGGACGGCGTGTTCAAGGACGTCTCGTTCGACCTGCACGCCGGGGAGATTCTCGGTATCGCCGGCCTGATGGGCTCTGGGCGTACCAATGTGGCGGAAACCATTTTTGGCATTACCCCAAGCACCGGTGGGCAAATCACCCTGGACGGCAAGGCGGTGCGCATTACCGACCCGCACATGGCCATCGAGAAAGGCTTTGCGCTATTGACCGAAGATCGCAAGCTCAGCGGCCTGTTCCCGTGCCTGTCGGTGCTGGAAAACATGGAGATGGCGGTGTTGCCGCACTATTCGGGCAGCGGCTTTATCCAGCAGAAGGCCCTGCGCGGCCTGTGCGAAGAGATGTGCAAGAAGCTGCGAGTAAAAACTCCGTCCCTGGAGCAATGCATCGACACCTTGTCGGGCGGTAACCAGCAAAAGGCACTGCTGGCACGCTGGCTGATGACCAACCCAAGGCTGCTGATCCTGGATGAACCGACCCGCGGTATCGATGTGGGCGCCAAGGCCGAGATCTATCGCTTGATCGCCTTTCTTGCCAGCGAAGGCATGGCGGTGATCATGATTTCCTCGGAACTGCCCGAAGTGCTTGGCATGAGCGACCGGGTGATGGTGATGCACGAAGGCGAACTGATGGGCACCTTGGATCGTGCCGAGGCCACCCAGGAAAAAGTCATGCAGTTGGCCTCCGGCATGTCTGCGGTCCACTGATCTACAGAATAAGAAGGTGATGGGCTATGAACGCAATAACAGACAACAAGCCGGCGACGGCACCGGTGAAGAATCGTCGACGCATGCCCACCGAGCTGAGCATCTTTTTGGTGCTGATCGGTATCGGCCTGGTGTTTGAACTGTTCGGCTGGATCGTGCGCGACCAGAGCTTCTTGATGAACTCCCAGCGCCTGGTGCTGATGATTCTGCAAGTCTCGATCATCGGCCTGCTGGCCATCGGCGTGACCCAGGTGATCATCACCACGGGGATCGACTTGTCGTCAGGCTCGGTGCTGGCCTTGTCGGCGATGATCGCTGCCAGCCTGGCGCAGACCTCGGATTTTTCCCGGGCGGTGTTTCCGTCCCTGACCGACTTGCCGGTGTGGATCCCGGTGGCGATGGGCCTGGGCGTGGGGCTGCTGGCAGGGGCGATCAATGGCAGCATTATCGCGGTGACCGGCATCCCGCCGTTTATCGCGACCCTGGGCATGATGGTCTCGGCCCGTGGCCTGGCGCGTTACTACACCGAAGGCCAGCCGGTGAGCATGCTCTCGGATTCCTACACGGCCATCGGCCATGGTGCCATGCCGGTGATCATCTTCCTGGTGGTGGCGGTGATCTTCCATATTGCCCTGCGTTATACCAAGTACGGCAAGTACACCTACGCCATCGGCGGCAATATGCAGGCGGCGCGCACCTCGGGCATCAACGTCAAGCGCCACTTGATCATCGTCTATAGCATCGCCGGGCTGCTGGCGGGCCTGGCCGGCGTGGTGGCCTCGGCACGTGCCGCGACAGGGCAGGCGGGCATGGGCATGTCCTACGAGCTGGATGCGATTGCCGCCGCGGTGATCGGCGGCACCAGCCTGGCGGGCGGGGTAGGGCGCATCACCGGCACCGTGATCGGCGCGCTGATCCTCGGCGTGATGGCCAGCGGGTTTACCTTCGTGGGGGTGGATGCGTATATCCAGGACATCATCAAGGGCCTGATCATCGTGGTGGCAGTGGTGATCGACCAGTACCGCAACAAGCGCAAGCTCAAGCGCTGAGTGAATCCAAGGGCCGACTCAGATCAAATGTGGGAGGGAGCAAGCCCCCTCCCACATTTAGCCCGGGATCAGCCACTTTCAACCGTTTGTCTTCTATATAGCTCCACAAACTTGAATTTCTTGCTATAAACGCACTCCGATGACCGTTCGCCAAGCCCGTCCTGGTGCCTTTGGGGGTTAATTGGGAAAAAATGCCTGTCTTTTCAGTTGCTGCGCTCTCAAGTCGGCCTTAGACTGCCGCCCCTCGTAAATTGAGTGCCGGGTGGCGCTTGAAATGGACGGCGCCCTTCCGAGACCTGCACAGGCCTTGCGGAACGCTCCCTTATTCGCCTTAATGCACGTATTTTTTATAGAGAAATCAATGACAAAGGAAAAGTTGCTGGCCATGCCGGCGGATGACTACATGAATGCCGAACAGCACGCTTTTTTCGAGAAGTTGCTGCAAGACATGAAGGTGGAACACCACGAGCGCATTGAACAGAACCGCATCGCCATTGAAAGCCTGGACACCCCGGCGGACCCGGCTGACGCGGCTTCCGTCGAAGAAGAGCGCACCTGGCTGGTAAATGCCATTGACCGCGACCAGCGTATGCTGCCGCAACTTGAGCGCGCCCTGGAGCGCATCAAGGAAGATTCTTTTGGCTGGTGTGATGACAGCGGCGAGCCGATCGGCCTCAAGCGCCTGCTGATCAGCCCGACCACCAAATACTGCATCGAAGCCCAAGAGCGCCACGAGCAGATCGACAAGCATCAGCGTCAAGCCTGATGTGCTGAATGGGGGGCCTGCCAGTGAGCTGGCTGCCCCGTCTGCAACAACCTCCCGAGATCATCCGGCCCGCGTCTGGCGCGATGGATTGTTGCTGTTTATGCAATGAAGCTATTCCCAGGATAGCTTTTTCCAACTGGAATAAAACCGTAGCATGGCCAACATTGTTAGGCAGCTAACTAATGCTACGGAGAACTTCCATGCAAAACAAAGTCGATGTGGCCGTGATGATCGGCAGCGGTGTACCTGAGACCCTGCGTGCCTTGGGTCAGAAAGCCTGCTGGGTAGTGTTGCTCAATGGTGAACAGCGCGGCACCGCTTTTGCCAGTCGCGATGAGGCGCAGGAGTGTCAGGCTGCCTGGCAAGCGCTGTTGCGCATGGAACAGTCAGACAGCCTGCATTGAGACCGTGCTAGTGAGATTGATGCAGGCGCTGATTCAACTCATCCACCGGGATGGCCCACTCAGCGTCTTCACGCAGTTCTTCCTTAAGAAACTGCGCCTGTTGGGGCGTCCAGAACGGCGCATCGATCAACTTCACGCCTTCCGGCAACGGATGCGCGACGATGAAGGCATCAATGGCCTCAGGGGTTGAGTCCAGGCCCAGTTGTTCAAACAGGGTTTCGAGCGTGGGGATTGGCGCGTCCATTGGGTACTCCATACAAAGTGAGGATCGTTGTGTATGGGAGGCTTGAGGCGCGTTAGAGTTCTATCGAGGTGTCAGGAATTGAGAGCACCCGAATCCACGGCGGTTTTCAGGGCTTTTGCGGCTTCTTTTGCTGCAAAGGCAGCGGCGTCTACAGTCTTGAACCAACGGTCTTTTTCTACTTGGTGCGCGGTCACAGTGGTCAGCGGTGGTTTGGCCCGCATGATAATGACTGCTTGAAACTCTCCGTCTACTTCCCTGGCATCGCCGTGGATAAAAAATTCGCCAATATCAAATTCCGTCACGTATAGCCTTCCCTTCAAGGTAACTGCACTGATGAAACCTGACCCGCACGGGGCAAACTTCAATGGACGGGCCAGTATGGCAGTTGTTGAGGGGCGCAGGCGCAGTAAAGTCACCCAGGTGACGAAACGAGTCCTCCGCAAAGGGCATGCAGCCTGGCTTCAAGCATTTTGGCCAATTCACAGGCTTTATTGTGGTCGCTGCGAAACCCCTTGATCCTGCCACTGGGCACTTCAAGAATGTGGAAAAAGTTCTTTCCGGCCGGTACCACTTGGTAAATAACCGAATGGGAGTACCCATCAAGGTTATGCAAGCAGTAGTATTGGCGTTCGTCTGGACATGATGAACGAGTGTGGAAGGACGTAGCATTGTGTTGACGTCGTTGCATGCTCAGCTCCTGTCGATCGATCTTGTTAGCCTGTGTTTGGCGTTTCGGGTGGTTTTGACCCGGCTTGCTGTTTTAGTATTGTCGTCGGTAGTTCGCAACTGGTTCCATGCCCGTGTATTTTTTGTTTCGGGTGTCGGAAAGTGCACTTTTGACTGGGTTATTCTCTGAAGTTGGTCGACTCGTATTCTCGGGTCGTTGAACCTGTGATTTGCTGTGCCACCGGCTGACCTTGCTTTAGGTCCACCGCGGCTGGGTGTACGAGTCCTGCGGGTTATCTTCAGGTTTTTGACGAATGTGTGATCGTGCCGTAACGGCCGTTTTTTTGTGCTGCCCGCTTCGGCGGCCAGCGCTTTCTTGATGTGGGGGCGTTTCCTTGGCAGTCAGTAATCTGGATATGCACGCGTTATTCGTGCTGGGTGATTTGCGCGCAAAGTTGGTCAAACAGTTTCAATCCCGGTTTGTCTACGTCACTGAACAGACGCCGGAAGGCATCTACATCGCCGAGATCGATACCGAAGCGGCACTGGTCGTGGATGACAAGCCACGCCTGGAACTCAAGGTGGGCGACCATTTCCGTGCGGCTGTTTTACCCAGCCGCGAAGGTGGAAAGTTCGAACTCAAGTTTCGCGATATCAAGTTGACCGTTTACGGCCTCGGCGACTACGCCTTTGTATCGTCGAACGAAGGCCAGGGCATTGTGTTCAAGGAAGGCCATAGCGTGATGCTGGTATTTGCCGCCCATGAACAATTGCAGGAAGGGTTGACCAAAACTCTCAAGGCCGTGACGGGCAAGGCCGCCAAGTGGCGCAAGGGTGAACTGGTGACGTTCAAGGCCAGCGAATAACCGATAAATACGCTGTGCACCTTTGTCTTTCGGAACCTCTACTACAGTTGAGTTGACTTAACTATTCAGAGGCTTCGCGCATTAGCGGCAAAGCCGTTTGCCATGACTGAGAGAACGCGAGGTGCAAAGGCATGAGAGGATTGAAGTCACTGGTGGCAGCGTCACTGACGGCCCTGAGTCTGTCACTGCCGGTATCGGCTGCTCAGGCACCGGTGCATTTTGCCGACCTCAACTGGGAAAGCGGCAGCCTGATCACCGAAGTACTGCGCTTTATCGTCGAAAAGGGTTATGACTTGCCCACCGACACCTTGCCTGGCACCACCATCACCCTGGAAACCGCCCTGGCCAAGAACGACATCCAGGTGATCGGCGAAGAGTGGGCGGGCCGCAGCCCTGTTTGGGTCAAGGCTGAAGCCGAAGGCAAAGTGGTAGGGCTTGGAGACACAGTCAAAGGCGCCACTGAAGGCTGGTGGGTGCCGGAATACGTGGTCAAGGGCGACCCGTCCAGAAACCTCAAGGCCCTGGCGCCGGACCTGAAGAGCGTACAGGACCTGGCGCGCTACAAGGATGTATTCAAAGACCCGGAATCCCCGGGCAAGGGGCGCTTTCTCAACAGCCCCATCGGCTGGACGTCCGAAGTGGTCAACAAACAGAAGCTCAAGGCCTATGGCCTGGACGACACTTATGTGAACTTCCGCAGCGGCTCGGGCGCAGCGCTGGATGCCGAGATTGCCTCGTCGATCCGCCGGGGCAAGCCGGTGCTGTTCTATTACTGGTCACCCACCCCGTTGATGGGGCGCTATAAATTGATCCAGCTGGAAGAACCGCCGTTTGATGCCGATGCATGGAAGACCCTGACCGACGCGGACAACACTGACCCCAAGCCTACGCGCTCGCTGGCATCCAAATTGAGCATTGGCGTATCGACGCCGTTCCAGCAGCAATATCCGCAGATCACCCAGTTCTTCGAAAAAGTCGAGTTCCCCATCGAGCCGCTTAACAAGGCCCTGGCGAAGATGAGCGAAAACCACACCGCGCCACGGGACGTGGCCCAGACGTTCCTCAAGGAGCACCCTGAGGTGTGGAAGGCGTGGTTGACGCCGGATGTAGCCCAGAAGGTTGAGGCGGCCCTTAAATAGCCTGAATGCAGAACAAAATGTGGGAGGGGGCTTGCTCCCGATGGCGGAGTGTCAATCACAGATAAATTGACTGACACTCCCTTATCGGGAGCAAGCCCCCTCCCACAATTTTTTTGCATTCCAGATTTAGAATCGCGTTTGTACCGCTATTTCGAAGGTCCGCGGTGACCCCAGATAGTAAGCTGGCGACACATGCGCAAACTCGGCATACACCTCATTGGTCAAGTTACGCACCCGCCCGGTCACCGAGGTACGGGCGTCCAGCTTGTAGCGCAGGAACGTACCGAACAGCGTGTAAGCCGGCACTGTCTGGGTGTTGGCATAATCGGCATACACCTGGTCGACATAGCGCGCATCCACCCCCCCTTGCCAATCCTCTGAGAAGTCGTAGGTCAACCACAGGTTGCCCACGCGCTTGGGCACATTGGTCGGCGTATTGCCTTTGCGCGATACCACGGCGCCGCTGGCAACTTTGTCATTGAATTCATCGTACTCGGCATCCACCCAGGCAAAGTTGCCTTCGGCCAGCAGCCTTGGCGTGATGCGCAGTGAGCTGGCCAGTTCGATACCCTTGGACGACTGCGCGCCCACCGGGATGCTGTTGGTGGGGTCCTGTGGGTCAGTGACGGCAAAGTCTTCGCGTTCGATCTTGTAGACGGCGACCGTTGCCGAGCCGCGACCGTCCAGGTAATCGAACTTGCTGCCGATCTCCCACTGCTTGCCGGTGGACACGTCGAACACCTGGGTGGTGGTATTGGGCTGTTCGACGGCGGTGCTGTATTGCACATAGACGTTGGCCGACGGAACAAACTGATAGGTAAACCCCACACGGCCGGTTACTGGCTCCCAACTGCGCTTGAAGTGCCGAGGGTTGGTAGCGGTGATTGTGCGGTGGTTGGTCACGTCCAGGTCGATGGCGTCATAACGCAGGCCGGTCAGCAGTGACAGCTTGTCCGTGAGCCCCAGGCGGTTTTCCACGAACAGTGCCTTGGTGGTGACCTGGTTGGTCTTGTCCTTGATGAAGCCCGGTCGGGTGCCGGGGATGTCATAGAAGTGTCCCGGGTTGTAGTTGTTCGGGTCGACGGTACTTTGACCCGATACGTTCAAGGGGCTGTTGGTGGTGCTGTTGATCTTGTACTCAAAACCGCCAGACCAAGTGGTGGAGAGGCCGAACACGCCGGTGTCATGGCGCAGTTCAAACTGGTTGCCGTTCTGTTCGCCCTGATGCCGCACCTGATAGGCCGTGGAGCGGTTAACGGCGCTGTTGTCGGCGTTGTACTGGTAGGTCTCCAGGTTGCGGTAATCGCGCTGGCTGTCGAGGTGGTAGAGGGTATTTTTCAGCGTGGTGCTGTCGTTGATCCGATAATCGATGATCGAGCGGGCCCAGATTGTACGCTGCTCATAACGTCCGTCGGCGACGTTGTAGTTGTTGAAGCGGTTGTGCTTGTCGATCTTCAGTTCGCCGGCCTTGGGGTTGAGCACCGGCGTGCCCCAATACGGGCTGTCCTCATGCTCATCCTGATATTCCAGGGCCAGGGTATGGGACAGGTTGGGCGTGAGGTCGCTGAGCAGGGAAAACGCCACGCTCCAGGCATCCCGTTGAGCGCGGTCGATGTGGCTGTGGTTGGTGTTGCGGCTCACATCCAGTCGCGCGTAATGCTGCACGTCGGCGCCGGGCTCGGTCAGCGCGTGATTAAGGCCGAAGGCCATGCCGGCGGTGTCGTAGCTGCCGTAGGTCAGTTGGCCTTCTGCGGCCTGTTCTTCACGGGTCGCCAACTTGGTCACGTAATTGAGCGAGCCGCCCACGGAGCCGGCGCCGTTGATCAGGGAGGAGGGGCCGCCGACCAGTTCCACACGGTCGTAGATCCACGCATCCACCGGCCGCGCCAGGCCTGTGGAGACATTGATGCCGTTGAACATCTGGGTAATCTGGCTGCTGGTAAACCCGCGGTACGAGACAAAACCACCAAACCCGGGCGGCGCGCTGGCGTTGACGCCGGGCAGGGTATTGGCCGCCTCGCGAAAGGTCCTGGCGCCACGGCGCTCGATATCGTTGCGGTTGGCAATGGCCACCGAGGCCGGGGTTTCCCGCACGCTCAGGCCCAGGCGCGAGGCCATGCCGCTGGATTGATCCAGGGCCAGGCCGGGCTCAATGTTTTGATCACCTTCAATGGTGGTCGGCGCCAACTCAAGGGCGCAGGCGCAAACGGGCAGGCAGCCGAACAGGCCCGCCAACAGGGGTAGATGTTTCATGGTTGAATCCTGAAAACTTGGCTTGAAAACAACGCACAGCCACCGGTCCTTCCTCTCGGAAACGGTCGGCAATGCAGATCAGAAAGCGCAGGGATCAGGCGTAGGCAGGTGGCGCACGCGGGTTAGCCGTGGGCCAGGTGAAACGGGCCGGAATATCAGCGGCGAGCACCACCGCAGCAGGTGGCGCATGGGGTTGTGGCAGTACCGCCACATTCAGATGGGAGTTGAGCGCAGGCCCCATGCCGCCGGTAGAACACAGCGGGCAACCAAAGGCCTTCGACAGGGTTGGCAGACTTTCATCCGTGGAGTTGCTGGGCAGGGGCGCCTGGGTGCGCGGGTCCACCGTACAGAACTGGCCGCTGATGCCGTTGAGCTGCATCCCCACCATCTGCCCATGACCAATGCTGCAGGCGAATACATTGAACAGGACGCAGCAGTAGAGCATCCAGGCAATGAGCGAGCGGTCGGCACGGGCGAGTTTCATGGGGCGGCACTTTAACATCAGCCGCCGACGAAATGCCTGCAAAAAATCTCAGGGCGACTATCCTGATTCCCACATTTTTCGGGAGCGTCCGCCATGAGTTTTGTCATTGCGCGATGGATTGTCGGGGTTTTTACCTTTATCAGCATGGTGCATCTTTACTGGGCGGCTGGCGGCAAATTCGGCAGCCTGGCGGCGATTCCGCAACTGCCTGGTGAATTTGCCAGCGGGCCGCGACCGGCGTTCAAGCCGTCGGCGCTGGGCACCTTTCTGGTCGCGATGGGGCTGGTAGCGATTGCCTTGCTCGTTTGCCTGCGCGCCGGGCTGTATTTCTCGCCGGTGTCCCATGGCGCGTTGCAGTGGGGCATCAGTGTGATTGCGGTGCTGATGTTTGCCCGGGCGATTGGCGATTCGGAGCTGGTAGGTTTTTTCAAGAAGGTCGGCAACTCTCGGTTTGCGCGCCTGGATACGTACCTGTACTCGCCGTTGTGCCTGGTGTTGGGTGCCGGGTTGTTGGTGGTGGCCTGGACCTGATGGTCTCGGCGCCATACCTGTGGCTAGGGAGCTTGCTCTCGTGACGGTCGGACAGCCAGCACATATCTACCTGACAAATCGAGATCCAAATGTGGGAGGGGGCTTGCTCCCGATGGCGGCCTCAGGGCCAACCAGGATGCTGGATCAGACCGAGTACATATCCGTTATTCAGGTAACGGCTGCTATTGGTTCCGCCCTTACG
>NZ_SPKO01000036.1:158575-306749 GCF_023127795.1 Pseudomonas sp. W2Jun17 | reverse complement strand
TAAGATCAAAAGCAGATCAAGATCAAGAGCGGCTCGCTTCGCATCGTGGTTAGCCACATCAAAGTGGCTATAGCGCCGGTAGCTCTTGACTTGCGCACCCAGCTCTCGCTCCAAACACCCTCCAGACAAAAACACACCCTCCCGGTTTTATAGCGCTTGACCTTCCCAATGTGGCAAGCCCGATAAAAACCTCCAGTGTCGATTTGTCTTGAAAATTCCAAGGAGGGTGAACGATGTACGCCAAACCAATAAGCCTGATCACCGGGGCAATGGCCGTGGTGTTGACGCTGGGCGGATGCACAGACAACGCGCCGCCGGCCGCTGCCGCCAAGCCGCCCAGCGTGCCGGTGGCCGAAGTGGTGGCGCGAGCGGTGACGCCGTTTGTCGAGTACACCGGTTCGTTGACCGCCATTGAGCAGGTCGAACTGCGCCCGCGTGTCAGTGGTTATCTGCAAAGTGTCAGCGTGCCCGAAGGCCAGTTCGTCACCAAGGGCAGCCCGTTGTTTGTGATTGACCCGCGGGGATTTCAGGCCGCGTTGAACGCTGCCAAGGCGCGTTTGCGCGAGGCCGAGGCCAATGCGTTGCTGGCCCAGGCCGAGCATGGCCGAGCCGAGCAACTGTTCGCCAAGAAGGTGGTGGCGCGTGATCGCCTCGACACCGCCATTGCCTCCTTGAATGCCGGCAGGGCCCAGGTCGAGGCGGCGAAGGCGGCATTGGATACGGCACAGCTGGACCTGAGCTACACACGCGTCACCGCGCCCATCAGCGGCCGCATCGATCGTGCCCTCGTCACCGAAGGCAACTATGTCACCCGAGGGGAGACGCCGTTGACGACGATCGTTTCGGTCGATCCGTTGCATGTGTACTTCGATGTCGACGAGCGCACCTATCTGCACTCGTTGGCAGCGACCCGTGAACACGCCGGATCGAAGGGGGACAAAGCTGCCAAGGTAATGGTGGCGATGCTCAATGATGCGACCTATGCGCGGGCCGGGCGGGTGGACTTTCTGGCCAACGCAGCCGACCGCAAGACCGGCACCGTGCGCGTGCGTGCGGTGGTCGAAAACCCGGACGGGCGCCTGACCCCCGGGCTGTTCGCCAAGGTCAAGCTGGACACCGGCGCGGCACAAACGCGGGTGTTGATTGCCGACCATTCCATCGGCACCGACCAGGGCCGGCGCTATGTGCTGGTGGTCGGTGACGGCGACAAGACCCAATACCGCCCGGTCGAATTGGGCCCGATGGCTGACGGCCTGCGGGTGATTGAACAGGGCCTGCAACCGGGCGAGCGCATTGTTGTCAAAGGGCTGGTGCGCCCGGGCATGACGGTGACGCCGCTGGCCGCCAGCATCGAGGGCAAGCCGCTTGAGGCACCGCTGACTGTGGGAGGCGTGCAATGAGCTTTCCACGGTTCTTTATTGATCGGCCCATCTTCGCCATCGTCCTGTCGGTGTTGATGATGATCGGCGGCCTTGTCGCCTTCTTCCACCTGCCGCTGAGCGAATACCCCGCGGTCACGCCACCCACTGTGCAAGTCAACGCGAATTATCCTGGGGCCAACCCGCAAGTGATTGCCGAGACGGTGGCGGCGCCACTGGAACAGGTGATCACCGGCGTTGAGGGCATGCTCTACATGACCTCGCAGTCGGCCACCGATGGCCGCATGATCCTGACGGCGACCTTCGCCCAGGGCACCAATGCCGACATGGCGCAGATCCAGGTGCAAAACCGCGTCTCGCGTGCGTTGCCGCGTTTGCCCGAAGAGGTGCAGCGTCTCGGCGTGGTCACGCAGAAGACCTCGCCGGACATCCTCATGGTGGTCCACCTGCTGTCTCCCGACCAACGTTATGACCCGCTGTACATCTCCAACTACGCCTACTTGCAGGTGCGCGATGAGCTGTCGCGCATACCGGGGATCAACGACGTGCTGGTGTGGGGCGCCGGTGAATACAGCATGAGGCTGTGGCTCGACCCGGACCTGATCGCTGCCCGTGGCTTGACCGCCGGTGATGTGATCGGCGCCGTACGCGAGCAGAACGTGCAAGTGGCAGCCGGCTCGGTCGGCCAGTCACCTGATTCCAATGCGGCTTTCCAAGTCACGGTCAACACCCTCGGGCGCCTGACGGACGAAGCGCAGTTCGGCGACATCATCATCCGCACCGGCGATAACGGCCAGGTCACGCGCCTGCGCGATGTGGCCCGTATCGAGATGGGCGCCGATGCCTATGCGCTGCGCAGTCTGTTGGATGGCGAGCCGGCCGTGGCTTTGCAGATCATCCAGAGCCCAGGGGCCAATGCGCTCGATGTAGCGCAGGCGGTGCGTGACACCATGCAGCGCCTGCAGGCCAACTTCCCCGAAGGGCTGGTGTCGCGGATAGCCTACGACCCGACCGTGTTTGTGCGCGCTTCGCTGGAGTCAGTCGCCATCACGCTGATGGAAGCGATCCTGCTGGTGGTCATCGTGGTGGTGGTGTTCCTGCGTAACTGGCGCGCATCGCTGATCCCGTTGATGGCTGTGCCGGTATCGATCATTGGCACCTTCGCGGTCATGCATCTGATGGGGTTTTCCCTCAATACCTTGTCGTTGTTCGGGCTGGTGTTGTCGATCGGCATCGTGGTCGACGATGCCATCGTGGTGGTCGAGAACGTCGAGCGGCATATCGAGAACGGCGAGGAGCCCACCGAGGCAGCGCGCAAGGCAATGGGGGAGGTCACCGGCCCGATCATCGCCATTACCTCGGTGCTGGCGGCGGTGTTTATTCCCACAGCGTTTCTCAGTGGTCTGCAGGGTGAGTTCTACCGGCAATTTGCGCTGACCATCGCGATTTCCACGATCCTCTCGGCGGTCAACTCGTTGACCCTGAGTCCGGCGCTGGCCGGCCTGTTGCTGCGCCCGCGCAGCGCCGCCGTGGCGCACGACCCGCGCAGCCTGCGCGGTCGTGCTGCGCATTGGGTGCAGGTGCTGAGCCGACCGTTCCAGCGGGCGCCGCAGGCGTATGGCAACTCGGTGCGCAAGGTCGTCGGCCGCCGCGGGGTGGCGCTGGTCGCCTACAGCGCATTACTGGCGCTGACCTGGTTCGGCTTCAACGCTGTACCGGCGGGCTTTGTGCCGATGCAAGACAAGTACTATCTGGTGGGTATCGCCCAATTGCCCAATTCGGCCTCGCTGGACCGTACCGATGCGGTGGTGCGGCAGATGTCGAAGATCGCCCTGGATGAACCGGGCGTCGAAAGCGTCGTGGCGTTCCCGGGGTTATCGGTCAACGGCTTCGTCAATGTGCCGAATGCTGCGGTGATGTTCGTCATGCTCGATCCATTCAAGGAACGAACCTCGCCCGATATGACCGCGGTTGCCATCGCCGGGCGCCTGCAAGCCAAGTTCGCGAGCATCCCTGACGGATTCCTCGGCGTATTCCCGCCGCCGCCGGTGCCCGGCCTTGGGGTGACCGGTGGCTTTAAGTTACAGGTCGAGGACCGTGGCGGGGTTGGGCTTGAGGCATTGGTGCAGCAGACCCAGGTATTGATGACCAAAGCCACTGAGTCGGGCCAGGTCGCCGGATTGATGACCAGCCTGGACGTCAACGCACCGCAGTTGAACGTCGACATCGATCGCACCCAGGTCAAGAGCCAGGGCGTGCGTCTGGCGGATGTGTTCGAGTCTTTGCAGGTCTATCTCGGGTCGCTGTATGTCAACGACTTCAACCGTTTCGGCCGGACCTACAAGGTGACCGCCCAGGCTGATGCCGATCATCGTATGCAGGCCGAAGCCATCGGCCGCCTGCAAGTGCGCAATGCGGCCGGGAACATGTTGCCGTTGTCGGCGTTTGTCACCGTCACACCGGGTTCCGGCCCGGACCGGGTGATTCACTACAACGGCTACCCTTCGGCGGATATCTCCGGTGGGGCGATGCCTGGGGTCAGCTCGGGGCAAGCTGTTGCGCTGATGGAGCGGCTGGCGCAGGAGGTACTGCCCGAAGGCGTGACCTATGAATGGACGGAT
The DNA here is from genome assembly GCF_023127795.1 of Pseudomonas sp. W2Jun17. Classification (NCBI taxonomy): domain Bacteria; kingdom Pseudomonadati; phylum Pseudomonadota; class Gammaproteobacteria; order Pseudomonadales; family Pseudomonadaceae; genus Pseudomonas; species Pseudomonas sp. W2Jun17. Next base: position 302,749 of record NZ_SPKO01000036.1, on the reverse strand, counting down.
TTGACCTACCAGCAAAAACTCGCCGGATCATCGGCGCTGTTTATTTTCCCGCTGTGTGTGTTGCTGGCGTACCTGATCCTCGCCGCGCAGTACAACAGTTGGCTGTTGCCTCTGGCGGTCTTGCTGATCGTGCCCATGTGCTTGCTCAGCGCGATCATCGGCGTGTGGCTGGTGGACGGTGACAACAACGTGTTCGTGCAGATCGGGTTGGTGGTGCTGGTGGGGCTTGCGGCGAAGAACGCCATTCTGATCGTCGAGTTTGCCCGCAGCCTCGAAGCCGAAGGTGCGAGCCCGTTGGAGGCGGTTGTCCACGCGTGCCAACTGCGCTTGCGGCCGATCCTGATGACGTCGCTTGCATTCATCGCCGGCGTGGTACCGCTGGTATTGGCCAGTGGCGCCGGGGCAGAAATGCGTCATGCCATGGGGGTTGCAGTGTTTGCCGGGATGTTGGGCGTGACCCTGTTCGGCCTGTTCCTCACGCCGGTGTTCTACGTGGTGATGCGCAGCCTGGCGCTGCGCTTGCAGCGTCAGGGTTCGAGTCCGAAGTTGCAGCTGGAGGAGCGCGCATCATGAAACGGTCTTTTCCACTCTTTATGTTGCCGTTGCTGCTGGTGGCCGGCTGCGCTGCGGTAGGGCCTGACTATTCCGCGCCGGTGCTGCCCGCCCCGCACAAGCCGGCAAGCTTCGGTGCGCCCGTTGCAGGTCTGGGCAGCGGTGAGGTCGAGGTGCAGTGGTGGCAAGTGTTCGACGAGCCGGCACTCAGCCAATTGATCCAGCAGGCGCTGGCGGCCAACCACGACATCGGCATCGCCGCCGTACGCCTGGATGAAGCCAAGGCGATCCTGCGCGAGAGCCGCCAAGGGTTTCTGCCCAGTGGCGGTGCCGCCCTCGGTTATGAGCACCGACGGCGCAGTGAAGTCGAGACGCCGCTGGGCCAGGAACGCTCAATCGAAACCACCCGCGCGGCGCTGGATGCGGCCTGGGAAATCGACCTGTTTGGGCGCGTCCGCCGCTCGGTAGAGGCAGCGCAAGCGCAGGCGGGGTCGCGCCAGGCATTGCTGCGCAGTGTGCAGGCGAGCGTCGCCGCCACCGTCGCGGCCACCTGGTTCGAACTGCAAGGGATCGAAGCTGAACAGGCGGTGGTCGCGGATATCAGCCAGAGCCAGCGCGACAGCCTGGGCCTGGTGGAACATCTGGTCAGCGTCGGCGCCGCCACCGAGTTCGACCTGCTGCGCGCCGAGGCCTTGCTGCGCAATGTCGAGGCGGTAGCGCCCGACCTTGAGCGGCGACGCGCAACCTCCAACAACGCGTTGGCGGTGCTGCTGGGGCAGGCACCACAAGGGTTCAAGCCACCGCTGGCCAGGCCCGGTCGTGAGACTTTGAGCCTGCGCACCCTGCAAGTGGGTGATCCGGCCGGCTTGTTAGCCCGGCGCGCTGATATTGCCGCGGCCGAACGCACCCTGGCGGCTGAGACTGCGCAAATAGGCGTGGAAACCGCCGGCCTGTATCCGGATATCCAGGTGCAGGGCTCCATCGGACTACTGGCCGGAAGCCTCGGCTCCCTGGGTGATGCAGGCATGCAGTCGAACGTTATCGCCCCGGTGATTCGCTGGTCGCTGCTGGACACCGGGCGTGTACGCGCACGGATCGCCGCCAGCGAGGCGCGTACCCAAGCGGCCTTGATCGCCTATGACCAGACCGTATTGCGTGCCCTGCAGGAAACCGACGATGCGTTCCAGGCCAACAGTGCCGCGGGCAGCACCTTGGGCCTGCGGCTGCTGGAGGCGGCGGCCAATCGCGAGGCGGCCAGGTTTGCGCGCACGCGATTTGCCGAAGGCGAGGGCATGTATCTGGATGTGCTTGAGGCCGAACGTGCCGACTTCACCAGCCGCCGTGCGTTAACGGCGGCGCGCACCCAGCAGCGCTTGGCGGTGGTGGGGATCTACAAGGCGCTGGGCGGTGGCTGGCAGATTTGTGAACAGGCGGGGCAGGCTTGCAGTGGGGCTGCGGCGCTGCGTTAGCCACAGCCGAGCAAAAACACAGCACGGCAGTGCAAATGTGGGAGGGGGCTTGCTCCCGATGGCGGCGGGTCAGTCAGTACATCTGGCACTGACCCACTGCCATCGGGAGCAAGCCCCCTCCCACATTTTGCTCTCCACACGCCAGGTAAATGTCCATTGGGAAAAGAAATTTCCTACAGGTATTGACCTTGCCACTAGAGGAACCTTTAGCCTTTTCTTCGAGTACGCCAAATCACAAAAACAAGAATCGAGGGGTTATCAATGGATACTGCTGCCCTGTTACAACGCTCGGATTCCGACCTGTTCACCACGGCCTCGACACTGATGGCCAGTGCCCTGGAACCCGGCGCCCACTACGCCCAGGTCACCCGCGCGCTGGAAGCACTGCTCGCGCTGACCCGGCAAGGCTTGTCGGGGGATGCCGATGCCTACGCCCACTACCAGGCAGCCCTGCTGCAACTGCACATTCCGGGCGATCCACGCACTGAGCCGACCCGCCGTTGGATGGCCAGTGAGGTCTACCGCGCCGAAGATGAGTTCGCCGTTGACCTGCCGGGCTTCACCGCGTTGCCGGTGGATGAGTTCCGACAGCTGGTCGACGCTGAAATCGCCGCGCGCAGCCGGGTCAACCACCCCATGTCGGTGCACCTGTTCCAGGGTACGCCGCCTGTGCAAGATGTGCGGTTCTTCCTGGCGCATCACTGGACCCGCTCCTACAACTTTTACAGCCTGCTGGCCGAACTGGCCTTTCGCTTTGAAGCGATCGAAGACGCCTCGGTGTTCTACCGCAACCTTTACGGTGAAGCGGGTGCCGAGACGCCGGAGCGTTCGCACCCGGCGATGCTGGCCCATCTGATGGAATATTTCGATATAGCGCTGGCGATCGATTTTCCTGCGCTGCATCCGTTGGAAAAGGCCTACCTCAATAATCGCATTCGCTGCGTGCGCCACACCGATGTCGCCTGGGGCCTTGCACTGCTCTATGCGGTGGAGTCAGTCAGTTGCGTCAACCATCGGCGCATCTACGAGCTGTTGCAACGTCTGGATGTTCCACAGCAACCCAGTGAATTCCATCGCCTGCATGGCACCCAGGATGAGATCGATACCGAGGAGATGTGGGCACTGATTGCCAAGTTCGCCGGCGATGAAGGCTTCCAGCGCACGTTCATGCGCGCGTTGAAACGTCACTTCGAAATCAACAAGGCCTACTTCGACAGTTTGTGGCAGCAGATGCAGGCACTGCGCCTGTCTGCCTGAGCCCTGTGATCGCAGAACAACAATAATGGAGCACATGATGAGCCCACGTAATTTCTCGCAGCCGCAGTTGCAGAATATCCACACCGCCGAAGCCCGCTTGTTGGCCGAAGCGCTGAAGCCCGAGGCAACGTTCAATCGCATCGAAATTGCCGCCAATATGCTGAGCGGCCTGTGCGAGTCGGGCTTGCAGGGCGGCGCCGCAAACGCGGCGCAGTGCCAGCAATTGCTGTATATCCTTTCGCTCAGCGATGATGTTGCCAGCGCCTCGACCCGTCGCTGGCTGGCCAATGCCATCTATCGCGTGCAAGAGCGCTTCATGCCGTCGGTGGATCTGGCATCGCCCTTGTCCGAAACCGGCTTCCAGCAACGCCTGGAAGAACAAATTGCCGCGCAATCGCGAGAGCATCACCCGATGTCGCAGTATGTGTTTGAGGGCAAGGCTTCCCGCGAACAACTGCAGGTATTTCTGCGTCATCAATGGTTCCGCACCTACCGCCTGTACCGTGATGCCGCCGACCTGTTGGTCAACCTGACCGACGTCGACGAGGCCGCCGCACTCGGCCGTTATCTGTACGGCGAGTTGGGTGAAGAGGACGAGCAGCGTTCCCATCCTCGGTTGTTGGCCAAGCTCCTCGCCGCCATTGGCCTGACCGCCGATTTCGAAGCCATCTCGACCATGCCCGAAGAAATCGCCTACCTGAACAACCGCGCGCGGTGTTTCCGTAACCCCGATGTCGGCTGGGGCCTGGCGGTGTTCTATATCACCGAGCTGGTGGTGCCCGGCAATCACGGCAAGCTGTACAACGCTTTGCGCAACGCAGGCTTGAGCCAGGACGACGCGCAGTACTACGAAGTGCATATCAGCCTGGTGCCGCCACGGGCCAAGCGTGAATGGGCGCTGATTTCACGCCGTATTCCGGACCTCGGGTTCCAGAACGCGTTTCTGACGTCGCTGGCCGAGCACTTCCGGCTGGAGCGGGCTTATTACGATGCGGTCTGGGAAGAAATGCAGCGCGTGAAATAGCCCTCCCTGGACAACGCGAGTACCCCGACATGCCAAGTCATATAACTGAATCCCGTATCCACGGGGGCGCTTACTCGTCTCCGGAATTTGCCGCGATCTTCTCTGATGCCAATCAGGTGCAGAAGTGGCTCGATGTTGAAACAGCACTGGCGGCGACCCAGGCGCAGATGGGCATCATCCCCCCTGAGGCCGCGCGGGAAATCGCCCGGGTCGCCAGTGTGGAACTGCTGGACCTTGATGCCCTGGGACGCCAGAGCATGGAAACCGGGCATATCCTGGTGCCGACCCTTCGCGCACTGGAGGCCCTGTGCGCCGATGGCCTGGGTGAATACGTGCACTACGGCGTGACCACCCAGGACATCCTCGACACCGGCCTTATGTTGCAGGTCCGCGATGCCTGGGGCCTGGTGTTGCAGCGTTTGCGCGCTATCCGTGGGCATTTGCTCAAGCTTGCGCTGCGACACAAACACACGGCGATGGTCGCCAGGACCCACGGGCAACAAGCGCTGCCCACCACGTTCGGCTACAAGGTGGCAGTGTGGGTCGATGAGATTGATCGACACCTTGAGCGTTTTGACGAAGCCTATGCCCGGGTCATGGTGGGCAATCTCACCGGCGCCGTGGGCACCCTGGCCGGTCTTGGCCCGCAGGGCCTGGAGGTGCAGCGCCGGACTCTGGAAAGCCTCGGCCTGGCGGCACCGTTGAGCAGTTGGCACAGCGCCCGCGACCGCATTCTGGAGGCGGCGTGGTTGCTGGTGCAGGCATCGGCAACCCTGGGTCGGGTTGCCAATGAGATCTACCACCTGCAACGCACCGAGATTGATGAGGTGCGCGAAGGGCGACGGGCAGGGCAGGTGGGGAGCAGCACCATGCCCCACAAGCAAAACCCGTCGACGGTGGATTTGATCAGCGCGCTGTCGCGCCTGGTGCGTGCGCAGATGCTTGCGCTCACCGACGCGGCATTCCAGCTGCATGAACGAGACGGCACCACCTGGCGGATTGAGTGGGCTGCCTTGCCGGAGCTGTTCATCTATGCCGGGGCCTTGCTCGCCCGTATGGAAGGCGTACTGCTGGCCGGCCTGGACGTGCGCGAAGCACGGATGCGCAGCAACCTGGATATGCTCGGCGGGCTGATCCTGTCGGAACGCATCATGCTCGCGCTGGCGCCGCGTCTGGGCAAGCAGACGGCCCATCACCTGATCCACGACATCGCCCTGCAGGCTCAAGGTTCGGGCGGTTCTTTTCGCGAAGCCTTGCTCAGCGATCAACGTCTGCACGGCTGTTTCACCCGCCAGGCACTCGACGACCTGCTTGACCCGGCCGCCTACACCGGGTTGGCGGCGGAGATGGTCGAGCAGGTGGCCAATAAAACAATCCCCCGCTGTTCAAGCGATGACCTTGAAGCGGTGATGGCAACCCAAGGCAATACCAGTCAGTCCCAGTACGCTATGGAGGGTATGTAATGGATGCGCAAACGTTGGAAACGGTAGCCCGTGCGTCTTGCACCGCACGCACCGAACACCTGGGCCTCGATCATGAAGGCGAGCAATGCCGCCATGAACACAGCCACATTCTCGACTCGAAAACCCACGGTTCAGGCTATGCCGGCCCGCAGAGCCGCAAGATCTTCTGCAGTCACTGTCGCTTGCAACGCTGGCTGGATGTGGAAGCCGCGCTGGCCATGGCTCAGGCCGATGTGAATATCATCCCGCGCGAGGCCGCCCTGGAAATCGAAAAAGCCGCCTTGCTGTCGGGCATCAATGTGCGCCAGTTGGCCGAGGGCGTGGCAGCCACCGGCCATTCGCTGATGCCGTTGCTGAGCGCCCTGCAAAAAAATTGCAGCCCAAGCGCCCGCGAGTACGTTCACTACGGCGCCACCACCCAGGATATCCAGGACACCGCCCAGTCCTTGGAAATGCGCGACGTCCTCGACGCGATGGACCAGGCCCTGGAGACCTTGCTCGGCAAGTTGTCGACCCTGGCCGATGCGCACCGTGACTCGCTCATGGTGGCCAGGACTCACTCGATCCCGGCATTGCCGACCACCTTCGGGCTGAAGGTCGCCGGCTGGATCGATGAACTGTTGCGGCATCGCCAGCGCCTGGCCGAAGCGCGTCAGCGTGTGCTGGTAGTGCAGCTGTTCGGCGGGGTTGGCACCATGGCGGCGTTCGGCCCGGAAGCGATACCGATGCTGGAACGCTTCGCGCAGCGCCTGTCGCTGCAAGTGCCGCTGACGGGGTGGCACGTGTCCCGTGACCGCGTCGCGGAGTTCGTCAGCACCCTGGCCATGGTCACGGCCTCCTTGGCCCGTGTGGCCGATGAGATCCGCACGCTCAATCGCTGGGAAATCGCTGAAGTGGAAGTGGGCTGGAGCGACCAGCAGATCGGCAGCAGCACCATGCCGCACAAACGCAACCCCGAAGGCTGCGAGCAAGTGGTGGTGTTGGCGCGGCTGGCCAAGGCCCAGGTCATGCTGGCCCTGGACGCGATGATCCTCGAACACGAGCGCGATTATCGCGGCACGCGCCTGGAATGGTGTGCGGTGGCGGACGTTTCTCACTATGCGCTGATGGCGCTGTCGATCCTGACCGACACCATCGATGGGCTCACCGTTAACGTCAAAAAGATGGAGGGCACTGCCCATGCCTACGGCGATGCGATCTGTACCGAAGCCGTGGTGTTCGAAATGGCGCGCAAGTTGGGCAAGAGCAGCGCCTACCAGATCATCTTTGAAGTGTCCCAGGCCAGCCAGCGTGATCACGTGTCGATCCGCGCCGCAATCGAAGCCGACGCCCGGGTGCTTGCCGTCATGAATGCAGGCGCTTTGGCGCGACTGTTCGAGCCGAGAACTCACCTGGGCATGTCCGAACACATCGTCGATAACGTGCTGTCCAAACTGGCGGCGCGTTGATCACTGAACAGACTTACACAATCATCAAGGAGCGACAGATGTCCAAACTTATGGAAGTTGATCAAGCCAAGGTTCAACAGTTTTCGGCGCGCATCATGGAGGACTACGGCAACACGCTGCGCGGCGCCATGCTCTACATCGGCGACCAGTTGGGCTTGTTCAAGGCACTGGCCGACGGCGAGGCCGTCACCTTGGAACAATTTGCGCACAAGACCGGCTACAACGCCCGCTACTTGCGTGAATGGCTGGGCAGTATGGTCACCGGAAATTATGTGACCTATGACGCGCAAACTCGCCGCTACCGGATGCCCGCTGAATTTGTGCCGGTACTCGCCGATGAAGATTCGCCGTATTTCGCCGGTGGCATCATCCAGTTGAGCGTGCCGTTCGTAAGCATGGCGCCCAAGGTCATCGAAGCCTTCCGCCATGGCGGTGGCTGCGCCGAAGAAGCGTTCCCGCTGGAAACCTGGAAAGGCATGGAGCGCATGACCATGCCTTGGTACAAGCACTACCTGGTCCAGCACTGGATCCCGTCCCTGGACGGTGTCGAAGAGAAGCTCAAAACCGGCGGCAGTGTGCTGGATTTCGGCTGCGGCGCGGGCTTGGCGGCGATCACTATGGCCAAGGCTTACCCCGAGGCGCGCATCGTCGGCTGCGATTTCCACTTGCCTTCCATCGAGTTGGCCCGCGCCAACGCCGAGGCGGCTGGGGTGGGCGACCGGGTGCAGTTCGAGGTCAACGATTCGGATGCCCTGCGCGGCCAGCAGTTCGACTTCGTGACCACTTTCGTGGTGATCCACGACGCCACTGACCCCCAGCAAATGCTCAAGGATCTGCGCGCCGCCACGGCCAAAGACGGCACCTACCTGATGGTAGAACTCAACCTGTCCGAAGAGCTGCACGAGAACATGAACCTGTTCGGCCGCGTCATGTACCCGCAGAGCACCCTCTATTGCATGACTTGCTCGCTGTCCCATGGCGGGGAAGGGCTGGGAGCGTTCATGGGTGAGAAACGTGCGCGCCAGATGGCGCAGGCGGCCGGTTTCAGCCATTTCCGCAAAGTTCCCTCGGAGTGGCCGCCGATGCCCGCGCTATTCGAACTCAAGCCTTGATGTGAGCTTGCTGTGGCGAAGGCGCTTGCACCCTCGCCACGGTGCGCAGCGTTCCCGAAATATTGCGCAATAAGGCAATTTAATGGCCCCTTTGTAACAAAATCCTCGCCAAAATCACTTTTATTTTCAGGTGGTTAGGCGGGGATGCAAATGCGCACTGTTGGAATGATGCTGATTGCCTGCTCCCTGGCGGGGGGCGCGACCACCGTACAGGCTCGGGAGTTGCGTGAGGGTGACAAGTACATGTGCAGTTGGGGCGCGGGCACAGCTGCCAGGGCTCAGGAGTTGAAGTTGTCCGGAGTGTCGCTGTATGCCGCTCGGCAGAAGATCCAGACCATCAAGTTCAACAAATCCTGGATGCGCATGATGGCCATGGGGATTACCGAGCAAACCTATGACAGCCACTCAAGACTGAAGCCGGAGGCGATCCGCAAAAGTTTTTACCAGGATTGCCTGCGCTACAAAGTCGCACGTAAATAAGCCGAAGCCGTTTAACGACGCTTACAAATCCCCCACAAACCCTGTGTGAGTATTTGCATACAATTGCGCACTTCTTCATGGAGGCTTGTATGCGAGTGCTTATTCGATTGGCGACAGCCGATGATGTCGATACGCTGTGCGCTATTCGCACCTCGGTGGTGCAAAACCATCTGAGCCTTGAGCAGATGGCCGAACGGGGGATCACGCCGCCGGTACTGGTCGACGCGATACGCCAAGCGCCTTGCGCCTGGGTCGCCGAAGTCAACGGCCAGGCCGCCGGATTTTCCATGGTTGATCTGGATGAAGGTGAAGTGTTCGCGATGTTCGTGTTGCCCACACACGAGAACCTGGGCCTGGGACGGCAACTGATGGCAGTGGCTGAAGCCGCTTTGTTTGAACGCCACAACAGGCTGTACCTGGTCACTGACGGGCGTGATGAAATCCGTGCCAACGGTTTCTATCAACGCCTGGGCTGGTCCAGCGTCGGCCCAGTTGATGGCGACGATGTTCGCTACGAAAAGAGCAGGGCACCCTAAGGTCATGAGTGCCCAAAAACCCCCATCCTCCAACGGCTTGCTGTATCTCGCCGTGGGGGTGCTGTGCCTCGCGGCGCTACTGGGGTTCTATTTCGTTCAACTCAACGCCCAGGTGGACCGCCAGCGTGAAGAGGCCGCTGAGCGCCTGGCGCTTTGTCGGCACATGGAGACCGTCGTGGAGGTGAGCGCTGCCAGGCGCGCTGAACTTCAACAGACGTGCAAGCAATTGAGTGAACAGTGATTGAACAGTGTGCCGTACCTAATCAATAACCCTTTTTTATAAATGGACTTATGGCACGGGTATAACCGTTACTTGCACCAAAAAGTGGCACTAACTGTTCCCGTTACCATAAAAAACATGTGGTTATTGAATGACTTACGGCGCTTTCAATCCGACGAAAGGATTAAAATAATCTTGTTACACGTTTTTACAGTCGCTACTATAGCCGGGCGTTCACCTCCCACGGTTTATGCATTTTTAAATCCCAAGTTTCCATCAGCTACTTGGGATTTTTTTTGCCTGGAATTAAGTACGGGCAATAACGGCAGCGATACGGCCTGTCATTCGAAACGCGCTCGTTGCCGGGCGAAATGAGGCATGGCTAACACTTTTGCATCAATCGTCCGGCCTGCGGCAAAACCTCATCTACGCTGTTTGGATCACAACCATCAGGTAGGCCCGTACAAGGGCGCTTGTCATGATCTCGATCGTCGAATTCAACCGCATCATGGCCTCGGGGTTCCAGCCTCTTTGCTGCGACTGCACCTTGAACAGCGATGGCTCGCTGCGCATCAGCATCTATGAGCCGCAGTCCGGTCGCGTCGATCTTCTGTTGACGTGCGTATCCCCTGAAGGCCTAAACAGCATCCGTTCCATCTCAAACCTGATTGGTGAGTTGCGTGCCGAGATCAAGGCCGGGCGCCGTGGGTTTGCGGCGGTAGGTTAGTGGTTGTGCGCGGCGTCAGAGGCGCCGCAGGAAGGATTTGACGATGTGACGGGTGGCGTCGGTGGTGTCCAGTTCGTCCAGGGCGCTGTAGGCGTACCACTGGCAGGCAACGATTTCGTTGCACGGCCGCGCCTCCTCGATATTCACCACCGAGGCCTCGAACACGTGGTGCAGCGTGTCGCGGGCCTTCAGCTCTTGCAAGTACAGCAAGCCATCGACGCTTAATCCGGTTTCTTCTTCCAGCTCGCGTTCGGCGGCGCCCACCGGGCGTTCGTCGCGTTCTACCTTGCCGCCCGGCAAGGCCCACTTTGATCTGGCCTTGCGCACAAAGAGAATATGCCCTTCATGTTCGCAAATGACGGTTGCCCTAATTTTCATCGTATGTGCCCCCGCGCCGGATGAATGTCACAAAAGTGTAATGCAAATGTCATGCTAAGTGGTTATGGCGTGCCGGGTTCTGTATGTGGATACTGCCCGATTGACGAAGACGAACGAGGGCATTCGATGAAGACCATACGCTGGGGCATGATCGGCTGTGGCAGTGTCACTGAGTTAAAGAGTGGACCCGCTTTCTACAAAGCGCCAGGTTCGGCATTGGTGGCCGTGATGGGGCGGCGTATCGAGGCGGTGCGCGATTATGCGGCGCGGCACGGTATCGCGCGTTTTCATACCGATGCCCAGGCACTGATCAATGACCCTGAGGTGGATGCGGTCTACATCGCCACACCGCCCGACAGTCACCTTGAATACAGCCTGATGGTGGCGGCGGCGGGCAAGCATTGCTGCGTCGAAAAACCCATGTCGCTGAATGCCGAGCAGAGCGCATTGATGCAACGCACCTTCGAGCGCGCCGGGCTGCACCTGTTTGTTTCCTACTATCGGCGCTCGTTGCCGCGCTTTCAGCAAGTGCGCAGCTGGCTGCAGGAAGGGCGTATCGGTGAGTTGCGGCACCTGACCTGGACCCTGTGCAAGCCTGCCGCTGCAACTGATAGCAACGCCGCCAATTGGCGCACCGATCCGGCCATTGCCGGTGGCGGCTATTTCGCCGACCTGGCCAGCCACGGGTTCGACCTGTTCCAGTACCTGGCCGGGGATATTGTCGAGGTCTCAGGCTTTTCCGCGCGTCAGGCCGGGCGCTACGCGGCAGAGGATGCCGTGACGGCCTGCTGGACCTTCGCCAATGGTGCCTTGGGCATGGGCTGCTGGAACTTCGTGGCGGACCGTCGCGAAGACCGTGTCGAATTGATCGGCAGCCGTGGCCGCATTCAGTTTTCAGTGTTCGAGGACCAGCCGTTGCGCCTGGAAGGCGAAACCAGCGAGGTGTTGGAAGTGCCGTGCCATGCACATATCCAGTGGCACCACGTACTGGGCATGAATGCGCATATTCGCGGGGACGCCGAACATCCGTCGCTGGCGATCGAGGCGTTGAAGACCGATATCATCCTGGACAAGGTGTTGCAACGTTACTCCAATCATCCCTAGCTGCCGCGATAGCGTAAGACTTCATTTTTTAAAGGAATACCGGGATGAAATACTGGATGGTGTTGTGGCTCCTGATCGCCACAGTTGCAACTGCGGCGCCGCGTGACCAAGGGCTGCCGGGGGAGTTTGACTTTTATGTGCTGTCGTTGTCGTGGTCACCGACCTTCTGCCTGACGCACCCAGGCAATGAACAGTGCACGGGCAAGGGCTATGGGTTTGTGTTACACGGCTTGTGGCCGCAATACGCGCGGGGAGGGTGGCCGGCCTCCTGTGCGCCACAGTCACGCTTGAATGACGAGGAAATGGACAAGGGGGCGGCAATGTTTCCAACCCGTGCGCTGCTCAAGCACGAGTGGGCCAAGCATGGCACCTGCAGCGGGCTCGAACCGCTGGAATATCTGGACAAGACCGACACGGCACTCGGCGCGGTGGTCATCCCGCCGCAACTGCAGCCATTCAATACACCACCGTCGCTACAGGCGCGTGAGATTGAGGACTTGTTTCGCGAGAGTAACCCGCGCATGGGCAATCACGGCTTGGCAGTGATCTGCAAGGGCAAGGTGCTGTCGGAGGTGCGCGTGTGCCTGACCAAGGAACTGGCATTCACCGGATGCCCGCGCAGTGTAAAAAGCCAATGCCGTAGCGGTGATATTCGCATTCCGACGCAGCGCTGAGCTCGATTGCGGCAGCCAGGTTGTTCTCGTGACGGCCTAAAAGCAACACTGATCTTGTGGGAGGGAGCTTGCTCCCGATGGCGGCCTCAGGGCCGACCACGAGGCTGGATCAGACCGAGTACATGTCCATTCCTGTGGTAACGGCCGCTATTGGTTCCGCTTTTACAGCGGGTCACTTTGGAAAAGAGGATGGCATGAAGGCTCCAGGACAAAGGCGAAACACGGGTTTTACCAGAAGGTCCGCGAGCGCAGGTATTAATACGACGGTCGTGACGGATGAAAGTGTTACAGCATTGAACAACACGGGTGCCGATTGTTAGGGTAGACGGCCAACAGGAGGGTAAGTACATGGATTTCACCGGCAAAACCGCGATCGTCACCGGCGGCGCACGCGGCTTGGGGCTCAGTTATGCACGAGGGTTGGCCCTGGCCGGCGCCCGTGTGGTCATCAGCGATATTGGTGCCGACAAGATGGGTGCAGGCACCGATGCGTCGGTGGTGCAACAGGCCGCCGACACCCTGCGTGACGAAGGGCTGACGGTGGTGGGCCATGGCGGTGACTTGTCCACGGACGAGGGGTGCCGGCAACTGATCGCGTTTGCCCTCGAAATGTTCGGCCGGCTCGACATCCTGATTCACAACGCCGGTTGGGTGGGTTACCAGCCCATCGCAGAACTGGACGCCAGCTTCCTTCAGCGCGCCATGGACATCAACCTCTACGCCCCGCTGTGGCTGTGCAAGCATGCTTGGCCGCACCTGCTGCGCTCTAGCGCGCCGCGCATCATCCTCACCACTTCCGACCGCGCCATGTATGCGCAATACGAGCAAACCGGGCTAGTGGCTTACAGCGCCGGCAAGATGGCACAGTTGGGCATCATGAACGCGCTGAGTCATGAAGGTGCCGAGGCCGGAATCCGCGTCAACGCGATCTCGCCGGTGGCCAAGACACGCATGTGGGGCGTGACCGACGAGCCGGACGAACTCAAGCCGGAGTGGGTGACGCCGGGGGTCTTGTTCCTTGCTTCGTCGCAGTGCACGGATACCGGCTACATACTGCGCGCCAGCAACGGCCAATTCACCGCGACGCGTTTCAGCGAAAATCCCGGTGTGGATTACCCGCGCAATCTCGCCCGTATAAAAGCGGGGAGTGCTGAAGATGTTGCTGCCGCATGGTCGCGCATCAAACAGCCGCCTACCCAGGCCGTCACCTGAATCTGTCTCCCTCTACCAAGGCTTGACCATGAACAATAGCCCCGTGCGCATCACTGGCGAAGAAACCCTTTCGGACAACTGGTACCTGTTGAAGAAATACAGCTTCGACCTGCGCCGTCGCGACGGTAGCTGGCAAGCCCAGACGCGTGAGGTCTACGACCGGGGCAACGGCGCAACGATCCTTTTGTACAACCGCGAGCGCCGCACGGTGCTGCTGATTCGCCAGTTCCGTATGCCGACGTTCGTCAACGATTACTCCGGCTACCTGATTGAAGCAGCGGCCGGCTTGCTCGACAACGCCAGCCCCGAAGAGCGTATACGCCTGGAAGCCGAAGAAGAGACCGGCTACCGCGTGGGGCATGTGGAGAAAATCTATGCAGCGTTTATGAGCCCGGGATCGGTGACTGAACGGATTCACTTTTTTATCGGTGAGTATCAGCCAGGCGATCGAGTTGGGGCGGGCGGTGGCCTGGAAGAAGAGGGCGAGGATATCGAGGTGTTGGAGCTGGGCTTCGAGCAGGCGCTGGCGATGGTGCAGAGTGGGGATATTGTGGATGGAAAAACGATTATGTTATTGCAGCATTTGGAGTTGCGGATACTGAGAGACGGGTGGTGATGGGACCAGGCGTGCAGGCAAAAAAATCCCGCCTGTAAAGACGGGATTGTTTGACCCGGGTTACCGAATCAGGAAGGGAACAGTTCGCTCAACTTCATCGCCAGCATCATGTCGCCTTCGGTGCGCAGCTTGCCGCCCATGAACGCCTGCATGCCGTCGGTGGAACCGTCGACGATGCCTTCCAGGGTCTCGCTGTCCATCACCAGGGTGACCTGGGCGTCAGGGTTTTCACCTTCCTGGAGTTCGCAGGTCTTGTCCTTGACCACCAGCGAAAAATTCTTGGTGTCGTCGATACGGAAACCGAACACCAGGTCCAAGCCTTCGGCAGCGCTTGGGTTGAATTTGGCTTTCATTGCTTCTACAGCTTTGGCTACGTCAGTCATGGTTTCGATCCTTTTATGGTGAGTCCAGTGACCTTGGGGTCACGGTTGGCCGCAGTTCATCGGAAAGTGATGAGCTGCGGCGCCTTCAACAGTTGCAGGTGGGCATGACTGTTGAAGGAAGCCAGTGCCACCTCGCGACCACGGAATTTCAGCTGGTTGAGCGAGGTGTTTACAATTTGCCAGTTCATTTCGAACGCCTGGGCTGCAGGCATTCGGGTAATCAGGTGGAGCAGGGCGGTGATGGTGCCGCCGGACGTGAACACCGCGATTTTGTCGGCGCTCCGGGCGGCCTCAAGGATGCGTTGCAAGCCACCCTGGACCCGCTCGACAAACCCCAGCCAGCTTTCCAGCCCAGGTGGGTCATAGGTGCCGGCCAGCCAGCGCTCGATGATCAGGGCGAAGATGCGCTGGAACTCGCTGCGGTTCTGCGGGCCATTGCGCAGGATATGCACGGCATCGGGCTCGCTGCCGAGTAAATCAGGCAGCAGGCCGCGGATGATGGCTTCGCCGTCGAACTCGTTGAAGGCGCTGTCGGTTTCGAGTATGGGGGCCGGCAGGCCGAGGGCGCGGTATTGATCGAACGTGGCGCTGGCGGTGTGTTGCTGGCGACGCAGGTCGCCGGCGATACAGCGGTCGAACACCAGGCCCAGGTCTGCCAGATGGCGACCGAGCACTTGCGCCTGTTCCACGCCGACGGGCGACAGGACGTCATAGTCGTCTGCACCGAAGGAGGCCTGGCCATGTCGAATCAGATAGATGCTGCCCACGTCCGTTTTCCCGGTACGTTGAAAGTCTGGCGAGGTTATGAGGATGCCTGCGAGCTGTCAATGAAAAAACATACGCTTGTTTTAAAAGCCCGTTGGAGCCCGCCTGCTGGCGGTTTGAGCACTGGCTCCAACGCAGTGGCGTCGGTATGCTGGGGCCATCCGCGCCTGGCGCAGTGCATTTTTTAAGGAGACATATGGATTTTCTGGCCGAATACGCGAGCTTTCTGGCGAAGACCGTCACCCTGGTGGTCGCTATTCTGGTGGTATTGATCAGCTTCGCAGCGCTGCGCAGCAAGGGTCGTCGCAAGTCCGCCGGCCAACTGCAGGTCAGCAAGCTGAATGATTTCTACAAGGGCCTGCGCGAGCGCCTGGAGTCGAGCCTGCTCGACAAAGACCAGCTCAAGGCGCTGCGCAAGTCCGAGAGCAAAGCCGAAAAGAAGAAAGACAAGAACAAGCCCCAGGCCAAGGCACGGGTGTTCGTGCTGGATTTCAATGGCGACATCAAGGCGTCGGCGACCGAAAGCCTGCGCCATGAAATCACCGCGCTGCTGAGCCTGGCCACACCCAAGGATGAAGTGGTGCTGCGCCTGGAAAGCGGCGGCGGCATGGTGCACAGCTATGGCCTGGCGTCGTCGCAACTGGCGCGCATCCGCCAGGCCGGCGTGCCGTTGACCGTGTGCATCGACAAGGTGGCGGCCAGCGGCGGCTACATGATGGCGTGCATCGGCGAGAAGATCATCAGCGCACCGTTCGCCATCCTCGGCTCCATCGGCGTGGTCGCGCAGTTGCCCAACGTCAACCGCCTGCTGAAAAAGCACGACATCGACTTCGAAGTGCTGACCGCCGGTGAATACAAACGCACCCTCACGGTGTTTGGCGAAAATACCGAGAAGGGCCGGGAGAAGTTCCAGGAAGACCTGGACATTACCCACCAGTTGTTCAAGAACTTTGTCTCGCGGTACCGCCCGCAATTGGCGATTGATGATGTAGCGACCGGTGAAGTGTGGTTGGGTGTGGCCGCCCTCGACAAACAGTTGGTCGACGAGCTGCAGACCAGCGATGAATACCTGGCCACCAAGGCCAAGACTGCCGAAGTGTTCCACCTGCACTATGCCGAGCGTAAAAGCCTGCAAGAGCGCGTGGGCCTGGCGGCCAGCGGTTCGGTAGACCGGGTATTGCTGACCTGGTGGAGCCGTTTGACCCAGCAGCGGTTCTGGTAAATCCTCAGGCTGTAGGCGGTCCCCTGTGGGAGGGGGCTTGCCCCCGATGGGCACGGACATCCACACAACCTATTAGCTGCCGACCGTAACCACGATGCGAAGCGAGCCGCTCTTGATCTTGCTTTTGATCTTGGGCGCCCCCCAAATCCCTGTTGGATTACGGGCACACCGAGCCTAGGCGAGGTGCCGAGTGGTGGGGCAAGAGCGCTTTGGTTACTTTCGCCTGGGCCGGCATTCCGGCTTTTCGAAAGTGACCCGCTGTAAGAGCGGAACCCATAGTGGCCGTTACCTAAATAACGGATATGTACTCGGTCTGATCCAGCATCCCGGTCGGCCCTGAGGCCGCCATCGGGAGCAAGCCCCCTCCCACATTCAGCTGTGTGTGGGTATCGGCTTGCGCATCAGGCTCCCCACCACCAGCGCGCCCAGCAACCCCAATAAACCCGCCACCCACAACACCCCGCTGAACCCACCCACAAACGCCTGCCGCGCCAGCGGTTGCACTGTTACTCGCGCTGCTTCGGGCACCAGGTCCAGCGCCGCGGGCATATCACCGGCTACCACCCGCGAAGCAATACCCGCCACCTGCGCCTGCCACTGCGGGTCGATACTCGCGCTCAGCAACTGTTCGCTGTGGCTGCTCAGCAATGCGCCATACACGCCGATGGCCAACATGATTGCGCTGAAGCGCATGGTGGTGCTCATGCCCGAGGCCATGCCTGCGCGATCCCGCGGCACGCAGGCCATGATGTTTTTCTGCGTGTCGCCATTGAGTAACCCCGCGCCTGCACCGGTGACGGCGATCGCCAGGGCAAAGGGCAGATAGCCGCCGGCCTGCACGGCCCACGCGCTCAACAGATTGCCGCAGCCCACCAGGGTCAAGCCACTCGCCATCATGGTCGCCGGTTTGAAGCGTGCCGCCAGGCGTACACCGACGCGCGGGCAGATCAGCATGGTCAAGGCAAACGGCAACATGCCCAGGCCCGAGGCAATCGCGGAGAAACCCAGGCCGTTCTGCAGGTAGAACGGCAGCAACGTCATCATCACCTGGGCGCAACCGGCGTAGGCAAACATGCCGAGCAAGGCGCCGATAAAGCGTGGGTGCCGAAACAGCTGCAAGTCCACCATCGATCGCTGCTGCAGGTGCTCGACCAGCACAAACACACCCATCAGCAGCCCACCGCCGAGCAGGCGAGCGTAGGTCAGCGGGCTATCCCAACCGATGCGATTGGCCTCGATCAACCCCCAGATCATGCACAGCAAGCTGCCACTGAACGCCAGGCTGCCCCAGGGATCCAGGCGCGCCGATCGGGTGTCGCGGGACTCGGGAATCGCCCGCAGCACCAAGGCCATCAGTACCAGCCCCACCGGCAGGTTGAGATAGAAAATCCAGCGCCAGCCCAGGTACTCGGTAATCAAGCCGCCCAGGGTCGGTGCGGCGGTCATCGCCACGCCCATGCACGCGCCCCAGAACGCCCAGGCCTTGGCGCGTTCTATTTCATCGTGGAAGGTATGCCCGATAGACGCCAGTGCCGAGGTCAGCAGCAGCGCCGCACCCACCCCCTTCACGGCCCGGGCGATGTCCAGCCACAGCGCGGTGGGTGCTGCGCCGCAGCCCAGGGAGGCGAGGATGAAAATACCCAGGCCCCAGACCAGGGTTTTCTTGCGGCCAAAGCGGTCGGCGATACTCCCGGCCGGCAACAACAAGGCGGCGAACGCCAGCATATAAGCGCTGACGACCCACTCGATATCGGCAAAGTTGGCGCCCAGGTCGCGGGCGATGCTCGGCAGCGTGACGGCAACGATGTTGGTATCCAGCACGATCAACGAGCAGACAGCGGAGGCGGTCACCAGCGTCAGGCGTGGACTGACCCGGCTCACAAGCAAATTACCTGGTAGGCAATACGGAAATCTCGGTTGACTTGCATCGCAAGGGCTCTCTAGTGTTCAGGTACTGCGAGCTTATCCCTGGCGAATCACATTTTTGTTAGGCACCAGGAAGTACTTCATTACCTTTGAGCTAATACTGCCATGGAAATCCGCCATTTTCGTTACTTCCTGGCCGTGGCCCGGCAGCGCAATTTCACCCGCGCCGCCGAGCAATTGGGCATTGCGCCACCGACCCTGAGCCGGCAAATCCAGGACATGGAAACCAGCCTGGGCACGCGCTTGTTTGTCCGCCGGCAGCGCGAAGTCAGCCTCACCGAAGCGGGTGCCGCGCTGCTGAGCGAGGCCGAAGCCGCCGTGCGCCAATTCGAGTTCGCCCAGCGCAATGCCCAGCGCGCCGGGCGTGGCGAGATCGGGCATATTGAGTTGGGCTACGTGGCCTCGGCGCTGTACTGCGGGCTGTTGCAGCGCCAGGTACGGGGGTTCAGCCAGGCGTTTGCCGATGTGAACGTGAACCTGCGCGAATGGGCTATGGCTGCGCTACCGGGCGCGGTGGCAGATGGGCGCTGCGATATCGGTTATATCCGTTCGCCGATGACTCTGCCGGACGGCGTGGAGGCGGTGCGCCTGGACAGCGAAGGCTTTGTGCTGGCGCTGGCCCATGATTCCTGGCTGCTGGGGCTTAAGGCAATCACCTGCGAGCACCTGGAAAACGAGACGTTTATCTTGCCGGAACAAATCAGCGGCACCTTGCATGTCGCCGCCCAGGGCGGCTACGCACCGCGCCTCGGCGCGCAGCCGGGCGGGTTGGTGGCGGTGGTGGCCCTGGTGTCGTTGGGGCAGGGGGTTGCGGTAGTGCCGGCATCGATGGTCGGGCATGTGAGCCTGCCGGGCGTGGTGTATCGCAATATCCAGGGCAATGAGGCGTCGTCGTGGTTGTCGTTGATTTACCGGCGTTTTGAAAAAGCGCCGGCGGTGGCGCGGTATATCCAGCAGGTCAAGCAGTCAGTCGCGGCTGCACCGAGTCGGCCAGGCGCGTAAGAATCAGGCAGCACGACACCGCCCCGGCGTCCAGCACCCCGAGAGAGCGCTCGCCCAGGCGACTGGCGCGGCCGATCTTGGCCACCAGGTCCTTGGTCGAATCGCGCCCCTGGGAGGCGGCGGTTTTCATCGCCTCCAGCGCATCGTTGAAAGACGCCCCGGATGCATGTGCCTGTTCAAACGCCTCTACTGCAGGAATAAGGGTATCCATCAGGCACTTGTCGCCCACGCCCGCCTCGGTGATGTCCTGCAGTGAGGTCAGGCCGCCGCGCAACAGATGGGCGAAGGTCGCGGCGTCGATGTCTTCACAATTGCGCACTTCGTCGGCCATGCCAATAAACAGGCTGCCATACAGCGGGCCCATGGAGCCGCCGATGCCTTCCATCAGGCTCAGGGTCAGTTCATCCAGGGCTTGGGCCAGGCTCAGTTGGCGGCCTTCGATAGTGCGACCGCAGTGGGCGAAGCCCTTGGCCATGTTGATGCCGTGGTCGCCGTCGCCAATGGCGCCGTCGACTTCGCTGAGGTATTCGCGATTGGCCACGATGACGCTGACCAGGTCGGCAACGATGGCGCTGCCGTCACGGGTGGAAAAGTGCTGGCTCATGTTTACTCCGCCTGGGTCATGCCGATGGAACGGCAGGGTTGGTCGATCAGGGTTTTCAGCTCGGCGTCGAGGCCGAGCAGGGTCAGGGTCACGCCCATCATTTCCAGGGAGGTGAAGTAGTTGCCGACGTAGCAACGGTGAATCTTCAAGCCCTTGGCCTTGAGTTGTTTTTCCACCTCGGCGTAGAAAATGTACAGCTCCATCACTGGCGTGGCGCCAAGGCCCGAGACCAGCACCACCACACTGTCGTCCTGGCTGAAGTCGCGGTCGGCCAGGATCGGCGCAAGCATGCGCTCGGCCATGGCCGCAGCCGGTTCAATCGGAATGACTTCGATGCCCGGCTCGCCATGATGGCCGATGCCCAGTTCCATCTGGCCGTCAGGGATCTGGAAGTTCGGCTTGCCGACGGCGGCGATGGTGCAGGGCGTGAGGCCGATACCGATCGAGCGGCAGTGGTCGACGGTCTTCTGCGCGACGCGAATCACCCCGTCGAGGTCGTAATGCTGGGCGGCGGCGGCACCGCCGATCTTCCACATGAAGATTTCCCCGGCCACTCCGCGACGCTTGGCGATATCGGCCTTGGGCGCCGAGGCCACGTCGTCGTTGGCCACCACGGTGCGGATGCGCATGTCTTTGCTGGCGGCCATTTTCATCGCCAGCTTGACGTTCATATTGTCGCCGGCGTAGTTGCCATACAGGCAGGCTACGCCCGCGCCATGGTCGGCGGCGCGGAAGGCGTCGAAAAAGCTCTTGGCGGTGGGCGAGGAGAAAATCTCGCCGACGGCCACGGCGTCTACCAGGCCCGGGCCGACATAGCCGAGGAACGCCGGCTCATGCCCGGAGCCGCCGCCGGTGACGATGCCGACCCGACCCTGGCCGGAGGGCCGGGCCTTGACGATGACCCGTGGGTTGGTTTCGTACTGGCGCAGTTCGGGGTGCGCGACCAGGATGCCGCGCAGCATGTCTTCGACCACTTGGTCGGGATCGTTGATGACTCGATTCATAACGCGGGTTCCTGTGTTCTTGTTCTAAGGGGTGACACCCCTCCATTGTGGGAGCTGGCTTGCCTGCGATGGCGGTGTGTCAGTTGGCGAATCTTTATCTGATACACCGCCATCGCAGGCAAGCCAGCTCCCACAGGGTTGTGCGTTGTTGCTGCAATCAGGGTTCGAGGACCACTTTGAGCGATTTATCGCCGCGCTCCATCACCGCAAACGCCTCCTTGAAATCCGCCAGTGCAAACTTGTGGGTCACCACATCGCGCATGTCGATCTTGCGGTTGCCGATAAAATCGATGGCTCTCGGGTACATATAGGGCCCCAGGTGCGAGCCGAGGATGTCCAGCTCCTTGCGATCGCCAATGATCGACCAATCGACAGTGGCCTCGTCATTGAACACGCTGAACTCGACGAAGCGCCCCAGCTTGCGCAGCATCGCCAGGCCCTGGTTGACCGCCTTGTGGTGCCCGGTGGCTTCGATGTAGATGTCGCAACCGTAGCCGTCGGTGATCTCGCGGATTTTGGCCAGCACATCGACCTCGGCCGGGTTCCAGACTTCGTCGGCGCCCATGCGCAGGGCGAGGGCGGCGCGTTCGGGTTTCATGTCCAGCACGATGAGTTTTTTCGGGTTGCGCAATCGCACCGCGCCGATAATGCCCAGGCCCAAAGTGCCGGCGCCTGCGACCACTACGATGTCGTCATGGTCGACGTTGGCGCGCTCCGCCGCGTGCAGCGAGCAGGCCAGCGGCTCGATCAGGATCGCTTCGTCGGGCGCGATGGATTCCGGCACTTTGTGGATGATGCCTTCCTTGGTGAAAATCATGTACTGGGCCATGGCGCCCTGCACATTATTCTGGAAGCCATACAGGTCATGCTTCTGGCACATCCAGTACTGGCCGTGGTTGCAGAAGCGGCAACCCCAGCACGGCACGATCTGTTCGGAAATCACCCGGTCGCCTACCGCCACGCCGCGCTTTTCGGCGCCTGGGCCAAGGGCGACCACACGGCACACGAACTCATGCCCGGGAATCATCGGCGGTTTTACGTAGCGTGGTTGCTCGGCATCGCCCCAGAACGACGGCGCGCCGCGATAGGTCTTGATATCGCCCATGCAAATGCCGCACAGCTCGACCTTGGTCAGGATCTCGTCGGGGCCGGGGGTGGGTACGTCGACGGTTTCCAGGCGGTAGTCTTCCGGCCCATGGCAGACCACGGCCTGCATGGTTTTGGGGATGCTCGGGGCAAGTTGTTCGGGTGTGCGTTCGGTGACGGTGGACATGACAAGACCTCACGACATAAAGATGAATTACTGAATGCTGTAGCCGCCGTCGATCACCATGTTGGCGCCGGTGATCATCTGCGCGGCATCGCTGAGCAGGTATAGCGCCAGCCCGGCGATTTCTTCCGGCTGGGCAAAACGCCCCGCCGGGATCTGCAATTTGGCCCGCTCACCCACGTCGCCGGCCCAGGCTTTTTTGCCCAGGGCGGTTTCGACGATGGTGGGGGAGATGGCATTGACGTTCACCTGCGGCGCCCACTCCATGGCCAATACCTTGGTCATGCCGACGATGGCGGCTTTGCTGGCGCAGTAGGCGACGTGACGGTCCAGGCCAATCACAGCGGCCTGGGACGCCAGGTTGACGATGCGCCCGCTGCCTTGGGCGAGCATATGTCTGGCGCAGGCCTGGGCCACGAAGAAACTCGCCTTGAGGTTGATGTCCAGGGTGGTGTCCCAGGCGCTCTCGCTGACCTCGATGGCTTTGTCCAGCAACACCACGCCTGCGCTGTTGATCAGGTAATCCAGGCGTTGGAAGTGTGTGAATACGCGGTCGATGGTGGGTTGTATCTGGCCGGTCTGGCCGAGGTCGACGGCAATGCCCAGATGCCCGGCACCCAGGCTGGCGGCCACCTCGACCACGGCCGGGTCGCGGTCCAGCAGCGCCACCCTTGCGCCGCGTTCCGCCAGTAAGGTGGCGCAGGCCAGACCAATGCCGGCGGCGCCACCGGTGATGACCGCGCAACGGCCGCTGAGGTCGAAGGCTTGGTTCCAGAAACCAGACATGAATAACTCCCGTTACAGATCAAAAGGTAGAACGCGGTCCAATGTGGGAGCTGGCTTGCCTGCGATTGCATCGACCCGGTCTACCTGATGCACCCAGGTGCCTGCATCGCAGGCAAGCCAGCTCCCACAGTTGACTGTGTTTCCAGCCACTGACTACTTGCCGCCGCTGACTTGCTTGTACAGCGCATCCGCATTGGCATTGGTCACCGGCACCCACGGCAGGATGTAGTTCCTGGCCGTGCCGTCACCCCATTTCACGTCCTTGGCGTAGCGCTCCCAGATCACCGATTGCGGCTTGTAGTCCTCGCCGGCCAGGGCGCGCAGGGCCACGTCCAGTGCGCCTTGGGATTGGGCCTGGGCGTCCTGGAGGAATGTGGTGACTTCGTCTTTTTTCGCCGCCTGGATCGCATCCGGCATACCGTCGATGGAGGTCACGGGCACCTCTTTGGAGGTCAGTCCGTGAGACTTCAGGGCCTGCACAGCGCCGAGGGCCATGTCGTCGTTCTGGGCGATCACGCCGTTGATGCCCTTGGGGTGGGCGTTGAGCCAGTCTTCGGTGAGGGTCATGGCCTGGGCGCGGTCCCAGTTGGCGGTTTTCTTCTCGATGATCTTGATATCAGGGTGTTTGCCCAACACTTCCAGCTCGCCTTTTTCCCGGTCGATCTGCGCCGACTGGCCAATCGGGCCCTGGATGATCACCACGTTGCCCTTGCCGTTGAGCTTGTCGACCATGGCCTGGGCCTGCAGGCGGCCGCCTTCGACGTCGTCGTTCCCCACATACGGCACGCTGGCATCGGCTACTTTCGTATTGGAGGCGATGACCACCACGTCGTTGCTCATGGCCGCCTTGACTGTGCCGACGCCGGCCTTGGTATCAATGGGTACGAACAGAATCGCGTCGTAGCGTTGGGTCACCATATTTTCGATCTGGTTGTTCTGGGTCAGGGCGTCGTAGTTACCGTCGAATACGGTCAACTGCACGGTGCCATCCTTGACGGCCGGATGTTCCTTGAGCTCACGCACCCAGTTCTGCATGAACTGGCCCTTGAGGCCGTAGACGGCTGCGCCGATCTTGTAGGTCTTGCCATCGGCTGCCATGGCGACACTGCTGGCGAGCAGGGAGAGGGCCGCCGCGGCGGCCAGGGTAGTACCCAGTTTCATAAGTCGAACTCCAGTTATTGTTATCGGTCGTTCTTCAGCGTTTTTTCTTGCGCCACACGTCGATCAGTACTGCGAACACGATGATCAGGCCCTTGGCGACCTGCTGGTAATAGGAGGACACGCCGAGCAGGTTCAGGCCGTTGTTGATCACGCCGATCAGCAGCGCCCCGAACAAGGTGCCGACAATGCTACCGGTACCGCCCGACAGGCTGGTGCCGCCGATCACCACCGCGGCAATCGCGTCCAGCTCATAGGAAACCCCAGCCTGGGGCAGGGCAGAGGTGGTACGTGCCGACAACACCACGCCGGCCAATCCGGCGAGCAGGCCCGAAACCACGTACACCGAAAACATCACCTTGCGCACGCCGATGCCGGAGGTGCGTGCGCTTTTTTCATTGCCGCCCACCGCGTACACGTAGCGGCCGTAGGTGGTGTAGCGCAGCACCATCCAGAAGATCAGCGCGACCACGGCAAAGATAATGATCGGCACGCCCACTGGGCCGATCTTGCCGATCCCCAGCGCCAGGTAGGCGTCGGGCAGGTCGGTGATCGGGCTGCCGTCGTTGAGGATAAAGGTCATGCCGCGGGCGATGCTGAGCATACCCAGGGTGGCCACGAACGGCGGGATCGACAGGTTGGCGACCATAAAACCGTTGACCACGCCAAGCATCGCCCCGGCAAACATCCCGGCGCTGACTGCCGCCAACAGGCCATAGCCCTGGGTGGCGACCATCGCGCTGCACAATCCGGCAAAGGCCAGGATCGAACCTACCGACAAGTCGATGCCCTTGGTCAGGATCACATAGGTCATGCCCACGGCGAGGATGCCGTTGATGGAGGTCTGGCGCAGGATGTCCATCCAGTTGCGCCAAGTCATGAAGTATTCGCTGGAAAACGCCATCACCACGCACAGCAGGATAAACACCAGCGGCAGGCCGAAGCGGTCCAGAGACAGGCGCAAGCGGTTGCGTGGCGCGGTGGTGACAGGGGCGGCAAGGGTTTTGGCATTCATGAGGCAAGACTCAACAAGGCTTCCTGGGAAAGGGCAGTGTCGGTGCTGATGGTCACCAGCCGGCCGCCCTTGAATACGGCAATGCGATCACTCAAGTGCAGCAGTTCCGGAGCTTCGGACGACACCACAATGGCGGCGCCGCCGGCCCGTACGAACTGGTCGAGCAGGTGGTAGATCTCCTGCTTGGCGCCTTCATCGATGCCGCGGGTGGGTTCGTCGCAAAGCAGGCACACCGGCTCGGTGGACAGGCATTTGGCGAGCACGACTTTTTGTTGGTTGCCGCCGCTCATGGACGCCACCGGCAGGTCCAGAGAGCTGGTCTTGATCTGCAGGCGCTTGACCATGTCTTCGGCCAGTTGGGCTTCCTTGCGCGCATTGATCAGCGACCAACTCGACAAACGCTTGTAGGCCGACAGCGCGATGTTCGAGAGGATGCTGCCGGTCAGCACCAGGCCACTGTCCTTGCGGTCTTCGGTGACCAGCGACATACCGGCGTTGATGGTGGCCTTGGGCAGTCCGATGGGCATGGGCTTGCCTTGCAGGGTGACGCTGCCGGAATCGGCTACGGTCAGGCCGTAGATGCAGTTGAGAAACTCACTGCGCCCGGAGCCCATCAGCCCGTAAATGCCAAGAATTTCGCCACGGCGCAATTGCAGGCTGATGTCGTGGAACTCGCCGTTGCGGCTCAGGTTGTCGACTTGCAGGCAGGTGTCGGCGGCGCATTCACGGCCGACCTTGTGGTCGATGCGCGTCAGTTCCTGGCCGACAATACCGCGCACCAGGTGGTCGCGGTCGATATCGGCCATGCGCCCGCTTTCCACAAAGGCACCATCGCGAAAGATGCTGTAGTCATCGGCGATCTGCGCCAGTTCGCTCAAGCGATGGGACACATACACGATACCGGCACCCCGTGCAGTGAGGCGGCGAATGGCCTTGAACAGGGTTTCTGCCTCGCGCTCGCCGATGGCCGAGGTGGGCTCGTCCATGATCATCACCTGGCAGTCATGGCTGAACGCCTTGGCGATTTCCACCAGTTGAATTTGCGCCACGCTCAAGCGGTGCATGGGGCTGGTGGCGTCGACGTCGAACTCCAGGCTTTCCAGCAGCTCGCGGGTGCGGCGATTCAGGGCCTTGCTGTCGACAATGCAACCGGCGCGGCGCGGCTCGCGGCCCAGCCAGATGTTTTCGGCGACGGTCATGTAGGGGATGGGTTCGAGCTCCTGGGTGATCATCGCGATCCCCGAGGCCAAGGCTTCACTCGGGCGATTGAACTGCACCGGTGCGCCGTTGAGCAGAATGCTGCCGGCGTCACGCTGGGTGATGCCCATCAGGATGCCCAGGAAGGTCGACTTGCCGGCACCGTTGCCGCCGCACAGGGCGTGGACGCTGCCGGCGCGTAGAGAGAGGCGCCCGTCACGCAGGGCTGGCACCCCGGCGTAAGCCTTGGCGACGTGTTCAGCCTGGAGCAGTAATGGCTTGGCCATCGGCGTGTCCTCGTGCTGTGAATTCTTATTAGGTCGCACAGTCATGTTTCGCTGTGATCATATGTGTATCAAATGAAATTCTGATCAGTCAATCTCTTTCATTAAAAAGCGTTGATTCTCATCTGGAGTGACTATATCGGCTGTTTAGCCCGCTTTGACTGCAAGGTCAGTTAAATCTCGCTTGACATGAAGGGCATAATGATCGCGAAATGACTGAGCGAAATTTCATTGAGTGATCATATGATCAGTCTTAATCTAGATCAGGGCAGCGGAGCCAGACGCCATGAACACACCTTTTCCGGTGGCTATCGGATGCGATGAAGCGGGTTTTGAGCTTAAAGAGCTGTTGAAGCGCCATATCGAGGCGCTGGGTTACCCGGTCACTGACTTCGGTACCCATTCCATCGCGCCGGTGCTCTATCCGGACATCGCGCTGGCTGTGGCCAACGCTATCAGCGCCGGGCAGCAGCGCCTCGGTGTGCTGGTGTGCGGCACCGGCATCGGCATGGCCATCTCGGCCAACAAGGTGTTGGGTATCCGCGCGGCTCAGGCCCATGACACCTATTCGGCGGAGCGGGCGCGCAAGAGCAACGATGCGCAGATTCTGT
The DNA here is from genome assembly GCF_023127795.1 of Pseudomonas sp. W2Jun17. NCBI lineage: Bacteria > Pseudomonadati > Pseudomonadota > Gammaproteobacteria > Pseudomonadales > Pseudomonadaceae > Pseudomonas > Pseudomonas sp. W2Jun17. Next base: position 275,250 of record NZ_SPKO01000036.1, on the reverse strand, counting down.
CCATCGGTGCGCGGGTGATCGGCGCCGAACTGGCCAAGAGCATTGTCACGGCGTTCCTGGCCTCGGAGTTCGAGGTGGCGCGTTCCGGGGCCAAGGTCGAGCGCATCAACGCAATCGAGCGCGATGGGCATCAGTAGTGGACGGCACGGGGCAAGAGTCGGGAGAATGCGCCTTTGACGCCGAAACGGAAGCCCGTCCCCATGAGTGACAGTACCCAGCGCATGGCCAGCGATATCGATCAAATGACCGAAGTGGCGATGCTCTATTACCTTGAGAACGTCACTCAGGAAGCCATTGCCAAGCGCTTTGACCTGTCGCGGGCCAAAGTCAGCCGCCTGCTCAAGCGTGCGCGAGATGAAGGCATTGTCGAGGTGCGCGTGTTGCAGCACCCGGCGATGAACAACGAACTGGAACGCGCGTTGGTGGAGCGCTTCAAGCTCGACCGCGCCTTGATCGCCGTTGACCATAGCGACCCCGACACCCAGCGCTCGGCAGTCGCTAGCCTGGTCGCCAACTACCTGAACAAAACCTTGGGCGATGGCATGATCGTCGCCGTGGGCATGGGCCGTAACGTCGGCGCGGTGGCCGATAACGTGTTCCTGCCGGTGACGCGCAACTGCACGTTCGTATGTGCTATCGGTGGTTCGCTCAAGGCCGGCGAGTACATGAACCCCGACCATATCTGCCGGCGCCTTGCACTGCGCTTTGGCGGCGAGAGCGAAAGCCTGTACGCCCCGGCGCTGGTGGCCAACCCGGAACTGCGCGGTGTGTTGATCAATAACGACACGGTACGCTCCACCCTCGACCGCGCCCGGCGTGCCGACATTGCCCTGATCGGCATTGGTGATATGAGCGAAAACAGCAACATGGTGCGCATGGGCTGGTTCTCGCCCCAGGAAATCGCCCAGGCGCGGTTGTCCGGCACGGTGGGCGATATGATGGGCTATGACTTTATCGATATTCACGGCCAGCCGGCGGTCAACGCCATTCAAGGCCGAGTGATCGGGTTGACGGTGCAGGAGCTGTTCCGCATCCCGGATGTGGTGGCGATTGCCAGTGAAAACACCAAGGCCGCGGCGACGCTGGGGGCGTTGCGGTCGGGGGTGATCAATACGCTGGCGACGACCGTCACCAATGCCCACACCATCCTGGCGCTGGATGATGCCACCCGAAAGTCTTGATACCACACCGTTCCAAATGTGGAATGGGGGGCTTGTGTGGGAGGGGGCTTGCTCCCGATAGCGGTGTGTCAGCCAGCTTATATATTGACTGACACACCGCCATCGGGAGCAAGCCCCCTCCCACATTGGTTTTGCATCGGCTGGAAGACAGGTTTTGTAATAGTTTTGCTATGTGGGAATTGTGTATTTGGGCTGTAGGATTCAAGTCCTTTTGTTATTTCAGGACTTGCATGAACACCCTCTCGGAGCCTCCCAGTCGTCTTTCCCCAAGACACTTACTGTCGCTGTTCCCCCTGAAGCACCCCGTATTCCGACTGCTAACCTTGTCCCGGTCCACTGACCGCGCATTGCCGTGTCCGGCATTCTGAAAACTTTGAATACAGAGACTCTATAAATGGAATGGTTAGCGGATCCAACGGCCTGGCTGGGCCTGGCGACCTTGATTGTGCTGGAACTGGTGCTGGGTATCGACAACCTGGTGTTTATCGCGATCCTGGCAGACAAGTTGCCGCCGGAGCAGCGCGACCGTGCGCGCTTGATCGGTTTGTCCCTGGCGTTGCTGATGCGTCTGGGCCTGTTGGCGAGTATTTCCTGGTTGGTGACCCTCACCCAGCCGTTGTTCGAGGTGTTCGACAAGAGCTTTTCCGGCCGTGACCTGATCATGCTGTTCGGTGGTGTGTTCCTGTTGTTCAAGGCCACCATGGAGCTGCACGAACGCCTGGAAGGCCACGTGGCCCAGCACAAGGGCAATGTGGCTTATGCGATGTTCTGGCCGATCGTGGCGCAGATCGTGGTGCTCGACGCAGTGTTCTCCCTCGATGCGGTGATTACCGCAGTGGGCATGGTCGATGAGCTGGCGGTGATGATGATCGCGGTGATCGTGTCCATCGGTTTGATGATCGTGGCGAGCAAGCCGCTGACCCGTTTCGTCAACGCCCACCCTACGGTGATCATGCTGTGCCTGGGCTTCTTGATGATGATCGGTTTCGCCCTGACCGCCGAAGGCTTGGGCTTCCATATTCCCAAGGGCTACCTGTACGCGGCCATTGGTTTCTCGATTCTGATCGAGGTGTTCAACCAGATTGCCCGCTCGCGTCGCAAGAAATCGGCACAAGGTGTGCTGCCGGTGCGTGAGCGTACGGCCCATGCAGTGATGCGTTTATTGGGTGGCCGCAGCCTGGCGCTGGAAGAGGTGGGTGAAGAGGTCGCTGACTTGCTGGGCGAGCCGGATACTGCACAGGGCCCGCTGTTTGATCGACGTGAGCGGGTGATGATCAGCGGTGTGCTGCAACTGGCCGAACGGCCGATTCGTACCCTGATGACACCACGGGCCAAGGTTGACTGCATCGACCTGGCGGACGATCCCGACACGATCCGCCTGAAGCTGATGCATTCGTCCTACTCGCGTTTGCCGCTGATCCGCAACGGTGCGGTGGATGAACCCTTGGGCTTTGTGCACAAGAAGGAACTGCTCAAGGAGTACCTGGCCGGTAACGAGCCGAACCTGGAGCACCTGGCGCGCCGGGCGATCAACCTGCTGGAGAGCTTTTCGATCCTCAATGCCCTGGAGCAGATGCGCCAGGAGTCCACCCACATCGCCTTCGTGATCAACGAATTCGGGGACTTCATGGGCGTGTTGAGCATGACCGATATTCTGGAATCCATCGCCGGTGAATTGCCCGATGCCAGCGAAATCGAAGGGCCGGACATCGTCGAGCAGAACGACGGCTTTCGTGCCAACGGTGCCTTGAACCTCAATCTGGTGCGTCAGCGCACGGGCTTCAAGGCTGCGGCGACCGAGGATTATCAAACCCTGGCGGGGTTGGTGATGAGCCTGCTCGACCGTTTGCCGGTGGTGGGCGATAGCCTGGAACATGAGGGTTGGCGTTTGACGGTAGCTGAAGTGGAGGAGCGTCGAGTGACGCAAGTGCACTTGCGCCCTTGCTCAGGTCATAACGGTTGAAGATGTCTGTTACGCACTGCTCTTGTTCTTCAAGTGGGCCGAAGCCCTTGAGTTTTTCTACCACGATTCCCTCCTGGTAGATCAGTAGCGTCGGGGTGCCTGTCACATCAGGGTGCCTCGGCGTATGGGCGCAATCGAGTACCAAACTGACTAGCCAGGGATGCTTCCAAGCGGCCTGTTCGAATAAGGAGCCTGCTTGCGCACAGGCAGGGCAGTGCTCGGAAACAAACAGAATGAACACCGGGCGCGGGGTGTTCAGTACCCGATTGAACTCTTTGGCGCTGGAAATTCTGCGCGTGGCGACTCCCATGTCGATCCCCTTCCGGCTGTGTTGGTTTTTGCCAACGCTAAGCCGGTGGGGTACCACCGTCTACTGTCAACCTTCACAGGTGTGCGTCGATCCGAGGCGGTCAGTATGGGGGCGCAGTAACACCGTTGTGGGGCGTTGCGTAGCAACACCCGATGCTGGCGGCGCAAAGCCGTTAAGCGCTTCAATACCTATCTTACTGAACCCTAAAGAGTTTCCCGACCGCATATTTTTCCTCCCGTGGCTGTGGCACACTTTCTGCTGTCTATTCCGTTGTTACATACCAAGTTCCGGTATAACGGAATACACAGCCCCTGGAGTGCTTGTCATGCATCACCGACCTTCCGTATTCAAAGCGTGTGTTTTTCTTGTTGCCGCATCGGCTTCCTTCACAAGCATGGTGCAGGCGGCGGACAGCAAGCTGGATGATGTGCTCAAGCGCGGGCATCTGATCGTGGGTACAGGCAGTACCAATGCGCCGTGGCACTTCCAGGGAGCGGATGGCAAATTGCAGGGGTTTGATATCGACATCGGCCGCATGGTGGCCAAGGGTTTGTTCAATGACCCGAGCAAGGTCGAGTTTGTGGTGCAGTCATCCGATGCGCGCATTCCCAACCTGCTGACGGACAAGGTCGACATGAGCTGCCAGTTCATCACCGTCACCGCCAGCCGTGCGCAGCAGGTGGCTTTTACTTTGCCGTACTACCGCGAAGGTGTCGGCCTGCTGTTGCCCAACAACAGCAAGTACAAGGAAATCGAAGACCTTCAAGCCGCAGGCGATGACGTGACCGTGGCCGTGCTGCAAAACGTGTACGCCGAAGAGCTGGTGCACCAGGCACTGCCCAAAGCCAAGGTCGACCAGTACGACAGTGTCGACCTGATGTACCAGGCCGTGAACTCCGGTCGCGCCGACGCGGCTGCCACCGATCAGTCCTCGGTCAAATACCTGATGGTGCAGAACCCCGGTCGCTACCGCAGCCCCACTTACGCCTGGAGCCCGCAAACCTACGCGTGTGCGGTCAAGCGTGGCGACCAGGATTGGCTGAACTTCGTCAACACCGCGCTGCATGAAGCCATGACCGGTGTGGAGTTTCCCACCTACAAGGCTTCTTTCAAGCAGTGGTTCGGCGTTGACCTGCCAGAACCGGCCATCGGTTTTCCCGTGGAATTCAAATGATCCGGAACAGCCGGGGCGTGCTTGAGCACGCCTCACTCAGGTATTGCCGACCATGAACTATCAGTTGAATTTTGCCGCCGTCTGGCGTGATTTCGACACCTTGCTGGCGGGGCTCGGCCTGGGCCTGCAGTTGGCTCTGCTGTCGATTGCCATCGGCTGCGTGATCGGCCTGCTGATGGCGTTCGCCATGCTGTCCCGGCACCGCGCGTTGCGCATCCTCGCTTCGGTGTACGTGACGGTGGTGCGCAATACGCCGATCCTGGTGTTGATCCTGTTGATCTATTTCGCCTTGCCGTCCTTGGGGATTCGCCTGGACAAAATCCCTTCGTTCATCGTCACCCTGTCGCTGTACGCCGGTGCCTACCTGACCGAAGTATTCCGCGCCGGGTTGTTGAATATTCCCAAGGGCTTGCGTGAAGCCGGGTTGGCGATCGGCCTTGGCGAATGGCGGATTCGTGCCTATATCACCGTGCCGGTGATGCTGCGCAACGTGCTGCCGGCGCTGTCGAACAACTTTATCTCGCTGTTCAAGGACACATCCCTGGCCGCCGCGATCGCGGTGCCGGAGCTGACCTATTACGCCCGCAAGATCAACGTTGAAAGCTACCGGGTGATTGAAACCTGGCTGGTTACGACCGCGCTCTATGTGGCTGCCTGTTACCTGATTGCCATGCTGCTCCGTTACCTGGAGCAGCGTCTGGCGATCCGTCGTTAAGGAAGGGTTTGCATGTACGAATCCCCCAGTTGGCTGCATGAATTGTGGATCGCCCGCGAGACCCTGTGGGCCGGCTTCCAGGCCAGTGTGTCGGTCTCGGCACTGGCGATTATCTTCGGCACCCTGATCGGTATCGTCGCCGGGTTGATCCTGACCTACGGCAAGTTCTGGATGCGTGCACCGTTTCGTCTGTACGTCGATCTGATCCGAGGCACCCCGGTGTTCGTGCTGGTGTTGGCGTGTTTCTACATGCTCCCGGCCCTGGGCTGGAAAATCAGTGCATTCCAGGCCGGTGCGCTCGGGTTAACCCTGTTCTGTGGCTCCCACGTGTCAGAAATCGTGCGCGGTGCACTGCAAGCCATTCCCCGTGGGCAACTGGAAGCGGGCAAGGCCATTGGCCTGACGTTTTACCAGTCGTTGGGCTATGTGTTGTTGCCCCAGGCCCTGCGTCAGATCCTGCCGACCTGGGTCAATTCCTCTACCGAAATCGTCAAGGCGTCCACTTTGCTGTCGGTGATCGGCGTGGCCGAATTGCTGCTCAGCACCCAGCAGGTGATCGCCCGCACCTTCATGACCCTGGAGTTCTACCTGTTCGCCGGTTTCATGTTCTTTGTCATCAACTACGCCATCGAATTATTCGGGCGCTACATTGAAAAGCGGGTGGCCTTGCCATGAACCAAGCTCAAACAAAACCAGCGCTGCTGGACATTCGTGGCCTGTGTAAACAGTACGGCCAGGTGGAAGTGCTCAAGGGTGTCGATCTGTCGATGCAGCGCGGCAATGTGGTGACGTTGATCGGCTCCAGCGGCTCGGGCAAGACCACCTTGCTGCGTTGCGTGAACTTGCTTGAGGAGTTCCAGGGCGGGCAGATCACCCTGGACGGCGAGTCCATTGGCTACAGCGAGGTCGGCGGCAAGCGCGTACGGCACCCGGAGCGGGTGATTGCCCAGCACCGCGCCATGACCGGCATGGCGTTCCAGCAATTCAACCTGTTCCCGCATCTGACCGCGCTGCAAAACGTCACCCTTGGCTTGCTCAAGGTCAAGAAGATGGGCAAGGATGAAGCCGTGGCCCTGGCCGAAAAGTGGCTGGACCGCGTCGGCCTGCTGGAGCGGCGCAACCACTTTCCCGGCCAATTGTCTGGTGGTCAGCAACAGCGCGTGGCGATTGCCCGCGCCATTGCCATGAACCCCAGTCTGATGCTGTTCGACGAGGTCACATCGGCCCTCGATCCGGAGCTGGTAGGCGAAGTGCTCAGCGTGATCAAGGGGCTGGCGGAGGAGGGCATGACCATGTTGCTGGTCACCCACGAAATGCGCTTTGCCTATGAAGTCTCCGACCAGATCGTCTTCATGAACCAGGGCCGCATTGAAGAGCAGGGCACTGCGAAGGACATCTTCGAGCGGCCGCAGTCGCCGCGACTGGCGGAATTTTTAAAGAACATTCGTTTTTAACAAGGAGCAACTTTTATGAGCATTACTCGTTACGGTACCGGCAGCACCGCAGGTGGCGGCCAGCCACGCCCGTTCGCACGTGCGGTGGAGGCCGATGGCTGGCTGTATGTGTCGGGCCAGGTGCCGGCGGTGGATGGCGAAATCATCAGTGGCGGCATCGTCGAGCAAACCCGGCAGACCATGCGCAATGTGGTGGCGATCCTCGAAGAAGCCGGCTATGAGCTCAAGGATGTTGTGCGCGTGGGCGTGTGGCTGGAAGATCCACGGGACTTCTGGAGTTTCAACAAGGTCTTCGGCGAATACTTCACCCCCGAGCACGCCCCGGCGCGGGCTTGTGTGCAGGCCAATATGATGGTTGATTGCAAGGTTGAGATCGACTGCGTGGCCTACAAGAAAAAGGGCTGAATGCCCCCACTCTTGAGATCACTGAAGATCAATGTGGGAGCTGGCTTGCCTGCGATGACGTAGTGCCAGATAACACCTTTGTCACTGACCCACCGTCATCGCGGGCAAGCCCGCTCCCACAGGGGATCACCGTGCAGCAAACACCTTTGACCGGACCCATCACTGCCATGACCGAAGACACCATCAAACGCCGCGCCAAAGGCCTGGACCGTGCGTTCGATATCCTTGATTTTCTCAAGGAGATCGGCCAACCCCTGCGCCCGAATGACATTGCCAGCGGCATCGGCAGCCCCAAGTCCACGGTCTACGAATTGGTCGCGTCGCTGCTGGAGCGGCGCATTCTGGAAACCGTGGGCAAGGACGGTCACGTGTATCTGGGGCGCCAGCTGTATTTCCTCGGCCAGGCGCACCTGCGGCACTTCGACCTGACCCGCGAGGCCGATCACGCCCTGCAGGAAATCGTCAGCCAGACCCACGAAACCGCGCAGATGTGCCTGCTCAACGGGCGCAAGTACACGGTGGCGCTGATGCGCGAAGGCCAGCGGCATTTCCGTATTTCTTCGGATATCGGTGAAAACGCGCCGATCCCGTGGACCGCTTCCGGGCGTTTGTTGCTGGGGCATTTGAGCGACCAGCAGATCATCGAGCTGATCGACCCCGACGATTTCATCCTGCCGGACGGCCTGCGCCTGCCGCTCGATACCTTCCTGGCGCAGATCCGCCAGGCCACCGTCGATGGGTTCTTTTCCTTCGACAGTGTGGCCGACACCTTCACCCATTGCTTCGCCGCCCCGGTGCGGGACGCCCAGGGCATCAGCATTGCGACCCTGTGCATCGTTGCCCCGCGAGCCGATGCCAGCAAGCACTACCACGACTATCGCCGGGTGCTGATCGACAGCGCCAACAGCCTGGCCCGGCGCATCAACGAATAGGAGTTTTCCATGTCTGCCCTCAATGCCGTTGAAAAAGGTGCCGCCGCCGTCGGTGCCCATTTGGTCCGCGATGTCAGCCTGCCGGCGCTGGTGCTGCACCGTGACGCCCTGGAGCACAATATTCGCTGGATGCAGGACTTTGTCAGCCACAGCGGCGCCGAGCTGGCGCCCCACGGCAAGACCAGCATGATGCCTGCGCTGTTCGAGCGCCAGATCACCGCCGGTGCCTGGGGGATCACCCTGGCCAACGCCGTACAAACCCGCGCCGCCTATGCCGGTGGCGTGCGTCGTGTGCTGATGGCCAACCAATTGGTGGGTGCGCCGAACATGGCGCTGATCGCCGACCTGCTGGCCGATCAGGATTTCGACTTCCATTGCATGGTTGATCACCCGGACAACGTCGCGGATCTGGGCCTGTTCTTCGCCGCGCGCGGCCTGCGTCTGAACGTGATGATCGAATACGGCGTGGTCGGCGGCCGGTGTGGCTGTCGCAGCGAGCAAGAAGTGCGTGAACTGGCCCGGGCAATCAAGGCCCAACCGGCATTGGCGTTGACCGGCATCGAAGGCTACGAAGGGGTGATCCACGGCGAGCACGCCATCAGCGGCATCCGTGACTTCGCTGCCAGTCTGGTGCGCCTGGCGGTGGACCTGCAAGACAGCGGCCTGTTCGACCTGCCCAAACCGATCATCACGGCGTCGGGCTCGGCCTGGTACGACCTGATCGCCGAGTCGTTCGAGGCGCAGAACGCTGCCGGTCGTTTCCTCAGTGTGTTGCGCCCAGGCAGCTACGTGGCCCACGACCATGGCATCTACAAAGACGCGCAATGCTGCGTGCTCGACCGACGCAGCGACCTCAACGAGGGCCTGCGCCCGGCGATGGAGGTCTGGGCGCACGTGCAGTCGCTGCCGGAGCCGGGGTTTGCGGTGGTTGCCCTGGGTAAGCGTGACGTGGCCTATGACGCCGGCTTGCCGGTGCCGCTCAAGCGCTACAAGGCCGGGATCGTCCCGGCGCACGGTGATGATGTGAGCGCGTGCAAGGTCACCGCGGTGATGGACCAACATGCGTTCATGACCGTAGCGCCGGGTGTTGAGTTGCGCATTGGCGACATCATTTCGTTTGGCACGTCCCACCCCTGCCTGACCTTCGACAAATGGCAGGTGGGTTGCCTGGTGGATGAGCAGTTGCAGGTGGTCGAGTCGCTGCGTACCTGTTTCTAGACCGCGTCGCACCTATCGGGGGCAAGCCCCCTCCCACATTTGGAATGCATTCCCCTGTGGGAGGGGGCTTGCCCCCGATGAGGCCATCAGCCCCACCGAGACAGCAGCCATGACCACCCAACCCCGCATCGCCCTTATCGGCGAATGCATGATCGAACTGCAACACCGCGCCGATGGCAGCCTGCACCAGAGCTTCGGCGGCGACACCCTGAACACGGCGGTGTACCTGCGCCGTGAGCTGGGCGAGTGCGCCAGTGTCGACTACGTCACCGCCTTGGGCGATGACAGTTTCAGCGACGCCATGTGCCAGCAGTGGCAAACCGAGGGCCTTGGCCTGGGCATGGTCCAGCGCCTGCCCGGGCGTCTGCCGGGTTTGTACTGCATCCAGACCGACGCCGGTGGCGAGCGCAAGTTTCTTTACTGGCGCAACGAAGCGGCCGTGCGTGACTGCTTTACCACGGCTGCGGCCGAGCCGATCCTGGCAGCGTTGCCGGACTATGACGTGGTGTATTTCAGCGGCATTACCCTGGCGGTGCTGGGCGAGGTTGGGCGCGAGCGCTTGCTGCACACCCTGGTCGAAACCCGCCGCCGAGGTGGCAAGGTGGTGTTCGATAACAATTACCGGCCACGGCTATGGGCCGATGTGCAAGCGGCCCGTGCGGCTTATCGCAAGGTGTTGGCCGAAGTGGATATAGCCTTGTTGACCGAGGATGACGAGCACGCGTTGTTTGGCTATGAGGACAGCGAGCAGGTGTTTGCGGCCTATCCATCGATTGCAGAAGTGGTGCTCAAGCGTGGCGCGGATGCGTGTTTGATTCGCTGTGCGGGAGAGCGTTTTGCGGTGCCGGCGTTGAAGGTGGAAAAGGTGGTGGACACTACGGCGGCGGGAGATTCGTTCAGTGCGGCGTATCTGGCCGGGCGGCTCAAAGGTGGCTCGCCGCAAGAGGCTGCATTGGCGGGGCATCGGCTGGCGAGTCGGGTGATTCAGCTGCCGGGAGCGCTGATACCGAGGTGAATGGCCGCCTGCGGCGGATCGCGGGCAAGCCCGGCTCCCACATTTTGCCGGGTGTACACCGTTAAATGTGGGAGCTGGCTTGCCTGCGATAGCGTCTGGAGCCAAGTGCTCAATCCCGGTAAAACACCTGCACCAGGTGATAGCCAAACTTGCTCTTGATCGGCCCGTGCACCACCTTCACCGGCTTCTTGAAGATCACCGCATCAATCGCGCCCACCATCTGCCCGGGCCGGACTTCGCCCAGATCGCCGCCACGCTTGCCCGACGGGCAGGTGGAGTACTTCTTGGCCAGCACGTCAAAGGCTTCACCCTTGGCAATGCGCTGCTTGAGTTGTTCGGCTTCTTCGCTGGTTTTCACCAGGATATGACGGGCTTGGGCTTTCATTGATCTCTACCAGGTGTGCGACGGCGCGCGATTATGCCTGAACTCAGGCCTCGCCGCCGATCATGCTGCGGATTTTGGTGGCCAGCAGGTCGATCGAAAAGGGCTTGGCGACCATGTCCATGCCGTCTTCCAAAAAGCCCTGGCGCTCAGCGGCTTTCTCGGCATAACCGGTCATGAACAACACCCGCAGGCCGGGGCGATGCTGGCGCGCGATTTCCGCCAGTTGCCGGCCGTTCATGCCCGGCAGGCCGACGTCGGTCACCAGCAAATCCACGCGCAAATCCGACTCCAGCAGCGGCAGCGCGGCACGGGCGTCGGCCGCCTGGTGCGCGGTATAGCCCAGTTCATCGAGGACGTTGACCACCAACATGCGCACCGCCGGGTCGTCCTCGACCACCACCACGGCTTCACCGGCCAGGGCCACCGGGGCTTCGGTGAGGCTGACGGGCAGGTCGCTTTCCAGTGCGGTGCCGTACAGGCGCGGCAGGTACAGGCGCACGCAGGTGCCCTGGCCCGGTTCGCTCTGGATCGTTACATGGCCGCCGGACTGCTGGGCAAAGCCGTAAATCATCGACAGCCCAAGGCCGGTGCCTTGGCCGATAGGCTTGGTGGTGAAGAACGGGTCGAATGCCTTGGCGAGGATTTTCGGCGCCATGCCGCTGCCGTTGTCGCTCACGCCGAGCATCACGTAGTCGCCGGCCTTGACCGGCTCCAGGGTGGTGATGTCGGTGCCGTCCAGGTAGCTGTTGGCGGTTTCGATCAGCAACTCGCCGCCGTCGGGCATGGCGTCGCGGGCGTTGATCACCAGGTTGAGCAGGGCGTTTTCCAATTGGCTGGCGTCGGTGTTCACCGGCCAGATGTCCTTGCCCAGTTGCACCTTGAGCGCGATATGCGCGCCCTTGGTGCGCTGGAACAGATCTTCCAGGGATGCCACCAGCTGGTTGGGATCGGTGGGGCGGCGGTCCAGCGACTGGCGCCGCGAAAACGCCAGCAGGCGGTGGGTGAGGGCGGCGGCGCGATGGGCCGAGGATACGGCGGCATCGGCAAAGCGGCCAATCTCATCGCTGCGCCCGGCGGCAATATAGCGCTGCATCAGGTCCAGGCTGCCGATGATGCCGGTGAGCATATTGTTGAAGTCATGGGCGATACCGCCGGTGAGCTGGCCCACCGCTTCCATCTTCTGCGCATGGCGCAGGGCGTCTTCGGCGCGTTCACGCTCGAACATCTCGTTCTGCAGGCGCTGGTTGGCCTCGGCCAGCGCCTGGGTACGCTGGGCCACACGCTCTTCGAGGTTCTCGTTGAGATGACGCAGGGCTTCCTCGGTGAGTTTGCGTTCGGTCTCGTCGATCACAAAAATGTAGAAGCCGTTCACCGAACCGTCATTGCTGAAGCGCGGCAGGTATTTCATCAACGCGTGGCGCGGGCGGCCGTCGCGATGGGGCGTGAGGGTCATGAAGCTGCACGCCTTGCCGTTCAGGGCCGCTTCGATCTTGTCTATTCGTCCGGCATACACCTCATCACCGAGCACTTCGCGGATGGTCTTGCCGTACAGCTCCTGGGGCGTCTTGCCGTACCAGTCGAGGTAGGCGCTGTTGTTCAGGCGAAAGCGCTGCTCATGGTCCACGTAGCCGATCAACACCGGCATGGCGTTGATGATCAGTTGCAGCTCGGTCTGGCTCTGGCGCAGCGCCTGTTCGGTGTGCTTGCGCTCGGTGAGGTCCAGCGCGGCGCCGAGGAAGCGTGCGGGTCGGCCTTGTTGGTCCTTGTAGCAGCGGCCACGGGCAAACACCCAGCGCACCTGGCCGTCGGCTTGCAGCAGGCGGTACTCCTCGGCGTATTCAGTGCCGAAGGTGATGCAATGCTTGATGCTGCGCGTGACCATGCCACGGTCTTCGGGATGCACGCCGAGCAGATAGGCGCTGATGGGCAGCAGGCCGGCGTCACTCGGGTCGACACCGTGCAGGTAGGCGAAATGTGCATCGGCGATAAAGTGATCTTCACCGATGTCCCAGTCCCAGGTGCCCACGGCATCGGTCGCCGCCAGTGCCAGTTGCAGGCGCTGCTCGGTGTTGTGCTGGGCCTTGAGGCTCGCTTCGGAACGCTGCTGCAGTTCCAGGGTTTTGCTGCGCCGTTCATTGGTTTCGATGGCGGTGACCAGGATGCCTGCCACCTGGCCACTTTCGTCGCGCACCGGGCTGTAGGTCAGGTCGAGCCAGATTTCGGTGTCGCGACATTCGCGTTGCAAGACAAAACGCTGCTCGCTGAAGGTGCGCACCTGGCCGCCGAGCACCGCGTCGTACACCGGCGCGGCGAAGCTTTGCAGCTCCGGCCAGGTCTGGTGCGCAGGTTGGCCCAGGGCGCCGGGGTGCTTGTTGCCCACCAGTTGGGCGAAGCCATCGTTATAAAGTTGTATGAGTTGCGGGCCCCACAGCAGCACCATCGGCATCGGCGAATGCACGACGATATCGACGGCGGTGCGCAGGCTCTGCGGCCAATCAGTGGCCTCACCGAGGGGGCTTTGCGCCCAGTCCAGCCGCTTGATCAATGCAGCGGCTTCGCTACCGGTGGATGTTCCATTCATGAAAAAAAGCCCTGAACACGACGCTTTGAAAAATGACCACATCCATTGTCCCAAGGATCATCAATGGATGACTACCCCGGAAAAATAGCACGCATTGACGGCTTTTCTTCAAAACAGCGGTTCAGCGCTGAAACCTTTCATCTAAAAATCCAGTTCAGGGCGTCGGCGAAACTGCTCCAGTGCTTCGGGATTGGCGAGGGCATCGGTGTTCTTTACCGGCTCCCCATGTACCACGTTGCGCACCGCCAACTCCACGATCTTGCCGCTGATGGTGCGAGGGATATCCGTGACAGCGAGGATCTTGGCCGGTACGTGGCGCGGCGTGGTGTTGGCACGGATCACCTGGCGGATCTGCTGTTGCAGCGCTTCATCCAGCTCGACGCCGTCATCGAGGCGCACAAACAGCACCACACGCACATCGTCCTGCCAGCGTTGGCCGATGGCGAGACTTTCCAGCACCTGTGGGACTTTTTCCACTTGGCGGTATATCTCGGCGGTGCCGATGCGTACGCCGCCAGGGTTGAGCACCGCGTCTGAGCGCCCATGAATCAGCAGGCTGCCATTGGCCCGCTGCTCGGCATAGTCACCCTGGGCCCATACGCCGGGGAACTGGCTGAAATAGGAGGCGCGCAGCTTGTGCTGGTGCGGGTCGTTCCACAGCCCAATGGGCATGGCCGGAAAGTGCCGGGTGCAGACCAGTTCGCCTTTTTCCCCGATCAGCGGCCGGCCCTGGTCGTCCCACACCTCGATGGCCATGGCCAGGCTCTTGCATTGCATCTCACCGCGCCGCACCGGCAGCACCGGGTTGCCGATCACGAAGCAGGAGACGATATCGGTGCCACCGGACATCGACGACAGGCACAGCTCGTTCTTGATCTCGCGGTACACATAGTCGTAGCTCTGGGGTGACAGCGGCGAGCCGGTGGAAATCAGGCCTTTGAGGCTGCTCAGGTCGTGGCTCAGGCGTGGCCGCAACCCGGCTTTCTCCAGGGTAGCGAGGAATTTCGGGCTGGTGCCGAATACACTGATTTTTTCCGCATCGATCAAGTCGATCAAACGCTCGGGGCCGGGGTGGAACGGTGAGCCGTCATACAGCACCGCCGTGGCGCCCATCGCCAGCACCGACACCAGCCAGTTCCACATCATCCAGCCGCAGGTGGTGTAGTAGAACAGGCAGTCCTCGCGGCTCAGGTCGGCGTGCAGGCCGTGTTCCTTGAGGTGGGTGAGCAGCACGCCGCCGGTGCCATGGATAATGCATTTGGGGATGCCGGTGGTGCCGCTGGAATAGAGGATATACAGCGGATGTTCGAACGGCACTGCGACAAATTCGGGCACGCCGCCGGCCTGATAGAAGTCGTCCCACAGCGTGACACGGGCTTGGCTCAGATAATCGTCGACCTGTGCCTGAGGCCGGGCGTACGGCACGATGATCAGCTGTTGTAGGGAGGGCAGGCGCGCGAGGATTTCATTGAGCTTGGCGCTCTGGTCGATGTTTTTGCCTGCATAGCGGTAGCCGGCGCAGGTAATTAGCACTTTGGGTTCGATCTGGCCGAATCGATCGATGACGCCCTGGGTGCCGAAATCCGGCGAAGAGCATGACCAGATCGCGCCGAGGCTGGTGGTGGCAAGCATACCCACCAGGGTTTGCCAGGTGTTGGGCATGCACGCGGCCACCCGGTCACCCATGCCAACCCCGGCCGCCCGCAAGCTTTTTTGCAGGCCGGCAACGTGTTCCGCCAGTTGCGCATAGCTCAGTTGTTCACGTTGGCCGTCTTCGCTGACAGCCACCACCGCAGGATGATTGTCGCGGCGGCGCAACAGGTGTTCGGCAAAGTTCAGGGTGGCGCCGGGAAACCATTGGGCGCTGGGCATCTCGATGTCTTCGATCAGTGTGACGCTGGGCGGGCTGCGAAACTGCACGTCGAAGAACGCCACAATCGCCTGCCAGAAGTCCGGGCGCTGGTCGATGCTCCATTGGTGCAGGGCAGGGTAGTCGTGGAGGTGCAGGTCGTGGCGTTGGTTGATGAAGCGACGGAACTGGTCCATCCGTGTGTTGGCGATGCGTTCGGGCGAGGGTTGCCAGAGGATGTCGGACATAGCGAAATCTCTTGTTCTAGTATCGGTCTTCCAAACAATAGCGTTCCAATGTGGGAGGGGGCTTGCTCCCGATAGCGGTGGTTCAGTTACAAATGTCTACCCTGACACACTGCTATCGGGAGCAAGCCCCCTCCCACATTTTGATCTCCGGTGTCTGGGGGGTTATTGGGCCAGCCAGCCACCGTCGATATTCCACGCCGCACCGCGCACCTGGGCGCCAGCCTCGCTGCACAAAAACAGCACCAGCTCACCCAGCTGCGACGGCGTCACAAACTCCAGGGACGGCTGCTTTTCAGCCAGCAAATCCTGCTGCGCCTGTTGCGGGTCGATCCCACTGGCCACGCGATCATCAATCTGCTTCTGCACCAGCGGCGTCAGCACCCAGCCCGGGCAGATCGCATTGCAGGTCACATTGCTGGTGGCGGTTTCCAGGCCCACCACCTTGGTCAGGCCGATCACGCCATGCTTGGCCGCCACGTAGGCAGCCTTGCCCACTGAGCCGACCTGGCCGTGCACCGAGGCGATATTGACGATACGCCCCCAGCCCTTGGCCTTCATGCCCGGCAGGCTCAAACGTGTACTGTGGAACACCGAGGACAGGTTGATCGCGATAATCGAATCCCAGCGCTCCACCGGGAAGTCTTCCACCGCCGCCACATGCTGGATGCCGGCATTGTTGACCAGAATATCCACGCCACCGAACTCGCGCTCGGCGTAGGCGAGCATGTCGGCGATCTGCGCCGGGTCGCTGACATCCGCCGGGTGATGCCCGACCTTGCCATCAAACGCCTGCACCTGGGCGATCACCGCGCTGGCGTCGCCAAAGCCGTTGAGAATCAGGTTGGCGCCGGCCTTGGCCAGGCTCAATGCTATCCCTAAGCCGATGCCGCTGGTGGAGCCGGTGACCAAGGCGGTCTTGCCATTCAAAGTCGTCATGAAAACCTCACACAATGCCGGTGGCATAGAAAGTACCGATCACCACGAACACCGCGAGGGTCTTGATAATCGTGATGCCGAAAATGTCCTTGTAGGCTTCGCGGTGGGTCAAGCCGGTGACCGCCAGCAGCGTGATCACCGCGCCGTTGTGGGGCAGGGTGTCCATGCCGCCGCTGGCCATGGCCGCGACCCGGTGCAGCACTTCAAGAGGGATATTGGCCGCATGGGCGGCTGAAATAAAGCTCTCGGACATCGCCGCCAGGGCAATGCTCATGCCGCCGGAAGCCGAGCCGGTGATGCCCGCCAGCAGGGTCACGGTAATTGCTTCGTTGACCAGTGGGTTGGGGATGCCCTTGAGCCAGTCCGCCAGTACCAGAAAGCCTGGCAGCGAGGCGATTACTGCACCGAAGCCGTATTCCGAGGCGGTGTTCATTGCCGCCAGCAGCGCGCCGCTGACCGCACTTTTACTGCCTTCGGCCAGCTTGCTTTTGATCGCGGAGAAGCCGAACACCAGTACCACGATAATCCCCACCAGCAACGCCGCCTGCACCGCCCAGATCGCGGTGAGCTTGGCGATTTCGGTGGTCACCGGTGCGCTCATGCCTGGCAGGCTGAGGCTGTGGGTCTTGCCGTACCACTGCGGGATCCAGTGGGTAAACAGCAGGTTCATTACCCCGACCAGAATCAACGGCGACAGCGCGATCCAGGGATTGGGCAGGCTGAGGTTCTCGGCGGTTTCCGGCTCGTTACGCAACTCGGTGCCATAACCTTCCCCGGCCCGCTGGGCCTTGTTGCGCTGGCGGGCCAGGTAGAGCATACCGGTGCAAAACACGAAGATCGTGCCGATCAGCCCCAGCCACGGCGCCGCCCAGGCAGTGGTGTTGAAGAAGGTACTGGGGATGATGTTCTGGATCTGCGGCGTGCCGGGCAGGGCGTCCATGGTGAACGAGAACGCGCCGAGGGCGATGGTTGCCGGGATCAGGCGCTTGGGGATATTGCTCTGGCGAAACATCTCCGCCGCGAACGGGTACACGGCAAACACCACCACGAACAGCGACACGCCGCCGTAAGTGAGCAGGGCGCAGACCAGCACGATCACCAGCATTGCCTGGCGCGTGCCCAGCAAGCGGATCGCAGCCGCCACGATCGAGCGCGAGAAACCCGACAACTCAATGAGCTTGCCGAACACCGCACCGAGCAGAAACACCGGGAAATACAGCTTGATAAAACCGACCATCTTTTCCATGAACACCCCGGTAAAGGCAGGGGCGACGGCGGAGGGGTCGGTGAGCAGCACTGCGCCGAGGGCGGCAATGGGGGCGAACAGGATAACGCTATAGCCACGGTACGCAGCCAGCATCAGCAGCGCGAGCGCGGCCAGGGCAATGATCACACTCATGGTGTGTCTCCATCGGATTGTTATTGTTGTGGGGTGAAGCGGTGGGAGGGCTATAGCTAGATGTGTGCCATGTTATTAACTATTTGAAAAACAACAATATTTTCAGAATTTTCAACAGCGCTTTGAAATTTTATCTCTATTTTGAGACAAGCAAATACCTAATGTGGGAGGGGGCTTGCTCCCGATAGCAGTGGGTCAGGTACAGATGCTCAGCCTGAAACACTGCTATCGGGAGCAAGCCCCTCTCACAATGGATTGTCTTTGTATTGAGAATTTGGTCTCAATATGGAGACTGAGTTAGTCCCAGCGCCACCATTTTCTTGTACAGCGTCGACCGTCCAAGCCCCAACTGCCTGGCGGCCTCTACCACATTCCCGGTACACGCCTGCAACGCCGCACCAATCACCTGCCGATCAAACCGCTCCCGCGCCGCCGCAAAGGTTTCACCCTCGATCGCGTCCACCGGGCCACGGACTACTGGGCTGAACGTACCAATCGCTGCACGAACCTGCGCGGCATTCAACATCAGGTCATCACTAAGCAACGCCGCCCGCTCCAGCACATTGCGCAGTTCACGGATATTGCCCGGCCATGCATGTTGTGCGAGCAACGCCAGCGCCCCATGGTCCAGTTCGTGCTGGCTGCGCAGCTCTTCGAGGATCGCCTCGCTCAGCGCCGGAATATCCTCCAGCCGTTCACGCAACGGCGGTACCTGGATCGGCAGTACGTTGAGGCGGTAATACAAATCCGCACGAAACTCGCCACGTTTGATCGCTGCCTCCAGATCCATGGATGTCGCGGCAATCACCCGCACATCGCTGTGCAGCATCTCGTTGGAGCCCACCGGTTCGAATTCCTTTTCCTGCAACACCCGCAGCAATTTGCTTTGCAGCGGCAGCGGCATGTCGCCAATTTCATCGAGAAACAGCGTGCCGCCCTGGGCGATCTGGAACTTGCCGGGGCGACCCTTGCGGTCGGCGCCGGTAAACGCGCCGGGGGCGGTGCCGAAGAACTCCGCTTCGAGTAGGTCATGGGGAATCGCGGCGCTGTTGATGCTCACGAAGGCTTTGTGCGCCCGCGGTGACGCACCGTGGATAGCCTGGGCCAGCAGTTCCTTGCCGGTGCCGGTTTCCCCCAGCAGCAACACCGGCGACTCGGCACTCGCACTGCGCCGCGCCCGGCGCTTGACCTCCAGGCTGGCAGCGCTGGTGCCGATAAAATGCGCGAAGTTGTATTTGCTTTGCCGCGAGCGCAGCAGCGAGCGCGTCGAGGCCAGCTCTTGCTGCATGCTCAGGTAACGCTCGATCAGCGGTGACAGGTTGCGCAACTCATCGAACAGTGCGAACCCAATCGCGCCGATCACCGCTCCGGCATCATCGTGGATCGGCAGGCGCATCACCACCAGCGGGCCCTTGGGGGTGTCCTGGATATCCAGCAGGATCGGCCGGTCGTTGTGCACCACCTGGCGCAACAGGCTATTGGAAATCACCTGCTCACAGGGCTGGCCGATGGCCTCATCGGCGCTGTGCAGGCCGAAACGCCTAGCGTAGCGCTCGTTCATCCACACGATGTTCGCGTCGCGGTCGACGATGACCGTGCCTTCGCTGGACTGCTCGATGATCTCGAACAACGACTGAATGGCCAGGCCGCGAACGAGTTGATAATCCTTGAGGCTGGTACTCATGGAGGCAGAATCCTGTTGAACATCACAAAGGGATGTGCGCTGCAGCCAGCAGTTCTTTGGTATAGGGGTGCTGGGGCGAATCAAACACATCATGACTGGCACCGCGCTCCACTACCTTGCCATCCTTGACCACGATCATGTCATGGGCCATGGCGCGCACCACGGCCAGGTCATGGCTGATAAACAGGTAAGTCAGGCCATATTTGTCCTGCAGTTCACGCAGCAACGCCACCACTTGTTTCTGCACCGTACGGTCCAGGGCCGAAGTGGGTTCGTCGAGCAGCATCAGCGCCGGTTTGAGCACCAGGGCGCGGGCGATGGCGATGCGTTGGCGCTGGCCACCGGAAAACTCATGGGGGTAGCGATGCCGGCTGGCGGGGTCGAGGCCCACGTCCTTGAGCACCTGGATCACCTGGGCATCTCGCTCGGCCAGGCTGCATGGCGCATGCACTTCCAGGCCTTCGCTGATGATCTGCTCGACCGACATGCGCGGGCTGAGGCTGCCATAGGGGTCCTGGAACACCACCTGCATCTGCTTGCGCCACGGGCGCATCTGCTGATGGTTGAGCGGGTCGAGGGCCTCGCCCTGGAAGCGGATGCTGCCGGTGGAGTCAAGCAAACGCAGGATCGCCTGGCCCAACGTCGATTTGCCTGAGCCGGACTCACCGACAATCCCCAGGGTCTTGCCGCGCTGCACGCTGAGGCTGATGCCGTCGACCGCACGCAGGTAGGTCTTGCGCCGAAACAACCCGCCGCCCAAGGGGAAATCGACGTTGAGGTTGTCTACTTGCAACACCGTCTCGCGCGCATCGCTGCACAGCGCATCGCCCGTGGGCTCGGCGTCCAGCAGCAGGCGGCTGTAAGGGTGCTGTGGGGCCGTGAACAAGGTCTGGCAGTCAGCCTGCTCGACAATTTCCCCGGCGCGCATCACGCAGACCCGCTGGGCGATACTGCGCACCAGGTTAAGGTCATGGCTGATCAGCAGCAGCGACATGCCCAGGCGTTGCTGCAAAGACTTGAGCAGCAGCAGGATCTTGCGCTGCACGGTCACGTCCAGCGCGGTGGTGGGCTCGTCGGCAATCAGCAACTCCGGCTCGCAGGCCAGGGCCATGGCGATCATCACCCGCTGGCGCTGGCCGCCGGACAACTGATGCGGGTAGGCCTTGAGCCGTTCCTGGGGTTTCTGGATACCCACCAGCTCCAGCAGTTCGAGAATCCGCGCCCGCGCCTGCTTGCCGCCCAGGCCCTTGTGCAGCAGCAGGGTTTCGCCGATTTGCTTTTCGATGCTGTGCAACGGGTTCAGGGACGTCATCGGCTCCTGGAAGATCATCGCAATTCGGTTACCGCGCAGTTTTTGCAGGGTAGACGGCGCTGCACTGATCAACTCCTGGCCACGATACTTGATCGAGCCCGTGGTTTCGGTACCGGCTTGCGGCAGCAGTTGCAGGATTGAATGGGCGGTCACTGACTTGCCCGAGCCCGACTCACCCACCAGCGCCAGGCACTCGCCGGGGCGCACATCCAGGCTCAGATTGCGTACCACGGTCTGGCCGCTGAACGCGACGCACAGGTCGCGGATTTCGATCAGGTTCATAGGCAATTACTCATGAGCGAGGGTCGAAGGCGTCACGCAACGCCTCGCCGATAAACACCAGCAACGACAGGATCAGCGCCAAGGTGAAAAACGCGGTCAGGCCCAGCCAGGGGGCTTGCAGGTTCTGCTTGCCCTGGGCGATCAGCTCACCCAGGGACGCGCTGCCAGCCGGCATACCGAAGCCGAGGAAATCCAGGGCGCTCAAGGTGGATATCGCCCCGGTCAAGATAAACGGCAGATAGCTCAGCGTCGCGGTCATGGCATTGGGCAGGATATGCCGGCGAATGATCTTGGCGTCGCCCAGGCCCAGGGCGCGCGCGGCCTTGACGTACTCCAGGTTGCGCCCGCGCAGGAACTCGGCGCGCACCACATCCACCAGCGCCAGCCAGGAAAACAGCGCCATGATCCCCAGCAACCACCAGAAATTCGGCTCGACGAACCCCGACAGGATAATCAGCAAGTACAGCACCGGCAGGCCGGACCACACCTCCAGAATGCGCTGCCCGAGCAAATCCACCCAGCCGCCGTAGTAACCCTGCAACGTCCCGGCGGCAATGCCGATGGCGGCGCTGATGGCGGTCAAGGCCAGGGCAAACAGGATCGACACCCTTGCGCCGAAGATCACCCGCGCCAGTACATCGCGGGACTGGTCATCGGTGCCCAGCCAGTTCACCGCCGACGGTGGGCTCGGGGCAGGGCGGGTCAGCTCATAATTGGGGGTGTCGTCGCTGAAGGGAATCGGCGGGAACAGCATCCAGCCGCCGTCCTGCTTGATCAGCTTTTGCACATAGTCACTGCGGTAATCCGCCTGGAACGGCAGCTGCCCGCCGAACTGCTGTTCGGTGTAGCGCTTGAACACCGGAAAATACAGTTCGTTCTTGAAGCTGAGCACCAAGGGTTTGTCATTGGCGATCAGCTCGCCGCCCAGCGTCAGGATAAACAGGCCGATAAACAACCACAGCGACCACCAGCCACGCCGGTTTTTCTTGAAGCGTTCGAAACGCCGACGCGCAACGGGAGACAGGTCAAGCATCAGGCGTTCCTCGCAGCAAAGTCGATACGCGGGTCCACCAGGGTGTAGCAGAGGTCACCGATGAGTTTTATCAAAAGGCCGAACAGGGTGAAGATAAACAGCGAGCCGAATACCACCGGGTAGTCACGGGACACTGCCGCCTCGTAGCTCATGCGGCCCAGGCCGTCGAGGGAGAAGATCACTTCGATCAGCAGTGAGCCGGCAAAAAATACGCTGATAAACGCTTGGGGAATCCCCGAGATCACCAGCAGCATGGCATTGCGAAACACATGGCCATACAGCACCCGGCGTTCGCTCAGGCCCTTGGCACGGGCGGTCACCACGTACTGGCGGGTAATCTCATTGAGGAACGAGTTCTTGGTGAGGATGGTCAAGGTGGCAAACCCGCCGATCACCAGCGCCGTCACCGGCAAAACCAGGTGCCAGAAATAGTCGGCAACCTTGCCCACGGTGCTCAGTTCGGCAAAGTTTTCCGACACCAGCCCGCGCACCGGGAACCAGTTCAGCGACGTACCGCCGGCGAATACCACAATCAGAAACATCGCAAACAGGAACGCCGGCATCGCGTAACCGATCACGATGGCCGTGCTGCTCCACATGTCAAAGCTGCTGCCATGGCGCACGGCCTTGCGTATCCCCAAGGGTATCGACACCAGGTAGGTGATCAGCGTCGCCCACAGGCCAAGGGAAATGGTAACTGGCATCTTTTCCAGGATCAGGTCGGTTACCGTCGCGCCGCGAAAGAAACTGTTGCCGAAGTCCAGCTGGGCGTAGTTCTTGAGCATCAGCCACAGGCGTTCCGGTGCGGACTTATCGAAGCCGTATTGTTTTTCGATGTCCCTGATCAGCTTCGGGTCCAGGCCACGACTGGCCCGGGAGCCGCTGATACCTTCGCCGGATGCGCCCGCTACACCGCCGCCGCCAATGCCTTGCAGATGGGCAATGGCCTGTTCCACCGGCCCGCCGGGCGCGGCCTGCACGATCACGAAGTTCACCAGCAGGATGATCACCAGCGTCGGGATGATCAGCAGCAGGCGCCGTACGATATAGGCAAACATCAACGGGCTCCTCCGCGTTTTTTCAGCTCGGCCTGCATTTGCTCGTTAGTCAGTGGCGTGGGGCTGACTTCCCACCAGGTTTCCAGGGCTTCGTCATTCTTCGCCTCGATCGCCGGGCGGCCGAAACGGTTCCACCACGCGGCGGAGGTGCCCGGGGGGTAATAGTTGGGGATCCACAGGTAATTCCATTGCAGCACACGGTCCAGGGCGTGGGCGTAGGTGAGCATCTGCGCCTGGGTGTCGGCCTTCACCAAACCGTTGATCAGCGTATCGACGGCCGGATCCTTGAGTGCGATGTAGTTGTTGGCGCCCGGATCGAACGCAGCGGCGGAGCCGAAGTAGTTGTACAGCTCCATGCCGGGCGAGGTGGTGACCGGAAAACCGGTGACGATCATGTCGTAGTCACGGGCCATCAGGCGGTTCACGTACTGCGACGAGTCGATGCGGCGGATATTGAGGGTGATGCCGATCTGCGCCAGGTTGCGCTTGTAGGGCAGCAACAGGCGCTCAAGCCCGTTCTGGACGTTGAGGAAGGTGAACTCCAGCGGCTCGCCCTGGGCGTTGACGAGTTTGTCACCCACCGGTTTCCAGCCAGCGTCCTCAAGCAGTGCCAGGGCTTGCAGTTGTTTATCGCGGATCATGCCGCTGCCGTCGGTGACCGGGGCCTTGAATACCTGGGTAAACACTTCATCCGGGATTTGCCCGCGCAACGGTTCCAGGATCGCCAGTTCTTCCTGGGTCGGCAATTGGCTGGCCGCCAGCGGGCTGTTGGAAAAGTAGCTTTGCTGGCGGATGTACAGGTTGCGCATCATTTGCCGGTTGGCCCATTCGAAATCCCACAGCATCGCCAAGGCCTGGCGCACGCGGCGATCTTTGAAAATCGGCTTCTGCACGTTGAACACATAGCCTTGGGCCGGTTGCGGCATCTCTTTGGCCAGGTGTGCGCGCTGCAGGCGACCATCGTCCAGCGCCGGGCCGTTGTAGCCGATGGAATAGCCGGTGGCGGAGAATTCACGGTTGAAGTCGTAGGCGCCGCCGCGCAGCACCTGGCGCGCCACTTCGGTGTCGCCGAAGTATTCCAGGCTCAGGTGATCGAAGTTGTACAGGCCACGGCTGACCGGCAAATCCTTGCCCCACCAATCCGGATCGCGGGTAAAGGTGATGGTGCTGCCGGAGTCGATCTTGCTGACCTTGTACGGGCCGCTGCCCAGCGGGGCTTCGTAGCCGCCGCCATTGGCAAAGTCGCGGGTCTTCCACCAATGCTCCGGGAACACCGGCAAGGTGGCGATATCCAGGGGCAGGGTGCGGTTGTCGTTGCTGGAGAAGTCGAAGCGTACCTGACGCTCGCCTTCGACTTCGACGTGCTTGACGTCGGCAAACAACGTGCGAAAGCGCAGGCTGCCTTGGGTCATCAGCAGATCGAAGCTGTAGCGCACGTCTTCGGCTGTAATCGGGGTACCGTCGGCGAAACGCGCCTTGGGATTGAGGTAGAAACGTAGCGACAGGCCGTCGTCGGCGCGCTCCATTTTTTCTGCCACCAGGCCATAAACGGTGTAGGGCTCATCCTGCGAGCGCAGCGCCAGGGGCGCATACACCCAGCCGTCGACCTGAGACACGCCAATACCTTTGTCGATATACGGCAGCACATGATCAAACCGCCCGACCTCCAGCGCCGAGCGCCGCAGGCTGCCGCCCTTGGGCGCGTTGGGGTTGGCATAGTCGAAGTGGCTGAAACCGGCGGGGTACTTGGCGGGCTCGCCGTAAACCGTCAGGTAGGTTTGCGGGGCCGCGATCGCCGCAGTGCTGGCCATCAGCAGGGCCAGGGTGGAGCAGAGCAGAGATGAAAAAGCCAATCGCATTATCAGCCTTGAACGCCGGGTTAAGAAGAATAGGGATTTGTACGCTAACGGCCTGGGCATCGCCAGTCATCACATGCACAACGGCCCGCCAAAGGGCGGGCCGTTGTTTATCGCATCTGCGCCGATTGAATCAATCCTGGCGGCTGGTGACTTCCAGCAGGTGATAACCGAACTGGGTTTTAACCGGGCCCTGCACGGTATTGACCGGGGCGCTGAATACGACAGTGTCGAATTCCTTGACCATTTGGCCTGGGCCGAACGAACCCAGGTCACCGCCCTGGCGGCTGGATGGGCAGGACGAATTGGCTTTGGCGATTTCTGCGAAATCAGCGCCGCCTTCGATTTGGGCCTTGAGTTCGTTGCACTTGTCTTCAGTGGAAACGAGGATGTGACGGGCGGTGGCTTTGGCCATGGGGAATAACTCCTAGAGTAAAAAAACGGTGAGCGTACCGGATTCAGGCGGTTATTTCCTGGCAAAGTTCCGCTGTTGTTCAGTCCTGCCTTTTTCAGCGTGGCGGTTCAAGGCAACACGATGTAGTCGTTGCGCTGCACGATCGGTTGGTGCGGCCCCTGCACCAGGTGGATGTAACGGCCGTCCACCAAGTCGATCGGCAGGCAGTCGTCAATATCCAGCACGCCGTCGGTGTGGGCCTGGGACCAGTGGCGCAGCATCTGCTGCTTGCCCTGGCTCATGGCCTGCTGTTTGTTACGAGCGACTACCAGCAGGTAGTGATGGGCCTCGCCGAAGCTATGGGCTTCATAGCCACCGAGGTTGATGAAGTACAGGCGGGGCGCGTCGCCATGAGGCGCCAGATGGCTCAGTTCGACTTTCCAGCCGTCGACGCCGTCGACCGCCATCCATGAGTCGATGTGCACACCCTTGGGGCTGCCAAACCAGGCGTCGCGCAATTGCGGGTAGCTGGCCTGCAACGTATCCGCCACGGCGAACACTACATCGTGTACTTCGATTTTTGCCCGTGGATGCTTGCCCCCGAGCATGACGACAAACAGCATTACCGGTGATTCCTGGCGACTGGCGAAAGGGCAACCATACTGCGATTGAACCCTTTTGTCCGCTCAATGCCACATTGTTAATCAGCACACTCACCAGGAGGTTGTCATGCGTACCATTGATCTGGCCGGTGTTCCCGTCCCTGTCATCGGCCAGGGGACCTGGCGCATGGGCGAAGACCCAAGCCGGCGCCGCGCCGAAGTTGCTGCGCTGCAACTGGGTATCGATGAGGGCCTGACGCTCATCGATACCGCCGAGATGTATGGCGACGGCGGTGCCGAAGAGGTGGTCGCAGAGGCGATTCGTGGCAAGCGCGACCAGGTATTTCTGGTCAGCAAGGTCTATCCGCATAACGCCAGCCAAAAGGGGGTGCCTCGCGCCTGCGAAGCCAGCCTTCAGCGCCTTGGCACCGATTACATTGATTTGTATCTGTTGCACTGGCGCGGCCAGTACCCACTTGAAGAAACTGTCGAAGCGTTCGAGCGTTTGCGCGAGGCCGGCAAAATCGGCCGCTGGGGTGTTTCCAACTTCGATGTGGCAGACCTGCAGGAGCTCGCATCCCCTGCATGTGCGACCAATCAAGTGCTCTACAACATTGAAGAGCGCGGGATCGAGTTCGACCTGTTGCCATGGTGGCAACAGCATCATTTACCACTGATGGCTTATTGTCCCATCGCCCAGGGTGGTGAGCTGCTGTCGAGCCCGACCCTCAAGCAGATCGCACGTCGCCATGAGGTCACACCGGCCCAGGTATCGCTGGCGTGGGTCCTGCGCCAGGAGGGTGTCATCGCAATCCCCAAGGCGGTCACACCTGAACACATCCGACTCAACGCCGCAGCTGCGAAGCTGGTGTTGGATGAACATGACCTGGACGCTATCGATCGTGTGTTCGCAGCGCCCAAGCGTAAGCACCCATTGGCGATGGTGTAACCGGCCAGCAGGAACGGCGCCTTCCCTGGCAGCTGTTCCCGCTCTAGCCGTGGTTAGCCGGCCACTGGGCTGCGCCAGTCGTCCGAGCCGGAAGTTCCGGCCACTTCGTGAGTCCAGATGATCTTGCGATAGGTGAAGTGCACATCCTCCAGATGAGTGAAGTGGGCGTTGTCGGGGTCCTGGCAGTTGGGCATGCGTGACTGGATGTCCACGATAGTCGCACCCTCCAGTTCAATGGTGAAGTAGTGCTCCTGGGTTCCGGCGGACGAGGTGCGCAGCCATTCGAGGCGGCAGGAGACTTCTTCACCGCTGGTCAGGGCGCTGAACAGCAACGGTGACGATTTATCGAAAACCTTGCTGATCATCAGCGGCTTGTGCACGCGCTGACCTGTCGGCTGGCCCGATTGCGGATCGCGAGGAATGATCACCTGATGGGCAAATGCCTGGACCAGTATCTGATCCTCATGACCTTCCTGATAAATGTTGCCTACCGAGTCCTGAGTAAATGTGCCTGTCGTGATCAAACCTTGTTTGACTCCGGTGATGGAGAGGTACGCGGGTGTTGGCATGATTGGTTTCCTTGCCGGGTTGAGTAGGTTTTGCCGAACAGCGAAATGGCTGAACGGGTAGGTGCCTATAACCTATAACAAGAAGCGTGCCTGAAAGTGTGAAGTTCAATGAAATAAGGGCGAGCACTGTTTGGTGCGCTGCGTATTGGGTTTTTATTCCGGGCTATGGGCTGTTTTTAGTTATAAAAGTTGCGCATCGATGCGCACTTAGTTGCTCACGTGTTTTTACGGTGAAGTATACGGCTGGCCGAGCTAACAGAGTTGTTGTTACTCGAATGTGTGCGCAAATAGATGCGCAGGCCAATATTATAGCGGCGCGTAGGATGTTTCTTAAGTTTCGGTCCGTCGCTTGCTGATTGGTTTATGCATGGCTAAGGTTCCTGTGTCTCGATATGTTTGAACGGAACTTAAGGGATCTCTGATACGTACTTCAATGGCGTTAAGTTTGCCTATTTTGCCTTGGATGGTTGTGTGCGGCCGAAAATGAGTCATTCAAAAGAACTGTATGCCTATTATTTGCTACTTGCACGAGCAGCCTGTTCGCCAGGTAGTTTCGTGGGCATTGATATGCGCTTTTCCAACGAGTTCGAAGCGCTGGAAGGCGAACTTGGCAAAGCGCAGTCGGTTCATGGCAATGGGCTGCCGGATTGGCAGCGGGTCAGCGAAATCAGCGAATGCCTGCTGCGTGAGCACTCCAAGGATCTGCGTGTCGCCTGCTGGTTGACCTGGGCCTTGTATCAGCGTGATTCATTGGCTGGATTGCTGGCCGGCCTCGGTGTGCTGCGTGAGCTCTGCGAGCACCATTGGGTGCACGTCTACCCTGGCAAACTGCGTACCCGCGTTGCAGCGTTTGGCTGGTTGGTGTCGCGCCTTGAGCAAGCGTTTGCAAAAAAAATCTCGCTCAATGATCAACAGCCTTTATTTCAAGCGTTGCTGGAACACCTCGAACATCTGGACCAACTATGGGCCCAACATCTGGGGAGTGATGCTCCCGTGCTGCTGCCGATTCGACGGCAATTGGCGGAGCGCCTGGCCGATACCGCGCAAGGGGCGCCAGAAGCTGATGGGGGCGCGGGTGCTATTCCCGGCGTGAGGCAAGCGGCGGTCCAGTTGCCCACCCCCGAGCAATCGGTCAACAGCGAAAAAGAGGCGCACAAATTACTGCGCTCATTACAGGAACAGGCCCGGCCTTTATGCGCCTGGTGGTTGCGCCAGAACGCCACCGACCTGCGGGCTTTGCGCCTGGGCCGAACCTTGGCGTGGCTGATGCTCGTCAACTACCCCGACGCCAACAGTGAACGCATAACCGCGCTGCGCCCATTGGCCGCCGACAAGCTCAAGCGTTATCAGGAGCGCTTGAGCCAAGGCCATTACGCCGATGTGCTGTTCGAACTGGAAGTCAGTCTGGCCGGTGCGTTGTTCTGGTTCGATGGTTTGCGCATGGCCTGGGAGTGTCTGGACGGCTTGCACGCGGACCTGGCCATGGCCGAACTGGAGATACATTTCGCGCTGCTGCTGCAGCGCCTGCCAAACCTGACGGAGTACCGCTTCGACGACGGCACCCCCTTTGCCGACACTGCGACAGCCGAGTGGATTGCGCTGCACGTGATGCGCCATGTGCGCAAGCCTGCGCCCAGTGAAGTCGTGACCGACCTGACGACCCAACCCTGGGACGCGGCGTTGGAAGCGGTAATGCCTTGTCTGCGCAAGGACGGGCTCAAAGCCGCGGTGGGTGTGATCAAGCAAGGCTTGCAGGGCGCGGTCAGTGATCGCTGCCGTTTTCATTGGCGCCTGGCGCTGGCCAGGCTGTGCATGGCGGCCGGCAAACACGAGCTGGCCAGGATCCAGCTGGAGCAACTCGATCTTCAATTACAGCGCACGGGCCTGGAAAGTTGGGAGCCGGCGTTGGCCCTGCAAGTCGCTCAGCTCCTGTACCGCTGCTACGACCTGCTACCTCAAAGCCAAGCCATACGCGACGGCAAGGATGCCCTGCATCGCCGGTTGTGTCATTTCGACCTGGAAGCAGTACTTCAATAGCGCCTCATCAAATAAAAGGAAAAGCACCATGGCCAAAGACGGTTCGGTAGCCCCCAAGGAACGTATCAATATCACCTTCAAACCCGCCCTCGGCGGTGCCCAGGAAGAGGTCGAGCTACCGTTGAAGCTGCTGGTGCTGGGGGATTTTTCCCAACGTGCGGACCTGCGCAAGCTGGAAGATCGCAAGCCCATCGGTATCGACAAGCACACCCTCGACGAGGTGTTGGCCAAGCAAGCAGTGAGCCTGACGCTGAACGTACCCAATCGCCTCCAGGATCAAGCCGACGTGGAAGAACTGGCGATCCAGGTTCGCATCAACGCGATGAAAGACTTCAATCCCGCGAATCTTGTCGAGCAGATCCCGGAGTTGCAAAAGCTGATGGCACTGCGTGAAGCACTGGTGGCGCTCAAGGGACCATTGGGCAACACCCCAAGCTTTCGCAAGGCGATCGAGCAGGCATTGACCCATAGTGATTCCCGCGCACGAGTTCTGGCCGAGCTTGGGCTGCCCAGCCCAGACGCCTGACATTTTCAGTAAAAGGACACTGATACCATGACCACGATTCAACACGAGCTGCAATCGGTACAGACTATCCACACCTGCAGCATCCTCGACAACATCACCGCCCAGACATTGCTGAGCGCCGACGAAGAGGCTTACGGCATCGCCAAGCGCGGCGTATCGGCGTTTATCGCGGAGTTGCTCAAGCCACACAACCGTGACGAACCGGTAAAGAAACGCCTGGTCGACCGGATGATCGCCGAAATCGATACCAAGCTCAGCCAGCAAATGGATGAGATCCTGCACCATCCCGACTTCCAGGCGCTGGAAGCTTCCTGGCGGGGGTTGCAGTTGCTGGTCGACCGCACCAATTTTCGCGAGAACATCAAGATCGAGCTGTTGAATGTCTCACGCGAAGACCTGCTGGATGATTTCGAGGATTCCTCGGAAATCACTCAGTCCGGGCTTTACAAGCATGTTTACAGCGCTGAATACGGTCAGTTCGGTGGGCAGCCGGTGGGTGCGATCATTGCCAATTATTTTCTCTCGCCCAGTGCGCCCGATGTAAAGCTGATGCAATACGCCTCCAGCGTCGCCAGCATGGCTCACGCCCCCTTTATTGCTGCGGCGGGGCCGAGTTTCTTTGGCTTGGAAAGCTTCACCGGGCTGCCCGACCTGAAAGACCTGCGGGATCATTTCGAAGGGCCGCAGTTTGCCAAATGGCAAAGCTTTCGCCAGAGCGAAGACGCCCGTTACATTGGCCTTACTGTCCCGCGCTTTCTGTTGCGCACCCCGTATGACCCCTTTGAGTGCCCAGTCAAGACCTTTGCGTATCAGGAAAACGTGGTTAACAGCCACGAGCATTACCTGTGGGGCAATACCGCCTATGCCTTTGCCACACGCCTGACAGACAGTTTCGCTCGCTTTCGCTGGTGCCCGAATATCATCGGGCCGCAAAGCGGCGGGGCCGTCGAGGACCTCCCACTGCATCACTTCCAGAGCATGGGCGAGATTGAAACCAAGATCCCTACCGAAGTGCTGGTATCGGATCGGCGCGAATACGAGCTGGCGCAAGAAGGGTTCATCGCCTTGACCATGCGCAAGGGCAGCGACAATGCAGCGTTCTTTTCCGCCAGCTCCGTGCAAAAGCCCAAATCCTTTGGCATCAGTGAAGAAGGCAGGGCGGCAGAACTGAATTACCGCTTGGGCACCCAATTGCCCTACATGATGGTGGTCAACCGCCTGGCCCATTACCTCAAGGTTCTGCAACGCGAACAGTTGGGCGCTTGGAAAGAGCGCACGGACCTTGAGCAGGAACTCAACAAGTGGGTTCGCCAATATGTGGCGGATCAGGAAAACCCCAGCGCCGAAGTGCGTGGACGGCGCCCACTGCGTGCCGCGCGCATCGTCGTCAGCGACGTCGAGGGCGAGCCCGGCTGGTACCGCGTCAACGTGACGGTGCGCCCGCATTTCAAGTACATGGGGGCAGACTTCACCTTGTCCCTGGTTGGCAAGCTCGATAAAGAATGAGCAGAGGCCAGGGCATGGTTCAGCACAACAGCCTTTTCGAGCGTCTTGAATGCGGTGCATCGACGCGAGGGTGTCCTGTGGCGTCCATCGCCGCACATCTGGGGAAAATGCTCAGCACACGTGCGGGCAGTGTCCAGACACTGGCTGATTATGGTTTGCCTGATCTCAACGACATGCGACTGAGCCTGCATGAATCATTGACTCAGTCGCGGCTGCATATCGAGCGTTTTATCCAGGCCTACGAACCGCGACTGGCGAATGTGCATGTCAGGCTGTTGCCCGATGTGCGTGGGTCTCTGGTCCTGGCATTTGCAATTGAAGCTGAGCGAGTTATCGACGGCGTCCTGCAACCGGTCGTGTTTCAGGCCCGTCTTGCGCAAGCCGGGCGGGTAGAGGTTTTCGTCCATGACGTTTAACCGCTACTTTCAAAGTGAACTCAGCGGCCTGCGCCAACAAGGGCGGCGTTTTTCCGAGCGCAATCCAGCTCTGGCGCCGTTTCTTGCTGAGGCCGGCCAGGACCCGGATGTCGAGCGTTTACTGGAGGGGTTTGCATTTCTGACCGCTCGCCTGCGACAAAAGCTGGATGACGAACTGCCGGAGCTGACGCATTCGTTGATGCACTTGTTATGGCCCCATTACATGCGGCCAACACCGGCCTTCAGCATCCTGCAATTCGACCCCTTGAAACGTGCCGGCCCCAGTGTTCGAGTGGCCCGGGACACCGCCGTGGAAAGCGCTCCCATCAAGGGTGAGCGTTGCCGGTTCCGCACATGCTATGCCACCGACATCATGCCCCTGCAACTCAGTGGCCTGGAATACCGCTGCCAGGGCGAGGGAGCCTGGCTGGAGTTGCAACTGACCATGAGTACCCAAGGTAACTTCAGTGAGTTGGCATTTGATTCGCTGAGGCTGCACTTGGCTGGCGACCACTACATCAGTCAGGGCCTGTACCTCAGCCTGTTGCGCCATGTCGACAGTATCTGCCTGTCGCTGCTGGATCACGAGGGTGTACCGGTGAGGACCCGCGACGGGCAACCTGTAACGCTGCGCCTCAGTGCCGGCCAGGTTCAGCCAGTGGGGTTTTCCCCGGAGCAGGCGCTGATTCCTTATCCGCAGAACACCTTTGATGGTTATCGGCATCTGCAGGAGTACTTCGCTTTTCCCGAGAAATACCTGTTTGTCGACGTCGAAGGGCTGAATGTGGTGCACACGCTGCCTGACGAGCTGCTCCGGGAGGCGCATGGCATGGTGATGCGCTTCGAACTTCACACCCAGGGCCGTGAACCCCAGCGTCCCACCCTGGACAACGTGAAGCTGTATTGCACGCCCATCGTCAACCTGTTCAAACAGGATGCGATCCCCATTCGCCTGGACGGTAAACAGGATGAGTACCTGTTGATACCTGGGGAATATACGCCGGGCAATGCCAGTGTGTTTTCCGTGGACCAGGTCACCGGGTGGCGCCCCGGCGGGTTGGGCTACCAGACCTATGTGCCGTTCGAGTCGTTTGAACATGACTGCGATCACGAGGCTACGGCGGCCCCCTCCAGTTACAGCATTCGCCAGCGTTCGTCGGTACAGCATGGCGGGCTTGATACCTGGATCGGATTCCCCAGCCGCCGCGAACAGGGCCAGGAAACCCTGTCGGTCGAACTGACCTGTACCAATTGCAACCTGCCGCGCCAACTTCGTGCAGGCGAAATCACCCTGCCCGGGGAACAGACCCCGGAGTCATTGGGGTTTTGCAACATCACCACGCCCACCGCGAGCTTTGCGCCGCCACTGGACCAGGATTTTTTGTGGAAGCTCATCAGCAATATGTCGGTCAACTATCTGTCGTTGACCGATATCAATGCCTTGAAAGTGATACTCCAAACCTACGACTTGCCGCGCTATCACGATCGACAGGCGCTGAAGGTAAGTCAGAAAAGGTTGAGCGCTTTGCGCTCCATTCGCCATGAGGCAGTGGACCGTCTGCACCGCGGTCTGCCTGTTCGAGGCTTGCAGGTCGAGCTGACGGTTGATTCCCAGGGCTTTGTCGGTCAGGGCGATCTGTTTGTATTCGCCTCTGTTCTCAATCAGTTCTTTGCGCTCTATGCAAGCCTCAATTCGTATCACGAGTTGCGGGTCATCAGCACACAAGGAGACGTGTACCTATGGCCATCCCGGATGGGGCAGCAACCGCTGTTTTGACTCAACTTTGCCGTGTTATTCGTGAGTACACGCTATTTCAGGCGATTGTGCAGGTCATCGAACGACTGCGCGAGGCCCATCCGCTGCTGGATGACGAGGCGCTGTATGACCAATTGGAGTTCCACGCCAACCCCGGTTTTGGGTTTGCCGCGCACGATATCGACCGTGTGGAGTTTTTCAGCGAGCGCGGGGCCTTGCGCGCTCGCTTGCGTCTCAACGTATTGGGGTTATTCGGTGCCGGCTCGCCGCTACCTGCGTTTTACGCCGAGCAAGCGTTTGCCGAGCGTTCGGGCGGCAACCCGACTCGAGATTTCCTTGATCTGTTCCATCACCGCCTGCAGCGCTTGATGTTGCCGATCTGGCGCAAATACCGTTATCGGGCGTGTTTCCGGGCAGGTGCTAACGACAGGTTTTCCGAGCAGATGTTTGCCTTGATGGGGCTGGGCGACAGCGCAATTCGCAGTGCTTCGCAGCTTGATTGCAAGCGCCTGCTGCCTTATCTGGGCCTGCTGAGTTTGCGAGTGCACTCGGCTGCGCTGATCGAGGCTGTCCTGCGTTACTACTTCAAGCACGACGCGTTGTTTATCGAGCAATGGGTGGAGCGCACGGTCGAGGTCAGCCAGTTGCAATGCAATCATCTGGGGCGGGCCAACAGTGCCCTTGGCCAGGACCTTGTCCTGGGGCATCGCATCGCTGACCGCAGCGGTAAGTTCAGGGTGCATCTTCTGGCGCTGGGTTGGCAGCGTTTCCATGATTTTCTGCCTATCGCTGAGGCGTACCAGCGGCTGTGCGCGCTGGTGCGACTGACCCTGCGCGACCCTCTGGAATACGACCTGCGCCTGACGTTGGCGGCGGGCGAGGTCAGGCCGTTGCACATCGGCGAAAACACGCTTTGCCGCCTGGGCTGGACCACCTGGCTGGCGCATGAACAGGCCGACGGCGTGGTTACGCTTGCCAGCAATTTTCACAGGGGTTGATGATCATGATGAATGTGGACCTGCCAGGCGAATTGTCCGACCCTCTGGTATACGCCAATGCGCTGGCCGCCTGCTTTACACGCCTGGCGTTGTACCGTGATGAACAGGCGCTGCCTGACGCGCTCGTCGCCGGTGTGGCACAACTGAGCCAGTGCGAACTCAGCCAGTTTTACCTGCTCAATGAAGTGACCGGTCGCCTTGAACTGATTGCCCAACATTTGTCCGAGGCGGCATCGATGGTCGTCGCGGTCGCAGATTCTGATCTGCACCATCCACCCCTGTTGAACCATACCTTGAGCCAAGGTGCTGTCCTGAGCCTGGAAGATGTGCAGAGCAGTTGCCATGACGCTAATTTCCTGCCCGTACCGGTGAAGCCCTGGCGGGCGCTGTTGAGCGTGCCGTTGCTCAATCGTGGTGAGCGGGTCGCCGGTGTGCTGCTGTGCGCTCGGCAACAGCCGGGCCAGTTGCAAGGCTACGCCACCTCCCTGGCGCAGTTGGGCAGCTTCGCCGTGAACCAGCTGCTGGTACTGCGCAGTATGCAGCCCAACGTTGATTCAAGGCTCAGGTGCAACAAGCCATTGGCCAGGGAGTACGGATTGATTGGCTCCAGTGCGGCGATGAAACAGACGTGCCATTTGATCAGTAAAGTCCTGCATACCCCGTATACCGTACTGCTGTGCGGCGAGACCGGTACCGGCAAGGAAGTGGTAGCTCGGGCCATTCATGCGGCCGGCCCGCGCCGGGAGAAAGCCTTCGTCGTGCAGAACTGCGCAGCGTTCCCTGAAGGGCTGCTTGAGAGCGAGCTCTTCGGTTATCGCAAAGGTGCGTTCACGGGGGCCGAGCGCAATCATGCGGGTCTGTTTGATGCCGCGCACGGCGGTACGTTGCTGCTGGATGAAATCGGCGACATGCCGCTGGCACTGCAAGCCAAATTGCTGCGGGCCTTGCAGGAGGGCGAGGTCCGGCCGCTGGGTGCCAGCGCGGCGCATAAGGTCGACGTGCGGATCATTGCGGCCACTCATCGCGACCTCGCTGCGATGGTCGCCGAGGGGCGCTTTCGCGAAGACCTCTATTACCGGCTCGTGCAGTTTCCGATCACGTTACCGGCCCTGCGCGAGCGAGACGGCGACCTGCTGCAACTGGCGCGCTATTTCACTGACGAGGCGTGCGCGGCGCTGGAGAGGTCACCCGTGGGTTGGTCCACCCTGGCCCTTGATCAACTGTCCGGCCACGCCTTTCCCGGCAACGTACGCGAGCTTAAATGCATGGTTGAGCGTGCCGTGTTGTTGTGTGACGC
The DNA here is from genome assembly GCF_023127795.1 of Pseudomonas sp. W2Jun17. NCBI lineage: Bacteria > Pseudomonadati > Pseudomonadota > Gammaproteobacteria > Pseudomonadales > Pseudomonadaceae > Pseudomonas > Pseudomonas sp. W2Jun17. Next base: position 239,210 of record NZ_SPKO01000036.1, on the reverse strand, counting down.
CGGCGTGATCTTGCCGGAGCACCTGGCGCTGCCACCGACTGCGGCGCCGGCCGCGAGCGACGATGTGACGCTGCGCCAGCGCATGGAACGAGTAGAGCGAGTGTTCCTGCTCGATTGCTTGCACAAGAACCATGGCAATCGCACCCGTACCGCGCGGGAGCTAGGGGTTGCCCGACGCACGCTGCTTTACCGTCTTGCACGCTTGAATATCCCCGTCGGCGATGCCAGGGAGAAATGCTAATGGTGCACTTGATTTTTACTGTGGGAGAAACCTGATGCCTGACCGTCCATGGCACGCCGTGTTGCTTGTGTTGTGTTTGCTGGGTGGCTGTAACGCCAACTACGTGTTCGATGATGCCGAGTACCGTCCTCTGGGTGACCCACAGGCAATTATTCGTGGCCGATGAATAGAGGGATCATGACGATGCAGCTTGTGTTTGAGGTCTGTACGGTCGACAGCGCCAGCGCCGAACCCTCGGCCCACAAAGTATTTGACGCAGTGGGCGGCGTGATTGGCCGCGGCCCCGGATGTGACTGGGTGATACCCGACCCCAGCCGCGTGCTCTCCAGTCACCATGGATTAGTCGGTTACCGTGAGGGACGCTATTTCCTGACTGATATCAGCCGCAACGGTATTGGCGTGGCAGGCAGTGCTGAACGCCTGCGCAAGGGGCAGGCGCGATTGATCAATGATGGCGATGTATTCGAACTTGGGGCGTTGGTGCTACGTGCGCGTTTGTTGCAACCCGCACGACCTTGCGGCGAGCTGCGTGCCAGTGTGGCAGTACCGATTCCCGATGATGCCTTCCTGTCCCTGGACCCTCTGCACGCGCTGGACCTGGAGCACCAGCAGCAGGCCATCTCGGATGACCTGGCAGCATTGAGCGAGGCCGTTGATGAGCAAGGGGTGTGGGCCGAACGCCACGGGACCGATAGGGAGCATGTGACATTCCCGCGCCGGGCAGAACCCGGGGTAGAGGTTGCTGCGGTGCACGTTAGTGCAATGGCGCCCTCGACTGATGAAGTGTTCTGGTCACAGTTCGCGGCGGCCTTGGGCGTGGGGCTCGACGCACTCGACCCAGCGGCCAGGGAGGTACTGGCGATCAAGGTGGCGGGGTTGTTTCGCTTGACGATCCAGGGGCTGCAACAAGCCCTGCGCACGCGTGAAGAGTTGCATCACGAATGGGGGAGGTCGTCGTTCGACAGTCAGGGCGCAGCCCGGAACCCTTTGAAAATGTTCAGCGACACCAACGCGGCGTTATCCGCACTGCTGGATACAGGGGCTTTGGGCCAAATGCCCGCCTCGCGGGCCATTGGTCTGGCTCATCGGGAGCTGCAGGTACATCAGGTCGCGCTGCAGGCTGCGTGTCGCAGCACCGTGAACAAGGTGTACACGGCCTTCGAGCCGAACCATTTGGCCTGGTGCTTTGAATCTCAGGGCAAGCCGCCACGATTTTTCACCGATGGCGCGCGTTGGCGTGCTTACCAGCGTCACTACCAGCGTTTGGTGGCGCAAGGGCCGTTGAACGATCGCCCGTTGAACGGCGATTTCGCCACGGCCTATGAAGAACAGGTGCGCCTGATCTCCTCCCTGCACATTGATTTTTCAGGATGATATTCATGTATCGAGCTACCCGTGCTTTGGTGTTGCTTTTGTTTGGTTTCTTGGCGGGTTGCAGCGCCGTATCGCCTTTTTCCACGCTGACCAAGCTGGACGTTGTGTTGACCGCCAACGAGCACGTCAACCCTGACCTGCACGGTCGCCCCTCTCCCGTGGTGGTGCAGTTGATCGAACTGCGCCATGGCGTAGCCTTCGAACATGCCGACTTCTTCAGCCTGTATGACAAGGCGCAGCAATTGCTGGCAAAGGACTGGGTAAGCAGTGAAGAAGTCGAGCTGCGTCCAGGTGACCACCTGGCGCTCAAACTCCGTATCGGTCCCGACAGTCGCTTTGTAGGGGTGTTGGCGGCTTACCGAGACTTGCCGCACGTTCAATGGCGGCAGTTGATCCCCGTGACTATGCACCAGCGCAACCGTGCCGATCTGGTGCTGGACCAGGACGGTATACGCGTCGTCGACTCGCTCGCCGGGATGGAGGTGCGCTGAGATGCCTGTTCATAAAGTGATCTGGCAAGAAGGCATGTTGCTGCGGCCACAGCACTTGCAGCACAACGACCGCTATTACCAGCAGCAACTCAACCAGACGCGCCTGTTGGGCAGTGATGCCTGGGGCTTCCTTACGCTGGAATTGAATGAGCAATACCTAAAGCTGGGCAAGCTGGTGGTCAACCAGGCGAGTGGCGTCTTGCCGGACGGTAGCTTGTTTGATTTGAGTGCCGCTATGGAACCGCTGGTGTTGCAGGTGCCAACTGATGCGGGCAGGCAGGGCATTTACCTGGCACTGCCCCTGGCCAGCGGCAATCACCTTGAGGTCCGCCAGCCTGAACAGAGCGATGTTCTGGCGCGTTACCTGCGATGCGAAGTGGAAGTGGGAGACTCCAACCTGGGTGTAGATGCGCGTTGCCGAATCAGCTGCGCACGGCCCGACTTACGCCTTGTATTGGGCGAGCAGGCGGGTGATCAGAGCTTCGTCAAACTCAAGGTTGCCCAGGTACTGGACGTCAGCGGTGAAGGGGGCGTGAGCCTGGATACCGCGTTCATCCCGACCTTCATTTTCGTGCAGGAGCATGGCTACTTGGCGTCGTGCCTTAACGAAGTCGTCGGTTTGCTTGCCAGCCGCGGCGATGCCATCGCGGCGCGCATTCGTGGCGAGAGCACGGCTGCAAGCACACAACTCGGTGATTTCCTGATGCTGCAGGTGATCAATCGTACCGAACTTGCGCTGCGGCACTGCCTGAGCCAGGCCCAGGTTCGACCCGAAGCGCTGTTCCGCCTGTTGGTGTCGATGCTCGGCGAGCTATCAACGTTCGCCTGTGACAGTAAACGCGCGCAACTGGACGTGCATTATCGACACAGCGACCAAGGCGCCAGTTTTCGTGGGTTGATGGAGCGCGTACGCGCCGTCCTGTCGGTGGTGCTTGAGCAACATGCGATCGAATTGACATTGCAACCACGCCAGTACGGCGTTCTGGTCTGCCCGGTCAACGAGTTGAAATTGCTCGGCACGGCCACGTTCATCCTGGCAGCCACCGCGCAGTGTGAGGCAGAGGAACTGCGCCAGCGCCTGCCGGCACACCTGAAAGTCGGGCCGGTAGAGCGCATACGTGAGTTGGTCAACCTGCACCTGGCCGGTATCAAGGTCAAGCCGCTGCCAGTGGCGCCGCGGCAGATTCCGTTTCATGCCGGCAAGACCTACTTCATCCTCGATATGAGTGCCCCCGAAATCGCGCAATTGCAGCAGTCGGGCGGTTTCGCGTTCCACGTAGGCGGTGACTTCGCCGGGCTTGAACTCAACTTTTGGGCCATCAGGAATTGAATGCCATGGACAGTGAGTACACACAGGATGAAAGAACCGTGCTGCTCGACCGCGAGGGTCATGGGCCTGCACAGGGGGCATTGACGGACTTCCCATCGCCGCCACGCTATGAGCAGCTGGAAGATCGCATGATCTATGCCGGCCGTATGCTCGATGCGTCGAGCTTCAAGGCTGGGCTCAACCCGCTGGTGGCTGCGGCTTGGGCGGTGTTGTCCGAGATCGTGGCGCTCAGGGTCTGCTCTGGTCGCGAAGACCTGGGCACGCTCAACGACCGATTGTCATTGACGGTGACTCAATTCGAAACCCGCGCCTTGCAGGGTGGTGTTGAAAGCAGCCAAGTCATGTCTGCGCGTTATGTGTTGTGCAGTGTGATCGATGAGGCGGTTGTTACTACGGCGTGGGGGGCACAGAGTGAATGGTCGAAGGTTAGCCTGTTGAGCCGCTTTCATAACGAAACCTTCGGGGGCGAAAAAGTTTTCCAACTGCTGGAGCGTCTATCACGCGACCCGGTGAAGAACCTGCCGATGCTGGAGCTGCTTTACCTGTGCCTATCCCTGGGGTTCGAGGGCAAATACCGAGTGATGGAGCGCGGCATGTCGCAACTGGAGGGTGTTCGCGATGCCTTGTATCGCCAGATCCGGCACGTACGCGGGGAGCCGTCGCCGGCGCCAACCGTGCCCGCGATGCACGGGGCGAGCCGGCGTACGGGGTTGTGCGTTGTTCCCGTTACCTGGTTGGTCATCTTCACCCTGGTTTGCTTGCTGGCAATGTACACAGGATTTGCCTGGGTGCTGAGCAAGGAGCGCGCGAACGCGCTGCAACCGCTTCAATTTTCGGCGTCGGATTTGATCCGCACGTCCTTGTAAACGCAGGGAGCAAAGAATGAGCGCATTCTTCAAGGGTGTGGGCGCCGTGCTGGGCCGGATTTGGGTTTGGAGCCTGTTGCTGGCGCTTTCGTGTGCGGCAGTGGTGTGGTTTTGGGGGCCGCTGCTGGCGGTGAATGATCAGCCTGTTTGGCAGGGCGCGACGGCTCGCCTGGTCACCATCAGTGTCGTGTTTCTGCTTTGGGGGTTGGTGATGGTCCTTGCCGGCGGTGGTCGTGCCGCCCGGCGTCCACGGTCTGAGCGCCAGCCCCGCCAGCAGCCGTCGACACGTGTGGAGAACGAATACCGCTGCGTACGCACTCGGTTCAAGGATGCGGTTCACCTGCTGAAAACCTCCAGCCGTTATGGAGAGCGCAGCGCGCGTTGGCGCCATGAGTTGCCCTGGTACCTGTTGATTGGTGAGCCGGGCAGTGGCAAGACGCAGCTGCTGGCGGCAGCCGGCTTGCAGTTATCGCCTGAACACGCTGACAGGCGACCGACGAGCAGCAGTGCTCATTGCGAGTGGTATTTCGCCGACGAAGGCGTACTCGTCGACACCCCGGGGCGCTATCTGACCCAACCTGACAGTGCAGTGGATGCCGCAGGCTGGGCCACCCTGCTGAATCTCCTCAGGTGGCGCCGCCGGGTGCGCCCGCTCAACGGCGTGGTGGTGGCGCTGTCGGTAGACACGTTGCTCAACACCAGCGAGTACGACCTGGATCACCATGCCCGTCGTGTGCACGCGCGCTTGCAGGAGATCCGGCAAACGCTACATGTGGATGTGCCGATCTATCTGGTGTTGACCCAGGCCGATCGATTGCCGGGATTCGCTGAGTTCTTTGATTCACCCCATGGGGAAAGTGCCGACAGTCTGCTGGGGCAGCCACTGGACGTCGGCAGCGGCATGCCTGAAATTACTCAGGTGCACGAGGCCGTCGAGGGATTGTTGCAGCGTTTGAACGGTGAGCTGATTGCGCGACTGCACCAGGAGGGCAACGTTGAACGTCGTGGTCAGATCCTGGAGTTTCCCCAACAGGCGGCACGCGTCGGTGAGCGTGTAAGCCTGTTCGCTGAAATGGCCTTTTCTGCTCATCGCTACCAACCCATCAATGGTTTGCGAGGGTTCTTCCTGACCTGTGCCGATGACAGGCATGCACGTTTTGTGAGGGGGCTGTTCAGCCAGGTGATCTTTGCCGAAGCCGGTCTTGCCAGCCTGCAAGCCCAGGAGCAGCAGCGCATCCGTCAGCGCCAGGGCCTGCAAGCGATGACAGTCGCGCTGATTCTTGGCGGTGTCGGTGGCCTGTGGATGTACAGCTACAGCGTCAACCAGCTACGCCTGGTCCAACTGGCGGCATTGGTCGCCCAGACGATGCCGGCCACAGGGGCTCAAAACGATGAAAGCCCGGCGTTGTTGGGGCTGTTGGATGCGCGGTTGGCGGCGACCCGGGTGTTTCCGGCGGCGCAGGATGTGCGCTTGGTCGAGCGCCTCGGCCTGTATCAGGGCGAGGTGAGTCGTGCCTGGGTAGACCAGGCTTATGAGCAGGCGCTGCAACAGCAACTGCTGGTCTGGATAACCGCGCAGCTTGAAGAACAGATAGACGCAAGCCTGGGGGACCGCGAACGGTTATTGGATAACCTGCGTGCGTATTTGATGCTCAATCTGCGCGAGCGCCGTGACGCCACCTGGCTGGCACAGCATGTGACAGGCCTTTGGTCGGTGCGTTTTGCCGGGGATATGCCCACGCAGAAGCGTCTGGGAGAGCACTTGGCACGGCTGCTTGAACGGCCGTTTGTCACACCGCTCAACGATGAACGAGTGGCCCAGGCCCGCGAAGTGCTGAGAGGGGAATCTTTGGCCGATGGCGTGTATCGAGTATTGCGCGAACAAGCGCGCAACCTGGAACCGTTGCGCCTGGCCGAGGGTAAGGTATTTGCCACGATCGACCCGCCTGTTCCCGGTTTCTATACAAAAAGATATGTGCAGTACTTTGAGGCGCAGGGCCCGAGGCTGGTCAATGCCATCGCTCAGGATAATTGGGTGCTGGGGCAGGGCACCGACCTGGGGCCACAGGATCTGCGGCGGTTGATGGCAGAACTGCAGCAACGCTACTTCAGTGAGTATGCCGATGCCTGGAGCGACGTACTCGGACGAGTCAGGCTGCAACAGACCGACAGCCTGCGCCAGGATGCCGACCAGCTCATGAGCCTGACCTCGGCACAGTCCCCGTTGATTCGGCTATTGCAGCAGTTGCGGGAAAACACTCGTTTGCTGCCAGGCCATGTGCTGCTGGATAAGGTGTCCCAGCATTCGGGAGAGCTGGCAGGGCTGGCCAAGGCGACGTTGACGGATGGGCAGTCGGTTTTTGACGATGCGCCACGGCGGGCATTGCAGCAGCGGTTTGAACCCTTGCATCAGTTGCTCGATGAGCAGCACAACCCCGGCGCAGAGCTGGCCCAGGCGTTGCGTTTGCTCGGTGAGCTGCACCTGCAACTCACGGCATTGAACCGTGACAGTGCGCCAGAACAGGCGGCCTTCCTGCGGGCTCGACAGCGTATGGAGGGGCAGCAGGATGTACTGGGCAATTTGCGTGATGCTGCTGCGCGTCTGCCGCTGCCGCTTGCCGGTTGGTTCGAGGGCGTGGCCGACGACAGTTGGCGGCATTTGCTGGAGCAGGCGTATGTGCATGTCAATCAACGGTATCAAAGCGACGTACATAGCCTTTATGCCAAGGCCCTTCGCCGACGTTATCCATTCAATGCCCATGCAAGCAGTGATGTTGCGCTGCATGATTTTCAGGAGTTCTTCAAGCCGCAGGGGGTAATGGCACGTTTTTATGAGGGATATCTTCGGCCTTTCATCAGCGCCGATGGCAGCCGCTACAGGTTGCGTGGGTTGGATGGCCAGAGTTTGCCGGTTTCGCGCTCGCTGCTGGACCAACTGACGAAAACCCAGGTAATCCGCCGCGGCTTTTTCAGCGAGGACTCGGGGGAGTTATCTGTGCGATTTACCTTGGCGCCCTACAGCCTGGACCAATCGGTCAGCCGAGCCGTACTGCGGTTTGGCGACCAGCAGTTGGAATATCGGCACGGCCCGATCACGCCCATGCCGTTTCATTGGCCCACCGAGGCAGAGAATGGACGCAGCAGCCTTGTGCTGGACAGAGGTACGGAGCAGCGCCCGTTGGGGATCGAGAAAAACGCAGGGGCCTGGTCGCTGTTCCGGTTTTTCGATCTGCTGCAGAAAGAACCCGCAAGTGGTGCAAATATGCAGATTTTCAAGGCAGACCTCGCCGGTCTGCGCGCCAATTACCTGCTGACCAGCCAGCGCACGCCAGGGCCGTTTGATATGGACACATGGCGCACCTTTCGATTGCCGGAGCAACTGTGAGCCAGGCCGGCGCCCATTGGCGCAGTGCCGGGCGCACCCAGCGAGGGCAGGCGCGACTGCGTAATGAAGATGCGTTTCTGGACAACCCGCATGGCGGTTGCTGGGCTGTGGCGGACGGAATGGGCGGCTATCGGCACGGTGATGTCGCCAGTCGTTGGGTGGTCAGCCACCTGGCTTCAGTGCCGGCTCATGGCAACCTCCATCAACGGATCAATGCCGTTCGGGAAAGTTTGCAAGGCGTTAACCAGCGATTGCGGCGCGCGTGGACAGAGCCCGACACAAATGATGGCGCGACGATGGGCAGTACCGTGGTTGCCTTGCTGTTGGAGAACGGGCGGGCGGCCTGTGTCTGGGCTGGAGACAGTCGCTGCTATCTATGGCGGGGCCAGAACTTGTACCAGTTGTCCAAGGATCACTCGCTGCTGCGGCGCCTCATGGACGAGCGTCATATCAGCGTGGCGCAAGCCCAGGCGCACCCCGATGCCAGGGCCTTGACCCGCGCCGTTGGTGCGCGCTCGCGTTTGGACCTTGAGGTATTGGAGCTCAGTACTCGCCCTGGGGATGTATTCCTGCTGTGCAGCGATGGCCTGTATCAGACCCTCAGCCATGTCGAGGTGGGACGGGCGTTGAGCAGGAGAACGCCCCGGCAGGCGGTGGAACAATTATTCGCCGGGGCGTTGCGCAGGCCGGTGCGAGATGACCTGACCGCAGTTGTGGTGCAACCTTGAACCTGGCGGTCGCACCATCCCGTCTGCTGGCAGGGCGTTATCACCTTGAGCACGTCCTGGGCAGCGGCGGCATGGGTGTGGTGTACCGCGCGCGCGATCTGTTGCATGAGCAATTGGGCCAGCCTTGCTCCAGGGTGGCACTTAAGCTGCTGGGCGAGTCCATTTCCCAGTGCCCCGACGCGCATGTGCTGTTGTACGGCGAGTTTGCGTTGGCTCGCAGCCTGCGACATGACCGTGTGGTACGGGTGTTTTCCTTTGAGGTCGACACCCACAGCAAAATTGCGTTTTTCACCATGGAGCTGCTGCAAGGGGTGACCCTCGACCGGCTGCTGCTGGAGTGCCCCTATGGTTTGCCCTGGCAGGAACTGCAACCCATCGCGCTGCAGTTGCTGGATGCTTTGGCCTACATCCACCAGAAGAACGTCCTGCATGGCGATGTGAAACCCGCCAACGTCATGGTGGGAGAGGAGGGCGTATGTTTGTTCGATTTTGGCCTGGGGCATGCTCAGACGCAGGAGGCGATGGGTTTGCCAAGTGTCAGCCGTACTCGTTTCAATGCCTGGACACCCGCCTACGCGGCCCCGGAGTTACTGGACGGCGGTGCGCTGAGCGGCGCTGCGGACGTATACGGCATGGCTTGCATTGTGTATGAGCTGGCTAGTGGCCAGCGCATCGGCGCACGCTCTTTCACTGACCGGCTGGCTCGGCCCGCGCAATTACCCAGGCACTGCTGGCCGGCATTACATTCGGCGTTGGCGATAGATCCGCAGCGTCGAACCGTAACAGTCGCCGAATTGCGCCAAGTGATGGCCTGTAGCCGGCCACGCTGGTACTTGTAGGGTAAAGGTCAGACCGCCAGGCCATGCAGCTGGCAATACTCCACCCAGTCCATACCGGCCATCTGTGCGACTTCTTTATGCACTTCGCGGCGCTGGGCCTCGAAGGTTTCGGTGGAGTCGGCCGTCAGTTTAAGGGTCAGTTCCCAGGCGAACAGGTGTTGCTGCTCCGCGTGGGCTTCGAACGCTTCGTGCAAGCGCTCGGCGCGATACTGCGCCAGGGTTTCCCCCCTGGCCTGGGCGGCCAACGGGTTGAGGTTGTCCAGCTCAGCGGCGATGTGTGGCTGATCGCGCAAAAACCTGTCCAAGGCGAGCTGGTAAGTATCGCTGGGTGCTGACAAGGATGTGCCCTTAGTGCGAAGGACGGGACTTGGAATCGCCTGAGTGCGCGCTGGGGTGAAGGCGCGCACGTTTGCGGGCTCTGCGTCGCATCCAGTTCTGCAACGGCGCCAGCAAGAAGAACATCAGGTAAGCGACTAGCACCAGTGCCAGGTCAACCCAGGTTTCAGCGACAGGCCCGGTGAACAGCTCAATGACATTCTTGATTACAAACAGCAGCACCACACTGCACAACCACAGCAAAATGGTGACAAATAGGGGACGCATGTTGCTTGACCGCTTGTCTTGCATAGTGAAGCTCTCTCCTTTGTGCCTGTTGTCGTTCCAGGCCTGATTCCCTGACTGCGTACCTGCTGGTTTGCAAGTTGTAACATCCTTTAACACGCAGACAGACGCGGATGATACCGACTCAGATAGCCTTAGGGGTTGCTTCAAGTCAGAAAGTTCGATAATTCGGTGGGAAATAAGTGCAGCTATCGTGCGTTTTATCCCAAGAAGCGCGGTGCGGCTTGGCAAAAGTCTTTTGCTCCTGCACTCAGGGCGTGTAGCGTTAGCGTGTGTTTCCAGCCCTGGCTTCCAGCGGCAATAGGTGACGGGCAGAGGACGGCTCATGGCGCAAACGCTGTTCAAACTTTTCCTTACCCAGCGCCTGGCGGTCTTGGCCAGCACCGAGTCGTTGCGTGCGATTCGCGAGGGGTTGTTGTGGATACTGCCGTGTTTGTTGGTATCCGCCGGATTCCTGATCCTGTCCGAGTGCGCCCAGGCGTTGGGGTTCGCCCCTCAGGTAGTGAGTTTCCTGGCGGGGTTGCACAACCAGATCAGCTCGGTGATTCCCTTGCTGGTTGCGGCCTCCATCGGTTACATGTTGGCGATCCAGCATCGCCTGCCACAGCTGCCGGTCGCCTTCCTGTGCCTGGCCCACGTGGTGGTTGCCACGTTCGTATTGCGCGAGTATCCCCGGGCGTCGGCCACCTTCCTGCTGTTTATTGCCATCCCTTCGCCCTTGATCAATGTGCCGGCCATTGCCTGGCTGCACCGTTTTCGCTGGACACGTCTGGTCAACGAAGACCTGGTTGGGCATAACCTCAAGGGCACCATCAACATGGTGATCCCTGGCGCGATCACGGCGTTGTCACTGGTGATGATACTGACGTTGCTGTTGCTGATTCCCTACGTGGCGCAATTGCAGGGGCCTCAGGTGCTCGATGCGTTGCAATCGCCTTACAGCACTGGGTTGTTTGTGACGCTGATGAATTCGCTGCTGTGGTTCTTCGGCATTCACGGCGTCTATGCCATGCAGCCGTTGTTCGATGTACTGGACCAGGCCGTGGTGCTCAACGGTGCGGCGCTGGCGGCGGGACAGCCGGTCCAATACCTGCTCAATAACGGCCTGCTCGGCAGTTTTGCGTTTATCGGCGGATCGGGCGCGACCTTGTGCCTGCTGCTGGCGATCCTGGTGTTTTCCCGCAGCCACTCCATGCGGTTACTGGCGATCGCCAGCTTGCCGTTGTCGTTATTCAACGTCAGCGAGGTGCTGTTGTTTGGCTTGCCGATCATTCTCAACCCGCGTTTGTTCATACCGTTTCTACTGGTGCCGGCGTTCAACGCGATGGTGGCTTTGACGGTGGTGCAATTGGGCTGGGTCTCGCCGGCGGTGGCCAGCGTGCCGTTTACCGCGCCGGTGCTGCTCAATGCCTACCTCAGCACCCATGGCGACGTGGCGGCTGTGGCCCTGCAAGTGTTGCTGTTGGGCATGGGCACGCTGGTGTATGCGCCCTACGTGCGGGCCATTCATCGTCAGTCCATCGACGGTGGCACGGTTTACCTCAAGTCTCTGGACATGACCTTTCGCGGACTCGAAGAAAAAGGCCGCCTGCTGGAGTTCGATCCGGTAATGGCCTCCCACCGGACCCTGGCGCGGCAGGCCGTTGAATTGAGCCGGATCCAGCAGATCAGCGATTACGAGTTCTACCTTGAATTCCAACCCCAGGTGTCTACCCGTACCGGCTTGTGCACCGGGTGCGAGGCATTGATGCGCGCCCGGGACAGCCACGGCACGGTGCATTCACCCTGGGAGTTCCTGCAATGGCTGGCACAAGCCAGGCTGATGCCGGACGTGGACGTGTGGGTGGCGTCCCAGGCCGTGCGCCAGTATCAGAAGTGGCGCAAGATCGGCTTTGAACTGCCCATGACCATCAACATTTCCAGTGCCACCTTGAAGGACGCTGCCTATGGTGATCGCCTGGTGGAAATTCTTGCCCAGGCGGATGGCCGGGTGTCGGTGGAAATCACCGAAGATGCGCTGGTCAGCGATATTCCCGCCGCCCGCCAAACCATCCATAAACTGCAGGCCACCGGAGCAAAAGTGTATCTCGATGATTTTGGCACCGGGTTTTCCGCGTTGAGTTACCTGCACCAGTTTCCTGTGGACTTTATTAAGATCGACCGCAGTTTTGTGGTGGCCCAGCGCGACCCCAAGGGCGCCCAGGTGCTGACCGGCATGTTGCGGTTTTGTGAGGCGTTGAACCTGGGCGTGGTAGTGGAGGGGGTGGAGACTGCCGAGCAACTGGCGTTCTTGAGTACGGGACCTGAGTTGTTTATCCAGGGGTGGTATTTCAGCAAGGCATTGCCGGGTGATCAGTTGCCGCGCTTTGTGCGCGAGCGGGCGGCGGTGGTTTGATCCGGCGGTGGGGACGACCGGATAGCCAGACGCTCTTGCCCCACCACTCGGCGATTGGCTAGCGGCAGGGCTGGTCCGTCATGGTCTCACGAGGCGCCAACGTCGTTTTCGTCGATGACCGTTTTTTCGTCACGTTGGGGCAATGCACAGGTCGGGCTGGGCGTGGGCAGACTGGACATGATGATCAGCGGGAGCAGTACCAGCAGGTGCTTGAGTGTTGACATGAAGAGTGAGTCTAGGCCTGGAATCACGCCTTTACAGAATCACCACAAATGTTCACCAAGGGGCATTTTGTTCAATATCCGCAGTGTCTGAGCCTTTACCGTGAAGTCACCTGTGTTTGACTTAACAAGAAGGGACTGCAATGAGCTTGATCATTTCCATGGCTGCTTTCGCCCTGGCCACCTCCATTACCCCTGGCCCGGTCAACGTGGTTGCCCTGAGCAGCGGTGCACGCTTTGGCTTTGCCGCCAGCCAGAAACATGTGTTCGGCGCGGCAGTCGGCTTCACTTTACTGCTGGTGCTGATCGGCCTGGGGCTGCATGAAGTGCTGGTGCGCTGGCCGATACTGACTCAGGTGATCCAGTGGGGCGGGGTGGCTTTCCTGTTGTATATGGCTTGGAAACTGGCGATGGATGACGGTCGCCTTGACGCTGAAGGCGCCGCTACCGCGCCATCAATGCTGTACGGCGCGATCATGCAATGGCTCAACCCCAAAGCCTGGCTGGCCTGCGTGGCGGGGATGGGGTTGTTCGTGGCCGATGGCGACGCCAGGCAGGTATGGCTGTTTGCGGCGCTTTACCTGGTGATTTGCTACCTGTCGGTGGCGTGCTGGGCGTATGCCGGGACGTTCTTGCGTCGCTACCTGAACAACCCGCAGGGCGTGCGCCTGTTCAACCGCTCAATGGCCGCGTTGCTGGTGGCCAGTGTGGGTTATTTGCTGATGGCTTGAGGTTCTCGCGGTACTGCCCGGGCGTGGCGGCAAAGTGCTGTTTGAACGTGCGCTGGAAGTGCGCCTGGTCGGCAAAGCCTGCGGCCAGGGCGACATCGGCAATCAGTTCGCCGTCGCGCAATCGAGCGCGGGCGAACTGGATACGGCGATTGACCAGGAAGGCATGGGGTGTCAGCCCGTAATACTGCTTGAAGGCGCGAATCAGGTACGACGGCGATAGCTCGGCTGCCAGGCAAATGTCCTCCAGCTTCAACGCCTCGGTGCAGTGTTCACGGATGAAGTCCGCTGCATGCTCCAGCTTGTGATTGACCTCCCGTATCGGCGTAAGCGACGGGTTCAAACGCTGCTGGACTTCGCTGAAGTAACCTACCAGCGCGCTCTGTTTGTGCAGCAGTTCGGCCTGCTCATCCACCAACAGTCGGTACAACGCCAATAAGCCGTTATACAGCGAGACGTCTCGGGTATAGGGGGTGCTGAACGGACGGTAACCCTGGTCGGTGCTGAAACCCAACTGGTGCTGCAGGTCGGTCAGCCAGGGTGTGTCCAGGTAGAGCATATGGTAGGACCAATGCTCATTCTGGATAGGGTTACAGGCGTGCACGTCGCCGGGGTTCATCAGCACCACGGTGCCTGCGCTGATCTCGAACGTCTGTGTGTCGTAGTGGTAATAGCTGCGCCCGGTGGTGATCGCACCGATGGAAAAGTGCTCATGGGCGTGCCGGGTATAGGTGACTTTGCGCCCGTCGGCAATGGTGCGCGCCTCGATAAACGGCAAGCGTTCGTCGCGCCAGAAACAAGGCGCCTGAGCGGGGCGGGCAGTGGTGTTCAGCGACATGGCGGTGGCTCCATCCCTTGAGAGATCGAGGGCTGATCTTTACACACACCGCCAGTGGCGTCAGCCTTGATGTGATGTCAGGCAGGTACCAAAAAGGCGGCCTTGAGCAATTGGCGGGTGTAGGCATGTTGTGGGTCGGCAAAAATCGCCTTGGCATCGCCTTGCTCCACCACCTGGCCTTGCTTGACCACCATCAGTTGGTGGCTGAGCGCCTTCACCACCGCCAGGTCATGGCTGATAAACAGGTACGTCAAGTTGTACTTGGCCTGCAAGCCGCGCAGCAACTCAACCACCTGGCGTTGTACCGTGCGGTCCAGGGCCGAGGTGGGCTCGTCCAGCAAAATCAGGCGCGGCTTGAGCACCAGGGCGCGGGCGATGGCGATACGTTGGCGTTGGCCACCGGAGAATTCGTGGGGGTAGCGATGACGGGATTCGGGGTCCAGGCCCACTTCCCTGAGCGCTGCGATAATCGCTGCTTCCTGCTCGTCAGGCGTGCCCATCTTGTGGATGCGCAAGCCCTCGCCGACGATTTCGCTGACGCACATGCGCGGGCTCAGGCTGCCGAATGGGTCCTGGAACACCACCTGCATTTCCCGGCGCAACGGGCGCACCTGTTGCTGGGTAAGCGTGTCCAGTTGCTGGCCTTCGAAGCGTATCCCGCCCTTGCTGCCGATCAGGCGCAAAATCGCCAGGCCCAGGGTGGACTTGCCCGAGCCACTTTCACCGACGATGCCCAGGGTTTGTCCCTGGGGCAGGCTGAAATTGATGCCGTCCACCGCCTTGACGTAATCCACGGTGTTGCGCAAAAAGCCCTTCTTGATCGGGAACCAGACTTTCAGGTCGTCTACTTCCAGCAACGGTGGGCCGACCTCATTGCCGGCCGGCCCGCCGCTGGGCTCTGCTGCCAATAATTCCTGGGTATAGGGGTGCTGGGGCGACCGGAACAATGTCTCGCACTCGGCCTGCTCCACGATGCAACCTTGCTGCATCACGCACACGCGATGGGCGATGCGTCGCACCAGGTTGAGGTCGTGGCTGATCAGCAACAGCGCCATGCCCAGCCGCGCCTGCAACTCCTTGAGCAACTCCAGGATCTTCAACTGCACGGTGACATCCAGGGCCGTGGTCGGCTCATCGGCGATCAGCAGCTCCGGCTCATTGGCCAACGCCATGGCGATCATCACCCGCTGGCGCTGGCCGCCGGACAATTCGTGGGGCAGCGCCTTGAGGCGTTTGTGCGGTTCGGGGATGCCCACCAGCTCCAGCAATTCCAGGGTGCGCCGGGTGGCGGCCTTGCCCGTCAGGCCCTTGTGCAGGCCGAGTACTTCGTTGATTTGCTTCTCGATGGAGTGCAGCGGGTTCAACGAGGTCATCGGCTCCTGGAAGATCATTGCAATGCGGTTGCCGCGAATATGCCGCAGGGTCTTTTCTTTAAGGGTCAGCAGGTCTTGCCCGGCGTATTCGATAGTGCCGCTCGGGTGTCGCGCCAACGGGTAGGGCAGCAGCCGCAGGATCGAGTGGGCCGTTACCGACTTTCCGGAGCCGCTTTCGCCGACCAGTGCCAGGGTCTCACCCCGTTTGATGTCGAAACTCACCTGGTTGACCACGCGGTGGTGATGTTCACCGGTGACAAACTCGACACTGAGGTCACGGATTTCAATCAGATTGTCCGGATTCATCTCATTTCCTCGGGTCGAACGCATCGCGAGCGGACTCGCCGATAAACACCAGCAGGCTCAACATGATCGCCAGTACGGCAAAGGCACTCATGCCCAGCCACGGCGCTTGCAGGTTGGATTTACCCTGAGCCACCAGTTCACCCAGCGACGGCGAACCCGCCGGCAGGCCGAAGCCAAGGAAATCCAGGGCGGTGAGGGTGCCGATGGCGCCGGTAAGGATGAATGGCAAAAAGGTCATGGTCGAGACCATCGCATTGGGCAGGATATGGCGGAACATGATCGCGCCGTTCTGCATGCCCAGCGCCCGTGCTGCGCGCACGTACTCAAGGTTGCGCCCGCGCAGGAACTCGGCGCGCACCACATCCACCAGGCTCATCCAGGAAAACAGCAGCATGATCCCCAGCAGCCACCAGAAGTTGGGTTGCACGAAGCTGGCGAGGATGATCAGCAGGTAGAGCACCGGCAGCCCCGACCAGATCTCCAGAAAGCGCTGCCCGGCCAGGTCGACCCAGCCGCCATAGAACCCCTGCAACGCGCCGGCAATCACGCCGATGATCGAGCTGAGCACGGTCAGGGTCAGAGCAAACAGCACCGATACGCGAAAGCCGTAGATCACCCGCGCCAGCACGTCACGCCCCTGGTCATCGGTACCCAGCAGGTTGACGCTTGAAGGGGGGGCAGGGGCGGGGACCTTCAGGTCGTAGTTGATGCTCTGGTAGCTGAACGGGATCGGTGCCCACAAGGTCCAGGCATCCTTGGCCTTGAGCAGCTCCTGGATATACGGGCTCTTGTAGTTGGCTTCCAGGGGGAATTCGCCGCCGAAGGTGGTCTCGGGGTAGCGCTTGAGCGCCGGGAAATACCAGTCGCCGTCGTAATGTACGGCCAGGGGTTTGTCGTTGGCGATCAGCTCGGCGCCCAGGCTCAGCCCGAACAGGATCAGGAACAGCCACAGCGACCACCAGCCACGTTTGTTGGCCTTGAACCGCTCGAACCGGCGGCGATTGAGGGGGGACAGGTTCATCTCAATGCTCCCGGCTGGCGAAGTCGATACGCGGATCGACCAGGGTATAGGTGAGGTCACCGATCAGTTTCACGACCAGCCCCAGCAGGGTGAAGATAAACAGCGTGCCGAATACCACCGGATAGTCGCGGTTGATTGCCGCTTCAAAGCTCATCAGGCCCAGGCCGTCGAGGGAGAAGATCACCTCCACCAGCAGCGAGCCGGTAAAGAAGATGCCGATGAACGCCGAGGGGAAGCCGGCGATCACCAGCAGCATCGCATTACGGAACACGTGGCCGTAGAGCACGCGGTGGTTGGTCAGCCCTTTGGCCTTGGCAGTGACCACGTATTGCTTGTTGATCTCGTCGAGAAAGCTGTTCTTGGTCAGCAGGGTCATGGTCGCGAAGTTGCCGATCACCAGTGCGGTGACGGGCAAGGCCAAGTGCCAGAAGTAATCGAGGATCTTGCCGCCAACGCTCAACTCGTCGAAGTTGTTGGAGGTCAGCCCGCGCAAGGGGAACCAGTCGAAATAACTGCCGCCGGCAAACACCACGATCAGCAAGATCGCAAACAGGAACGCCGGAATCGCATAACCCACGATGATGGCCGAGCTGGTCCACACATCGAAGTGGCTGCCGTGTCGCGTGGCCTTGGCGATCCCCAGCGGAATCGACACCAGGTACATGATCAGGGTGCTCCATAACCCGAGAGAGATGGACACCGGCATCTTTTCCTTGATCAGGTCGATGACCTTGGCGTCACGAAAAAAACTGTCGCCAAAATCCAGCCGGGCGTAGTTCTTGACCATGATCCACAAGCGTTCCGGCGCCGACTTGTCGAAGCCGTACATCTTTTCGATTTCCTTGATCAGCGCCGGGTCCAGGCCCTGGGCGCCACGGTAGCTGGAGCCGGCCACCGCAACTTCGGCCCCGCCCCCGGCAATACGGCTGGTGGCGCCGTCGAAGCCTTCCAGCTTGGCGATCATCTGCTCCACCGGCCCGCCGGGGGCGGCCTGGATGATGACGAAATTGATCAGCAAAATCCCGAACAGCGTGGGAATGATCAGCAACAGGCGGCGAACAATATAGGCCAGCATTCAATCGCCTCCGCTCGCCGCATCGGCGTTTTGTGTGGTGTCCAGGGAGACCGCCGGTTTGACATCGGGTTTGGCCCACCAGGTGGCCGTGCCCACGTCGTAGCGTGGCGAGACCTTGGGATGACCCAAGTGGTCCCAGTACGCCACGCGGAAGGTCTTGATGTGCCAGTTGGGCACCACGTAGTAACCAAACTGGAGTACGCGGTCGAGCGCCCTGGCGTGGGCAATCAGGCTTTGGCGCGAGCCGGCATCGATCAGCTCTTCGACCAGTTGGTCAACGGCCGGATCCTTGAGGCCCATGTAGTTACGGCTGCCGGGTTTGTCGGCGCTGGACGACTTCCAGAATTCGCGCTGCTCGTTACCGGGCGAGGTGGACTGTGGGAAGCTGCCCACCAGCATGTCGAAATCCCGTGAGCGCAGGCGGTTGACGAACTGCGAGACATCCACTCGGCGAATCACCAGGTCGATGCCCAGGTCGGCCAGGTTGCGCTTGAACGGCAGCAGGATGCGTTCGAATTCGGTCTGGGCCAGCAGGAATTCAATAGTCACCGGTTTGCCGGTGCTGTCGACCATCTTGTCATCGACAATCTTCCAGCCGGCAGCTTGCAACAGCTGGTAAGCCTCGCGCTGCTGGGTGCGGATCATGCCGCTGCCATCGGTTTTGGAAGGTTCGAAGGCCTGAGTGAAGACTTCGGGCGGGATCTTGTCGCGCAAAGGCTCAAGGATCGCCAGTTCATCCGGGCCAGGTAAACCGGTGGCGGCCATTTCCGAGTTTTCGAAATAGCTGCGGGTTCGGGTGTACGCGCCGTTGAACAGCTGCTTGTTGCTCCATTCGAAATCCAGTAGCAGGCTGATCGCCTTGCGCACCCGCACATCCTGAAACATCGGCTTGCGCATATTGAACACAAAGCCCTGCATGCCGGTGGGGTTGCCGTTGGGGATTTCTTCCTTGATCAGTCGGCCCTGGGTCATCGCTGGAATGTTGTAGGCGTTGGCCCAGTTCTTTGCGCTGAACTCCAGCCAGTAATCGAATTGCCCGGCCTTCAAGGCTTCCAGGGACACGGTGCTGTCACGGTAGTAATCAGTGATGCGGGTGTCGAAATTGTAGAAGCCCTTGTTGACCGGCAGGTCCTTGGCCCAGTAGTCCTTGACCCGCTCGTAGCGAATCATGCGTCCGGGCTTGACCTCCGCCACCTGGTAAGGCCCGCTGCCCAGGGGCGCTTCCAGGTTGCCCTTGGAAAAGTCGCGGCTCGCCCACCAGTGCTTGGGCAGCACTGGCAACTGCCCGAGTATCAGCGGCAATTCGCGGTTGTTGGTGCGCTTGAACTTGAACAGCACACGCAACGGGTCTTCGGCCACGACTTCGTCGACATCGGCGTAGTAGTTGCGGTAAAGCGGGTTACCGTCCTTGATCAGGGTCTGGAAGGTAAACACCACGTCCTCGGCGCGCATCGGATGTCCATCGTGGAAGCGCGCTTCGGGGCGCAGGTAGAAACGCACCCAACTGTTGTCCGGGGCTTTTTCGATCTTGCCCGCCACCAGCCCGTATTCGGTAATGGGCTCGTCCAGGCTTTGCATGGCCAGGGTGTCGTAGATCAACGGCAGGTTATCCGCCGGCACGCCCTTGCTGATGTAGGGGTTGAGGCTGTCGAAGCCGCCCATGGCCGATTCGCGGAAGGTGCCGCCTTTGGGGGCGTCGGGGTTGACGTAGTCGAAATGCTTGAAGTCGGCGGGGTACTTGGGGGGCTCGTTGTAGAGGGTCAGCGCGTGTTGCGGGGCGGCTTGGGCCGAGGTGCACAGCAACAGGCTGGCGAGCAGGGTAGTACGCAAAGACATCATTGGGCTTTCTCCGAAGCTTTCAGCCACCACGCACTCAGGCCCAGGCTATAGGGCGGTGTGGTAACGAAGGCGAACCGGTTGCGGTACGCCAGGCGATGATAGTTGAGGTACCAGTTGGGAATGCTGTAGTGCTGCCACAGCAGCACGCGGTCCAGGGCGCGGCCGGCCGCCAGTTGTTCTTCTCGGGTCTGCGCCGCCAGCAGTTGATCCAACAGATGGTCGACCACCGGGTTGGCGATGCCGGCGTAGTTCTTGCTGCCTTTGATCGTGGCCTGGCTGGAGTGAAAGTACTGCCACTGCTCCAGACCCGGGCTTAGGGTCTGGTTGAGAGTCATCAGAATCATGTCGAAATCGAATTGATCGAGGCGCTGTTTGTACTGTGCCCGGTCGACGGTGCGCAACCGGGCGTCGATGCCGATGCGGGTCAGATTTTCGACATAAGGTTGCAGGATGCGCTCAAGGTTCGGGTTGACCAACAGGATCTCCAGGCGTAGCGGTTGCCCATCCTTGTTGAGCAGGCGTTGGCCCGACAGTTTCCAGCCGGCTTCGCCGAGCAGTGCCAGGGCGCGACGCAGCGTGTCGCGGGGGATACCGCGACCGTCGGTCTGCGGCAGGCTGAACGGCTGGGTAAACAGTGCGGCCGGCAGTTGGTCGCGATAGGGCGAGAGCATCAGCCACTCATGGCCCACGGGCAGGCCGGTGGCCGAGAATTCGCTGTTGGGGTAATAGCTCACCGAACGCTTGTAGGCGCTGCTGAACAGGGTGCGGTTGGTCCACTCGAAGTCGAACATCAACCCCAGGGCTTCGCGGACCTTGGCCTGGCTGAAGGCGGGCCGCCGGGTATTCATGAACAGGCCCTGGCTCTGGGTGGGGATCTGGTGGGCAATCTGCGCCTTGATCACATCGCCACGATTGACCGCCGGGAAGTTGTAGCCCGTGGCCCAGTTCTTGGCCTGATGCTCGATATAAATGTCGAATTCACCAGCCTTGAAGGCTTCAAAAGCCACGTCGCTGTCGCGATAGAACTCCACCTCGACCTTGTCGTAGTTGTAGAAGCCTCGGTTGACCGGCAGGTCCTTGCCCCAGTAATCCTTGACCCGCTCGAATACCAACTGTCGGCCCGGGGCGACCTTGGTGATGCGGTATGGCCCGCTGCCCAGCGGCGGCTCGAAGGTGGTGGCCTTGAAATCGCGGTTCTTCCAGTAGTGCAGGGGCAGCACCGGCAATTCGCCCAGGCGCAGGATCAGCAACGGGTTGCCCGCACGCTTGAATACAAAACGGATGCGGTGGCGGTTGAGAATATCGACCCGGGCCACTTCCTGCAGGCTCGTACGGTATTGCGGATGGCCTTCGGTCAACAGCGTGCGATAGGAAAACGCCACGTCTGCGGCGGTGATCGGCTTGCCGTCGTGAAAGCGCGCTTCGGGGCGCAGGTTGAACACCACCCAACTGCGGTCCTCGCTGTATTCCACCGACTGGGCAATCAGGCCATAGCTGGAAGTGGGCTCGTCGCCCGACGGCGCGTACTGGCCGGTGCCGACCATCAAGGGTTCGTTCAGCTCATTGACGCCGTATTGCAGGAAATTGCCGGTGGAAACCGGGCTGGTGCCCTTGAAGGTATAGGGGTTGAGCGTGTCGAACGTGCCAAAGGCCATAACCCGCAGCGTGCCGCCTTTGGGCGCTGCAGGGTTTACCCAATCGTAATGGGTGAATTTGGCCGGGTACTTGAGTGAGCCGAACTGCGCGTAACCGTGGCTCTCGGTAATCGTCGCGTTCGCAGCAAAGCTCAAGGCCAGACTTGTTAGTAGAAGGAGAGGACGCTTCAAGTCAGAGATCCGATCCAGGCGGCTTGGGCTTTATGATCGGTACAGTAACAGCTTGTTCCGGTTGGAAAAAGCCAGTTAGGGCGATGGCGATCCAATGTGGGAGGGGGCTTGCTCCCGATAGCGGCATGTCAGCCAATACATAGGCTGACTGACCCACTGCTATCGGGAGCAAGCCCCCTCCCACATTAGCCTCCGGTGTTCTTGAGGGCTTTATCTTGGCCCGGAAACCACCAGCATCTGCCCTGGCTTTAACGCCTGGCCGGTGCGCGGGTTCCAACGCTTGAGATGTTGCATCTCAACGTTGAAGCGCTTGGCGACCATGTACAACGAGTCGCCTTTCTTGACCTTGTACTGCACCGGTTTTTTCGCGACGGCCTTGCGGGTGTCCTGCATCACCAGGGTCTGGCCGACCTTGAGTGCCTGGCCGTTGAGCTTGTTCCAGCGTTGCAGGTCATGCACGTCGACCTTGTTGGCCTTGGCGATCAAGGTAAGGTTATCGCCACTGCGCACCTTGTAGCTGCGGGTACGCCCGGCCACCGACTTGGTCTCGACTTCGTCGAACACCGGCTTCTTGGGGCGCATGCTCAGCAATTCTTCCGGCTTCATCGTCGAAAGGGTGCTGGTGAGCAGCTGCGCCTTGGAGGTCGGCACCAGCAAATGCTGGGGGCCGTCCAGGGTGGTGCGTTGTTTCAGGGCCGGGTTGAGCTGGAACAGTTCGTCTTCGTCGATTTCGGCCAACGCGGCAACCCGTGACAGGTCCATGCTTTGCTTGACTTCAACCACTTCAAAATACGGCGTGTTGGCAATCGGGTTCAGGTTGACGCCGTAGGCCTCTGGCGCCAGAACCACCTGGGACAGGGCCAGGAACTTGGGCACATAGTCCTTGGTTTCCTGGGGCAGGGGCAGGTTCCAGTAATCGGTAGGCAGGCCGAGCTTTTCGTTGCGCTCGATCGCCCGGCTGACCGTACCTTCGCCGGCGTTATAAGCCGCCAATGCCAGCAGCCAGTCGCCGTTGAACATGTCATGCAGACGTGTCAGATAGTCCAGGGCGGCGGTGGTGGAGGCGGTAATGTCGCGGCGGCCGTCGTAGGCACGGGTCTGGCGCAGGTTGAAGTAGCGCCCGGTGGAGGGAATGAACTGCCACAAGCCGACCGCATCGCTGCGCGAATAAGCCATCGGGTTGTAGGCACTTTCAATCACTGGCAGCAGGGCCAGCTCCAGAGGCATGTTGCGTTCTTCAAGGCGTTCGACGATGTAATGAATGTAGAGGCTGCCGCGTTCACCGGCGTTCTCCAGAAAGGACGGGTTGCTGGCGAACCACAGACGCTGTTGCTCGATGCGTGGGTTGACGCCGACACCGTCCTGCAATTGAAAGCCCCGACGCATGCGTTCCCAGACATCCTGGGGTACTTCGGGGCTGGGCTTCTCTGATAGCCAAATAGGTTTTTGCTTGATCTTGGCAGCAAGATTGGGTTTGGGTTGCACGGTGGATTGTGCAGCGTAATTGGTCGATTGGCAGCCCGCCAGAGTTGCGGAAACGGCCACCGCCACGGCTTGAGCCAGGCGGGTCAATGCGTCTGAAGAAATGGATTTACGAATAGATGACGACATTGGCTGGAAGTAAGTTCCGGGCAAAAATGTCGGGCGATTCTAGAAAGCGCTTTGGTTCCGGTCAACCATTCAGAAATTACGTATCAGATTGCATCCTCTTAGAACTTATCTTTCCAAGCCCTCAAGCTAGCAAACACCTCGGCCCCAGAGCGGTTGTCGCGGCCATTCCGTTCGTCCGCTTTTTGTTTAACGGATGTTTCAGCGGTGCGCAAAAAGGGATTCGTGAGTTTTTCCAGCGCCAGGCTCGAAGGCAGCGTGATCTCGCCACGGGCGCGAAGTTGGGCAACATTTTCCACCCGTTCGGCGATATCAATGTTGTCCGGTTCAACGGCCTGGGCAAACTTGAGGTTGCTTTGTGTGTATTCATGGGCGCAGTACACAAGTGTATCGGCAGGCAGGGCAGCCAGGCGCTGCAGGGAGGCATGCATCTGCTCCGGCGTGCCCTCGAACAGGCGGCCGCAACCGGCAGCGAACAGCGTATCGCCACACAACAACACGCCCTGGTGGTAAAAGGCGATATGCCCCAGCGTGTGCCCCGGCACGGCGTACACGTCGAAGTCCCAGCCCAGCACGTTGATGCGGTCATTGTCGTGCAGGGCTACATCCCGCGCCGGAATCTTTTCATTGGCCGGGCCGTAGACCTTGGCGCCGGTAATATTTTTCAGTTGCTCGACACCGCCCACATGATCATGGTGATGGTGGGTGACCAGAATGTCGCTGAGGGTCCACTCGGTGTTCTGCTTGAGCCAGGCCAGCACCGGCGCGGCATCGCCGGGGTCGACCACGGCGCAGCGCAGGGTGGAAGGGTCTTGTAACAACCAGATGTAGTTGTCGGTGAAGGCGGGTAGGGCACTGATCTGTATCATTCTTCGATTCGCCAAGCTGAACACATTGGTGCATCTTAGAACGTCTAGGCGAGTTGGAGAATGCAATGACTGATAAAGCGTTCGCCCAGGCCGATCCTGAGTGGCTGGCCCTGATCAGCGCGGCCCGCGAATGGTTGTCCGGGCCGATTGGACAATTTCTGCTGGACGAAGAGCGGCGTATGCTCGACGACGAGCTGGGCCGGTTCTTTGGCGGCTATCTGGTGCATTACGGCCCCTCGGCCCAGACGCCGCCTTCGGCGCCCCAGGTGCAACGCAATGTTCGCCTGGGCGCGCCGCTGCCGGGGGTGGAAATCGTCTGTGAGGAACAGGCCTGGCCCTTGAGCGAGCACGCCGCTGATGTGGTGGTGCTGCAGCATGGCCTGGATTTCTGCCTGTCGCCCCATGGGTTGCTGCGCGAAGCCGCGAGCAGCGTGCGCCCAGGTGGCCATTTGCTGATTGTCGGTATCAACCCCTGGAGCAGCTGGGGCTTGCGCCGAGTATTCGCCCATGATGGCCTGCGTCAGGCGCGCTGCATCTCGCCATCGCGGGTGGGAGACTGGCTGAACCTGCTGGGCTTTGCGCTGGAGAAACGTCGCTTCGGGTGCTATCGTCCGCCGCTTGCGACAGCCAAGTGGCAGGGCCGCCTGGCGGGCTGGGAACGCCGTGCGGGTGCCTGGCAATTATCCGGCGGCGGCTTCTATCTACTGGTAGCGCGCAAGATCGTGGTCGGGTTGCGGCCGGTGCGTCAGGTTGCGCGCCAGCCCATTGGCAAGCTCGTGCCGATGCCGATGGCCAAGGTCAACCGCAAGCAAAGCGAACGCTGAACCCTTTTTTGATTTCAGGCCGGTTTGTCCGGCCTCGGGATACTGTCGGTCGATTACCGCCAGCCCGTTTTGATGGATACAACCGATGACCGATAGCGTAGAACTCTTCACCGATGGCGCCTGCAAGGGCAACCCCGGCCCCGGCGGTTGGGGCGCCTTGCTGGTGTGCAATGGCGTGGAGAAGGAACTGTGGGGCGGTGAAGCCAATACCACCAATAACCGCATGGAGCTGATGGGCGCTATTCGTGGCCTGGAAGAGCTCAAGCGGCGCTGCAACGTCTTGCTGGTGACTGACTCGCAATACGTGATGAAGGGCATCAACGAGTGGATGGTCAACTGGAAGAAGCGCGGTTGGAAGACGGCGGCCAAGGAGCCGGTCAAGAATGCTGACTTGTGGCAGTTGCTCGACGAGCAATGCAACCGTCACGACATCACCTGGAAATGGGTGCGTGGGCACATCGGCCACCCTGGCAACGAACGCGCCGACCAGTTGGCCAATCGTGGCGTGGATGAAGTGCGCGGCTACAAGCAGAGCTGAATCAGCTCACGTGTTAACATCGCGCCCTTTGATTCACCACATCACATTGCACACCACACCGTTGAGAGCTGAACCCTGATGGCCATCCGATCTGTTGTACTCGATACCGAAACCACCGGCATGCCGGTGACCGATGGTCACCGGATCATCGAAATCGGTTGCGTCGAACTGATGGGGCGCCGGCTGACCGGCCGCCACTTCCACGTTTACCTGCAACCGGACCGTGACAGTGACGAAGGCGCGATCGGCGTCCACGGTATCACCGACGAATTCCTCAAGGGCAAGCCACGCTTTGCCGAAGTCGCTGATGAGTTCTTCGAGTTCATCAACGGCGCCCAGTTGATCATCCATAACGCGGCGTTCGACATCGGCTTCATCAACAACGAATTTGCCCTGATGGGGCAGACGGACCGTGCGGACATTTCCCAGCACTGCACGATCCTCGATACCTTGATGATGGCCCGTGAGCGTCACCCGGGCCAACGCAACAGCCTGGATGCCTTGTGCAAGCGTTATGGTGTCGATAACTCCGGCCGTGAACTGCACGGCGCCTTGCTCGACTCCGAGATCCTGGCCGACGTTTACCTGACCATGACCGGCGGGCAAACCAGCCTGTCCCTGGCTGGTAATGCCTCTGATGGCAGCGGCTCGGCAGAAGGCTCCGGCAATCGCCCTTCGGAAATCCGCCGCCTGCCGGCCGATCGCAAGCCGACGCCAATCATCCGCGCCAGCGAGCAGGACCTGGCCGAGCACGTGGCGCGGCTGGAAGCGATTGCCAAGGCGGCGGGTGCGCCGGCGTTGTGGACTCAATTGACACAACAATAAGCACGGGGCAGTGCAGTTGATCTTGATGGGCTGCCAAATCTTCATTCGCCACATTCGCTTCCAGCTTCTACCCTGAGTGCAAAGCCCTCCGGAGTAAGAGCGCTCATGTACAAAGACCTCAAGTTCCCTATTCTTATCGTGCACCGTGACATCAAGGCCGACACCGTTGCCGGTGACCGGGTTCGAGGCATCGCCAGGGAGTTGGAACAAGAGGGCTTCAGTATATTTTCTGCGGTGGACTACGCCGAAGGGCGGTTGGTGGCTTCCACCCATCACGGTTTGGCGTGCATGTTGATCGCAGCAGAAGGGGCCGGGGAAAATACCCACCTGCTGCAAAACATGGTCGAGCTGATCCGCCTGGCGCGGGTGAGGGCACCCAACCTGCCGATCTTTGCCCTGGGTGAGCAAGTCACCCTGGAAAACGCGCCGGCCGATGCGATGAGCGAGCTTAACCAGCTACGCGGCATTCTTTATCTGTTCGAAGACACCGTGCCGTTCCTGGCGCGCCAGGTCGCCCGCTCTGCACGCACTTACCTGGACGGCCTGTTACCGCCGTTCTTCAAGGCCTTGGTGCAGCACACCGCCGATTCCAATTATTCCTGGCACACCCCTGGCCATGGCGGTGGCGTGGCGTATCGTAAAAGCCCGGTGGGGCAGGCGTTTCACCAGTTCTTCGGGGAGAACACCCTGCGCTCGGACTTGTCTGTTTCTGTCCCTGAACTGGGCTCGCTGCTCGATCATACCGGGCCCCTGGCCGAAGCCGAGGCCCGCGCCGCGCGCAACTTTGGCGCCGACCATACGTTCTTCGTCATCAATGGCACCTCCACCGCCAACAAGATCGTCTGGCATTCCATGGTCGGTCGCGACGACCTGGTGTTGGTGGACCGCAACTGCCACAAATCGGTGTTGCACTCGATCATCATGACCGGCGCTATCCCGCTGTACCTGTGCCCGGAGCGCAACGAACTGGGGATCATCGGCCCGATCCCCCTGAGCGAATTCAGCCCCGAGTCAATCCGCGCCAAGATCGACGCCAGCCCGTTGGCATATGGCCGGCCACCCAAGGTGAAGCTGGCGGTGGTGACCAATTCCACCTACGACGGCCTGTGCTACAACGCCGAACTGATCAAGCAGCAATTGGGTAATAGCGTAGAGGTGCTGCACTTCGATGAAGCCTGGTATGCCTATGCGGCATTTCACGAGTTTTTCGCCGGGCGCTATGGCATGGGCACCTCGCGCACACCGGACAGCCCGCTGGTATTTACCACCCACTCCACCCACAAACTGCTGGCCGCATTCAGCCAGGCATCGATGATTCATGTGCAGGATGGCGGAGCACGGCAGCTGGACCGTGACCGTTTCAACGAAGCCTTCATGATGCACATCTCGACTTCACCGCAATACAGCATCATCGCTTCGCTGGATGTCGCTTCGGCGATGATGGAAGGCCCCGCCGGGCGCTCGCTGTTGCAGGAAATGTTCGACGAGGCCCTGAGTTTCCGCCGCGCGCTGGCCAATCTGCGCCAGCATATTGCTGCCGAGGATTGGTGGTTTTCGATCTGGCAGCCACAGTCGGTGGCGGGTATCGACCGCGTTGCCACGGCGGACTGGCTATTGCATCCCCAGGATGATTGGCACGGCTTTGGCGATGTGGCTGAAGATTATGTCTTGCTGGACCCGATCAAAGTCACCCTGGTGATGCCTGGCCTCAATGCAGGTGGCGCCTTGAGCGATTGTGGGATTCCCGCCGCGGTGGTCAGCAAGTTTCTCTGGGAGCGCGGCCTGGTGGTGGAAAAAACCGGGCTTTATTCGTTCCTCGTGTTGTTTTCCATGGGGATCACCAAAGGCAAGTGGAGCACCTTGCTCACCGAGTTGCTGGAGTTCAAGCGCAGTTACGATGCCAACGTCAGCCTGGCCAGTTGTTTGCCCTCGGTGTACGCCCAGGGGCCGGTACGTTATCAGGGCTTGGGCCTGCGCGATCTTTGCGACCAGTTGCACAGCTGTTACCGTAGCAACGCCACCGCCAAGCATCTTAAACGCATGTACACGGTATTGCCGCAGATCGCGATGAAACCCGCCGATGCCTACGACCAACTGGTCAGAGGCGAAGTTGAAGCGGTATCCATCGATGCCTTGCCAGGACGCATCGCAGCCGTAATGCTGGTGCCTTATCCACCGGGCATTCCATTGATCATGCCCGGCGAGCGCTTTACTGAATCAACGCGGTCAATCATCGACTACCTGGCATTTGCCCGCACGTTCGATAGCAGTTTCCCCGGTTTTGTCGCCGATGTTCATGGGCTGCAACACGAAGATGACGGCAGTGGCCGTCGTTACACCGTCGATTGCATCAAGGGTTAAGAATGTTTATGCAGCAAGCTGTGATGAACCCGAAGTACCCAGGGCTCAGTGTGCGCGTCGCCGACGAAGGCTTCGACGCATACGTATGGGGCAATGACTTCAGCTTCGAGGTCAGCGCCTATGGCATACCGCAGATGGGCCAGCGCGTCGAGCAATGGCCGGTTGAGCGCGTCCTGCCGTATCGCAAATGCTATGGCATCGACCCGGAAGAGTTCGCCAGCTTTCGCGATGCCGCCGACAGTGCGATCTTCATGGCCTACCTGGATGACCGTGCGGTAGGGCACATTGTGGTCAGCACCAACTGGAACGGTTTTGCGCATGTTGATGAGTTGGCCGTGGTGTTGCCGGCGCGACGCCATGGCGTGGCCAAGGCGCTGCTGGATGTGGCGCAGTTCTGGGCGCGCAAGAAAAACCTACCGGGCATGATGCTGGAAACCCAGAACAATAATCTGGGTGCCTGCCGCCTGTATGAGCGCTGCGGGTACGTGATGGGCGGGATAGACCAACTGCGTTATCGCGGGATTGATCCACAAACACGCGAGGTGGCGATTTTCTGGTATCGGTTGTTCAAGACCGAGGTGGAAGCAGTCTGAACTCGCTTCTACAAGGGTTTGGTGTCGTTGCAAGCCAGGCTTTCGGCTTTCTGGGTGACTATTTCCAGCAGCGCATTCAAGGCTGGTGATGTCGCACCGTCCTTCAGGGTCAGTGCATAGAGGCTGACCAGTATGGGGGGCGACACCGGGCATACATCCAGCCCGGCCTCCCTTGCACCAAAGGCGGTAAAGGGGTCGACAATCGCCAAGCCTTCTCCGGCCTCGACCATGCTGCGCATCATCTGGTACGTCTGCACCCGCGTTTGCACCACCGGCAGCGGGCGCAGGGCTTGCAGCTTGGCATCCAGCAGGCGGCTGAGCGGGTCATGCCCCTCAAGTCCGATCAGCGACTGCCCGGCCAGGTCTTGCAGCGCAATGTACTTCTGCCTGGGTTTGAGCCAGCCATGGGGCGCGAGCAATTGCAGCTTGCCCTGGGCCAGCACCGTGCTTTGGATTTGCGCATGTTCCGGGTCATGCAGGCTCAGGCCCACATCCGCTTCGTGCAGCAGCAGGCTCCTGACGATCTCCCGGGTCGGCTGGCTCGACAGATTGCACGGCGTATCCTGGAAACGTCTGCGCAGCATGGCGATGCTTTGCGGCAACAGCTGGTTGGCCAGGGGCGGGGTGCAAAGGGCACGCAGGGTTGGAGCGTGATGGTGTTTCAAACGGCTGGCCAATCGCTGTACTGGCTCAAAGGCTTCGTACAGTTGGGCAATGTGCGTCTGCAACTCCAGCGTTTCCCGTGTTGCCTGGAGCCGACCGCGCACGCTGGCAAACAGCATGAACCCCAGCTGCAACTCGGCGTCCTTCAGGATTGCGTCTACTTCACCCACAGAGAGTTGCAACCATTCGGCGGCCGTGCCCAGGTGTCCGGTTTGCAAGATGGCCTGAATCACTTCGATATGACGTAAACGCATGGCCGGAGTCTATGTGCAGCGCGATGGGTATTCAATGGTGCAAGCCCTCAGGCGCAAAAAAGACTGCGCGGGTCGCCCCGGCCTATGGCGCTCGGCCATGACCTCATTAGAATGGTGCGTCTGATCAGCAACGACCAATGCCGGCTTGCCGGTACTTACAACAAAAAACAGGTCTGGTCTCAAATGCCTCTACCCTCGACGTTCTTCGGGGTGACGGCCAAGCAACTCGTGGTTCTTGTGACCGTGGGATGCGTGGCGGCTTACCTCTTCAACGACCCCACGGAACACCCATCCGAAGGCCTTGCACTTGAAACGTTCATCCGTTCCCAGGAAAAAGTGAACGAGCAGGTCGGCACCGTGTTGGCGGTTACCTTGATCAAGCAAGTGGAGGCGTACCCCGCGTCCAACCGGTCGGGCTACAAGCGCTCGATGTACGCGGTGGAGGGGGAGAGAGGGCAACTGGTGGTGACGCTCAAACAAAGTGAGCAGGGCATCGAAGTGACGCAGATCCGCAGTCCTTGATGGCCCCGGCCCAGTCAACGCCATCGATGGCCAGGACTGAGCGGGTGTACAAACGGGGACCCTTATGATGCCAGGGTAGTTTTCGATTCGCGGACGAGAATGGTCCCCGACTGGATCAGTTTGAATTCATCGCCTTCCAGTTTCTCTACACGGTCGCCAATGGCCAGCTTGTAGGTGGTGGTGGGCGTCGAGCCAGCCAGGTCGCCTTGCGCCGGGTTGGATTCCTGGAACTCATGCACCGAATATACGCGGCCTTCCGCGTCTCTGGCATGGAACTGTCCGACTAGTACTGCTGCCATCTGTTTAGAACCTCTGGAGATAAACGCTCGATTTGCGGTTCTGTAGACCGTCAGGGAGCGGGGTAGTTTACCTATAAGAAAAAAATACTATTCGCTGATATTTTCAGACACTTCCTACGCAGGTTACTGCAAGGAAAACGCCCCGGTAATCATCGAAACCCTCTGGTGAACACGCCGCTAAGCCTTTATAACTACAAGCTCCTTTATTCAGAAGTCGGGAAACCTCAATGAGCAAGGTCTACACGATTGCCGTCCTGGTGGGCAGCTTGAGAAAAGCGTCGATCAACCGCAAGGTCGCCCTGGCCTTGGCCGAGCTGGCGCCTGCCAATCTCAAGTTGAACATTGTTGAAATCGGCGACTTGCCGCTCTACAACGAGGACATCGACGGTGCAACACCGCCCGCAGCCTACAGTACTTTCCGCCAACAGGTGAGTTCATCCGACGCGGTGCTGTTCGTGACCCCGGAATACAACCGCTCCGTACCGGCAGCGTTGAAGAACGCTATCGACGTAGGTTCTCGTCCATATGGGCAAAGCGCCTGGAGCGGCAAGCCTGGTGCGATCATCAGTGTGTCGCCGGGTGCCATTGGTGGTTTCGGCGCCAATCATCACCTGCGCCAGTCACTGGTGTTCCTGGATGTGTGGTGCATGCAGCAGCCGGAAGCTTACCTGGGTGGGGCGGGCAGTGTGTTCGATGAGGCGGGCAAGGTGTCGGAAAAGACCAAACCATTCTTGCAAGCATTTATCGATGCCTACGGCAAATGGGTAGAAAAACAGAAGGCTTGATCGGGCAATGCGCTCAGGTGTGGGAGGAGCAAGCCCCTCCCACCTTTTCGTTTAACGCAGCCAGTTGGTCCGGGCCAGTTCAATCACCTCATCCCCGCGCCCACTCATCACCGCTTTGAGCATATACAAGCTGAACCCTTTGGCCTGTTCCAGCTTGATACTTGGCGGCATCACCAGTTCCTGAGTGGCGGTCACCACGTCTACCAGCACCGGGCCATCATGGGCCAATGCGCGGCGCAAAGCCGGCTCGAGGTCTTCGGATTGCTCCACGCGAATCCCCAGGATGCCCATGGCATTGGACATGGCCGCGAAGTCCGGGTTTTTCAGCTCGGTGCCAGTGTCCAGGTACCCGGCAGCCTTCATTTCCATGGCCACAAACCCCAGGGACGAGTTATTGAACACAATGAGTTTGACCGGCAGATTCAACTGCGCCAGTGAAATGAAATCCCCCATCAACATGGTAAACCCGCCATCGCCCGACATTGAAATCACCTGGCGCCCAGGGAATGCCGCCTGGGCGCCGATGGCCTGGGGCATGGCGTTGGCCATAGAGCCATGATTGAACGAGCCGATCAGCCGGCGTTTGCCATTCATCTTCAAATAACGCGCCGCCCACACCGTGGGTGAGCCGACGTCGGCGGTGAAGATCGCATCATCGTCGGCCAGCTCGCTGAGCAAGCGTGCGACGTACTGGGGGTGGATCGGTCGATTCGCCTTGGAGGGTTGCGCCAAGTCATCCAGCCCCTGACGGGCCTTCTCGTAGTGCTTCAACGAGGTCTCAAGAAAGCTGCGATCGGTCTTGCGGGTCAGGCGCGGCAGCAGGGCATCGATGGTCTCCCTGACATCGGCGGCGATGCCCAGATCCAGCGTGGCGCGTCGTCCCAGGGCTTGCGGGTCGCGATCAACCTGAATGATCTTGGCATCGGTGGGGTAGAACTGGCGGTAGGGGAAGTCGGTGCCGAGCATGATCAAAGTGTCGCAGTCGAGCATGGCGTGGTAACCGGAACTGAAACCGATCAGGCCGGTCATGCCCACGTCAAACGGGTTATCCCACTCCACATGTTCCTTGCCGCGCAACGCGTGCACCACCGGCGCGCCGAGCGCATCGGCCAGCGCTACGACTTGGTCGTGGGCACCGGCACAGCCGCTGCCGCACAGCAGGGTGACCTTTTCACTGCCCTGAAGGATCTCGCTGAGGCGTTGCAGGTCCTGCTCAGCCGGTAAGGTGCGCGGTGCGTGCAGAGCTGGCCAGGGCTTGAGTTTATCTTCCACTTCAAGCAACGACACATCCCCCGGAATCACCACCACCGCTACGCCGCGGTTGAGGATTGCCGAGCGCATGGCACGGTGCAGTACCTGGGGCATCTGCTCGGGGTTGCTCACCAGCTCGATGAAATGGCTGCACTCCTTGAACAGTTCCTGGGGATGGGTTTCCTGGAAATAGTTGAGGCCGATCTCCGACGACGGAATTTGCGCAGCAATCGCCAGCACCGGCACATGGTTGCGATGGCAGTCGAACAAACCATTGATCAAATGCAGGTTGCCCGGCCCGCAACTGCCGGCACACGCCGTCAACTCCCCCGTGGCGGCGGCTTCGGCACCGGCGGCAAAGGCGGCGACTTCTTCGTGGCGCACATGCATCCACTCAATACTGTCCATGCTGCGCAGTGCGTCGGTCAGGCCATTGAGACTGTCACCGGTCAGGCCCCAGATGCGCTTGATACCCGCCTGTTCAAGGGTGGTCGCCAGTTGCTGGGCCAGGTTGATTTTCGCCATAAGGAACTCCAGTCGTCAGTGAGGTTAAAAACTGCTGATCAGTAGAGGACAGTTCGATTACAGCGAATGCTCACCCTATAGTGTGAAGATTGCTTCATGGCCACGCGGTATTGGCGGGGGCGCCGGGGGATGAACCACTGGTCACGTACCAGCGCAATGCACGGGGCGACGTTGGCCTTGGTCTGCCCACCTAAATTTGCAGAGCCAAGCAGGACCAAATGTGGGAGGGGGCTTGCTCCCGATAGCGGTGGATCAGGCAACGAATCTGTTGACTGGTACTCCGTCATCGGGGGCAAGCCCCCTCCCACATTTTGATACTCAGCGTCGACGGAACAGCGGAAGCGGCTCGTCCGTCGCAGCCTGATAGGTCACCGAAAAGTCCTTGAGGCTTTCCAGCGCTTCGTACGGGTCTTTGTCGGCGCGCAAGGCGAAGGCATCGAACCCGCAGCGGTGCAGGTAGAACAACTGGTCACGCAGCACATCGCCAATCGCCCGCAGTTCGCCCTTGTAGCCATAACGGTCACGTAGCAGGCGGGCGTTCGAGTAGTTGCGGCCATCGGTGAACGCCGGGAAGTTCAGGGCGATGACCTGGAAGTGTTCCACGTCGTCACCGATTTCCTCGGCTTCTTCATCGGCGTCCAGCCACACGCCCAGGCCGCCATCGCGGGCCTTGAGGGCGTGGCCGTGTTCGCGCCACAGGGCCAGCGGCACGATCAGGTCGTCGCAGTTGGAGATGCCGTCGAAGCTCGCGTCCTTGGGCAGCAGGTGCCAGGTTTCGTCGACGACTTCGTTGTTCTTAATGATTCGCTGCATAGACGCGCTCCTTGAACAGGTCGATGCCGATGCGCTGGTAGGTGTCGATGAAACGTTCATCTTCGGTGCGCTGTTCGATGTAGACGTCGATCAGCTTGCCGATCACCTCGGGCATGGCTTCCTGGGCGAAGGATGGGCCAAGGATCTTGCCCAGGCTCGCATCGCGGCTGGCGCTGCCACCCAGGGACACTTGGTAGAATTCTTCGCCTTTCTTGTCCACGCCCAGGATGCCGATGTGGCCGACGTGGTGGTGACCACAGGCGTTCATGCAACCGGAGATGTTCAGGTCCAGCTCGCCGATGTCGAACAGGTAGTCCAGGTCGTCGAAACGGCGCTGGATGGATTCGGCAATCGGGATCGACTTGGCGTTGGCCAGGGAGCAGAAGTCGCCGCCCGGGCAGCAGATGATGTCGGTCAACAGGCCAATGTTCGGCGTGGCAAAACCGCCTTCGCGCAACTCGCCCCACAGGCTGAACAGCTGGCTTTGCTCGACGTCCGCAAGAATGATGTTCTGCTCGTGGGAGGTACGCAGTTGGCCAAAGCTGTAGCGCTCGGCCAGGTCGGCAACGGCGTCCAGCTGCTTGTCGGTGATATCGCCTGGGGCAACGCCGGTGGGCTTGAGCGACAGGGTCACCGCCACATAGCCTGGCTTCTTGTGCGCCAGGGTGTTGCGCGTGCGCCAGCGGGCGAAACCTGGGTGTTGCTGGTCAAGGGCGGCCAGTTCGGCGTTCTGGTTGCTCAGGGCTTTATATTCAGGATCGACAAAATGCTTGGCGACGCGGTGCACTTCGGCTTCGGTCAGGGTGGTCTGGCCGCCGCGCAGGTGTTCCATTTCGGCGTCGACTTTCTGGGCAAACACCTCAGGGGTCAGCGCTTTGACCAGGATCTTGATCCGGGCTTTGTACTTGTTGTCGCGACGGCCGTAGCGGTTGTAGACCCGCAGGATGGCGTCGAGGTAACTCAGCAGGTCCTGCCACGGCAGGAACTCGTTGATGAACGCGCCGACCACCGGGGTACGGCCCAATCCACCACCCACCAGCACGCGGAAACCCAGCTCACCGGCAGCGTTGTACACCGGCTCCAGGCCGATATCGTGCACTTCGATGGCGGCGCGGTCCGAGGTCGAGCCATTGATGGCGATCTTGAACTTGCGCGGCAGGTAGGCGAACTCAGGGTGGAAGGTAGTCCACTGGCGCACTATCTCGCACCACGGCCGTGGGTCGATCAACTCGTCGGCAGCCACGCCGGCAAACTGATCGGTGGTCACGTTGCGCAGGCAGTTACCGCTGGTCTGAATGGCGTGCATTTGCACAGTGGCCAGTTCAGCCAGGATGTCCGGCACGTCTTCCAGGGCCGGCCAGTTGAACTGCACATTCTGGCGGGTACTGATGTGGGCATAGCCTTTGTCGAAGTCGCGGGCAATCCTGGCCATCATTCGCGTCTGGCGCGAAGTCAGCTGGCCATAGGGCACGGCGACCCGCAGCATCGGCGCAAAGCGCTGAACATAAAGGCCATTTTGCAGGCGCAGAGGGCGGAACTCTTCTTCGCTCAGTTCACCTGCTAAGTAGCGTCGGGTCTGATCACGGAACTGCTTGACGCGGTCCTCGATGATGCGCTGATCGTATTCGTCGTATACGTACATATAGGTCCTGTTCTCGGCAAATCTGCGCGCACGGCCGCGCACTCCCAACGGAGCCGGCGCACGATACCAGTTTGCGTATATGCGCAAAAGTGATGTTTGGGTATATGTAAATAACCAAACTGACTAATGAGAACTGTTATCGCCATACCCACATTTGTCATAGGGGCAACTCTGGTCTTTACTGTGGTCGAGTCTTAGTGCCGTCACCTATAAAACTGACAAGAGGCGATGCAATGAGCAATTCCACCAAAGCCCGTAAACCTGACAGTACCGTGGATGCTTGGGCCATTCTGTTCCTGATCATCTTGGTGGTCGGGACGGCCGTGTTCTGGGTCAGCCACCAGTAAAAGAGCGTTGACTGAGCCTCGATTTGCTGTCGCATTGCCACTATTATGGCGATCAATATTCCAGGCTCGAAACAACCATGTTGAAGGTTCTGATTACGTGTATGTGGTTAGCAGGATCGACGTACGGGGCGATGGCCCGGGCGGCGTCGGTGGTTTTTCTTAACCCAGGCTCGTCCACGGAAACCTTTTGGGTCAGTTATGCGCAATTCATGCAGGCCGCCGCCAAGGACCTCGGCCTGGATTTGCGCGTGCGCTATTCCGAGCGGAATGCCGATAACACCCTGGCACAAGCCCGTGAGACGCTGCAAGGCAGTCAGCGGCCCGACTATCTGGTGCTGGTCAATGAGCAATATGTAGCCCCGCCGATCTTGCGCATGGCCCGGGGCAGTGGGGTCAAGCTACTGATTGTGAATAACGCACTGACCGGCGATCAGGTGCAATTGCTGGATGCCCATAAAGACGCTGAGTGGATCGGCAGCCTGGTGGCCGACGATGAGCAGGCCGGTTACCTGATGCTCATCGACCTGCTAGGCAACCATGCCCCGCTCGCGCCAGGGGCATCCCTTGAGCTGTTGGCGTTTTCCGGAGCCAAGAACACCCCGGCTGCGCAGTTGCGTGAAAAAGGTTTGCGCCGTGCGTTGGCCGAGCACCCCCAAGTGCGTCTGCGGCAGCTTGTCTACGGTGAGTGGAACCGCCAGCGTGCCTTTGAGCAGGCCACACTGTTATTCAAACGCTACCCGCAGGCCGCATTGGTGTGGTCGGCCAATGATGAAATGGCACTGGGTGCCATGCAGGCCCTGCAAGACAGCGGGCGGGTGCCGGGTAAAGACGTGTTGTTCAGTGCGCTCAATAGCTCGCCAGAAATCCTCAGGGCACGCTTGGATGGGCGCCTGAGTACCTTGGTGGCAGGGCACTTCACTTTGGGCGGATGGGCGATGGTGTTGATCAATGACCATGCCAAGGGTATCGATATCGGCGCGACCGGCACGCGCGACCGTCAACAAGCATTGTTCCAACTGATCGATGCCGACCAGGCGCGACAGTTGCAGGCGTCGACGCCGTCGGTGGATTTTCGCGCACTGTCGGCCGTAGGCAAGCCGGCATCCTACCGGTACCCGTTCAGCCTGCAATTACTGCTGCGTTAAACCCCGGCCAAGTGCAGCACAAGCTTGACGATGCCGAACAACGTCAAGGCAAATACCGCCGTGAAAAGCAGGCCCAGGATCACAAAGTGGCTGGGCTTGCCGTGGGTAAAGTCACGGGTGCGGTTCTTGCCGCTCTGAACACCAAAGGCCGCTGCCAGGACGCTGTGGAGCATTTGCCAGAAGGTTGGCGGCTTGTTGTTGGCTGGATCGTTCATAAAACCCTCGTGCGCAAGGCTGTCTTACAGAGCATAGACAATTGGGCAGCACGCGGCTGGCTTGTATCAGCCCTCTGAACCCTGCTTCTTGATCGTTCCCACGAGTGGAAACGATCAAGAACGACCGTACACCTCCAGGTGCAGGAACAGCTTCTGATCAAGCGGCGCATCGATCCGTGCGTCATCCAGATAGATCACGACGCGGTTATTGGCCTTGTCCCGCTCCATCAGTTCTTTGCGCGTAAACAGGCGTTCTGCTGGGGTCTTCAGGTGGCCGTAATTAGGCGGTGAGACGGGAGAGTCGACGGAGGTGTAATGGAAGTGCGCGTACCACAGGTTAGCTTCCTCCCACTTTATTCCTGGTTTGATTTTACGTTTGTCACGTATGACATATTCGGTGAGAAAGTCACCGGCCTTCAGTGGAATACGTTTTTTTTTCTTCACCAGGTTGATATCAACAAAACCATGTGTGTGTAAATAATCGACCTTGTAGGCTTTGGGGCGCTGTAACAGATACCCTTCGGCGCACACCTTGTGAGCCTGTTTAGAGGCAGCTTTTGCCGCGTCATCGTAGCGCTTGCGCAGGGCAGCGGCTTCTTCGCCAGTCGCGCTCTCAAGCTCCTTGGCCAATGCTGAAAATTTTGCCGCATGTTGACTCAGCATCTCCTCCCAATCCCTGGGGTTGACTGTCTCGCGTTGACTGGGCTCCTGGAGTTTGCGCTGTTGGAAGCTAATACGTTCATTGATACTGGTTCGCTCGTTTTCGATGGTTTGTGCATCCGCTTTGATTCTTTTCAATGAGCGAACCACAGGCGCGGGCGTTTTTGCCGGCACACTCTCGGGCTTGACGATTTTCCAAACGCCTTCGCTGGGATGTTCGTGGTAAGAGGCGATGATTGCGCCGGTGAGTGGGTCGGCAATGTCGACATAATTGCCCGGTTCATTGGGCTGGTGCGTACGCATGTCGCCCACCAGACTCTTCTTGTCTGCGGTTTTGATCACCCGCCGGGTGGTGGATTTTTGTCGTTTGGTTTTGTCGAGAGCCGGCCTGGGGGCAATCTTTTCTTCAACGAGGATCAAGTTGGCCAGTTGCGCCTCAAGGCTTGAACGTGCCTCACCCAGGTGTTCCAGGTACGACACGCGATAAGCCTCCCGCACGAAACCGGAGTTCATTTCGTACAACGACTTAACGGCATTCTCCAGTTGCTCATAGCGCTCAAGGGCACCCTTGAGGACATTGATTTGCTCCACCGTCGAGTAGCCTGAGGTGGTGCGCATTTCTGTATGTGCGAGCACAATGCTGACGATTTGGGGGTCGTGGAGTACACGGATGAACGGAAACTCCATCACCCCCATTGGGCGATGGGTTCGATTGAACACCAAATCAGTGAACACTAGCAGTGCATGCTGTTTGATCGCCACTGAGGAGATGTTTTGATCGGAAGGGTCTCCTTCCAACAGTAATGGGCGCAGTGTAGGGTCGGCTTGCTTGAGGAAGGTCTCGATCTGTTCTGCCGGCTCGATCATTTGATTGAGGGCCGCTATTTGGCGCTTTTTGGTGTTGATGTACTCATCGTAGGCATGGGTGATGTTTTCCGGTAATTCTCGATTGGCGCGCTCACCGAGCTCGTCGGAGTTTTCGCCGTTGTCGCTTACCAGAGTGTCGGCCATTTTTTGCGCCAGACACGCAAAGACCGAACTCCAGTAGCTATAGATGATTCTTGTGGCCTTATCTCGTGTTTGCCTGCGTGTGGAATCTGTGCGGTCGGCTTGCATCAGTTCATCGGCCTTGGCTTCGATTCGCTGCATCACAGGGATCAATGTCCGGCCGTTTTGTTGGTAGTTGTCGAGTGCTGTTTCCCACTGGGCCCTGGCATGTGCTGTATCGACTCGCCTGGCCGCGTGGCGCCTAGCGACCTGGGCGTGAAGCTGCGGGATGCTGGCTGAGGTGCCGAGGAGTAGCCAGTCCTTTCTCAGAAGTGTCGCCTGGTCGGCCAGATTGGCGCGGGTCGTATTCAAGATGGACTCCAACACAGCGGTAGAGATCACTTCTGAATTCATCTCTATCAAGAGCGCGTCAAATTCTTGTTTTAACGTGCGAATACGCTGGTCACGCTTTGACTTCCACCCACTCAAGCTGTCCCTGGGCATGCCACCCTCCAGCCTGGCACGCCGGTCCAGCCGCCAATGCCCTTGGCCATCGCTGACCAGCTTGAAGCCGGGATGCTGGGGATGGTCCGGATGCACCAGATAGACCTCGTTGAAACCCGGCACCACGTTCGCCTGAAACAACAACCCGCCAATGCTGGCGTGCCACTTGCCGTCAATCCAGTACAGCCCTTTGAGAACACCGTGTGTTAGAGGGGAGGGTAGCGGAGTGGGCCACGGAACTTGCACATCGAGCAGCGCCTTGAGCAACTTCGCGCCGGCTTGAGGGCTGGCAATCGAGTGACCGAAGTCCAGGGCCGTGTGGCCGGTCGCCGGTGGTTCACCGGGCAGCGATACTGGGCCATGGCGCACTAAGGGCGCTTCTTGCGCAGCGGGCAGTCCCGCCGAGCGGTGCCACGTTTCCAGGTGCAGGGCATGCTCCTGCGCGGAGGGCTCCGACAACGGCTGTCGAGACCGATCGGAACGGGCAGTGGCGTGCAGCAGCACCATGGCGGTGTTGAGCAAAAGATCGATCAGGGCCAGCTCACGGGTGGTGGGATCGTTGCTGTCCAGGCCGGCCAGATCCTGCTCCAGGCTGCTGACCAGCACCATGAACCAACCAGCCAGCATGGCCGGGCCCTGTACCAGCGGTAACAGCAGGGTATTGAACAGCAACCACGCGCCTTCCATCACGACGGCCCAGCGGCTTTCGTGGTTGGACACCGACTCGCGGTCCGCCAGGTCGACCAAGGCCCGTGCCGTGCTGCCGAACAGATGATTGAGCAGTTGACCGTTGACTTGCGATTGCAGCCATTCGCCCGCGCCTTCATCGACGGCGAGCGTCGCAGGTGCTGG
The DNA here is from genome assembly GCF_023127795.1 of Pseudomonas sp. W2Jun17. Classification (NCBI taxonomy): domain Bacteria; kingdom Pseudomonadati; phylum Pseudomonadota; class Gammaproteobacteria; order Pseudomonadales; family Pseudomonadaceae; genus Pseudomonas; species Pseudomonas sp. W2Jun17. The sequence goes on along the minus strand of NZ_SPKO01000036.1, from coordinate 198,631 downwards.
CTTTTCAGGGATGCTGAATTCATCCCCGGGCAGGAAACGAATGATGTGCGGTTCCTTGATGCCGCCATGGTCATAGATGGGGCGGGCCGTGTCGCTCAGCCACGCCAGCACCGTGTCTTGCAACGCACCGGGCGCGGCCAGTGCGTCGAGCAAGGCCTGGCGGGTCGGGTATTCATGCAGGGCCTCGGCATACAGCGGCTGGTACAGCAGGTGCGGGCCGACACTCGTATCACGCGGCTCGATAATGAACGCGTTGTTGACTTCATCCGGTGCGGCCCCGGGCTTGCGGCACAGGGCCAATGGGCGCAGGACAATCTCCTGTTCGTCGACGATTCGGTCCGAGGGCATTTCACCCATCAACGCTTTGACGTAGCGATAACCGGTGACGGTGACGCCATGCTGCCCGCGAATCTTGTATTCCAGTGCCTGCATTGGCAGCTTGACCTTGAGTTCGCGGGTAAACAGGGTTTCCCGGCGGCGTGCGTCAACCGTGTCGGACAACAAGGTGTCTTTGATTGTTTGTGGATAGGTGGCGCCGATATCGACACGCTGGATCAGCCCGGTACTGCCCAGCAGGTAGTCTTCGTCCAGCCAGGTCGGCAGCGCCTGGGAGCCTTTGGCTGAGAGCGTCAGTGTGCCTTTAGGTTTGCCGGCCAGGTTCTTCAGCGCCAACTCCGTCAGCGACATGCGCACATGCTCGATAATACCGGCGCCGCCTGGATAACCGGCGGCCACGGCAAAGTCCAGCACCACTTCGTCAGGGTCGCAGTCGCCATGATCGGCTTGCATCTGCTTGCGCAGCGCGGCGCGGCTGAAACCGTAGATGTTTTCAATGCCCTCGTTGAACGAGCGGCCCTGGTTGCGTTGCAGCACCTGCGCCATGTCCTGTACGTGGCGATGGTAGGCAAAACGGTCGGTGGCGCTGGCCTGGGCGAGCCATGGCGGCAGTTGCTCATTGACCTTTTGCAAGGTCGGCTCAGCGGCTGTCGGCACCTGGGTAAACAGCAGCGCCGGATCGGTGAGTTTTCCCAGGCGTCGTTCAAGCGTTCTTTCGTCCTGGCCCTGAAATTTCAACGTCGCCAGATCTTCCAGTTGCTGATTGAGGATCAGGCCGGCCTGTTGCTCGAACACATTGCCGTCCGGTTCGTTGCGCCGCCACGTAAGGCTGTCGAACTGGAAGCGCGCCTGCATCCTGGCTCCCCAGGCAACACCGAAGTCATCGAGGCCGTCAAACGCCTGGATATCCCCGGCCACGCTGTACAGCAGCACCTGCTTGTCGCGCACCAGCAGCAGGTCGGGGGTTAGCAGGCTGACCTGTTCGCCGGCATGGGTGAATGTGTTCTCAATCAAATAAACATAGGTGGCGGGTGAGGATTGGGGCAGGCGCTCGGCTTGCACCGGCCAGGTAGCGACGACCCTGAGCATGTCCCGCTGGGTCGGGTTCAAGCTCGATTGGCTGGCGGCTATTGCCGTCATCCGGCCGTTGAGAAATTCGCCCAGCCACTGCCAGCGGCTGCTGCCATGGCTGTCGGTTTCGCTCCAGTAGTCGGCCAGCGCAGCCTGGAAATACAGGTGAATCGATTCGGGCAGTTCATCAATGATGCTTGCGATTGCCTGCATGTCGATCTGCGGCGCGGCATCAGGCTTGAGGATCGTGGGAATCTGTTGCGTCAGGTAGTACGCCATTCCGTGTTTGGGCCGTAGGTCGAGCAACTGTGGGTTGAGCACATGGGCGATGGCAACTTCCATCAACGACCGGTAGGTGTACACCCCATCGGGGTGCGGGATGGCCAGCTTGACGGTAGCCAAGTCCAGCTTGAGCGATGGATAGCGCTCCAGGATACGGTCGCGCAGGGCATTGAACACCACGGAATACAAGGCCGGGCGCGTAGCGAAATGCGCATGGATGGCCTGGGCGGGCAGTTGGCTCAGGGTCGTGGGGGTGCTCGGGGTGGGCATGATGAAATCCTTTTACCTGTTTGAGAGAAGCGACAGGAAATCGAATGTGGTGACCCCGCAGGCGGTACAGGAATACCACTGCCGGCGCCCCGCCCCGAACGCGCACGACGTCATATATGCACCGCCTGGCCTAGCGGGCGCCGTGATGTGCTGTCAGTCCATTTCAAAGGAGTGACACGATGGACTCTTCATCCCAGCTTTCTTCGCCGGGCGTGCCAACCAACGACGTACCTGAGCCGGTGAAAAAGCTCAACGCCACCCAAAGCCTGCACGGTGACTTCCTGGAGCGCAGCAGTCCTGATTGGCTGATCAGCGCGACGCCGGCCCGCAAGCAGGCGCTCAAGGACGCCAGCACGGTCATGCCAGCGTGGCTCGCGAACGCCACGCCTGAGCAACGCAATGAGGTGACCGGCCGTTTTCTTGCCAACCTCACCACCCAGACGCAACTGGACAAGACGATGGCCTCCTTCCAGGGCATCGACGACTTCGCCCGGCCCTTGCTGCTCACAGCCCTGAAGGATCAGTACCGACTGGACCTCGATGTCGACAAAACCCTGTTGTGCCTGCGCCGCCCGCTGGCGGTGGGGATTGCCGAAGTCGAGGCGGGGGATTTCGAGTTCTTGAAACTGCCCCTGCTGGAAGCGGCCTTGCACAACTTTGAGGCCTACGAGTGCAAGGAGGGCGCTTACCACAAGACCTCCGGGTTCATGCAAGCCACCGGCACCTCCGGCACCTACCACTCGGTGGCGATCAACCTGAAGGTCAGCCAGTTTTTGACGCTGTGTCGAAACCTCAATATCGGCGCCAAATACCAGGCCTACCTGCAATCATTTTTCTACCCCGAAGACGCCAGCGCGCAAGTCACCCTGCGTGACCAGTTCATCGCCAATCAGAAGGCCGCCGTCAGGGCCGCCGCCGAGCAGGCACTGTTGACCGGCGATATCGAGCCGGCCGATCACCGCATGCTGCTGTCGGTGATCGAGGGTGAAATTCATCCCTGGATGGGCGACAAGCAGGTCTGGTTCAGGACCCTGGGCCTGATGCGGCTGCGTATGACCGGCTGCATGGTGTTCTCGATCTGCAAGAAATACAGCTACCCGGACGAGCTGATCATCTATGTGCCCCAGGACCCTGAGCATCCGCTCAAGCGCTACCGCTGGCGGCAAATGCAGGCTGAATTCAAGCGCCTGTTCACCGCCCGCGACCCGGCCAAGGCCAATGATCCCTCGCCGACGCCGTACCAGCAGTTTTTCAGTCGCTTCGTGCCCTACGACAAGCGGCCCTATTACTTCAGCCAGTTCACCCAGAAAGCCGCCGACTCACCCACCGACATCTGGCGCTCACCGTGGAAGAAATTGCTGGATTTCACCACGCCGCACTTCATCACCGGCATCAAGGAGTTGCCGCCCGAGGCGCCTGCCAAGCTTGAACCCAACCCCGACCCTTTCCTTGATCCCTCAACGCGCACGCGGCGCGGTAAAGGGATCTGGGCGGCGAACATCGACCCTTGGCAGTACTTCTACGAGCAACACCGCGAGCAGGTAATCGCAGATGCACGGGCCCATGCCGTGCCCACCGCGGACGTGGATGCCAAGGCCCGTGACGCCAAGCTGGCGCACCTGCTGGAAATCGGCATGCTGGGGTTGAACATGGTGTCGATGTTCGTACCGGTGCTGGGCGAGGTCATGATGGGGGTGATGGCCGGGCAGTTGCTCTATGAAACCCTGGAAGGTGCGATTGAATGGGGCGAAGGTGACCGCCAGGCGGCCAAGGCGCACTTGATTGACGTGGCCGAGAACCTGGCACAGATCGCCGTGATGGCCGGTGTGGGGGCGGGCGTCAGTCGCTGGCGAGCGGCCAAGGCCGAGCCGGTGATCGAGGCACTGAGCGAGGTTAAGCGGCCCGATGGCCAGGTACGCTTGTGGAAGCCGAGCCTGAGTGGTTATGAACACCCCGTGACCCTGGACCGCGCCGCCTACCCCAACGCCCAAGGGCAGTATGTGAAAGAGGGCAGGACCTATATCCGCCAAGGCCCTCAGGTTTACGAGCAATACTTTGACGAGTCAATTCAGAAGTGGCGGATCAAGCACCCCTCCGACCCCCAGGCCTACCAACCGGTGCTTGAGCACAACGGTCACGGCGCCTGGCGGCATACCCTGGAGCGCCCGCTGGAGTGGGATCGGTTGACGCTGTTGCGGCGCATGGGGCATCAAACCGAGGTATTCACTGACCAGGAGTTGCTCAAGATCGCCGATGTCAGCGGCGTCAGCGACAACACGCTGCGCAAGATGCATATGGACCATACGCTTGCGCCGCCCGAGCTGATTGATACGCTGCGCCTGTTCAAGGCGGATGCAGATGTGTCACGGGTGATCGAGCAACTAGAGGGTACCCGTGATATTGATGACCTGTACCTGTATGCGCTGCCGTTGATCGTTGAAATGCCCGGTTGGCCGCGAGGGCGCGTACTGGAAGTGTTCGAGGGGGCTGGTACCTTCGGCCGGTCGGTCAAGTATGGTGCTCACCGCTCGTTTAAAGGTGGGCGCGCAGCGCTGCCGATCAAGGTGGGGCGCAGCGATATTCTCGGCGGCGAAGTGCCTGCGCGGATTCTATTGGCGTTGGACGATTCAGAGCGGGTGCAGTTGCTCGGCACCGACGGCCCAGGCAGCCTCGACGCGCGCAAGGCGAGGTTCAACCAGCGACTGGCCGACTATGCGCGCGAGCGCAGGCCGGCGATTTTCGACAGTATCTACGGCGGCACCGAGCCGCTGGACAAGCGTATCAGCCTGCTGCAACGCACTTGCCCGGGGCTCAGCAAGGCGGCAGCGCAAACGGTGCTCGACCACGCCCGTGTCGATGAGCTTGAACGGCTAGCCGCCACCGCGCGCGTACCCTTGAACATGCTCGAGGAAGCTCGCTGGTATGCGCGACAAGGACGGTTGGCCCGAGCCTACGCCGGGCTGCGTAGCGAGACGATTGCCGCGGCCGACAGCCGACGGCTGGCGCTGCATGCCCTTCAAACGCTGCCGGGCTGGCCGGATACGTTGCGCCTGGAAGTGCGCAGCACCCACACGCGTGGCACGCTGATCGACAGCATTGGTGCGCCCACCGCGGCGCAGAAAAAATACTTGGTCAAGCACGGCCCCAGCTACCAGGCGTTCGATGAGCGGGGCGAAGCACTCAACAGTCTGGCACCGGAGGGCGACAACTTTTTCGCCTCGCTGATGCATGCCTTGCCCGATGAGGCGCGCCAGAGCCTGGGAGTGCCGCAGGTCAGCCAACACGCCGTGTTGCAACGCAAACTGATCGAGCAAGCCGATGCGCATCGTCTGGAGGCCTCGGCGTGGCTGGAGCCAAAAGTGCCCAGGTTCAAGCCGCCGGTGCGCATCAACGACACGCTGATAGGTTATCAGGCCAGTGGGCGGGGGCCGAGTGTGAGCCCGCTGCTGGCTCATCAGGTGCGCATAATCTATCCGGATCTGGATGAGGTGCAGATCAATGCGTTTTTCCTTGAGCTGGTACGGGCGGGGAACGATGGCCGAGCAATCGTCAGCAGGTTGAAAGCGCTGTTTGAAGAGCGCCAGGCGCTGCATGACGCGCTCAATCATTGGGTCAATCGCTCGTCGGTAGCCAATCGTCAGAGCAATTTCCTCGCCGGGGAAGCGCTCAAGCGTAGCTGGGGCCGTTCTTGGTTGGCCGGGAAAGTGCCGAGTGCCGATGCCTTGGCGTTGACCCTCAATGAACCGTTGCCTTCATTGACGGCGAACTTTTCATACGTGCGTGAACTATCTGTTCTCGGTACGGCCCTGCATGACACCAATATCGATGGGTTTCTGAGCCAGTTTCCCTCTCTCGAAAAACTGACCTTGCGGCCGCCCTATTTCCCAACCGTAGAAACCACGGATGCCAGCCCGAAGTTGACCCGCGTGCCCCAGGTGTTGGCACAGTTCACAGGGCTCAAACATTTGGCAGTCAGCTTCGATGCACATCAGTTGACCGCGCAGTTATCGTCGCAATTGACGGCACTGGCCGGCCTTGAACACCTGGAGCTCGGTTATTTCGCCTACGACGGCCACGTCCTCAACGGCCTGGATTTAAGCCCCTTGCAACGCTTGAAACGCTTGAAGATCGTGGCGCCCAACGTGCCAATGCAATGGCCCGCCTATGTGCAGAAACTGCCGCTTCTGGAGCGACTGGATCTGGCCCAGACCGCCATTGCCACGTTGCCTGCCGAGCTCTATAGCGGGTACGAGCGGTTATGGAGCGGGTTATCGCTGGACTGGTCGACGTTCAGCTATGAAGACTTCAAGCCAGCCTATGAGCACGTCAGGAATTATGCGGGGTCGTTCGGGCCACACCTGGCGAACCTGGACGAAATGGTCAGAGGCTTTGCGCGCGGAGAACTGAGCCTGCTGATGGGCGAGGTCCCTGTCGGCCGTCGAATGACGGACGTGGTCATGGGCCTGTGGAACACACCACAAACGCGGATGAACGCCGTGCAAGCGCTGCGTGAAGAACACCTCGGCATTTTCAAGCCGTTCTACGAACCCTCTTTGGTCCCCGTACTCCGGGTGCGCTGGAGGGACGGGCAGAATGCAAGCATCCTGGCGTTGCTGAAGAAAAGCTGGCGCGGGGCGGTATGCCAACGCTATGGCCTGCCGACCGATATCGATATTTCGATGTTTGAACTGCCGGATCCAAAGATGTCGCCGACCAATCCCCTGGTCGCTGAAAAAATCCGCGAATTGCCGGTGTTGCCGGCCGGTACCTTTTCGCATGTCAAAACGTTAAAGGTGAATTGGCTGGAGGATGTGCCGCCTGATCAGCTCAGTGGTTTCATCCAGGCGTTCGCCGGAACGCAAAGCCTTGAACTGCGCTTCAGTCGCCTCACTGAGGTACCGATCAGTGCGGACATCCTGCCGGAATTGACACACCTGGACTTGTCCGACAACCAGATCGCAGTGACCCCGGCAGTACAGGCTCAATTCAATGGGTTGAACAGGCTGCAAGTGCTGAGCCTGCAATACAACCGGCTGGGCACCCTCGACGTCAGCGCACTCACCCGTCTGACGGCGCTGAACCTGCGCGAATCGATGCTACGGGAATGGCCGCAAGGCGCTGAACACCTCGCGCAATTGGCTTGCCTGGACTTACGTGACAATCAGTTGACGAGCCTTGCACCGCTTGCGATTGATGATTCAGATGTGTTGATGCGCACTGAGTTGGCAGGCAACCCGTTGAGCGTCGAAGGCACGACGGTACTCAATGCAGCGCGGCGTCGGGTCGAGACGACCAAAGGATTGCCTGAGGGAGCGTTGAGTCGGTTTGCGCTGGATCAGGAACCCCTGGTGTTTCCCCCGAAGCACACCGCAGGTTCGGTAGCGCACTATTTGCTGCCCTTGCCATCGGGTAGTGGACACTTTGAGGGTGTTCCGGAAAATGCGATAAGGGCGTTAAGCCCGCTCTCGACGCAAGAGCAAGCCATGGCCAGGGTCAGGCAACTGCGCGAGACGGGGCTGAGCGACCTGCAAATAGATACGCAGGTCGCTCGGTGGTATCAGACCCACGACGTGCTGACGCGTGAGTTGAATGGTTGGTTGTTTACCCGCGAGGCGCGCGCTTTTGGCGACAGTCTCGACAGTCTGAAGCGAGTAACCCCCGCACAGGCGATCCGCGAATCCTGGGTTCGGGCTGTGGTAGAAGGGCGCCCGGCTGGCGAGGTCGAGACGTTGAGCTTGCAGGCGACCCAACCTGGTGATTTTCCCGCGCTCTCCGTGCCGTTTACCCATGTGCGCAGCCTCAATCTGACGGGGGTCAAGCTCACTGCGCAAGGCAGCAACGGATTTTTAGCCGCCTTTGGCCCATTGAACCGGTTGATACTCAGTGGTAATGAGCTGACAGCACTGCCCGAAGCCGTTCAACGCATGGAGCAGCTTGAGCGTCTGGAACTGGCCTACAACGCCTTCACGCAAGCGCCGTCGTTGCCTGCTCGATTGCGCAGTGAGCGCTTGCGTTGGTTGGACTTGAATCATAACAACCTGCAGGCCTTTGATATGCGGGACTTCAGTCGCCTGGAGACATTGGACGTGAGCTACAACGACATCGCAAGCTGGCCCGAGGGTGCGTTGGAGTCGCAGCACCTGACCCGGCTGAACCTGAGCGGCAATGCGCTGGTGTCCTTCCCGCAGTCTTTACTCGAAGGCGCGCACGACGGCTTGGTGTCAGGTACGGACCTGTCCGATAACCATAACCTGACCGCGCAAGCCCTTGAACAAATGCGCAATTACGCCGAGGCGCATGAGGCCAATGAGGTCATGGGCTTTTCGCGAGCAGAACTCGACCGCGCCCATCGTCGCAATTATGGCGGGTCCGACACTGAGTCGGACCCGGACTCCGACTCCGATGCTGATTCGGGCTCTGGTTCTGACGACGATGATAGTGATCCGGACGCCGGCTACCTGCCGGCTGAGAGCATTGAAAACCCGCTGCAAAATACCGCGCAGCCGGCACTTGACCCCTGGTTGGCCGATACCTCAGCGGAGTTGGCGACACAACGAACAGCGCTGTGGAATCAACTGGCACAGGCGCAGGATCATGATCGGTTTTTCCACCTCATTTCGCTGTTGCGCCTGACCTCGGAATTCAACCTCAATCGTCCAAGCCTCACGCAACGGGTATGGGGCGTTATCGCGGGGGCCGCAGAAAATGCCGAGTTGCGCGGTACCCTGTTCATCGAAGCCGAAACCCATGGCACCTGTATCGATGGCCGCATCCTCACGTTCAGTGAGATGGAAGTGCGGGTGTTCGAATACCGCGCCTTGCGCGATATCCCACAGCAGCGGCTCGACCTCAGGGGCCGGGCGCTGCTGAACCTGTCGCGGCAGTTGTTTCGGTTGAGCAGGGCCGATCAACTCGCAGAAGCCGCCGCGGTGGGCATGGACCGGGCCGAGGTGCGCTTGAGTTACCGGATCGGCTTGACCCGCGGCTGGCCCGACGGCCTGGAGCTGCCTGGGCAGCCGACCTACATGGCGTTCGCAAACCCGATCAATGCCGAGCTACAGGCACAGTTACGCGCACAAATCCTGGCAACTGAAAGTACCGATGCGTTTGTCGAAAGCCTGATTCAACGTGAGTACTGGTTGCGTTATCTGGATGAGCGTTACGCCGAACAGTTCGAGGCCCTTGAGGACGAACTGGCACGCCGTTATGAAGCCTTGGAGGACGCGCACAGTGATCGGGGCGATGCCCAGAGCATGGCGCGCTATGAGCAAGCCATAGGCCAGTTGGAGATCGAACGGGCCGCCGCCCGTACTCAGAAACGCATGGAGCTGTCCCGGGCGGAGATACAACGGTTATCGGGCATGGAACCTGCCACGCCCGCTCCGTCGTCACCCCAGCCCGGTCCGTCCTGGCGTCCCTGAAGCGGCAATTTAAGAGCGCCGAACCGGGTGGTCGGGGTTTAACCTCAGTTGTCATACCCCAGGTTCGGCGCCAGCCAGCGCTCCGTCACGCTGAGGTCCTGGCCTTTGCGCGCGGTGTAGCTGGCGACCTGGTCCTTGTCGACCTTACCCACGGCAAAGTACTGCGCCTGCGGGTGGGCGAAGTACCAGCCGCTGACTGCTGCTGCGGGGAACATCGCATAGTGCTCGGTGAGGAACACCCCGCTGCGCCCGGCGTGCATTTCACGGGCCTCGGGGTCCAGCAGTTGGAACAGCTGGGCTTTCTCGGTGTGATCCGGGCACGCCGGGTAGCCGGGGGCAGGGCGGATGCCGCTGTACTGCTCCTTGATCAGCGCCTCGTTGTCCAGTTGTTCATCCTTGGCATAGCCCCAGTGTTCTTTGCGCACTTGCTGGTGCAGCCATTCGGCGCAGGCTTCGGCCAGGCGGTCGGCGAGGGCCTTGACCATGATCGAGTTGTAGTCGTCGCCAGCGTCCTGGTAAGCCTTGGCCACTTCCTCGGCACCGATGCCGGCGGTGGTGATGAAACCACCGATGTAGTCGGTCACGCCGCTGTCCTTGGGCGCGACGAAGTCGGCCAGGGAAAAATTCGGCTTGCCGTCGGTCTTGATGATTTGTTGGCGCAGGTGATGCAGTTTGGCGATGGGCTGGCCGTCGTCGCCGTAGACTTCCAGGTCATCGTCCTGCACCTGATTGGTCGGCCAGAAACCGAACACCGCGCGGGCGCTGATGAGTTTCTCGTCGATCAGCTTCTTGAGCATTTCCTGGGCATCGGCGTACAGCGCAGTGGCGGCTTCACCGACCACCTCGTCTTCGAGGATGCGCGGGAACTTGCCGGCCAGGTCCCAGGAGATAAAGAACGGCGTCCAGTCGATGTACCCGGCCAGGACGTTGAGGTCGATATTGTCCAGCACCTTGGCGCCGGTAAAGGTCGGTTTGACCGGGGTGTAGCTGCTCCAGTCGAACTGCGGCTTCTTGGCGATGGCCGCCGGGTAGCTCAGGCGTTCGGTACGCGCACTGCGGTTGGAGGTGCGTTCACGCACGTCGATGTATTCCAGGCGGGTTTTCTCGACGAAACCGGCCTTCAGTTCCTTGGACAGCAACTGCGTGGCCACACCCACGGCGCGCGAGGCGTCGGTCACGTAGATCACGGCGTCATTGCTGTACTTGGGCTCGATTTTCACTGCCGTGTGCGCCTTGGAGGTGGTCGCGCCACCGATCATCAACGGCAGGTGGAAGTCCTGGCGCTGCATCTCGCGGGCCACATGCACCATTTCATCCAGGGACGGCGTGATCAGGCCGGACAGGCCGATGATGTCGCACTTCTGCTCCTTGGCCACCTGCAGGATCTTCTCGGCAGGCACCATTACACCCAAATCCACGATGTCATAGCCGTTGCACCCGAGCACCACGCCGACGATGTTCTTGCCGATGTCATGCACGTCGCCTTTGACCGTGGCCATCAGGATCTTGCCCTTGGCCTCCGGCTTGTCGCCTTTTTCCAGCTCGATAAACGGGATCAAGTGGGCCACGGCCTGCTTCATCACGCGGGCGGACTTTACCACCTGAGGCAGGAACATCTTGCCGGCGCCGAACAGGTCGCCGACGATGTTCATGCCGGACATCAGCGGGCCTTCGATCACTTCGATCGGACGTGCGAACGACAGGCGCGACTCTTCGGTGTCTTCGACGATATGCGTGGTGATGCCCTTGACCAGCGCATGTTCCAGACGCTTGTTGACGTCCCAGCCACGCCATTCCTCGGTCTCGGCTTCCTTGACGCTGCCGTCGCCTTTGTACTTGTCGGCAATCGCCAGCAGGGCGTCGGTGCCTTCCGGCGTGCGGTTAAGCACCACGTCTTCCACGGCGTCACGCAGCTCGACCGGGATCTGGTCGTAGATCTCCAACTGGCCGGCGTTGACGATACCCATGGTCAGGCCGTTGCGGATCGCATACAGCAGGAACACCGAGTGGATCGCCTCACGCACCGGGTTGTTGCCGCGGAACGAGAATGACACGTTGGATACGCCGCCGGAGGTCAGCGCATACGGCAGTTCGTCGCGGATGTAGGCACAGGCGTTGATGAAATCGACGGCGTAATTGTTGTGCTCCTCGATACCGGTGGCGACGGCGAAGATATTCGGGTCGAAGATGATGTCTTCCGGCGGGAAGCCGACTTCATTCACCAGAATGTCGTAGGAGCGTTTGCAGATCTCTTTTTTACGCGCTTCGGTGTCGGCCTGCCCGGCTTCGTCGAAGGCCATCACCACTACCGCAGCGCCGTAACGCTTGCACAGTTTGGCGTGATGAATGAACTGCTCGACGCCTTCCTTCATGCTGATGGAGTTGACGATGCCCTTGCCCTGGATGCATTTGAGGCCGGCCTCGATCACTTCCCACTTGGAGGAGTCGATCATGATCGGCACACGGGAGATGTCCGGCTCCCCGGCAATCAGATTGAGGAAGGTGACCATGGCCTTCTTCGAATCCAACATGCCTTCATCCATGTTGATGTCGATCACCTGGGCGCCGGCTTCCACCTGCTGCAGGGCGACTTCCAGGGCTTCGGTGTAGTTGTCTTCGCGGATCAGCCGAGCGAACTTGGCCGAGCCGGTAATGTTGGTACGCTCGCCGACGTTGACGAACAACGAGCTGCGATCGATGGTGAACGGCTCCAGGCCGGACAGGCGACAGGCCTTGGGAATGTCCGGGATCGGGCGGGGCGCATAACCGGCCACGGCCTTGGCAATGGCTTCGATATGGCCCGGTGTGGTGCCGCAGCAGCCGCCGACGATATTCAGGAAACCGCTCTGGGCGAACTCTTCGATGACCTTGGCGGTTTCCGATGGCAGTTCGTCGTATTCGCCGAATTCGTTGGGCAGGCCGGCGTTGGGGTGCGCCGAAACGTGGGTGTTGGCTTTGTTCGACAGCTCTTCCAGGTACGGGCGCAGTTCGCTGGCGCCGAGGGCGCAGTTGAGGCCGACCGAAATCGGCTTGGCGTGGGCCACGGAGTTCCAGAACGCTTCGGTGGTCTGGCCCGACAGGGTACGGCCGGAGGCATCGGTGATGGTGCCGGAGATCATGATCGGCAGTTCGATATTAAGTTCTTCGAACACGCCTTGCACGGCGAAGATCGCCGCCTTGGCGTTGAGGGTATCGAAGATGGTTTCGATCAGGATCAGGTCGGCACCGCCTTCGATCAGGCCCTTGGTGGCCTCGGTGTAGTTTTCCACCAGCTCATCGAAGGTCACGTTACGGTAGCCAGGGTTGTTCACGTCCGGGGACAGTGAGCAGGTACGGCTGGTCGGGCCCAGTACACCGGCGACAAAACGCGGCTTGGCGGGGTTCTCATGGGTTTTGGCGTCGGCCACCTTGCGCGCCAGGCGGGCGCCTTCCACGTTCAGTTCATAGGCCAGCTCTTCCATGCCATAGTCGGCCATGGAGATCCGCGTGGCGTTGAAGGTGTTGGTTTCAAGGATGTCGGCGCCGGCGTCCAGGTAAGCCTTCTCGATTCCGCCGATCACGTCGGGACGAGTGAGGACCAGCAGGTCGTTGTTGCCCTTCACGTCGCTTGGCCAGTCGGCGAAGCGTTTGCCTCGGTAGTCCTGCTCCTCAAGCTTATAGCTCTGGATCATCGTGCCCATGCCACCGTCGAGGATCAGGATACGGTCCTTGAGGGCTTTGTGAAGGGCTTGCAGGCGAGCGCTACGATCGGGCATGGGACTACTCTGGTCAGGCATTACGGAGGGCGTGAATCATAGCAAACCTGTGCCGATTTAGAGCATGTCAGGGTTCTGCATGAATATCGCTCATGTTGTCGGCAGTCATGGCCCGGTAGAATCACCGCCACTTCACAGACCGCACGCCTTGAATCGGGACCCGATACATGTCACTTCGTTTGATCGTCAGCGCCGTCCTGGCCTTGATAGCCAGTACCGCGCAGGCTGACGGCCGCGCTTCGGCGATTTCCTATACCCGCGATATCCAACCGATCTTCACCGAGAAGTGCGTGGCCTGCCATGCCTGCTACGACTCTGCTTGCCAACTCAACCTTGGCAGCGCAGAGGGCGCGGCCCGTGGCGCGAGCAAGGTGCCGGTGTACGACGGCGAGCGTAGCCAGGCCACACCGACTACACGGCTGTTCTATGACGCGTTCGGCAAACAAGCCTGGCAGCAGAAGGGCTTCTATTCGGTACTGGATGCCCAGGGCAGCCAGGCTGCGTTGATGGCACGTATGCTGGAGCTGGGGCATAACGCGCCATTGCCACCCAATGCCAAACTGCCCGACGAGATTGTATTGGGCCTGAACCGCCAAAACATGTGCGCGACGCCCGGCGAGTTCAACGCCTATGCCGGCGCCCATCCCAAGGAGGGCATGCCGCTGGCCGTCACCGGCCTGACCGACCAGCAATACCAGACCCTGCAACGCTGGCTGGCCTCCGGTGCGCCGATTGATGAGCAGAGTCTGGCTCCCAGCACCAGGGAAGCCTTGCAGGTGCAGCAATGGGAAACCCTGTTCAACCAGCCGGGCGCCCGGCAAAGCCTGGTGGCGCGCTGGTTGTACGAGCATTTGTTCCTCGCCCACATTTACTTCGAAAACGGCGAGCCGGGGCATTACTTCCAGTGGGTGCGTTCGCGTACGCCGAGCGGGCAGCCGATCGACTTGATCGCGACCCGTCGTCCTAACGATGACCCAGGCACTCAGGTCTATTACCGCCTGTGGCCGGTACAGGGCGTGATCGTGCATAAAACCCACATCACTTACCCGTTCAGCGCGGCGAAAATGGCACGGATCAAAGACCTGTTCTATTCCGGTGACTGGCAGGTGAGCGCCTTGCCGGGCTACGGACCGGGGCGCCGTGCCAACCCGTTCGAAACCTTCGAAGCCATACCGGCCAAGGCGCGTTATCAGTTCATGTTGGATAACGCCGAATACTTCGTGCGCACCTTCATCCGCGGTCCTGTATGCCGTGGGCAGATCGCCACGGACGTGATCCGTGACAACTTCTGGACACTGTTCCAGGAGCCGGACCATGACCTGTACATCACCGATGCCCGTTACCGCGGCCAGGCCACGCCATTGTTGGCCATGCCTGGGCAAAACGATGATGTGGGCAGTGTGCTGGGCCTGTGGCTGGCCTATCGCGACAAGCGTAATCAGTATGAGGCGTTGCGCCGCGATAGCTACGCAGATGTGCCGCCGCCGAGTTGGTCGAGCTTGTGGGCGGGTAATGACAATGCCTTGCTGACCATCTTTCGCCATTTCGACAGCGCCTCGGTGACCAAGGGCCTGATCGGTGAGGTGCCGCAGACGATGTGGCTGTTCGATTACCCACTGCTGGAGCGCACTTATTACCAGTTGGCAGTCAACTTCGACGTGTTCGGCAATGTGTCGCACCAGGCCCAGACGCGCTTGTACTTCGACCTGATCCGCAACGGCGCCGAACAGAACTTCCTGCGTCTGATGCCGGCCGACACCCGCGAGGACTTCCTTGACGACTGGTACCAGAACAGTGGCAAGCTCAAGCTGTGGCTGGACTATGAAGCCATTGATGACGACAAGCCCACGGGGCTGCATCTGGACGAGAAAGATCCCAAGCGCGATTTTGCCAACCAACTGCTGACGCGTTACGGCGGTTTGAACGTCAGCCCGGACCCGATCAACCGCTGCACCGGGGCCTATTGCTCGCGCACCGGTATCGACCCGGCCTTGCAGGACGCCGAACAGGCGCTTAGCCGCCTGACGTCGCGCCCGGCGGCGGGGCTCAAGGTGATCGACCAGTTGCCCGAAGCCACCATGCTGCGCATCGAAACCCAGAGTGGCCAGCGCGTGGTCTACAGCATGCTGCGTAACCGTGCCCACAGTAACGTGGCTTTCCTGTTGGGTGAGGCTTATCGCTACCAGCCGGGCCTCGACACACTGACCATCTATCCGGGGGTGATGAGCAGTTACCCGAACTTCATGTTCAACATTCCAGCTCAAGAGGTGCCGCAATTCGTCACGCAAATGGAGCAGGCCAAGGATGCCAAGCGGTTTGAGAAAATAGTCGATCGCTGGGGGGTACGCCGCAGTCATCCGCAGTTCTGGCAATACTTCCACGATTTGTCGCGGTACATTCGTGAAACCACGCCAGTGGAAGAGGGTGTATTGGACATGAACCGCTACGAGAATCTATAACTACTGTATTGGTCCGGTCATTTCTCCAAGTGAGCGCTGAAGCAGTCGGATACCTACCTACGGACTGGACAGGGGACACCGATGTTGATTTCAGTGCAGTTTCTACGCGCCTTGGCGGCATGGAGTGTGGTGGGCCACCATTTCATGCAAGGGTTTTTCAACTTTGAAGCCAGCAACGCGCTGGAATTTCTGTTTGTCGACAAAGGCGCCATTGGGGTGGATGTGTTCTTTGTCATCAGTGGCTTGGTGATTTACCTGGCGACTGCCGACAAAGCGCTGAACCCCGGGCGTTTCATGCTGATGCGCGTGGCGAGGATTGTTCCGGCGTATTGGTTCTATACCCTGCTCATGATTCTCGTGGTTGCCGTTGTGCCTGCGATCTTTCCAGAGGCTCGGCTCGAACCCGGTCATGTACTCATGTCGATGCTCTTTATACCGGCCCAAAACCCGGGAGGCTTCGGCGTCTACCCACTGCTCGATGTCGGGTGGACACTGAATTTCGAGATGCTGTTTTATTGCCTGTTTGCCTTTGCCTTGCTGGTGCCCGCGGCCTATCGCTTGTGGGTGGTAGCAGCGCTGCTGTATCTGGTGTGCTACATCATCACTCCCGCCGTTGACCTGGCCAGTGGCTTCTACCATGAGGACATTATTTTCGAGTTCCTGATGGGCGTGGTGATCGGCATGCTGTATCGGCGCGGCCTATGCCGGGCCAAGCCGTGGCTGGCATTGTTGGGTATCGCAGCGGCCCTGGTGGCTATTGATCATGGCGCGGACATACCCCGAGCCCTGGAGTGGGGAGTGCCCAGCGCGATAGTGGTCTTCAGTTGCGTGGCACTGGAACCTTACTTCCAGGGCGCGCGCTTGTTGAAGGTGCTCGGGGATTGCTCCTACTCGGTCTATCTACTCCACGTGTTGGTGCTCAGCGCCGGGCGTTGGATCGCCGACCGCACGGGGATCGACCCTTACGCCATATTGCCTGGATGTATCGTCATCATCGGACTGGGCGCATTTGTGAGTTACCAATGGCTGGAGAGGCCTGCCTACCGCACGCTCACACGCTGGTTTGGCGTTGATGCTCCGGCACCCCTTTCGACAGCGCCTCGGTGACCAGGGATCTGGTCGGCGAAGCGCTTTACAAGTGGCCGGTCTCAGGGCTTCAAGTACTTCCAATAGCTTTTGCCATAGTCCATCAATAACTCGGTCCCGGCCGGAATATCCCGCCACGCGACAATAAATACCATGTATTTACCTACGCACAGGGAGCCGACGTTCTCGATACCGACATCGGTAATGCCCGGTACCTTGACCGCATTGATCAGGCTCAGCGTATTACTGTTGCCGTGGCCGCTAATGCTGGCACCGCTGGTGTTGGTCTGAAATAGATATGTGCCGACCGCCGCTTCACCCTTTTCAAGTATTTCGGTATTCACCGAAGCTTGGTCCAAGTGCAGCTTGCCGGTGTACGGCCCCAGCACATCGAACCGCTTGATGTCGGTGCGGGCCACGACCGAGAGTCCGCGTTCCGTGCCCTCGTTGAGTTTCTTGACCTCCAGCAATCGATCGAGCTTGCGATGATGGTTGCCCTCCTTGGAGATCCATTCGCGAATGCTCTTGGTGGCAGCCTCCTTGACTTCCACATGTTGCATGCCGATGAACTCATCGAAAAAGCCGTTGGCATCGGTAATTTTGATGTTTTGCAGTGGGCCTTCCAGTTCCAGGGTCAAGCTGCGCCTGACATCGTTTGGGTCCTGCAGGATCGGTGCGTTGTTGTTGATTTTATGGTCAAAGGACGCCGTGATTGAAGTGGAGCGCCGGCGGGCAGGGACGGCCTCTTCATCCAGGCGCGGATGTTTCGAGCCGCCTGCCGTAGGTGGCGGAGCGGGGCGTTTCCTGGCGATCGGTTGATCCAGCGGGCTCCTCTGCCCGAAGATCAACATTTCCCTGCCGGCGCGGGTCATGCTGCCATTGTCATTGACGTAGGCGCTCCAGATCACCGGATTGAGGTTTTTCTCATCGACAAACGTGAGCACGGAATGCCTTGAACCAGGGGTAATGTAGTGCTTGTGCCATTCGTCCAGGTGTTCAGGTGTCAGTACGGTGAATTCTCCACCGTTGGCATGCTTGGCGAGCACTTTGCCGGCGGCGCGATAGCTGCCATCGAGGTTGACGTACTGTGCCAAATCCCGTGGGTCCAGGTTATGGTCAGCGGCGAAGCCTTCAAGGGTAAGGCTGTTGCGTTCTCGTTGCGAGCTGTTGCGCCAATGCTCCAGATGGTCGTGGGTAATGGCGGTACGGGCGGTTCCCGCACGGTCGAGCATCTGTTGCCCTCGGGGTGTCAACGTGTCGCGGCTTTTGACAAATTGGCGGAATGCGGTGGGGTCCAGATTGTAGGTCTTGATGAAGGTGTCCAGGGTTTTTTTCAAGGCGTGTTCACTGGATTCGGTCCATTTCTGCAGGATCGAGGGGGTCACGACGTTCGTGACATCCGGCGCGCCACCCGTGACTTTGATCTGGCTTGAGTACCAATGCCCCGGTTCTACGGAGGATAGCGTGATCGACAGGTCGCGATTGTTCTTCGGGTTGACCATGACCACCGAGAAGCTGTTGTCGGCGCCCGCGGCGGTTTCCTGGATAAATCCATAGGAATTGTCACGTACCTGATACACCGCGATCTTGCCCTTGTCATCGACATTGCAGATGAACTTCTGGTTGTAGTCCGCGCGGGAGAAGATACCGCGTGCGTCGGGTTTGAGACCGCTGATCAACTGAGGGTCGACGGCGTATTGACGGATCAACGGGCTGCTGTTGCTGATCACCGTGATCGGTTCGCGATAACGCGGGCCGAAGGCTTTATTGGACGCGGCATCGATGAGGCGAAAATCTGGCGCGTCGAGGCTACCGACGTTACGCATCGGAATGTCAGGGAAACCGTCGACGGTAAAGAGTCGATCGCCGGCCTGAAGTGGCTTCCAGGTCGTGGGGTCAACTGACTTCATGTGGCGGGCAGCGAGGGTTCCATCGCGTAGGAGGGCGACCCCGCGTTTCGTCTGGCGCATGGCAATACGGCCAAGCTTGACCAGTCCAAAGCGCGCCAGCCTGAGCAGGCTGGGTACCGCCGCCAGGGGGTTGAGTTCCTGCAGAACTGAAATCACCAGCGTGCCTGTCAGTTTTGCGAGTTTTGGCAAGGCCAGGCGCAACCCGGTTTTCCCGGCCTGGATGATCAGACGGCTGGAGCCGGCAACATACCTTCCGACCGGCAAGGCAAAAGACACGAAGTCGATGGTCAGGCTCGCGATCCCCGGTTTGATGCGCTGGGGATCCCCGGATGCGAGGTCGTCAATGCCGGCCCAGAAGGGAACAAATACCTTGCCCCAGAACGTCATGTCTTCCAGTACATCGCGGCCGATGTCCATTTCCCGTGTGCTTTTGCGGGTCTGTTCCAGGAGCGCTTCTTCGTCGCGGAAAAACAGCTCTCGGGCGATCATACTCGCCAATTGTTCACTGCGCGGGGCATACAGGGTATTAGGGGCGAACGATTCGATTCGACGTCCCAGGGCATCGATGGCCGGCAATGTTTCGCCGACTTGCTCAACGATCAACTCGGCCTTGCGGCCTGCAACAGGGGTATTGCTCTCCTTGTAGGCATTCGGATCAAAGGGGACTTCGGTGGCCAACCTGTATTTACACCAACTCATCGCATCGCGTAGTTCTACGACCTTGCCGTCCAGCGGCAGGGTCTTGATGTCAGGACGTCGACGAATCAATCCGGCGAGGGGGAACACCTCGATGTAGTTGGCCTGGAAGGGCTGGCGTGGTTTTACGATTCGAAGGATGAAACCTGCCCGGTAACGAACGGCATCGGTCTTGCGTTTGTCTTCATATTCGACCGGAACCTTGTCCAGGGCTTTTCGCAATGAGTACACCGTGATTTCGTCTTGATCCACATTAAGGGTGTCAGAACCCAGGTGGGCAAGCAGGGATTGGATCAAGACCTTGTAGGCGTTCCTGGGCGTCTCAAGGGCCTCACGGAAAGCTTTGTCGTACTCGGCATCCGACGCCGAGCGCCAACGACTGGGCAGCTTGAGCGCAAGATCGCGGACTGCGTTGAACACCTCATGCTCATGTTGCTCGAGGGCGGCTACGGCTTGGGCAAGTTCCTCACGGGAGTGGCCTGACTGCCGAGTGGCAATCAACCCGTTGGCTTGCGCCCAGTAAACGCTCGGCGCGAGCTTGGCGGCCGCTACCAGTGCTTGTTGCTCGGGGCTGTTGGCATGGGCGCTATAGTGTGCCGCTGGCAGGTTGAGCAATTGTTCGAAGGTCATGTGGCGCGATGAGCCTGGTGCCAGCGCTTCGGCCAGAAGGAAACCGCTTCTGAAGTTGACCCAGGCAGTGGTGACACCGTAGGGCAGGTCCTGGGGAATATCGGCGACCCATACCTCGCTGGCGATATTGGCCTTGGCCACGCACATCACCAAGGGTGTCGACTCAGGGCTGATCGACAGGGCGTTTTCAAAGCGCCGGGCCAAAGAATTGCGGATCGACGAATAATAAGTTCCCGCTGAGATGAACAACTTCAATTCATTATCAATGGACGCTTGAGGTGCGGGGATGATCGTCAGCCATAGCGCGCGCCAGAGTAATTTCACTAGAACCGGCTGTGGGCAACTTTCGTGCTTTTGGCTGCCATACCAGCCCAACGCCGTGGCTATCCGTTCGGCCAGTGCCAGGTTCTGCGGGCTGTTGAGAATCTGCTCAAGCAAGACCGTTGGTGTCGTTGCGAGCAGTTCCTGCTGCGATGGGGAATAGTGCTCAGGCAATACTGTACGGAACAGAGATCGGCCGGTTTCCTTTTCGATTTGGCGGGTCACCTCCTTGATAGTTTCGTCGGCCGGTGCATCCAACAAATGCTCCAAGTCGCTTACGTGGCCGTCGTGTCCTAGTCGCTGCAGAACGCGGTGCTCCTGCAGGCCATAGAGCACCGATTTCCACTGTGCGGTGGTCTTGGGCTGTGGGGGGGCGATGGAGTAATACTTGAAGACCAGATCAAGCCTTACCGAGCCATCGGCTTTGAGTCCATTGCCCACGCGGCGGTTGATGTCGAGCAATACATCGACGTCGATGGACCAATAAGTGGGGACATGTCGAAGGACCACGGCGTGGTCGTCGATGCTGAAAACTTCGGGAAGAGCGGGCATCGGCGGGCGGGTGCTGCTGAGCATTGTCGAGAGCAGGTCGTAGAGAAAGTCCCGCCCCAGTACGGAATTGTCAGGCTCTGGTTTCTTGCAGAGGAACTGTTGAAAGTCTTCATCCTCCTGCAGTTTTTTCAGCACCCGAAAGGCTTCCTTGCACTCGCGACCCAATGCGGAATCTTGCGGGGGGTAATAATAACAATCAGAAGCGGGTGACGACTTCAGTGGGATGCGTGCGGTCACGTAATCAATCAAATGGTCCAGATGCGCTGGCTGTTCAGGCAAACCCTTGAAATGGAAACTCTGCATAGCAATATTCATTGAATCCTCACAACCAATAGCCGAAGAGGATTCACTATATTCAGCATGATTTTGCGGGAGGCCTATATAACTAGGTGCAAGGCAGGCGTTGGCGATCGATCTGTTTTCACGGGCAATGGGGCGGTTGTTCGCCATCGGTCAGGGGGATAGGGGGCTTTTCCGACAAAAATGCTCGGACTTTGTACCTGCGTAATAATTTGGCGTAAACTGCCGGCAAGCCTGTGAGGAGTTTCCATGACTGCCATAACCATTACCGACGCCGCCCACGATTACCTGGCTGACCTGCTGTCCAAGCAGAACACCCCGGGTATCGGCATCCGCGTCTTTATCACCCAGCCCGGCACCCAGTACGCCGAGACCTGCATTGCCTACTGCAAGCCTGGTGAAGAGAAGCCTGAAGACACCGCCCTGGGGCTGAAAAGCTTCACCGCGTACATCGATGCCTTCAGCGAAGCTTTCCTTGACGACGCTGTAGTCGACTACGCCACCGATCGCATGGGCGGCCAGTTGACTATCAAGGCGCCCAACGCCAAGGTGCCCAACGTTAACGCCGACAGCCCGGTCAATGAGCGGATCAACTACTACCTGCAAACCGAGATCAACCCGGGGCTGGCCAGCCACGGCGGTCAGGTGAGCCTGATCGACGTAGTGGATGACGGTATCGCGGTATTGAAGTTCGGCGGCGGCTGCCAGGGTTGCGGCCAGGCGGACGTGACTCTGCGCGAGGGCATCGAGCGCACCTTGCTTGAGCGTATTCCTGAGCTCAAGGGTGTGCGCGACGTGACTGATCACACGCAGAAAGAAAACGCCTACTACTGAGTAAGGTGTTCACTGCGAGCTTAAAAGACGGCGCCCCGTGAGCGCCGTTTTTTTATGCTCTAAATTCAGCCAGCTATGATGATTGTCTGATAGTTTGGATTGGCTGTGGTTCAGTCCATATCTTCAAGGACGATAGAGGTGGGCGTGACCTGCGCGGTACAGCGAGGATTCGCCAAAGCTATCATTTGCCAACACCCGCCCGACCACAATCAGCGCCGTACGCCGAAAGCCTTTAGTCGCGACCTTCTGGGCAATATCACTCAACGAACCCACCACCCAATCCTGGTCCGGCCATGTCGCGCGGTGCACCACGGCGATCGGGCAATCTGCACCATAGTGCGGCAGCAGCTCAGCGACGATCCTGTCCAGATGATTGACCCCCAAGTGAATGGCCATTGTCGTGCCGTGCCGGGCCAGGCTGTCGAAGTCCTCACCCGCCGGCATGCTGGTTTTATCCGCATAACGGGTCAGGATCACACTCTGGGCAATGTCCGGCAGGGTCAGTTCGGTTTCCAGCAACGCCGCGCAGGCAGCCACCGCCGTGACCCCGGGAATGATCTGAAAGGGAATGCCCAGCTCGCGCAAGTGACGGATTTGCTCACCAATCGCCCCATACAGGCTCGGGTCGCCGGAGTGCACGCGCGCCACATCCTGGCCTTGCGCATGGGCGGCTTTGATCACGTCGATGATCTGTTCCAGGTGCAGCTCGGCACTGTTGACCACCTGGCGTGCCTGATGACCTTCCAGTACTGCCGCAGGCACCAGCGAGCCAGCGTAGATGATCACCGGGCAGCTGCGGATCAGCCGCTGGCCCTTGACGGTAATCAGTTCCGGGTCGCCGGGGCCTGCGCCGATGAAGTAGACGGTCATGGGGAATTCCTGTTGAAAAAACGGGCGAGCATGAAGATTGCTCATGATCGAGAGCGGCAATTATCGGGATTTTAACCGGCGCAGGCTAATGCAAGGGTGGCCTGGATGGTTTTCTTGCGGGTGATGAGCAGGTGGGCAGGGCCGTGGGCGAGTTGCTCGGCCAAGGCCAATGCGGCACTTTCGGCGATGCCGTAACAGCCGGTATGGCTAAATGCTACGTCTGATTTGTGGCTCAGCCGATGTTCAAAGCCGGCCAGTTGTTCGGCGCTGAAACACTGCAAGGGCAGGCTCAATAATTGGGCCAGGGCCACCAACCCCGGCTCAGCCTGTTTGCGATCAATGCTCGCCAGCGCGGTAATGCGTTGGCGTTCAATGCCGCCTTCGGCGAGGGCGCTATCAAGGAGTTCCAGCAGGGTTCGGACATCACAACCCCGCTGGCAACCCAGGCCGACGACGAGGGTCATGCCGAGTAGTGTTCGTCGCGGTTACGGCGAAAGAGCCAGGCACTGATCAGACCAAGGGCCAGCCAGAACGCCACATTGGTCAACTGCGACGCGATCTTGAACTGGGCTTCGAGGGCCTCCGGGGCCAGCATGGAGTGGACTTCCGGCTGCGGAGCGCCAATCACGTGGGGTACGGCGACGATCGCCACGCCCAGCACTTTGAGCAACCAGCCGCGACCGAACACCAGCAAAGCAATGCCAGCAGCGGTAGACGCGGCAGTGCCGATCCACCAGATCTGCCGTTGCGCCAGATCAGCGGCGGCGGTGCCCGGCAGTTCAGGCGGCAGGCCCAAGGTCGGCGCAAGTACGAATGTCGCGTAACCGGCCAGGCCCCACAGTAGCCCTTGAGCTGTACGGGTTGGTGCGCGCAGGGTGTACAGGCCGGCCAGCATCAGCGCAAACCCGACCGCAACGACCAGGTTGCCACCGGTGGTCGACAGCACGCGCTGCCAGCCATCTTCCGGCTCCCAGGCTTCGGCGTCGTGGGTGTGGGCAGCGGTGCCAGCAGCATGTTCATGGGGGACTTCGGCAACAGCTGGAGCCTTTTCAAAGGTCTCCGCCTGCAAAATCAACGGCGCGACCCACAAGCTTTGCAGCAGGGTCAGCAGCAGGGCGGCCAATAAGCCGGTGAACCCTGCGGTTTGGGCAATACGCTTGATCATGTCGGCAGGTCTCAGTGGCACGGGAACGCGGCGCTGTGGCGGGTATCGTGGGCCGCGTTGTGCACGGCTTCGATATGGGAGAAACCGGCGAAATACACCAGGCACGCACCAAGGATTGACGCACCGATGGCGGCGGTCAGGCGTTGGCTCAAGGTGGCAGTGCTGCTGGCGGAGTGCGAAGTGCTGCTGATGATCGACATGGCGCGTCCCTTTCAGGTATCAGGGTGAAACGAGCGCATGAAAACCCCGCGAGCCAGGCACGCAGGGTTCTGAACAGCGCCCGCCCACCGCGGGTTTGTTATCTGATATTTTCGGGCCGGTCTCCGGGCTTGCGAGGGGCGGCTCTTGATAGAGTCCATCCTGACAAGCGTCTCCTTCCCATGCACAGCACAGTGGATTTGACGCTTCGCTCGCTTACCGTTGCGGGGGCAGCACCGGACTGGCCATAAGTCTATGACGCACCGGTTTCCCGTTTCACCCTGTGAAGGGCACCCGAAACAAGATGTGTAGGAGAGCATGACGCAGTGATGTGCGTCAAACTGATACGTAGTGACGAACGCAGCTTGCCTGTCGAAACCTTGCCATCTTGTATCAAGCACCGCCGACTGTGTTGTATCTGACCGAACTAATCAGGTGAGTCGGTAATCCAGCAAAATCGCAAAGTGCTCTCCCATATAAGTTGGCTTTGTTAACATGTGCTCGATGTTTTCAATATCAAATCTCCCATCTTCCGCGCCGGGCCGGCCATGGTCACCAATTCCGATATCTAACTCACGAAGTACCCGAGGGTTCTGCAGGAGTATTTTGGCATAGAGGGTTGCCTCGGCGGAAAAAGCTCTGGTGGTTGGTATTTGACCTGCCGCTTCTTTCAATTCGTTAAAGTTTACAAATCGGTCGTTTTCGCCTGCGGCGTACTCACGAAAGTGCTTTTTTATCCCATTTATCAGATCGTCTTGGAAGCAATGGAGTAGGGGGCCAAGTTTGCTGATCCCTTGTTCCACAAGGCTGCTCATAAGCGGCTCTGATCGTTTGAATCGCGGTAAGTTGCCGCGAGCGTTCAGGGCTGCGGGAGGGTTGTCCTGAGAATCCAGCGGCGCACGCCCAACAGCGTCAGCACTGACGGGCTGTTTGTTATTGATTGCACCCGTATTGTTAAAAAGAGCGAGGGGGGTGGGCGCGTTAGAAGTCGATATCAGCATGATTCATTCCTGAAGCCAATGGATTAAAATTCGCCACATTTCAAAAACACTCCGCTAATTGCGAAATGGCAGGAGTCTCTGTATGAAATGAGCACTGCTGCGTGGTGTCGTTCTGCGCGTCCGTTCCGTATTGAATATGACATCATATTGCAGGGCGCTTTTGCGGGATCGGCGCAAGCCTTACAAAGACTGAGTTGGTCAAGGCACAGGCTGGGTAAGTTTATGCTTTAGGCGGCGCGACATTGACCCGCTCCGTTGCACTGCGTAGCCTTGCACCCTCGAGGTTCTTCGGCCCAGGTCGGAGCTAAGAAGGGAACGCGGTTCAAGCCGCGGCTGCCCCCGCAACTGTGAAGGGTTCAGTTGACTGCCACGCCACTGCCGAGACGGCGGGAAGGCGCAGTCAGCGTTGGTCACAAGACCTGCACGCCCCAAGCCAGGAGACCTGCCTCGTCACCGATTTTCCAATTCAACCGGGCGGGGTGATCCGGTGACGAAATCCGCTGCTGCGCGCGCCGCAGGGCCTGTCGTCCCGTATGCCCGCCCCAAAGGGCATCCGATGAAAACACTGGCCAAACTCCCCGTCACCATCGTTACCGGCTTCCTCGGCTCGGGCAAGACCACGTTGCTGCGCCACATGCTCGATAACGCCCAGGGCCGTCGCATAGCCGTGATCGTCAACGAGTTCGGCGAACTGGGCATTGACGGCGAAATCCTCAAGCAATGCTCCATCGGGTGTACCGAAGAAGAAGCCAACGGCCGCGTGTACGAACTGGCCAACGGCTGCCTGTGCTGCACCGTGCAGGAAGAGTTCTTCCCGGTGATGCGCGAACTGGTCGCCCGTCGTGGTGACCTTGACCATATCCTGATCGAAACCTCGGGGCTGGCCTTGCCAAAACCCTTGGTGCAAGCGTTCCAGTGGCCGGAAATCCGCAGCGCCTGCACGGTTGACGCGGTGATCACGGTGGTCGACAGCCCGGCCGTGGCCGCCGGCACTTTCGCTGCGTTCCCGGATCAAGTCGACGCCCAGCGCAAACTGGACCCGAACCTGGACCACGAGTCGCCTTTGCACGAGCTGTTCGCCGACCAACTGGCCAGCGCCGACCTGGTGATCCTCAACAAAGCCGACCTGATCAGCACCGAAGACCTGGCCCGCGTGCGCCTGGAAGTGGCCGAGGAGCTGCCGCCGGCGGTTAAGATCATCGAAGCCAGCAGCGGTCGCCTGCCATTGGACGTGCTGATCGGCCTGGGTGCCGGCTCCGAAGAGCATATCGACGCTCGCCACAGCCATCACGATCATCACCATGAAGGCGAAGACGACCACGATCACGATGCTTTCGACTCCATCTCCATCGACCTGCCTCAAGCCGACGAAGCACTGTTGCTGGACGCCCTGACCCAATTGGTGGTGCAACACGGCATTTTGCGCGTCAAAGGCTTTGCTGCTATCCCGAACAAGCCGATGCGCCTGCTGATCCAGGGCGTGGGCACACGCTTTGACAAGCACTTCGACCGTGCCTGGGGTGCCGATGAAGCGCGTATCACGCGCCTGGTGCTGATCGGTCAGGAGCTGGACGCCGCTGGCCTTGAAGCGCAATTGCGCGCTGCCCTCAGCGTTTAACCATGCACCTGCTCAGGACCCAACCCGGTGGTTTCGTCGCGGACGACAATATTGCCGACCTTGGCCAAACCCCCGCCGAGCTGGTGATCCTGTGCAGCGGTGACTCCAGCCTGGCGCTGCTGGCCGAAGCCGCCCAGCAGTTGCCCGAGGATTACCCCAGCCTGCGCCTGGCCAACCCGATGCAGGTGCAGAACCACGCCTCGGTCGACCTGTACGTCGATGAGGTGTTGCGTCACGCCAAGGTCATCCTGATTTCCTTGCATGGCGGCATTGGTTATTGGCGCTACGGCATCGAGCGCCTGGTGGAGTTGGCCGAGCGTGGCGTCACGTTGATCCTGGTGCCGGGGGATGATCGTCCAGACCCGGAACTCAGCGGCCTGAGCACTGTTGCTGCTGAACAGCGCGAGCGTCTGTGGCACTTTTTGCGCCAGGGCGGCCTTGGCAATGCGTTGGACTTTTATCACTGCCTGGCCAGCGCCCATCTGGGCCGCGACTATGCCTGGGCCGAGCCACAAACCTTGCCGCGTACGGCGATCTATCACCCGCACAAAGCCAATGCCCGCCTCAATGACTGGCAGGCGGATTGGCGCGCCGACTTTCCCGTGGCCGCGGTGCTGTTCTACCGCTCCCACTTGCAGGCGGCCAATACCGGGTTTATCGATGTGTTCTGCCAGCGCTTGCAGGCAGCGGGCCTGAACCCATTGCCCATCGCAGTGGCCAGTTTGAAAGAGCCCGGTTGCCTCACAGTGGTCGAGGACCTGTTGGACGACGTGCAAGTCGCGGTGATCCTCAACACCACAGGCTTTGCCCAATCCAGCCCCGAAGCGCCGCATCTGCGACCGTTTCGGCGCAACGTCCCGGTGATCCAGGCGATCTGCGCCCAGGATAACCAGCCCGGCTGGGAGGCCAACGAACAGGGGCTCGGCCCCCGCGACCTGGCCATGCATATTGCCTTGCCCGAGCTGGATGGGCGCATCATCAGCCGGCCGATCAGCTTCAAGGACCTGGCCTGGCGCAGCGAGCGCAGCCAGTCTGACGTGGTGTGCTACCGCGCAGCGCCCGAGCGCATGGATTTTGTCGCTGAACTGGCGCGGCGTTGGGTTGACTTGGCCCGGGTGCCGAATGCCGACAAACGCATCGCCCTGATCCTCGCCAACTACCCGACCCGTGACGGTCGCATCGGTAACGGTGTGGGCCTGGACACGCCAGCAGCGGCGCTGAATATCCTGCGGGCCTTGCAGGTTGAAGGCTATCCGGTGGCGCCGGCGCTTGCGGACAGCGGCACCGCACTGATCCACGAGCTGCTCGGCGGTGTCACCAACGACCTCGACAGCCTCGACCAGCGCCCGTGCCATCAAAGCCTGGGCCTGGCCGAGTACCAGGCGTTGTTCGATCGACTGCCCGAGTCCAATCGCCAGGCCGTGCTGGAACGTTGGGGTGCTCCACAAAACGATCCAATGTTCCGCGACGGCCGCATGATGATCGCCGGCCTGCGCCTGGGCCTGACCTTCGTCGGCATCCAGCCTGCCCGGGGTTACCAGGTGGACGCGAGTGCCGTGTACCACGACCCGGACCTGGTGCCGCCCCATGGGTACCTGGCGTTCTATTTCTGGCTGCGTCACACCTACGGCGCACACGGCGTGATTCATGTGGGCAAGCACGGCAACCTGGAGTGGTTGCCGGGCAAGGGCGTGGGCCTGTCGGAAAACTGCTGGCCGGATGCATTGCTGGGGCCGCTGCCGAACATCTACCCGTTTATCGTCAACGACCCGGGCGAGGGTGCCCAGGCCAAGCGGCGTACCCAGGCCGTGATCATCGACCATCTGATGCCACCGTTGACCCGTGCCGAAACCTACGGCCCGTTGCGTAACCTTGAGTTGTTGGCCGACGAGTATTACGAGGCGCAATTGCTCGACCCGCGCCGCGCCCTTGAGTTGCAAAAAGACATTCTCAAGCTGGTGCGCGAAACCCGCATCGACCAGGAGCTGGAGCTGGACAGCGAGACTGACGCCGACATCTGGTTGCCGCGCCTGGACACCTACCTGTGCGATTTGAAGGAGTCGCAGATCCGCGACGGCCTGCATATCTTTGGCGAGTCGCCCGAGGGCCGCTTGCGCATCGACACCTTGCTGGCGTTGCTGCGCATTCCGCGTGGCGATGGCCGTGGCCCGCAATCGAGCCTGTTGCGGGTGCTGGCCAAGGCCTTCGAACTGGGCTTCGATCCGCTCGATTGCGCCTTGGCCGAACCATGGACGGGACGGCGCCCGTTGGTACTGCAAAAGATCGACGGGCAGTTGTGGCGCACCGCCGGCGATACCCGCGAACGCCTGGAGCTTTACGCAACGCGCTTGATCGAGCAGGCGCTGGAAGGCCCTGTCGAGCAGTTGGAAGAGCCTGGCTGGGAGGACGTCAAGTCGGTCGTCGAAAGCCTGCGCATCGTGGTGGCGCCACGCCTGGACGCCTGCGGCCCGGCGGAAATGCGCGGCCTGCTCGATGCCTTGAGCGGGCGCTTCGTCCCGGCAGGGCCCAGCGGTGCGCCCAGTCGCGGACGCCTGGATGTGCTGCCGACCGGGCGTAACTTCTTTACCGTGGACGTACGCAACCTGCCAACCACCACAGCCTGGCGCATCGGTTTCCAATCGGCCAACCTGATTCTGGAACGCCATCTACAGGATCATGGCGATCATTTGCGCCAACTCGGCCTGTCGGTATGGGGCACGGCCACCATGCGCACCGGCGGTGATGATATCGCCCAGGCCATGGCGCTGATGGGCGTGCGCCCGGTATGGGCCACCGGCAGCCAGCGGGTCGACGATTTTGAAATCCTGCCGATCAGCCTGCTGGATCGCCCGCGTGTCGACGTGACCCTGCGCGTGTCCGGCTTCTTCCGCGATGCCTTCGCCAACCTGATCCGCCTGTTCGACGCAGCGGTGCAGGCGGTGGCGGCCCTGGATGAACCGGACGACATGAACCCTTTGGCCGCCAAGGTGCGCAGCGAGCGCCAGGCGCTGGTTGAGTCGGGCCTGAATGCAGAGGCTGCGGCCAAGCAGGCCGGCTGGCGCATCTTCGGCGCCAAACCGGGCGCCTATGGCGCGGGCGTGCAGGGCGCGGTTGACGGGCGCCTGTGGCAGAGCCGCGAGGACTTGGCCGAGGTCTACCTCAACTGGGGCGGCTATGCCTACGGGGGCTCCGATGAAGGCACCGCCGCCCGCGAGCAGTTTGCCCAGCGCCTGAGCCAAGTGCAGGCGGTGTTGCAGAACCAGGACAACCGCGAGCACGACTTGCTCGATTCCAATGATTACTACCAATTCCAGGGCGGTATGCTCGCCGCCGTGGAAACCCTCAGCGGTGACAAGGCCGCCAGTTATCATGGCGACCACAGTCAGCCGGACTTGCCCAGAATCCGCACCTTGAAGGAAGAGCTGAACCGGGTGATCCGCGCCCGCGCCGCCAACCCCAAGTGGATCGAAGGCGTGAAACGCCATGGCTATAAAGGCGCGTTTGAAATGGCCGCGACCGTGGACAACCTGTTCGCTTTCGACGCCACCACCGCGTTGATCGACGACCATCAATATGCACTGCTCGCCGATGCCTACCTGCTGGACCCTGACACCCGGGCGTTTGTGCAGCAGCACAACCCCGATGCCCTGCGCGACATGACCGAGCGTATGCTCGAAGCCCAGCAGCGGGGCATGTGGCAGGCGCCGGGGGCTTATCGCGAAGCACTGGAAAACCTCTTGCTGGATATAGAAGAAGACAGCTGATGACCGAGATTTCCCATTTTCCGCTGTCCGCCGTGGTCGGTGCTGACGACCTGAAACTGGCGCTGTGCCTGACCGCCATCGACCCCCGCATCGGCGGCGTGCTGATCGAAGGCCCGCGAGGCATGGCCAAGTCGACCCTGGCCCGTGGGCTGGCGGACCTCCTCGCCAGTGGCCAGTTCGTGACTTTGCCCCTGGGCGCGACCGAGGAACGCCTGGTCGGCACGTTGGACCTGGAAGCCGCACTGGGCGAAGGCCGTGCACAATTTTCCCCCGGCGTGTTGGCCAAGGCTGACGGCGGCGTGCTGTATGTGGATGAAGTCAACTTGCTGGCCGACCATTTGGTGGACCTGCTGTTGGACGTGGCCGCCAGCGGCACCAACCTGATCGAGCGCGACGGTATTTCCCATCGGCATTCGGCGCGCTTTGTGCTGATCGGCACCATGAACCCGGAGGAGGGGGAGTTGCGCCCGCAGTTGCTCGACCGCTTTGGTTTCAATGTGGCGCTGAGCGGGCAGACCTTGCCCGCCGAACGTGGGCAGATCATTCGTCGTCGTCTGGATTTCGACAGTGATCCGGCGGCCTTCTGCGCGCAGTGGGCCGCGCCGCAAGCCGAGTTGCGCGAACGCTGCACGCAGGCGCGGGCGCGACTCGACAGCATCGACCTGGACGATCACGCGTTGGCGCAGATTACCGAACGCTGCTTTGCCGCAGGCGTGGACGGTATGCGCGCCGACCTGGTCTGGCTGCGTGGTGCCCGGGCCCATGCGGCGTGGCGAGGCGCGTCAGCCATTGCCGAGCAAGACATCGAAGCGGTGGCCGAGTTTGCCTTGCGCCATCGCCGTCAGCAGCAAACGCCCGCGGCCGCACCGCCGAATCAAGGGCAGTCGTCGAAACCGTCTGAAAGCTCGCCCGGCCAAGGCCAATGGGGCGATATGCCTGCGCCGGCCTTGCCCACGGGCGCCCGCCGCGATGTGCCGGCCTGGCCAAAAAAGCCCTAGGCATTCGCCCCCGACCTGACGCGGGGGCGGATGCCCGGCCCCAGGCGGGGCGACTGGACAACGGCAGGCAGGGCAAGGCGCGCAGCGCACAGAAAGGCAGGATCAATTGGCCGGGTACGTTGCTCGGTGGACGGCCACAATGCCGTGATGATCTGCTGTTCCACCTGCGTAGCCGTTCGGCGCCGGAACTGTGGTTGGTAATCGTCGATGCCTCGGCGTCCACCCGGCGCCATCGGGCGTTGACCGATGCCAAGGGTTTGTTGGCTCAGCTGTTCGACGACGCTTATCGGCAACGGGCGCGCATGGCGCTGTTGACGGCCAGCGGATCAGCGCCGAAGTGGCAGGTGCAGGGCTTGAAGGCGGCAAAGGGATTGACGGGTTGGCTGGAGCAGTTAGGCGCCGGTGGCGGTACGCCATTGCTCGCCGCCTTGAGCGAGGCCGGGCAGTGGCTCAAAGCGCGGCGCAAGCGTTACCCGGCGCAGCAACAGCGATTGCTGGTGATCACTGATGGTCGGCTCAAAGCCATTGATGGGTTGCCGCCGTTGGAGTGTCCGGGGTTACTGGTAGACATTGAGCGCGGGCCGATCAGGTTGGGACGGGCTCAGGAGTTGGCGATGGGGTTGCAGTTGGATTATCAGCATATCGATGATGTGTAGTGCCTGGGCAATCGACATCGGGAGCAAGCCCCCTCCCACATTTTTCAGTGCGCCGCACTACCTTGTGGAAGGGGGCTTGCCCCCGATGGCTGCCTTGAATACACCGAGGATTTATCAGCCTGCCCCCGGCACATTCGGCCAAAGATCCGCCACCAGAAACAACCGCTCCGCTTCCTCCCAGTCCTCACCGTTCTGCACCATCCGAACCAGTAACTGCGCCGGTGCCATCGGATCCAGGTCCTTCAGCCAGCTTTGCATCTGCGCTTCACTCAACACTTGATCCGCCGTGTAATGCGCAGGTGCCAACCAGGCGTGGCGGGGCAGGGGTTGCCAGTGGCCGGGTGGGCGGGTGCTGACAAAATCCGACCAGTCACGCTGATGCAACCAGCAACCACGCAGATGCTGCGGGTGGGCGCCGATTGGGGGTTGCGCCGTGCCAGGCCAGGGATAGAGCAGATAACCGCCCAGCCACAAATGCGCATCGAACACCTGGATATCCAGCGCCGCCAAGGCGTCGCGGCTCTCGGCCCGCGCAGAAATCGGCAGTTGATGTTCGGCCAGGTGCGCCAGCTTGCGGTCCAGCCGGTCATGGCAGCCCGGCCCGAGCCATAGCGCGGTGTCCTGGCCATTGCCGTCCTGTGGGCCAAGATAGAGTTTGATCGCCAGTTCCAGATGGTGCACGCCATCGCGGTCGCGTAACAGCATGTCCAGTTCGCCCAGGGTATGCCCGGCGCGGCGGATCGGCAGGTTGGCGGCCAGCAATTCCACACCCGGCGCGTGCTGCACGGCAAACTGCCACAGGCGCTCGTAATAGAGGCCCAGGCGCCGTGTGCGCGACAGGCTGAGCCACTGCTGCAGGGCGCTGCTGTCCTGATCAAGCGCACGCAGCCAATGCTCAAGCCGGTGTGGCGCCTGCGCCCAGTCACTGCCGGCCAGCGGGTGGCGCTGCGGCCACGGCGTTTGCGCCAGCATGGGCGGGGCGAGGATCACCCACGCCAGGTCGCGCACCTCGGGGTGGCGCAATTGGCGGGGCAAGTTGTGCAAGTCAGGGAACACGGTCATGGTCCGAGCATAGCCTTTTCAGCCGGGTGAAGGTGCCTGAGAACCATTGTCATCAAGGCGCGGCGGCGACAAAGGATTTTGCCTGACGCGGCCTTTCGCCCATAATCGTTCTTTTTTGCCGCACCCCAAATCCCGCAGGAGCCCCATGGAGCAATTTCGCAATATCGGCATTATCGGTCGCCTGGGCAGTACCCAGGTGTTGGACACCGTCCGCCGGCTGAAGAAGTTTCTGCTCGAGCGCCACCTGCATGTGATCCTCGAAGACACCATCGCCGAAATCCTCCCGGGCCACGGCCTGCAGACCTCGTCGCGCAAGATGCTCGGCGAGGTCTGCGACATGGTCATCGTGGTCGGCGGCGATGGCAGCCTGCTCGGCGCCGCCCGGGCGCTGGCGCGGCATAACGTGCCGGTGCTGGGGATCAACCGCGGCAGCCTGGGGTTTCTGACCGACATCCGCCCCGATGAGCTGGAAGTCGAAGTGGCCAAGGTGCTCGACGGCCATTACCTGGTGGAAAACCGCTTCCTGCTGCAAGCCGAAGTGCGCCGCCATGGCGAGGCGATCGGCCAGGGCGATGCCCTCAACGATGTGGTGCTGCACCCGGGCAAATCCACGCGGATGATCGAGTTCGAGCTGTATATCGACGGCCAGTTTGTGTGCAGCCAGAAGGCCGACGGCCTGATTGTCGCCACGCCTACCGGCTCCACCGCGTATGCACTATCGGCCGGTGGCCCGATCATGCATCCCAAGCTCGATGCCATTGTGGTCGTGCCGATGTACCCCCATATGTTGTCCAGTCGACCGATTGTGGTCGATGGCAACAGTGAATTGAAAATCGTGGTGTCCAAAGACATGCAGATCTACCCGCAAGTCTCCTGCGACGGGCAGAACCATTTCACCTGCGCCCCCGGTGACACCATCACCGTGAGCAAGAAGGCACAGAAGTTGCGCTTGATCCACCCGCTGGATCACAACTACTACGAAGTGTGCCGTACCAAGTTGGGCTGGGGCAGCCGCTTGGGGGGTGGGGGCGACTGATGCTCGATCCCGCGCGTAGCTACGACCTGATTGGTGACGTGCACGGTTGCGCTCATACCCTTGAGCACTTGCTCGACCAATTGGGTTACCACAAGCAGGGCGGCACCTGGCGCCATCCGTCGCGCATGGCGGTGTTCCTGGGCGATATCATCGACCGTGGCCCACGTATCCGCGAGGCGCTGCATATCGTCCATGATATGACCGAGGCCGGGCAGGCGCTGTGCATCATGGGCAACCATGAGTTCAATGCGCTGGGCTGGACCACTCCGGCACCACCCGGCAGCGGCAGGCAGTTCGTGCGCGAGCACAACCCACGTCATGCGCGGTTGATCCAAGAGACCCTGACCCAGTTCGAGCACCACCCGGCCGACTGGCACGACTTCCTCGGCTGGTTCTACGACATGCCGCTGTTTGTCGATGCCGGGCGTTTTCGCGTGGTGCACGCGTGCTGGGATGAAGGCTTCATCCAGCCATTGCGCGCCACCTTCCCGGATGGCTGCATCGACCAGCACTTCCTGCAAGCCGCCGCCGTACCGGGCAGCTTCGCCTGCAACGCCTTCGATCGGCTGTTGCGCGGCACCGATATGCGCCTGCCCGACGGCCTGACCCTGACCGGCGGCGATGGCTTGACGCGGTCGTTCTTCCGCACCAAGTTCTGGGAAGATGACCCCAAGACCTACGGTGACATCGTGTTCCAGCCCGACGCTTTGCCAGAGCCGGTGGCGCGCACGCCGTTGTCGTCCACCGAAAAGAATTCCCTGCTGCGCTACGGCGTCGACGAGCCGTTGTTGTTCGTCGGCCATTACTGGCGCAGTGGCAAACCGGCGCCGATCCGCCCGAACCTGGCTTGCCTGGACTACAGCGCGGTGCTGTACGGCAAGCTGGTGGCGTATCGACTCGACCAGGAAACCCAACTGGATCCGCGTAAATTTGTATGGGTCGACGTTGAGCGACCCGAGGCCATTCCATGAGTACCGTAGCCGTATTGCGCTTGCCCCTGAGTGTCGACCTGGGTGGTTTCGTCAAGTTGCTGCAACGCATGCAAGTGCCCCATCGCGTCAGTGAAGAGGCGGGTGAGCAAGTGTTGTGGGTGCCTGAAACCATCAGCGATGACGTGCGCGTGTTGTATCAACGCTTTCCTGCCGGCGACCCGGACCAGCAGCTGGATATTCCTGAACAGGCGCCAGTTGCACGGCCAGGTTTCGTCCAGCAGCTGCGTCATAGCCCTGTCACGGCGCTGGTGCTGTTGGCCAGCCTGATTGTCGGCGCCGTGACCCTGCTCGGCGAAAACCTGCAAGCCATGGCCTGGCTGACGTTCCTGCCGTTCCGGGTGCTGGGCGAGTACATCCAGTTCACACCGCTGGCCGACACGCTCGCTTCAGGGCAGTGGTGGCGATTGGTCACGCCGATGCTGATCCACTTCGGCATCCTGCACCTGGCCATGAACGGCATGTGGTACTGGGAGTTGGGCCGGCGCATCGAAGCGCGCCAGGGCAGTATCAACTTGCTGGGGCTGACCCTGTTGTTCAGCCTGGTCTCCAACTACGCGCAATACGCTTATGGCGGCCCTGGCCTGTTCGGTGGCTTGTCCGGTGTGTTGTATGGCCTGCTCGGGCATTGCTGGATCTTTCAACTATTGTCACCCAACCCAGCCTATCGCCTGCCCCGGGGGGTGCTGGTGATGATGCTGGTGTGGCTGCTGCTCTGCCTGTCGGGGCTGGTCTCGATGATCGGCTTCGGCCAAATCGCCAACGCGGCCCATGTCGGCGGCCTGGTTATCGGTTGCCTCACCGGTTTGCTCGGCGGGCTGTACAACCGTCGCAAATCGTCTATTTGATAAGGAAGAGCCGAATGTCCTCTTTTGCTGAAATGATCGAAAACATCACCCCCGATATCTACGAAAGCCTCAAGCTCGCCGTGGAAATCGGCAAATGGTCCGATGGCCGCAAGCTCACCGCCGAACAGCGCGAATTGTCCCTGCAAGCGATGATCGCCTGGGAGATCCAGAACCTGCCCGAAGAGCAGCGTACCGGCTATATGGGCCCGCAGGAATGCGCGTCCAAGTCGGAGCCGGTGGCGAACATCCTGTTCAAGTCGGATGCGATCCATTGATTGAAATTGGTCGCGGTGCAGTCAGCAAAATGTCGGCGCAACTTGGTGAGCCGACCGTTCAATATGCGTTTCGCCTGGGCGATGTCGAGGTGCCGGTCAATCCGATGATCGGCACCCATGTGCGCCTGGAGTACCTGGGTGCCATTCATTGCAGCCATTGCGGGCGCAAGACCAAGACCAGCTTCAGTCAAGGGTATTGCTACCCGTGCATGACCAAGCTGGCCCAGTGTGACCTGTGCATCATGAGCCCCGAGCGTTGCCATTACGACGCCGGCACCTGCCGTGATCCAGGCTGGGGCGAAAAATTCTGCATGACCGACCATGTGGTGTACCTGGCCAATTCGTCGGGGGTCAAGGTCGGCATTACTCGCGCTACTCAACTGCCCACCCGCTGGCTGGACCAGGGTGCCAGCCAGGCATTGCCGATCATGCGCGTGTCGACTCGCCAGCAGTCCGGCTTCGTCGAAGACCTGTTCCGCAGCCAGGTGGCCGACAAGACCAACTGGCGCGCCTTGCTCAAGGGCGACGCGCAATCGGTGGACCTCAAGCAGGTGCGCGATGAGCTGTTCGCCTCCTGCGCCGAAGGCTTGCTGGGTTTGCAGGAACGCTTTGGCCTGCAAGCCATCCAAACCATTGCCGACATCGAGCCGATTGAAATCCGCTACCCGGTCGAGCAGTATCCGACCAAGATCGTCAGCTTCAACCTGGACAAGAACCCGATTGCCGAAGGCACGCTGCTGGGGATCAAGGGCCAATACCTGATCTTCGATACCGGCGTCATCAATATTCGTAAATACACGGCCTACCAGCTCGCCGTGCATCAGTAGAAGGATCCCAAGCATGCGCACCGAACAACCGAAGATGATTTACCTTAAGGACTATCAGGCGCCGGACTACCTGATCGACGAGACGCACCTGACCTTCGAGTTGTTCGAGGACCACAGCCTGGTCCACGCGCAGCTGGTGCTGCGCCGCAACCCCGAGCGCGGCGCCGGTTTGCCGCCCTTGGTACTCGACGGCCAGCAACTTGAGCTGTTGAGCGTCAACCTGGCCGACCGGCCGCTGACGGACGCTGACTACCAGTTGACCGACAGCCACCTGACCGTGCAGCCAAAGAGTGAGACCTTCACCCTCGACACCACCGTCAAGATCCATCCGGAAACCAACACTGCCCTGGAAGGTTTGTACAAATCCAGCGGTATGTTCTGCACCCAGTGCGAGGCCGAGGGCTTTCGCAAGATCACTTACTACCTCGACCGCCCGGACGTAATGAGCGTGTTCACCACCACGGTGATCGCCGAGCAGCATAGCTACCCGGTGCTGTTGTCCAACGGCAATCCGATTGCCAGTGGCCCTGGCGAAGACGGCCGGCACTGGGCGACCTGGGAAGATCCGTTCAAGAAGCCGGCGTACCTGTTTGCGCTGGTGGCCGGTGACCTGTGGTGCGTCGAAGACAGCTTCACCACCATGACCCATCGCGAAGTCGCGTTGCGCATCTACGTCGAGCCGGAAAACATCGACAAGTGCCAGCACGCCATGACCAGCCTGAAGAAATCAATGCGCTGGGACGAAGAAACCTACGGCCGCGAGTACGACCTGGATATCTTCATGATCGTGGCGGTCAACGATTTCAACATGGGCGCCATGGAGAACAAGGGCCTCAATATCTTCAACTCCAGCGCCGTGCTGGCCCGCGCCGAAACCGCTACCGACGCCGCCCATCAGCGCGTCGAAGCCATCGTCGCCCACGAATACTTCCACAACTGGTCGGGCAACCGCGTGACCTGCCGCGACTGGTTCCAGTTGTCGCTCAAGGAAGGCTTCACCGTGTTCCGTGATTCGGGCTTCTCCGCCGACATGAACTCGGCCACGGTCAAGCGCATTCAGGATGTGGCCTATCTGCGTACGCACCAGTTCGCCGAAGACGCTGGCCCTATGGCCCACGCGGTGCGCCCGGACAGCTTTATCGAGATCTCCAACTTCTACACCCTGACCGTTTACGAAAAGGGCTCGGAAGTAGTCGGCATGATCCACACCTTGCTCGGCGCCGAAGGCTTCCGCAAAGGCAGTGACCTGTACTTCGAACGCCATGACGGTCAGGCCGTGACCTGCGACGACTTTATCAAGGCCATGGAAGACGCCAATGGCGCCGACCTCAGCCAGTTCAAACGCTGGTACAGCCAGGCGGGTACGCCACGCTTGGCGGTGAGCGAGTCCTACGACGCGGCGGCCAGGACCTACAGCCTGACCTTCCGCCAGAGCTGCCCGCCAACGCCGGACAAGGTCGAAAAACTGCCGTTCGTGATCCCGGTGGAATTGGGCCTGCTGGACGGGCAGGGCGCCGCAATCAACTTGCGCCTGGCCGGTGAGGCTACAGCTGCAGGCACCTCACGAGTGATCTCGGTGACTGAAGCCGAGCAGACGTTCACCTTCGTCGATGTCGCTGAAAAGCCGTTGCCTTCGCTGTTGCGTGGGTTTTCGGCGCCGGTGAAATTGAGCTTCCCGTATAACCGCGATCAGTTGATGTTCCTGATGCAGCACGACAGCGACGGCTTCAACCGCTGGGATGCCGGCCAGCAGCTGTCGGTGCAGGTGTTGCAGGAACTGATCGCCCAGCATCAGGCAGGCCAGCCGCTGAAGCTGGACCAGCGCCTGATCGATGCGCTGCGCACGGTATTGAGCGACGAAAGTCTCGACCAGGCCATGGTCGCGGAAATGCTCTCGCTGCCAAGTGAAGCCTACCTGACGGAAATCAGCGAAGTGGCGGATGTGGATGCGATCCACGCGGCCCGTGAATATGCCCGCAAGCAACTGGCCGAGAACCTGTTCGAAGGCTTATGGCTGCGCTACCAGGCCAATCGTGAGCTGTCCAAGCAAACGCCGTACGTGGCAGAGGCCGAGCACTTTGCCCGCCGTGCCTTGCAGAACATCGCGTTGTCGTACCTGATGCTCAGCGGCAAGCCAGAAGTATTGGCGGCCACCCTGGATCAGTTCGACACCAGCGATAACATGACCGAACGCCTGACGGCCCTTGCGGTGCTGGTGAACTCGCCGTTCGAAGCGGAAAAGGCCCAGGCGCTGGCGGTGTTTGCCGAGAACTTCAAGGACAACCCGTTGGTCATGGACCAGTGGTTCAGTGTTCAGGCCGGCAGCACGTTGCCGGGCGGGCTGGCGCGGGTCAAGGCGTTGATGGAACACCCGGCGTTCACCATCAAGAACCCGAACAAGGTGCGCGCCTTGATCGGCGCATTCGCCGGCCAGAATCTGGTCAACTTCCATGCGGCGGATGGTTCGGGTTATCGCTTCCTGGCGGATCTGGTGATCGAGCTCAACACCTTGAACCCGCAGATCGCCTCGCGCCAACTGGCGCCGCTGACGCGCTGGCGCAAGTATGACAGCGCACGCCAGGCGCTGATGAAGGCGCAACTGGAGCGCATTCTCGCGTGTGGCGAGCTGTCCAGCGATGTGTATGAGGTGGTCAGCAAGAGCCTGGCGTAACGTTTTCTGCCTGATGTTCCGGGGGCAAAATGTGGGAGCGGGCTTGCTCGCGAAGGCGGCCAGGCAGCCGACACAGTTATACCGAGTACATATCCATTGCTGCGGTAACGGCTGATATTGGTTCCGCTTTTACAGCGGGTCACTTTTGGAAAAGC
>NZ_SPKO01000036.1:67983-158496 GCF_023127795.1 Pseudomonas sp. W2Jun17 | reverse complement strand
GCCATCCATGGCGCGGGGCGGCTAAACCGGCATCCCTGCCGGTTTACCCCCCCAAATCCCTGTCGAATTTCGGCCAGCGTGGTTTAACGGGGCGCCTGAGATCAAAAGCAGATCAAGATCAAGAGCGGCTCGCTTCGCATCGTGGTTAGCGTTGGTGGCTACAAACCAGGCTCATCGGGGGCATGCCTCCCTCTCATATTTAGTCCGTAGAGCAGCATCTGACATGACGTTCGACTCGCCTCTCATTGCCTACCAGCACGCCATCGCCCAGCAAGGCTTCGTCTCCGACGACGCCCAGCGTCGGGCGGTGCAGGCTTTGCAAACCTGTCACGAGGGGTTGCATCA
Organism: Pseudomonas sp. W2Jun17; assembly: GCF_023127795.1. Taxonomy (NCBI): domain Bacteria; kingdom Pseudomonadati; phylum Pseudomonadota; class Gammaproteobacteria; order Pseudomonadales; family Pseudomonadaceae; genus Pseudomonas; species Pseudomonas sp. W2Jun17. The sequence goes on along the minus strand of NZ_SPKO01000036.1, from coordinate 158,151 downwards.
AGGCCATTCGCCAGTTGCCGGGGTCTATCTGTGGGGGCCGGTGGGGCGTGGCAAGACCTGGCTGATGGACCAGTTCCACCAAAGCCTGCGTGTGCCCGCGCGGCGTCAGCATTTTCATCACTTCATGGGGTGGGTGCATCAGCGCTTGTTCCAGCTCACCGGAACCCAGGATCCTTTGCGGGCGCTGGCTCAGGAGCTGAGCCAGGAAGTGCGCGTGCTGTGCTTCGATGAACTGTTTGTCAATGATATCGGCGACGCGATCATCCTCGGGCGGCTGTTCCAGGTGATGTTCGAGCAAGGCGTGGTAATGGTGTGCACCTCCAACCAGCCGCCTGATCAGTTGTATGCCGATGGCTTCAATCGCGAGCGTTTTCTGCCGGGCATCGACGCGCTCCAGCAGCATATGCAAGTGGTGGCGGTGGACGGTGGCGAAGATCATCGCCTGCATCCGGGGGTGGGGCAGCAACGCTATTGGGTGAATCAACCGAATGCACTGGCTGCGGTGTTCAAGCAATTGAGCCAAGGCCAGGCCGTAAGCAGCGGGGCGGTGAGCGTGGGGTACCGCTCCATTGTGGCGGTGCAGGCCAGTGATACGGTGCTCTGGTGTCGTTACGCCGAACTGTGCGAGCAACCCCTGGCCGCGATGGACTTCATGCTGCTGTGCGATCGCTTCGAGGCCATCCTCCTGGGTGAGGTCCCGAACCTCAGCGCCCAACAGCGCCCGGGGCGGATTGCCCGTGGCACCGAGGACGGCGCCGAGCGTGTGATGGCCGGGGACCGCCAATTGCCGCAACTGTCGGTTCATGATGACAGCGTGCGGCGTTTTATCGCCTTGGTGGACGAATGCTACGACCGTAAGGTGCCACTCTTTATCGAGGCCCGGGTACCCTTGGAGTGCCTGTACACCGAAGGCTACCTGGAGTTTCCATTTCGTCGCACCCTGAGCCGCTTGCAAGAGATGCAACTGCAGCGCTTTGCTGTCTAGGAAAAATCCCCACTCCAGGGGCTTTTGCGCGATTTGATGCGAGCAACCTTCGCAATTTCCGTCAGATATTTGTAGTTAATCTCCTTCATCTACTGCCGACTCCACGCTTACAATCGAGGCTCTCAAAGGGGAACGAATCCCTGGTTGTCGTTATCGAGGAAGGAAATGGACACCCCAGACATCCTGGTGCTGCAAGCCAGCTATACCAACGAGGTGCACGCCAACGCCATCGGCTTGCTGCTCAACCACTATGCGCAAGACCCGATGGGCGGCGGCCACGCCTTGTCAGCCGATCTGTTGCAGCAACTGCCGGCTGAACTGGCCAAGCGTCCTCATGCGTTCAGCGTGCTGGCATTTGTCGGTGGCGAACCGGCGGGGGTGGTCAATTGTTTTGAGGGCTTCTCGACGTTTGCTTGCCGCCCGCTGGTCAACGTTCACGATGTGATGGTGAGGGAACAGTTTCGTGGCTTGGGCTTGAGCCAGAAAATGCTGCAGAAGGTCGAAGAAATCGCCCGCCAGAGGGGCTGCTGCAAGATTACTCTGGAAGTGCTTGAGGGCAATGAACTGGCGCAATCGGCGTATCGCAAGTTCGGGTTCGATGATTCAGTATTTGATCCGAAGTATGGCCATATGTTGTTTTGGAGCAAGTCGCTGTCATAAATGACTGGCGAAAAAAAGGCGCCATTAGATGGCGCCCAATAAACCTTTGCCAACGGAGCGGGATGGCGCAGGGTATTACGGATTAACTAAGCATTAAATCAACTGTTCGGTTGTTCCTGGCTGACGGTATCGACTTTCAACGTCTTCCCGTCGGCAGAGGCCATTCGTTGCTCTGCTGTGCCGTGAGTTTGCTGTTGAATAAAGCTGAAGTTGTCGTAGAACTCCTTCGAACGCTCTGAACCGCCCTCTGCGAAGGCAGCGGCGGAGGTCAGGGTCATCAGGCTGGCAAGCATCAACGTCGAGATTTTCATCGCGGTATTCCCATTAAGAGTGATAGGTGTCTGGCCGTTCCTTGATCAGAATCATGGAGCGACTATGGCGCTATCTTATTAAGTGGGAATTAACTGACAGGCACTGCGAAGTTAACGATTTTGTTAACTTCGCAGGGAGCGACTACAGCTTCCAGTCCAATGCAAGCGTGATAGATCGCGGGTCACCCCAATACACACCATTATAAAAGCCGACACGTTCGTAATATTTTTTATCAAATAGATTGTTAACGTTAACCGAGGCGGAAACCTGTTCGTCGAACTGGTAGCGTGACATCAGGTTGACCACGGTGTAACCCTGTTGCGTGATCTTCGCCCGCGTGGTTATCGGCCGACCTTCGCTATTGCGTGCCCCTGTGGGCCGGTTACCGAAATCGTAGATTTCGCTTTGCCAGTTCACCGCGCCACCGACGGTGAGGTTGCGCCATGCGCCCGGCAGGCGATAGGCGCTGGAAACCTTCAACAGGTTCAAGGGCTGGCCCGTATTGGTACGTTTGTCTGAGCCATTAAGCGAGTGGGTGTAGGTGTAGCCGGCGGTCAGGTTCCAGTCCGGCCGGATTTCGCCTGCGGCTTCCAATTCGAAGCCGTTGACCTTGTTACCCTTGCCGCCAGACTTGTAGTACTCCTCGCCAGTGACGGGGTTGGGAGGGACCGAGTCATCGCGCTCTGCAACGTTGTCCTGGGTGCTCCAGAAATAGGCGGCCGCCAGGTTCAGACGTTCATTGAGCAGGCTGCCCTTGAGCCCCACCTCATAATTGCTGCCCACCACCGGTTCCAGGTACTTCTTGTTGACGTCACGCCTGTCTTGCGGCTTGAAGATATCGGTGTAGCTTGCGTAAACGGTGTACTGCGGGGTGATGTCATAGAGCAGCCCGGCGTAGGGCGTCCACATGTCGTTGTGGGTCTGGCGTGTTTTGCCGGCAGCCGTCAGTTGATCATTGTCGTTGTATTCAGGCGTGGCGCTTTCCAGCTCCCAGCTGCCGTAGCGGCTACCCAGCACGGCGTGCAAGCGGTCTGTAAGGCTCAGTCGAGTGGCGAGGTAGCCGGCTTTCTGCTGTTTTTTGCTGTGTTCGCCCTTGAGGTCGGTGACCGTGTCGGCGAACTTGCCGATATCGCCCATGTGCTTCCAATCCTCGATGGGGTAGTAGCTGGCAGGCAGGTCGTTACGCATAAAGGGCGAGACGTCCCGTTGGGCGGCCTCGCCATAGCCCATCATCAACCCGTGTTCGCGGCCCAGCAGGGTGTAGCTGCCGGCCAGGTTGAAGTCGATGGCTTCCATCCGCGACGTACCGCGCATATGACTGGCCCAGGCCGTCATGCCGCTGCGGTCCGCATTGGGAAAACCGGTGCCGCCGTAGTAGACCTTGCCGTCGGTGTCACTTTGGCGATGGGTATAGGCAGCCTTCAAATGCCAGTCGCCGCCGAGCCGATGGTCGAGGGTGGCGAAGGTGGTCTTGTCAGTCAGCGGCCAGGAGCTCCAGTGCGCCGCCATATTGGTGGAGCGAGGCAACCTTGCCTTGCCGCCCTGGCTGTTCCAGTAGGGCACAGTGCCCCAGGAGGTGCCTTGTACCTGTTTGTCCTGGTAATCAAAACCTACAGCCAGCACCGTATCGTCTGAAAGGTCACCTTCGAGAATGCCGTAGCCAACTGCGCGCTGCAGCCCATAGTTATCGCGAAAGGATTTGCTGTCACGGTAGGCCAGGACGCTACGCCCGCGCAGCTTACCGTCGAACGCCAAAGGCCCACCTACGTCGATGTAGCTGTAGTAGTTGTCATGGCTGGCGCCACTCACACCGGTCTGTGCCTGCCATTGGGCAGTAGGGCGCTTGCGCACCATGTTTACGGTGGCCGATGGGTCGCCCGCGCCTGTGGTCAGGCCCGTGGCGCCGCGTACCACTTCGATACGGTCGTAGATGATGGTGTCGGCGTCGGACTTCATGTAGCCGAATGTGTTGAGCATCCCATCAACCTGGAAGTTGTTGATGCCGTAACCGCGGGAGGAGTAGTAGACACGGTCCGAATCGTTATGTTGAACGTTGATGCCGGTGGTCTGGCGCAGCACTTCGGTCAAGGTGTTGAGGTTGAAGTCATCCATCTGCTGGCGTGTGATCACCGAGATCGATTGCGGGGTTTCCTTGATGGAAAGGTTCAGGCGGGTGGCGGTATTCATCGAACCGGTGGTGTAGGCACCGGTGTGCTCGGTGGTGGACCCAAGGCCGTCGGCGCTGATAGTGGTCGCGCCCAGCTCCAGGGCTTTGCTGGAGGCTTGTCCGGCGTCGATTTCAGCCAGCAGATCCGGGCTCAGCGCAAGACTGAACAGACCGAAGGTAATGGTCATGGAACGGGTAAAAGGCGCGAACATTGCGGCAGACTCCTTGTCGTCTTTTAACCCTCCCGGGGTGGGAGGGCATGGTTCAAAGACGAAAGGAGGTGTGGAACTTTAGGCTTAAACGAGAATGATTGTTATCTTTGTGTTGCAGGGCCCCTGCTTACTTCGCCACCACTTCGGCGCCATTGGCCTTCTTCGGCTTGATCAGGCTGAAGTCGATCAGGGCCTTCTGCTTGGTTTCGTAAGGGTTGCCGATCAACAAGGGCCGAGGCTTGAAGCTGTCGCTGACCAGGCTCTTGCTGTGGTCCAGTTCGTCAAAACTCAAGCCTGCCATGTCGGCCCAGGTATGGATCAACTGCGAACTGCTGTAAGGCCGTTGCAGGTCGCCGGCGAAACTCCAGTCGTGGCTTTCGCGCCACTTCGGTGAGGCGTAGGCCATGAACGGGATGGTGTACATCGGCGCAGTCGGCTTGCCTTCGTTGCGGCCCAGGGTGTCGTGGCCGGCGGAGTCGAACACGTCTTCGCCGTGGTCCGAGAGGTACAGCAAAAAGCCGTTGGGGTCGGTCTTGGCGTAGTCCTTGATCAGGCTGGAGACCACGAAGTCGTTGTACAGCACTGCGTTGTCATAGCTGTTGTAAGTCGGCAACTGCGCGTCGCTGACACCGGCCGGCACGCCCTGGCGGTCGGTGAACTTGTCGAACGTCGGCGGGTAACGGTACTGGTAGCTCATGTGAGTACCCAGCAGGTGCACCACGATGAACTTGCGCTCGGCGGTATCGGCCAGGGCCTTGGAAAAAGGCGCCAGCACATCGCCGTCGTACTGGCGGGCGTTCTGGTTGCGGTTGTTGTTCAGGTACACCTGCTCGTCGGCCTGTTCGGAAAAGGTCGTGAGCATGGTGTTGCGCTTGGTCATGGTCTGCTGGTTGGTGATCCAGAAGGTCTTGTAGCCGGCCTGTTTCATCACGCTGACAATCGACGGCGTCTTGAGGTACAGGTCCGGGTTTTCTTCATCGGCAAAGGTCAGCACCTGTTGCAGCGCTTCAATGGTATAGGGGCGAGGGGTGATGACGTTATCGAACACGGCCAGTTGGTCGCGCAGCTTGTCCAGTTCCGGCGTGGTGTTGCGCGGATAACCGTACAGGCTCATGCGCTGGCGGTTGGTGGACTCGCCGATTACCAGTACCAGCGTGGACGGCTGGCCGGCCATGCTGTCCTTGAGGTTCTTCAATGGCGGGATCTGGCTGGCGCTGTTGAGCATGCCCTGCATATTGTCCAGCTGTTCGGTGTAGCGACGGTAGGCGACGATCATCTGCCAAGGCACGGCAGGCTCGATACGGGTTTCGAAACGATCAATGGCCAATTCCATGGTTTCGCTGGTGGCGATTTGCTTGACCAGCGGGTAGCCCACAACCGCCAGGACAATGGCGATGGCCGCCACGATCGACTGGCCGCGAGGCAGGTACACCGGGCGCAGGCGCGTCCAGAGGAAGATAGCGAAGGCGGTGTGGGCTATGAACGCCAGCACGATCCACCAGGCAAAATATTGGGTCGCGTATTCGCCCGCTTCGGAGATGTTCGACTCGAACATGATGAAGATGACGCTCTGGGAGAACTCCTGCTGGTAAATGAAGAAGTAACCCAGGCTGGCCATGGAGCAGGCCCACAACACCACACCGATCAAGGCGGCAAGCAGGCGTGTCTTGCGCGGGAACAGCAACATCGGCGCCAGCCACAGTGCACTCATGAAGAATGCCTGGCGGAAACCACTGAAGCCGGACGTGCCGGTCAGTTGGATAAGAAGCTGGGTAATACCCGAGAAATACCAGAAAAACAGGAATAGCCAACCAAGGCCGGCCCAATCAAAGCCTTTCGCAGTCGTCGTGCTGCGTTTGAACATCGCCATCCAGCGCCCCATCAGTCAATGATCGTCGCGCAGAGTCGCGCGACATCGGGCCGCTCAGAACGTGAGCGGCATCGCGGGCGGGAGTATCAGGATAAGTGTGTGAAAACTTTGTGAGTTTTCCGTAGGTATTGCCTTACAAACTGACCAGGTGCGTTCAGCAGAGCGCCGGCTTGGCCTGGGATGGCAGCTCGAGCTGGGCTTGAAGGTGTGAACGCAGACGCAGGACTTCCTGTTGCAACTGATCGCGCTCGTCCTTCAACTGGCGCAATTCATCGCGACGGATGCTGACGTAGAGGGTCTGTGGCGGGCGGGTCATCTGTGCTGTGCTCATTGCTTACCTCGCAAATAGCCGGTAGATCGCGCTGCTCAAACAGGGTTTGGGCAACAGTCGGAAGCAAGTTTGAATTCTTTTTTGCAGCAAGGGAACTTTTTTATTTTTGGCGGTCGTGTGACTTTTCAGGCGGTGATGGTGAAACGATGGCAACTTTTTTGTCATGAAACTACACGGATCCGCTCTGGACTAACCCTCATTAGCCTCATTGCGCTATAAACTATGTCACACATTTTTTAGAAGTTAGGAGCATCAGCACATGCAACTGGGGATTATCGGACTAGGCCGCATGGGCGGTAACATTGCGCGGCGCCTGATGCTCAATGGGCATACCACCGTTGTATACGACCGTAACGAAGCCTTCGTCAAAGCCTTGAGCGAGGAGGGCGCCACTGGCGTCGCCGACTTGAATGCCCTGGTGGCTGGCCTGCAAAAGCCCCGTGCGGTCTGGGTAATGTTGCCGGCGGGCGCGCCCACCGAAGACACCATCAATGCCTTGAGCGAGCTGCTCGAAGACGGCGATGTGATCATCGACGGCGGCAATACCAACTACAAGGATGATGTACGTCGCGGCAAGGCCCTGGCTGAAAAGGGCCTGCACTACGTTGACGTCGGCACTTCCGGCGGCGTCTGGGGCCTGGAGCGTGGCTATTGCATGATGATCGGCGGCGACGTCGAGACCGTGCAGCGCCTGGACCCGATCTTCAAGAGCCTGGCCCCTGGCCTTGGCAATATCCCGCGCACCAAGGACCGTTCGGCCGCAGCCGACCCACGCGCCGAGCACGGTTATATCCATGCAGGCCCGGCGGGTTCCGGTCACTTCGTCAAGATGATCCACAACGGCATTGAATACGGAATGATGCAGGCGTTCGCCGAAGGTTTTGACATCCTCAAGACCAAGAACTCGGAAAACCTGCCGGAGGATCAGCGCTTTGACCTCAACGTTGCCGATATCGCCGAAGTCTGGCGCCGTGGCAGCGTGGTGTCGTCGTGGCTGCTGGACTTGACCGCCGATGCCCTGGCCACCGACCCGAAACTCGATGGTTACTCCGGTTCCGTAGCGGACAGCGGCGAAGGCCGTTGGACCATCGAAGCGGCCATGGAACAAGCGGTGCCGGTACCGGTGCTGTCGACGTCGCTGTTTGCGCGTTTCCGCTCCCGCCAGCAGAGCACCTACGGCGACAAAATGCTGTCTGCCATGCGCTTCGGCTTTGGCGGCCATGTGGAGACCTCCAAAAAATGACCGCCAACGGCAAGAAACCCAAGGCCGAACCTGCTCCACCTACCACGTTGTTTCTGTTTGGCGCCCATGGCGACCTGGTCAAGCGCCTGCTCATGCCGGCGCTGTACAACCTGAGCCGCGACGGGTTGCTGGGCGATGGCCTGCGTATTGTCGGCGTTGATCACAACGCCATCAGCGACGCAGACTTCGCCAAGAAGCTTGAGGATTTCATTCGCACCGAAGCCGCCAGCAAGGTCCGGGGCAATGCTGAACATGCCCTGGACCCTGCGCTGTGGGCGCAACTGGCCAAGGGCATCAGCTATGTCGAGGGCGACTTCCTCGACGACGGCACCTACGCGGATATTGCGCAGAAGATCGCCGACAGCGGCACCGGCAACGCCGTGTTCTACCTCGCCACTGCGCCGCGCTTCTTCAGTGAAGTGGTGCAGCGCCTGGGCAGTGCCGGTTTGTTGAATGAAACGGACGATGGCTTTCGGCGTGTGGTTATCGAGAAGCCGTTCGGCTCCGACCTGGCCACCGCCGAGGCGCTGAACGCGTGCCTGCTCAAGGTGATGAGCGAGAAGCAGATCTACCGCATCGACCATTACCTGGGCAAGGAGACGGTGCAGAATATTCTGGTCAGCCGCTTCTCCAACGTGCTGTTCGAAGCGTTCTGGAACAACCATTACATCGATCACGTGCAAATCACCGCGGCTGAAACCGTCGGCGTTGAAACCCGAGGTAACTTTTTCGAAAAAACCGGCACACTGCGCGACATGGTGCCCAACCATCTGTTCCAGCTGCTGGCGATGGTCGCCATGGAGCCGCCGGCAGCCTTCGGCGCCGATGCGGTGCGGGGGGAGAAAGCCAAGGTGGTCGGTGCAATTCGCCCCTGGTCGCTGGAAGATGCGCGGGCCAATTCCGTGCGCGGCCAGTACACCGCCGGCGAAATCGCCGGCAAGCCATTGCCCGGTTATCGCGAAGAAGCCAACGTCGCACCCGACAGCAGCACCGAGACCTTCGTTGCGCTCAAAGTGATGATCGATAACTGGCGTTGGGTCGGTGTGCCGTTTTACTTGCGAACCGGCAAGCGCATGAGCATCCGCGACACCGAGATCGTGATCTGCTTCAAGCAGGCGCCTTATGCGCAATTTCGCGATACCGAAGTCGATGAGCTCAAGCCCACTTACTTGAAAATCCAGATCCAGCCGAACGAAGGCATGTGATTCGACCTGCTGGCCAAGAAGCCTGGGCCGACTCTGGAGATGGCCAATATCGAGTTGGGTTTTGACTACAAGGACTTCTTCGAGATGCAGCCCTCGACAGGTTACGAAACCCTGATCTACGACTGTTTGACCGGCGATCAGACGTTGTTCCAGCGTGCCGACAACATCGAGAACGGTTGGCGCGCCGTGCAGCCGTTCCTGGATGCATGGAAGGAAGACGACGGTATCCAGGCCTACAAGGCTGGCGAAGATGGCCCGGTGGCAGCGGATGCGTTACTCGCTCGTGACGGCCGCACCTGGCACAGCCTCGGATGAGTGACGTAACGATTCATCCCATCCGCTTTGTCCTCAGTGATGTAGACGGGACGCTGTTGCACCCCGACCACAGCCTCAGCCAGCGTACTGCCGATGCAATTGGTGCGATGCGTGAAGCCGGGGTGCTGTTCAGCCTCGCCAGCGGGCGTCCGCCCAAGGCCATGCTGCATTTGATCGAGACGTTTGGCATCGATGTGCCGGTGGCCGGTTTCAACGGCGGCACGCTGGTCAACCCGGATGGCAGCATCCTGGTGGCTCACCATTTGCCGGCAGAAGCGGCACTGGTCACGCTGGCGCTGTTTTCTGCCGAGCCGGATGTAGAAGTGTGGGTGTTTGCCGACGGCGATTGGCTGCGCCGCGACCCGCCAGGGCCAATGATGCAGCGCGAAGCTGATGGCCTGGGCTATGGCCCGGTGGTCGTGGAGAGTTTCGAGCCCTACCTGGACCGGGTCGACAAGATTGTCGCGGCCAGTAACAACACGCAGTTGCTGGTGGAGTTGGAAGCGCAGTTGCAGCCCAAGGTACAAGGTTTGGCTCAGGTATCGCGTTCGCAGCCGGTGTATCTGGACGTGACCGCAATGCTGGCTAACAAAGGCGAAGCCTTGAAAACCCTGGCTGAGCACCTTGGCGTGCCGCTGAACCGGACCGCCGCCATCGGCGACGGCGGCAACGATCCGGCGATGTTTCACGTGGCTGGGTTGTCGATTGCCATGGGCCAGGCCGAAGAAACCGTCAAGCGTCAGGCCAATGTGGTGACCGGCAGCAACGTCGAGGACGGGGCTGCCGAGGCATTCGAGCGGTTTATTCTCGCGGCACGCTAAGTACTTGAAGTGTTATTGCACAACTTCCAGCCGATGTTTGACGTTGGCTGGAAGTTGCCGCATTGAATTACTTCGGCATTGCCCAGGACTGTAACTGGTAGCCATCTTTGTCGAGCTCGGCGCGAGCCTGCAACAACAGGTCTTCAAGTTGAGCCGGGTCGGTATAGGCAGTCGACGACAGCTGTTTTCTGCCGATACGGGTGTTGGTACGGTCGATGACGCTCAGGCTGAGGGCGCCATTGCCATCGTGCCAGGCCACGCACTGAAAGGGTTGGAAGGCACGGTCTGCAATCAAAAGAGCTTCGTTGATGCGCAGCGGAGCGTTCATTTGGGTCTTCTCTCTGTATGCCCATTCAAGTGAGTACCGGCGGTTGGGCTGACCGTGCGGTGGGTTACTTGTACTGATGCACGATGGTGGGGTGCGGGTCACATGCTAGAGCAAGAAATTTTAACTTTCCCTGACTAACGTCATGTAAGCGGCTGTTTTGAAAGCTGATTGAAAGTTTCGGCAGCAGCAAACTTTTTGCCCCCGATTAAACACACATGGCTTTTTGCCCGCACTTATAGCGAAATAGTACAAGGTGAGCGTCAAGATCTTGCTAGGGTTAGCGCCAGGCGCCCCAAATCCTTGTTTCTAAATAACTTTAATAATCTTGGCGCCAAGGAATCGTCATGATTGTGACACCTGTTCAACGCCGCTTGCTGGTAGTCGAGCCCTGTGATGACTGTCACAGGCTACTACCCGGCTTGCGCACTGCCGGCTGGGAAGTTGACAGCTGTGCATTGCAGGCGGTGGGGGATCGTTCTTGCGATGTGGGCCTGCTCCGCTTGCAGCCCTGCCATCTGGAACGCCCCGAGGCGGTCAAGGAGTTGATTGGCCGCAGCGGTACCGAGTGGATCGCCGTGCTCAGTCCAGAAGTCCTGCGTTTGCAGAATGTCGCAGACTTTGTCTGCGAATGGTTCTTCGATTTTCATACCTTGCCGTTCGATGTGGCTCGGGTCCAGGTGACCATTGGGCGTGCGTTTGGCATGGCGCGACTGCGGGGCAAGGGTGTCGTGCCGGTAGATGAAGCCCACGAGTTGTTAGGCGACAGCCGCCCGATTCGTGAACTGCGCAAACTGTTGTCGAAGTTGGCGCCCACCGAATCGCCGGTACTGATTCGTGGCGACAGCGGCACCGGCAAAGAGCTGGTCGCCAAGACCCTTCATCGACAATCCCAGCGCCACGCCAAGCCGTTTGTGGCGATTAACTGTGGGGCGATCCCTGAACATCTGATCCAGTCGGAACTGTTCGGCCATGAAAAGGGCGCCTTTACCGGCGCACACCGGCGCACATCAGCGCAAGGTCGGACGGATTGAGGCGGCCCACGGTGGCACGTTGTTTCTGGATGAAATCGGCGATTTGCCGATGGAGCTGCAAGCCAACCTGTTGCGCTTTCTTCAGGAAAAACATATCGAGCGCGTCGGCGGCAGCCAACCCATTTCGGTGGATGTGCGGGTGCTGGCAGCCACGCATGTGGATCTTGAAGCCGCGGTGGAGAAGGGCGCCTTTCGCGAAGACCTGTATTACCGCCTCAATGTCTTGCAAGTAGTCACGGCCCCATTGCGCGAGCGCCATGGTGACGTGGCGATGCTGGCCAATCATTTTTCGCGTTTCTACAGCCAGGAAACCGGCCGACGCCCGCGCAGCTTCAGCGAAGAGGCACTGGTGGCGATGGGGCAACACCCGTGGCCGGGCAATGTGCGTGAGCTGGCCAACCGTGTGCGCCGCGGTCTGGTGCTGGCCGAAGGGCGCCAGATCGAAGCCGTGGACCTGGGGCTGCAAGGCCAGCAGGTACTTTCGCCGCCGATGGCGACACTGGAAGACTACAAGCACCGCGCCGAACGCCAGGCGTTGTGCGATGTGCTCAATCGGCACAGCGATAATTTCAGTGTTGCAGCCCGTGTGCTGGGGATTTCCCGGCCGACGTTCTACCGGCTGCTGCACAAGCACCAGATCCGCTAAGGCGGGTTGTGGAGGGTAATGCCGGTCAGTTAAGCGCAGATCCCCTGTGGGAGGGGGCTTGCTCCCGATGGCGGCCTCAGGACCGGCCGGGATGTTGGATTAGACCGAGTACATATCCGTTATTTGGGTAACGGCTGCTACTGGTTCCGCTCTTACAGCGGGTCACTTTTGAAAAGAAGAGCCCAAAAGTAACCAAAAGGCTCTTGCCCCACCACTCGGCACCTCGCCTGGGCTCGGTGTGCCCGTAATCCGCCAGGGATTTGGGGGGCCGCCGCCACGCGCCATCCATGGCGCGGGGCGGCTAAACCGGCATCCCTGCCGGTTTACCCCCCAAATCCCTGTCGAATTCCGGCCAGCGTGGTTTGACGGGGCGCCTAAGATCAAAAGCAGATCAAGATCAAGAACGGCTCGCTTCGCATCGTGGTTGCCATTGGCGACTGCAAAGTTGTGTAGATACCTATGCCCCGATAGCGGTGGATCAACCAACATCAATGTTTGCTGGGCCGACGTCTTCGCGGGCTTGCCCCTCCCACTTTTTCGCGGTCAGAAGTAGTACGGGAATTTCAGGCTGAACGTAAAGTCCGGCGCATCATCGGTCATCCCGATCGCCAGGTTCGGCACAATGGTCAGGTTATCCGAGGCGGCAATCGTCATGCCTACGTTGAAATAACCCGCGTTGGCATCGCTGGACACCACCGATTGCCAGTCGCCGCCGTCCGGCTTGAGCTTGCTCTTGCGCTGCACCAGATCGGAAACCGAGAACGACATGCTCATCTTCTCGTTCAAGGCGAACGCCACACCGACACCGAACTGGAAGCTGTCGCCCAGGCGTACTTTGCCCCCCACCTTCTGGTTGACTTCACTGCTGATGTCATCGAACGAGTCTTCGAAGTTGTGGGTATACGACAGCGAACCGAACAGCACCGCCGGGTCGAAGGTCTTGACCAGGAAAATGCCCGGTGTAACCGACCAGACCCCGTTGCCCGTAGGCAGGCTTTCCGGCAAGTAGAGGTTGTCGTTATTGGGTTGCCTGACCAGCTTGATGCCGAACGGCTCTTTACCCGTGGGCGCCTTGACGCGCACAGACACTACCGCATCCGGCAAGGTCGGCGTTTCGTCGAGGAACTTGTAGGCCACGCCAAAGTTGACGTCACCGATGGTAGGGTCGCGGGTCACCGAGGCTTCCGAGGTAGCGGTGGCATCGTTGCCGGCGCCGCCGGACTGGTAGGTCGAATCGCGGTACACCACGGGGACGTTCAGATCGAACTGCCAGCGGTTGTCGACGTTGTAGCGCCCGGTAAGGTCCAGGGTCCAACTGTCGGACTTGATCCGGTCCAGGTTGATATTGCCCAGAAAGATCGAGTCCAGCGCCAGGAAGCCATTGAGGGTCAATTGGCGTGCGTCGTAACGGGCATAGGTGATGCCGGTTTCCACGCTGAACTTGCCATTGCCGAAAAAGCCGCTGGCCTCGTTGTACAGGTTGCTCACACTTTGCGCAGGGGCCGAGTCGTCCTTGAGGGATTGGCCGTAGGAGCTGCCGCCACCGCCTGCACCACCTGACGCTGCGGCTGCACCGGTACCCGTGGCGGCGACAGCGTTAGCGCCTTGCTTGAAGTCGGCAGGTGATTTGGCCAAGCGCTTGGGGGCGGGCGCTGCGGGTTGATCCTCTACCTGACGCACGCGTTGCTCCAGCACGGCCAAGGCTTTTTGCTGCACGTCATAGCGTTGCTTGAGTTCCAGCAGTTCCTTTTTCAGGGTTTCGATATCGGCGTCTGGCGCGGCATACAGCAAGGATGCGGGCAAGAGCGTACTTAAACAAATCACCGCGCGTAGCGATAACGATCGATGCATGAAATAAGCCGTCCTGTTCTAATGCGAAAGTGTCGAGGGTCAGCGTAGTTCAATAACCGAGCGTGCGTAGGCCTTTGAGTTGATCCAAATTGCAGTTCAACGCGCCGTTGTTCAAGCCGTTATTGTTCATCACGACGTTGAGTTGGGTGATGTTTCTGACAAGGTTGCTGTTGCCGGTCAGCACCGTTCCCTGCAGCACATTGCCGCCGCCGATCTGCTGCAGGCTGTTGCCCTGGTTGTGGTTGGCCTGGATCGCCATCTGCACGCCGCCATTGTTGGCCGAAACGCTGACGCGGCCCGCCGCGCTGTCGCCGGTCACGGTGCCGCCGGCCATCAGCACTTGCCCCGTTTGCAGGTTACTGGCGGGGGCGACACCATTCTCGATGCTGATGCCCACATCGTTGTAGGCGGTGTTGCCATCGCCTGCGGTGCGCACGCTTTGGGTTACGCCCTGGCCGCTGCCGAGGCCGGCGCCACCGACCACATTCCCGGTTCCGGTGTTTGGCAGGCTGCCGTTACCCGTGGAGCCGGTGGTTTGCACATAGAATTGCGGAGTAACGGTGGTCTTGTCGATCTGCATGTTGGCCGTGCCGGTAATGCGGTCACCGACGGCGTTGGTCCAGGTGCTGCTCATGACAATGCCGAAGCTGATGATGCGCCCCGGCATTACGTAACGGCCACGCAAGTCGGCCATCTGCGCATCATTGAGTTCGATCGGTTTGAAAGCCGATGAAGCATAGGCGGGCATAGAGGCTGCCAGACACAAGACCGTCAGCCAACGGAAAGTGTTCATCTGCTGCTCCTGGGGCGTCCTGCCCCTTATTGCGCTTCTAGAAGAAGTCGCTCTGGATAAAACCGAAATCCATCAACTCGGCATCGCCCACGGGCCGGAACTCGTTCAACTGGTTCTTGGCCGTCAGCGGAGTGGGCGGGTCAAGCAAGACGTTGGCCTTGTCGTAACCTTCACCCAGCACGGCAAACACAATGCCATTCCAGCCTTTGACGAAGTCGTCACGGGAATAGCGCTTGTGCCCCAGCACGGGATCGCCGATATACACCCAGTCCTTGTCGGCCCGCTGCATCACCACGAAGTGCTTGTAGCCACGGATCTCCAGCAGCACCACCACGGGAATCTTCACCGTCACCAGGGTATCGGGTGCGATCTTGTAGCCGCGGGCACGCATACCGATGCTTTCGAGGTAGCGCTTCATATCCAGCATGGAAAAGCCTTGGGTGCGCACCAGGTCCTGGTCGGCGGTTACCAGCATCCCTTTGATGATGTGGTCTTCGTCGACGTCCAGCCAATAGGCCTGGCGCAGGATGGTCGCGAGTGCCGCGGCACCGCAGCTGAAATCGGTTTTCTGTTCCACCAGGTTGGCGAACCGGCGCTCACGGATGCTCTCGACCTTCTTGAAGATCACCGCACCGCCGGGCATGGCGGAAATCGCCATGGTGCCTGCCCAGGTCGTGCCGGTGAGCAACATCAAGAGGGTGAGGGTCGCGATACGCATGATCGAATGACCTGTTGGACACTGAAATAAAAAGGGCCTTGTTGCCAAGGCCCCGTTGGATCAGAAGCGCACGCCGCTGCTGCACACAGTGCAACCCTGGCCGATCGACAGGCTGTTGCTGCCCTGGTTGCCCGCACCGGATTGCAGGTTGACGCCTACGTTGCCGGAGTTGCGGTTGACCGAGTTGTCGAGGCTGGAATTGTTCGACACGTATTGAGCTTTGCCACCATAGCCGTGGCTGCTGGCGGCGGTGTTGAGGAAGTTGTTGGCAAGCGAGTTTTGTTCGGTATTGGCTGCCGCCGCGATATTTTTCCCGTCAGCGGTCACGATAGCCAGGTTGTTTTTACCTTGGTTGCCTTGACCGGACTGGCCGTTGTAACCGACGTTGCCGGAGTTACCGTTAACAGCATTATCCAGGGAGGAGTTGTTTTGCGTGCCTTTGTTGATGAAGCTGTTCAGCCCGCTGTTTTGATTCACGTCGACCACGCCGAACACGGTCGCTGCATCGCCTTTGGCGCTGGAGATGGCGGCAGAGTTGTCGGCCTGGTTGCCACTGCCAGACTGCACGTTGACGCCGACGTTACCGCTGTTGCCATTGACGGAGTCATCGGCAGACGCGTTGTTTTCGGTTTTGGTGTCGTTGAATTTATTGCCTGCGCTGTTTTGTACATCCGTGACGACAGCAGCAATTACGCCCGTTGGCTGAGGCGCTGGGTGCCAGCCACCCGCTTGAGCAGCTGCTGCCATGAGTGCGGCGAGAGCGAAAACCAGAGGTTTCAGAGCCATTTGAGGTTTCATGGTGTTTCTCCTTGCTTCTAATTAGTTGGGTTAAGTGTTGGTACGGTCTAACTAACGTCTACCAAGCGGTTACTTGATAGTGATGCCCAGGGTGTTAGCCACTCGGTTCCCCACCCCGGCACTCTGGTTCACCTGAATCACTCCTCGGCTGCCGGTGAAGGCCTGGTCGCTGGTCGCGACCTGGCGGCTGCCAGTGGTGGGGGTGAGCCCTGAGTCGGTCAACTGCGTCGTGTTCTGTTGCAACAGGACGCTGTCATCGATGCTTTGCGGGCCAGGGTTGAGGCTGATCCGCACCGCGTTGATTGATTGGTTATTGGCCCCGGCCGACTGGTTAACGCCCAGCACGCCGTTGCCATTGATAAATGAAGCGCCCTGAATCGCCACCTTGGCACTCAAGGACGGGTCGACGTTGCCGTCGAGCCGCTGGATATTCACATTGGTGGCCTGGCCATCGAGCGCGATTGCGCGGCTGTTGGACATCTGTTGCTGGTTGCCGGCGGCCTGGTTGATCGACAGCACACCTTCGTACTGTTGGCCGCTGTTATTGATAACGGCGGTGTTGTCGGCCATTGCCGAGACGCTGCCCAGCAGGGCGATGGTCAACAGGATGCGCTTCATCATTTGCCCCCCAGCATGTTGCCCAGATTGTTCAAGGGCGCCATGCCGCGCTGGATCGAACCATTGATCTGCCCAGCCATGCTGCTGCCCGCGCCATGGCCGGCGGCTGCACCGGCGCCCTGGGTCGACAGGCTGTTTTGCGTGGCGCCCAGGCCAGACAGGTTGCCGTTGGGCTGGATGGATCGCGCAAGGCCAGAACCGCTGCGGATGCCGCCAATGTCCCGATCACTGAGTTCGCCGGAGGTGGCACTGATGATTTCTTTGCTGGGGTTGGCGTTGGCAGTGGTGGGGTATGGATCGGGGAGGGAGGTGCGTCCGTACATGTGACCCTGCACGGTTCGCCCTGTCACGATAACGCCATCGCCCGCATGGCTGATGCCGGCGCTGAGCACGCAGCTGATCAGCAGTACGGTTATCGAGGCGTGTGTGAGTGTGATCACGGCGGCAGTCCTTTTTCTGAACGCTGACCCTAAACAGCGTTATCAGGGAAAGAGCAGAACCCGTGCCGCTTTTCGTTTACGTTTGAAAATCAATAGGTTGCGATTTTTCTGCGCGCATCGCCGATAGCAGTGTTTCAAGCATGAAACAGTCGCTGGGCGGCGCGATATGCCCGGCCACACTCTTCAACTGTGTCAGCGATGAAACAGTCTCGATGACAGATGCATGAATCCGCAGCCGCTGGGCGATTCAGCGTACCGAGGTGTTTCAAAAGTGGACACTGAAGTAAAAAAAACGCGCCTCAACCCTTGGGCGTTTTACCCGGGATGGAGTTGAGTACGGGATTGCCATCCTGGTTGCGGGTCAGGTAGACCGGCAGGACCTTGGGCAGGGAAGGGATGAGGTTGTTGACCTCGCTGAGGTTATAGATGCCACCAATGCGAATGCTCCCGGTGCCAGCATCCGCCAGCATCACTGGCTTGTTCAGGTATCGGTTGATCAGCGGCAACGCATCGGCCAATGCAAGGTTATCAAGCACCAGCTTGCCCGTACGCCAGGCAAGCGCAGGGTCATTGGGTTTGATCGCGGCGACTTGCGGCGTGGCGTCGCCGCGGTGGTAGCTGGCCTGCATCCCCGGAGTCAACGGCACGCTGCCATGCACCGCGTCGCTGGTGATCTGCACCGAGCCTTCCAGCAACATTACCCGCACCTGGTCTTCATACTTCCACACATTGAACTGGGTGCCCGTCACCCGAACCTGGCCTTCGCCAGCCTGCACGATAAACGGGTGCTCGCTGTCGTGGGTGACGTTGAAAAACGCTTCGCCCTTGGCCAACTTCACCTGGCGACGATCCTTGTAGTGGCTGTAGACCAGCTCGGTGCCCAGGTTCAACTCCACCTCACTGCCGTCACCGAGGGTAACTTTGCGTAGCCCGTTGGTGGCGTCAAACCGCTCGTATGAGCTTGGCAACCAACCGGCTTCCCAGCCCGTGAAGGCGGCCAGCGGCAGGGCAGCAAGGCAGATGGCGGCTGCCACTGCATAAGAGCGCCAGCGTTTGCGAGGCTTGAGCGGCACCACAAGCGGTGCAGGCGCATTGCGGGGCAAATGATCGGCCACGTCCCAGATTTCCAACATCGCGGCATACTCGAAGGCGTGCAGCGGGTGGGCATCGTGCCAATGTTCGAAGGCCTGACGTTCAGCCGCCGTGCAGTCGCTGGCATGCACACGCATACACCAATGCGCAGCGGCGTCGGTGATGGCGTCGTATTCGGCTTCTGAAAGGGACTTTTCGCTCATTTATCCATCCTGATTTCCCCACATTCTACCCCCCCGAGCCTTACGGCGAGAACAGCATCATGGCGATTGCATATCAATTGGAACTTATTCTTGTTTAAACGCGCCTAAAAAATCAGGAAACACACTGTCATCCACCAAGGAGTACGAAAATGTTGAAGAAAACCTTAGCCGCCCTGTGTGCAACCACCGCGCTGTTGAGCGCCGGCGCTGCGCTGGCAGACAAGCCGGGTGCGGGCTGGATTCCGATTGAAAAAGCTATTGAAGTGGCGAAGACCAAGGCTGGGTATGTCGAGGTCTACGCCGCCGAAGCCGATAACGACGGCTACTGGGAAGTCAAAGGCCGTAAATCCGACGGCGTGGTGTATGAAGCACGAATCGACGGCGCCTCGGGCAATGTCCTGCGCGACCAGAAAGATTGATTCACGTGTTGGGGGCCTGCTCAGGCCCCCTCATCCAGCATTCTCCCCAGATGTGTAATCAGGTAACTGACTGAGTCGGCGTTGGATAGAATGACGTCAATACGCTTGTCGACATTGCTCATGAAAACTTCTCGGGCCTCATTCAGGGTCTTGGCACCCGTGATATTCAGGACTCTGCGTTTGAGGAAGCTGGTGGCGGTGAGAAAGCCGTAATCCTCCCAGGTATTGGATATGTCATCCCATGCCTTGAATAGCATAGTTGCCGGCGTCAACGTCGACAGCCCGCTCGTTTGCAAATCATCTTGGCGCGTCTTCACCGCCTGAGCACCCGGCTTTGCCGTATCGATCAGGTCTCGGAATGGCTCCAGGCTCCGCAGGTAGGCAATGTCCTCTGTCTTGAACCGCAGATGCGTCAGCTCATGGATCAGGGTAGAGGCTCTGGCATGGGCGAACATGTCGAAAGGTTCACTCAGTATGGTGGCGTATTCAGCCAGGTTTGGATGGAAGAACCTTTCGAACAAGTACACTTTGCGCTCGCTGTCACCGAGAAGCACCATCGCGTAATCAGTGGTGGGGGCTTTCACGCTTTCACCGCTGACAAAGCGCATTGAGTCAGGCCCGATCAAGGTGGGGTCGCTTAGCTCATCCAGTATTCCATCGATGATGTCCTCGATTTTCTTTACTTGGGCCGGGTTCAGATTGAGAGTGCCGAACAGGTCGCACAAAAACAGGCCTACCCGGCTATCAGGCTTGAGCAGCTCTGCAAAGTGATGGATGTTGCGCTTGCAGTTGACGGCGTAGTAAGTCGATACGTTCAAGGCTTCGTCGATGACTTGGGCTTTCCAGCTTGACACTGCAGCGATCGCCCTTATGCCCTGCGCTTCAATATTGATGTCGCGCCTTTCGGCTCGTCGCACTTTTTGCCGCGTCCAGGCCTGGCCGAAGCGGGGCTTGTGTATGCTCAGGTCCATTACCCATTTGCCATCAGCATTGCGACCGACGTAGGGGCCCTGCTGATCGTCGTTGTCCAGGCGCCAGTGCTCCTTGGTTTTCTTCACCGGATACACCTTGCCTGCCAGCGGCACGTAACTCTTGGCGCTCGCCTTATCCTTGTAGACATGGGTGGAGGTGTCCAGCTCAAGGTCCTCCAGGGCGATGTCGTAGCCCTCCAAGCGCTGCAACCGCGTTCGCGAAGTGGCGGTGACGTCCCGCAGGCCCGGGGCAGTGGCGGTGGGCAGGCCGCCTTCCGGCAGGTCGACCAGGTCAGCGTCATCAGGCGGTGGGGTTTCGCTGCCATCAAGCTCGCTGTACAGGGCGGCCATTTGCACCACGGCCAGGCTGAAGTCCTTCATCGCGGCTTTCCACTGGTGCAGTTGCAGCGCTTCAGCCGAGCGCTTGACTAACTGGTAGCTGCGCCAGACCACAAGTGGATAGGCGAGTTTGCCCGCCATGAAGTGCACTGCCGTGGGTATGCCCTTGCCGAACACGCCCACCACTTTATCCCAAAGCAGCTTGGAGCCTTTTTCGAACTGGCAGGCGAGCATTTTTAGCAGGATCAGCGTGTTCTCACTGAATAAATAGTGCAGCAGGTTGCCGGTCACGGCAGATGAGGCCAGGCTCATATCCGAAGAGCGATGAAGGTTGTTTTGCAGCAAGCTGCGGTAAACGGCCTGGTGCGGATCTTCCAGGTGCTGAATGACCCAGTCCTGCAGTTCCCCTGGTCGCTCCACCTCATCCAGCAGCGCTTGCTCGTTGTCATATTGCTTGAGCACGTGGTTTTCACTGTAGGGCGCATAGAGCACTACCGGACCGGCCTCTTTACCTCCAGGGCTGATCAGGTACATGCCCAATACCTTGGCGGCAGTAGCGCCTGCAGTCGCCACCAGCTCAACGGGCCGGATCAGCGTCGATACGTCCTTCAACGCCGCACGTGCCAGGCCGTCAGGCATGTCGAACACCTGCTGGACCAAGCCCAAGGCCTTGTTTGACAGGCGTTCTTGCAGATGTTGCTCGTGGGCGTATTGCAACACCTGCCATGGCAGTTGCCGACAGAACAGGCGCCGGCGTTTGCGTGCAGCTTCCGTGCGGGTGTCCATCTCGGTTTGCAATCGCTTTTGGTACACCGATTTCAAGTCCAGTTGCCGCACCAGTTGAACCAGCGCATTGGCATCCAGGGTGTCCGGCAGCGGTGTGGCGGTGCGCGATCGCGGGCCGATAGTCTGGTTGTTCAGGTCCGGCCAGTGACGCAAGGCAAAATCGGTCAGGCTGTAGTCATGGATGTCGAGGGCCTGGTGCACGGGAATCAGCACGTCATCGGGGCTGAGTGTGTGTTCGGGGAAGCGTGCCTGGAGCAGCTTGCTCAGGGCGCCAAAGGTGTGCTCGCGCAGGGACAGGATGCCCTGCAGGTAGTCTTCCTCTTCCGGGGCGCTGTTGTGGTATTGCTCAAGCAGTTCTGCATGGTAGATCTGCTCGTTGGCGGGCGCCATTGCCAGCCACACGGGCAGGGCCTGCTGGGTGACCATGGCATCGGCCAGCGCCTTGGCTCGTGCAAGGTTGGTGGGCGCCGGGATCTGCAGGATCTCATCCAGGCGGTCCTGCACGGCGCGCGCCGGCAAGTCCATGGCCAGCAGTCGGTCTACCGAGTCCATGACGTAATCGCCGTAGGTTTTCAGGCGATTGTCCAGCAGGTTATCGTCAATACGTTGCAGCGCAGCCAGGCGATACGCCTGATGAGGCACGCGCTGGGACAATGACAGATTCTCCAGTAGCGACAGTCGTTTGATCGGATGCGCCAGGCGCTGGGTGAGCGCCTCGCGCAGGGCCGAGACCGACGCAAAAACCTCATGACCACGCCGAGGCGTCCATAGGATCGCCTGGCCCGAATTCTTGGGGTCAAGGCCGCCACGTTCGGTCAGTACAAACAGATTGGCCAGCGGCAGCAGCGCGTCGGACGTACCCTTGTGCAATGCCAGCGCATAAGCATCCGGCAGAAACCCGTTGATCCCATGTCGGGTCAGGCGCGCCAGGCTGTCAGTTCGCAGGACCGCATCAAGAATGGCGTTGCTGCGGTGCGTCAGCGTTTTACCCAGCAGTCGCAGTTCAGCCTCGCTGCGCAAGCCCAACAGCATCGAGTGCGCGTGTTTATCGCGGATATTGTTCAGGAACAGGCGCGGGAGTTCACGCATCTCGTGGCCGGCAAACACCTTCAAGACCCGTTCGATCATGTTGTTGAAGGTTTTGAGGGGCATGTTATTGAGCTTCAGGGCGACACCCTGGTTGCGTTCTGCGTAAAACCCAGTTCTGGAAGACACTGGGAGCGGCTTGCTCTTCTGGCCGAGGCGCTCGATGAAATGTTCAACCATGCTCAGCGAAGACACAGGCGCGCGCTCCTCACGCTGCTCGGCGCGGGACGCGTAAGTGTTGACATAAATCTCGTCGGCCTTGAGGTCCAGTCGTTGGGTTTGCAGTTCTGTGTTCAGGGCCAGGGTGGCCATGCTGCGCAGTGTCGGGTGCTTAAGGCGCTCGATCTGCAATCCTTCTTGGGCAGCGCGCAGGCGTTGCAGGTGCAGCTTGGCGCGCTCGGCCTGCACCGTGGAGGGGCGGCCATTGCCGCTGCTGACGGGATGTATCGTCCAGCGCCCATCGGTGTCCAGGTCGGCCAGGCGACTGTCGAGCATGGTGCGGATGTCCAGGGCGTAATCGAGCAATGCTTCCAGGTCCACCTGGCCGGCGCTGCTGCGATAGAGGCTCAGGGCATGGTTCATATTACTGGTCTGCTTGGCGGCGATGTCTTCGATCATGTCGGTGAACACGTGCCCGGTGACGGGGTGTGCGGCAACGTTGATCTGGTCCAGGCCGATAAAGGTGTTGCGCTCGTCCAGAGAGAGGAAATTGAGCAGTTCATCTTCGTGCCCGGCGGCGGTGAGCATGGTCAATAGCGTGTCTTTGAGATCGTCCAGATCCTTAAGTACCTGCAAGCCACGGGATTGGGTGTAAAGGTAGGCATGGCTGTCATGCAGCATCAGGGTACTGGCCAGTTCCACGTAGTGCTGGTAGGGCGCGTAGATGCGCACTTTTTCTACGCTCAGTTTGGCGGCGTAGGTGCTGCGAGCGCCCTGGTCGCTGAGGAGCAGGGCCTGGAGCATATGGCTTTCGTCAGCACTGAGGATGCCGTTCTGGCGCTTGAGCAGCACATCGAGGCGGAACTTGTCAGCCAGGATTTGCGCGAACAGGTCAAGGCGTGAGGTGCCGCTGTCGATGTCTTCGTTCCAGTAGGTCTGTAGCAGGCTCTCCAGCAATTTGGACAGCGTACCGGAGGTTTGTTCGATGAGCGTGTCCCAATACTCGCGATCTTGTTGCAACTGGGGCTGGGTGAAGTGGCTGGTGACGTGCTTGGGGTTGATGAATTCGCGAGTTTGCCCCAAGGGCCAGGCATGTTTGACATAGAACTGCAATAACGCATCACGTAACGACAGGGAGTCGATCCAGCGTCGATCGGCATCCGTCGGGCTTTGGAGAAAGCAGTTCACTTGCGTTTGCCGCTGATCCAGGCCGGGGAAATGAGGGTGCGCCATGATGCCGAGCAATGTGTCGAGCATGGCGGACAAGGTCGGGGTCCTCTGCAAGTGCTCAAGCATTGCTTGCACGTTGGCCTGTTGGCAGGCCTGCAGGGTTTGTTCCTGGTCTTGCATGACCGCACCCAGGACCGGCGAAGTGGTCAGTGTCAGAGCGCTATCCGCTGGCAGACTGTTGCGCTGTGCAATCGACAGAAAACTCAGCAACTCCACGCGCTGTACCGAATCAGCCAACGCCTGACTGACCTCGGCAAGCAGCGAGGCATGGCTGTCAAACACCTGGATACCGCCATAAGGCGTGTACAGCAGAGCCTTGGCACCGTCGGGCGTGGAACTCATCACAAACGCGCCGGCCAGTGGGATCGCAACCTGCCCCGACACATTGATCATTAGCTTTTCTACACGCATGGGCGGGCTTTGCAGGCGGGTATCCTGACGGCTGGCGTCGCTGGCGTAATACACGCCGTGCAGCCATTCCAGATCCTTGACGGTGAACCCCAGGGCGCGTTCGCGCTCGCTCAATGTCGAGCGATTGACGGGTAGCAGGAACTCGTCGAAAAAATAGGGCGGGGTGACACGGGTCATCGCCTGTCTCCAGCGTGAATAGGAAGACACAGGGTAGGCAGGCACCGATGACTGGCGGGGGTAACTATTGAGTCTCGTCGTAAGTTGACAGTGAGCGCTGTAGGTGGTGTTTAATCGACGGCCTGGATGTCCATTCGTTGCCCCTTCCAATCATAAAAATGGAGCTTCAAATGTCTGCGCAGTCTCCGACAGTTGTCACGGCCTTCATCAGCTTCACTGAGTTGGTGGGGGTGCTCCAACAGATTTTCGTCAGGCACGGCACCTCGCCAGAAGTGGCGGCGATCCTTGCGCACAATTGCGCCAGCGCTGAACGTGATGGCGCTCATAGCCACGGTATTTTTCGTATCCCGGGTTACCTCTCGACCCTGGCCAGCGGTTGGGTCAATGGCGCCGCCGTGCCGATCGTGACCGACGTTGCGTCAGGCTTCGTACGGGTCGACGCCGCCAATGGGTTCGCCCAACCCGCTCTGGCGGCCGCGCGTGCGTTGCTGGTGAGCAAGGCCCGCAGCGCCGGCATTGCGTTACTGGCTATCCACAATTCCCATCACTTTGCTGCCTTGTGGCCGGACGTCGAACCTTTCGCCGAAGAAGGGCTGGTTGCACTCAGTGTGGTCAACAGCATGACCTGCGTCGTACCCCATGGCGCTGATCGCCCGTTGTTCGGCACCAACCCCATCGCGTTTGCTGCGCCGCGGGCCGATGGCGCGCTGATTGTGTTCGACCTGGCCACCAGCGCCATCGCCCATGGCGACGTGCAGATCGCCGCGCGCAAAGGCGAACGGCTCCCACCAGGCATGGGCGTCGATAGCCTGGGCCAGCCGACCCAGGACCCGAAAGCCATTCTGGAGGGGGGCGCGCTGTTGCCATTTGGTGGGCATAAGGGGTCGGCGTTGTCGATGATGGTCGAGTTGCTGGCGGCGGCACTGACAGGCGGCAATTTTTCGTTCGAATTCAATTGGGCCGATCATCCGGGAGCGCGTACGCCCTGGACCGGCCAATTACTGATAGTGATCGATCCGCGCAAAACCGCCGGGCAAAGCTTTGCCGAGCGCAGCCAGGAACTGGTGCGGCAGATGCATGCGGCGGGGTTACGGCGATTACCGGGGGATCGGCGCCATCGCACACGGGCGGAGTCGCAGGAAGCAGGCATAGAGCTTGACGCGCAGGACCTTCGGCAACTGCGAGAACTGGCGGCGGGGTGAAACAGGCTGCGCCATGGGCGCAGCCCGTGCTGATCAGTTACGGCGACCCAGCAGCAGACCCACCACCAGGCCAAAGCCTGCGGAAATGGCCACGGTCTGCCATGGATGACCGCCGATGTAGGTCTCGGTGGCGTCCACGACTGGCTTGCTGCGCTCACGGACGCTGGACACCGAATCCAGGGCTTGCTTGAGTTTGATGGCAACCTGCTCGCGCAGGGTTTCACCTTCCTCGCCTACCAGGGATGCGCTGCTTTTGAGCAGTTTGTCCGATTCTTCGATCAGCGCGGTCAGTTCGCTGAAGGCTTGATCCTTGATTTGTTCTTCGACGGCTTGGGCGGCGGTTTTGCGGGCCATGTGTGACTCCTTGCAAGTGAATGTGACAGTGAACAATGGAGTATCGGGCAGCGGCAAAAGTTGCAGTTATTTTGCGAGCCGTCCATTTGCGGCACAATGGTGATCAGGCCCTTTGGGCCTACAGTGTAAGATGTCAGTCATTTGTGCAGCAGGTAATTCAACATGAGCTTCAATCTCGCCAACAAGACCCTCGCCGAACGCGCCGAGCTGGAAGACGAAAAGTCGCGCCTCTACGACCTTTGGCAAACCAACCTGGGCAAAGCCAAGGGCGAAGCGGCCCGTTTGTTCGGCGAGCGCGCCAAGCGCAAGGGAAAATGGGCCGAGTGGGTGCGCGCCGAACTTGACGGCATGTCGCCGCCGGAGTTTTCCAACATGGTGCGCAGTGAAGTCAACAAGCTGATGGCAGCGGCGAAATAAAGCACGCCACGATCGCCTCGCGAACCTTGAGCAACAGCGGATCAAGCTGGGCCTGGGTACGCCAGCCCAACTCCACCGGGTAGTGCGGCAGCGCCAGCGGGCAGGGCAGCACACGCAAGCCGGTCATCTGCGCAATCGCTTGGGCCGCATGACCGGGGATCGTCGCCACCGCCGCGCTGCCTTTGAGCAGGTACGGCAGCGCCGCAAAGTGGCTGGTGGACGCACATACCTGGCGGCTCAAGCCCTGCGCCGCCAACCCTTCATCGGTAATACCGATAAACCCGCCTGACGACACCAGCACATGGTCGCGTGCGATGAATTCTGCAAGCTCGATACCTTGCTGATCGGGCGCCAGGCTACCTGGGTCAACCAGGCAACGGTAGTCACCTTCGCCCAGCACTTGCCGACTCAGCCTGCGCTCGGCAAACCCGCCGGCGGTAATGGCCAGGTCCAGGTTGCGGTCGAGCAGGGCAGCCGCAACGATCTGGCTGTGGGTCTGGCGAAAGATCACCCGCAGTTTCGGCAGGCGCTCTGCAATGGCGTCCATCAGCTGCCGGCCGTAGGCGATTTCGAAATCGTCTGACAGACCTAACACCACCGATCGCCCCTGATAATGCGGGTTATCCGGGTGGATCATCGCCAGGCTTTGTCGGCAGCGGTCCAATGCCTCGCTGATCACCGGTTTCAACTGATTGGCCCGCAGGGTGGGCGCCAGGCCGCGACCGGTGCGTACGAAAAGTGGGTCGCCATATAGTTCGCGTAAACGCCGCAAACCGGCGCTGATTGCCGATTGCGTAACGCCCAGGCGCAAGGCAGCACGGCTGGCGCTGGACTCGTCGTGCAGGGCTTCGAAGGTTTTCAGCAGGTTCAGGTCAACCTGGGCGATATTCATTTGGCTCATATCATTTAGCACTGAGGTGGGCTTTATTCATGATCGAGTCTGGCCGGAGAATGGGCAACCCTTATTACCGGAGTGAGCACAATGCCCGTATCGATCGTCGCAGCCCTGCAAATCAGCTCCTTGCCTGGCGGCAAAGCGCAAACCCTGGCGCAGATCCTGGCCTATGAAGATGAAATACAGCGCAGTGGCGCGCAGTTGGTGGTGATGCCTGAGGCGTTGCTGGGGGGATATCCCAAGGGCGAAAGCTTCGGCACGCAATTGGGCTATCGCCTGCCCGAAGGCCGTGAAGCCTTTGCGCGGTACTTTGCCAATGCCATCGACGTGCCGGGCGTGGAGACCAAGGCGCTGGCCGGGTTATCGGCGCGTACCGGTGCGAGCCTGGTGCTCGGCGTGATCGAGCGCAGTGGCAGCACGCTGTATTGCACCGTGCTGTATTTCGAACCGTCGAGCGGTTTGGTCGCCAAGCACCGCAAACTCATGCCGACCGGCACTGAGCGGCTGATCTGGGGCAAGGGCGACGGCTCAACCTTGCCGGTGATTGACGCGGCTGTCGGGCGTATCGGCGGGGCGGTGTGCTGGGAGAACATGATGCCGCTGTTGCGCACGGCGATGTATGCCAAGGGCGTGCAGGTGTGGTGTGCGCCCACAGTGGACGAGCGCGAGATGTGGCAGGTGAGCATGCGCCATATTGCCCATGAAGGCCGTTGCTTTGTGGTCAGCGCCTGCCAGGTGCAGGCATCACCGCAGGCCTTGGGTGTGGAGGTTGCCAACTGGCCGGCGGAGCGCCCGTTGATTGCCGGTGGCAGCGTGATCGTCGGTCCCATGGGCGATATTTTGGCGGGGCCGTTGCTGGGGGAGGCGGGTTTGTTGACGGCGCAGATCGATACAGATGATCTGGTGCGGGCACGCTACGACTACGACGTAGTGGGGCATTACGCTCGGCCGGATATTTTTGAATTGGTGGTGGACGAGCGCGCCAAGTCAGGCGTGCGCTACATCACTGATTGAACCGGGTCAACCCAAGGCTTTTGTAGGCGCGAGCTTGCATTTCGCAGATTTGGATCAGATCACTCGCGCATCACCAGGTGGCGGTATTGGGCAAATCCAGAGTGCCACGCTCTACAAAGCGCATGGTGCCGAACAATCCGCCCGCCAGTTTGCCGCGCAGCACATAGGGCAGGTTATTCAGGCTTTGGGTCTGGCTCAGGCCCAGGGTTTGGCGCAACACCGAGAACGCCGAAACACTCACGGGGACCATCAGCACCGTCTCGGAAAAACGTGGGATGCTGCCGGCCTGGTCACTTACCCCGGACGCCAACGGCCGGCCATTGACTTCCAGATCCAGCGCCACGCCGTTGTAGTCGATTGCCGTTTCATTGGGGTTCTGCACCCGCAGCTTCACGGCAAAGCGCACTTCCAGATCCTGGCTTTGCAGGGGCTCGATGCCCACCACGTTGATATTCACCGGGTCGCGATTGGGGAACAGCGCGCAGGCGCTCAAGCTCAGCAACAACAACGAAAGAACCATGAGCTTGCGCATATAAAAGTGCTCCTACTGTTTCGTGACGTCCGGGTCCTGCATGACCTTGAGGGTAGAGGACTCCGGATCGAATTCATCTTCTTCCAGCTCTATGAACTCTTCGGGCAGGAAAATGTTCAGCAGGATTGCACAGAACGCACCCACAGTGATCGGCGATTCGAAGATGTTGTGCAGCGCCTTGGGCAAATCGCGCAGCACTTCCGGCACTGCGGCGACGCCCAGGCCCATCCCCAGGGAAATCGCCACGATCAGCACATTGCGCCGGTGCAGGCCGGCTTCGGCGAGGATCTTGATCCCGGCCACGGCTACGGTGCCGAACATGATCAGGGTCGCGCCGCCAAGTACTGGTTTGGGCATCAGTTGCAGCACCGCGCCGATCATCGGGAACAACCCCAGCAGCACCAGCAGCCCGGCGATAAAGTACGCCACGTAGCGGCTGGCCACGCCGGTCAGCTGGATCACGCCGTTGTTCTGGGCGAACGTCACCATCGGCAGGCTGTTGAAGGTAGCGGCCATCGCCGAGTTGAGGCCATCGGCCAGCAGGCCGGATTTGATGCGCTTGATATACAGCGGGCCCTTGACCGGTTGCTGGGAGATCATCGAATTGGCTGTCAGGTCTCCAGCCGCTTCCAGAGGCGAAATCAGGAAGATCACCGCCACCGGGATAAATGCCACCCAGTCAAACGAGAAGCCGTACTTGAACGGCACCGGCACGCTGATCAACGGCACCTGGGGCAGGGCGGCCATGTCGACGCGGCCCAGCCACCACGCCACCACAAAGCCCAACGTCAGGCCGATCACGATCGAACCCAGGCGCAGGAACGGGTTGTTGAAACGGTTGAGCACCACGATGGTCAGCAGCACCAGCGCCGCCAGGCCCATATTGCTGGCGGCGCCCAGGTCGCCAGCGCCATATCCGCCGGCCATGTCGGTGACCGCCACCTTGATCAGTGACAGGCCCATCAAGGTAATGATGGTGCCAGTCACAACCGGGGTGATCAGCTTGCGCAGTTTGCCGATGAACTGGCTCAGCACTACTTCGATAAACGCGGCGAAAAAGCAGATGCCAAAGATCGTCGACAGGATTTCATCGGTGCCGCCGCCCCGGGCCTTAACCATAAAGCCCGCACTGAGAATCACGCTGATAAACGAAAAGCTGGTGCCTTGCAGGCACAACAGGCCTGAACCCACTGGCCCGAACGTGCGTGCCTGCACAAAGGTGCCGAGCCCCGAGACGAACAACGCCATGCTCACCAGGTAGGGCACTTCGCTTTCGAGGCCCAACACGCCGCCGACAATCAGGGTCGGGGTGATGATGCCGACGAAGCTGGCCAAGACGTGCTGCAGGGCGGCAAATATCGCGGCGGTGAAGTGCGGGCGGTCTTCCAGGCCGTAGATCAGGTCGGATTTATAGCGCGGGCGAGGGGCTTGAGCGTCAGACAAAATGATGGCTCGGGTCGGAAAATGGAGGCGAAGAATGCCAGAAACCGTCAGTCGTCAGAAGTGTAAAAAAATATTAATAAAGACCCTGCGCAAAAAAACTGTCCCGGCCGATAGTGAATATAGGCCCACATTACAACGACAACAGTGGTGACCAAGGTCTGGCCGGCGCGTTGACGCTGACAGATCGTTTCGCGACAGGGACGTTCGCAAACACTACTTCTGAGAGCAGCCCTATGTCCCTTCGTCACCTGAATATTGCGCCTCGAGCGTTTCTCGGCTTCGCCTTCATTGCAGTGTTAGTGGTCATCCTGGGGGTGTTTGCGGTCAACCGCATGACGCAGATCCGGCAGTCTTCCGTGGACATGAGCGCAACCCAGCTGCCCAGCGTGACGTCCCTGGGCAACATCACTGAAAACGTACTGCGCATGCGCATCCTGTCGTTCCGGGTGTTGGTCAACCGCGAACCGGCTGCCCTGCAGGAAGCCGAAACCCGCATCGGCGTGCTGACCGATAAGGTCAAGGCCGCCCAGGCCCATTACGCCCAGCTATCGATGGGCGAGCAAGAGGCGGTGATGTACAAGACCTTCAGCGTGACGCTGGATAATTACTTGAAGGCCCAGGCCGACATGCTGGTGTTGTCCAAGCAAGGCAAGGTCGATGAAATGCGCGCGCTGATCAACAGCCGCATCAAGGACGGCACCGACCAGATGGGCGAGCAGTTGAACAAGCTGATCGCCCTCAATGCCGCCGATGCTAAAACCGCCGACGCGGCGGCTGGGCAAAGTTATGAGGGCGCAATCACCGGTGTGGTGGCAGTGTCGGTGGTGGCCGCATTGCTCACGGTGCTGTTGGCTTGGCTGCTGACCCGCAGCATCGTTACGCCATTGCGCAAAGCCGTGGAAGTTGCCGAGACCATCGCCGCCGGCAACCTCAGCAAAACCTTCGCGGACGATGGCAAGGATGAACCTGCGCGCTTGCTCAGTGCCTTGTCGAGCATGCAGGCCAACCTGCGCCAGACCATCCAGCATATCGCCGGCTCGGCCACGCAGCTGGCTTCGGCGGCAGAAGAGCTGAGTGCGGTGACCGAGGAAGCCTCTCGTGGCCTGCAGCAACAGAACAATGAAATCGATCAAGCCGCCACGGCGGTCAACGAGATGACCGCAGCGGTAGAGGAAGTGGCGCGTAATGCTGTCTCCACCTCCGAGGCCTCCGGGCAGTCCAACCACGTGGCGCGCGAAGGCCGCGACCGGGTGATGGATACTGTCGGCGCGATCCAGACCATGACCCAGGATGTGCAAAACACCGCCGTGATGATCGAAGGCCTGGCGACTCAAGGACGGGATATCGGCAAGGTCCTCGACGTGATCCGTGCGATTGCCGAGCAGACCAACCTGTTGGCGCTTAACGCCGCGATTGAAGCCGCCCGTGCCGGCGAAGCCGGGCGCGGCTTTGCGGTGGTTGCCGACGAAGTGCGGGCCCTGGCCCATCGCACCGCGCAATCGACCCAGGAAATCGAGAAGATGGTCGCTGGCATCCAAAATGGCACCGGTGAAGCGGTGCAGTCCATGCAGCAAAGCAACCAACGCAGCCAGGCCACCCTGGAAATGGCCCGTGCTGCCGGCGTGGCCCTGGAGCAGATCACCCAGTCCATCAGCCTGATCAACGAACGCAACCTGGTGATTGCCAGCGCCTCGGAAGAACAGGCCCAGGTCTCCCGCGAAGTAGACCGCAACCTCGTCAACATCCGCGACCTGGCTACCCAGTCAGCGGCGGGCGCCAACCAGACCAGCGCGGCCAGCCATGAGCTGTCGAGGTTGGCGGTGGATTTGAATGGGATGGTGGCCAGGTTCGTTATCTAACCGCTCAGCGTGTTCTCATGTGGTTGTCTTCAAGGCCAGGCGCAGGAATGCGCCTTTGGAGTTAGGGCTTACTTGGCCGGAGGTGTTGGTGATGGTGTAATAGATCAGGTGAACACCGTCTGGAAAGGTACGTAGCACATCGCCAGTGATCGGGACAATTGCTGCGGTGGTTGTGCTGGTAATAACGTAAGGAACGATGGGTTCTTCGTCAGGCCCCCCGATCCGCATTCCTATCTTGCTTCCTACGACTTGCGTGGGATAAACGGGAACTGTCACCAGTAGTGTGTCGCCGTTGGCTTGCAGGTAGGCGGGGGTAACGCCATTGGCGACCTCCGCCGGTAACTCAGGTTTGACGGGAACCGGACCTGTGCTGTTTTCAGGCGTCATGACATTACTCTCCTTGAGTTAGTGCCCCTGCCTCAGTTGGGGCGCAAAGTCATTCCAGCGCTTTTCTGAGCACAGGGATACTGTCAAGGTTCACAGCTAGGCACCGCAGTTTTGGCGTGTTAAGAACGCTTCCACACATGTGGATTGACCAGATTCTGTGGCCGCTCGCCTGATAACGCCTGCAGCAGATTATCCACCGCACACTTGGCCATCGCCTCGCGCGTCTCATGAGTCGCCGAGCCGATATGCGGCGTCGCTACCACGTTGTTCAAGCGCAGCAACGGCGAGTCGTGGCTGAGCGGTTCCTTCTCGAACACATCCAACCCAGCCGCCCGGATGGTGCGTTGCTGCAACGCTTCGACCAGCGCAGCCTCGTCCACCACCTTGCCGCGGGAGATACTGATAAAGATCGTCTCCGGCCCCATCAGTGCGAACTCTTCGGCGCCGATCAGCTTCTCGGTTTCGGCGGTCAACGGCAGGGTCAGGCAGACAAAATCCGCCTCTTTGAGCAAGTCCTGGAGGCTTCGGTACTGCGCGCCAAAGCGCGCCTCCACCGCAGGCTTTGGCGAATGGCTGTGGTAGATCACCGGCATGCCGAAGCCAAAATGCCCACGCTGGGCCAAGGCTTCGCCGATGCGGCCCATGCCGATGATACCCAACGTCTTGCCATGCACATCGCTGCCAAAATGCGCCGGGCCGATGTTCTTGTTCCACTGGCCGGCACGCACCATGTCGGCCAACTCGACCACACGCCGGGCGGTCGCCAGGATCAGCGCAAAGCCGGTGTCGGCGGTGGTTTCGGTGAGCACATCCGGGGTGTTGCTGAGCAGAATGCCGCGTTGGGTCAGGTAGTCGATGTCGTAGTTGTCGACCCCGACCGAGACGCTGGCCACGGCTTCCAGCTTGGGTGCCAGGTCGAGCAACCGGGCATCCAGGCGCAGGCTTGCACCCAACAGACCATGGGCGCTGGGCAGCGCATCGCGCAGTTTGGCCAGGCCGGCCTCATCCAGTGCATCGATCAGCGTGACCTCGGCCTGCTCATGCAGGCGGGCCATCAGCGGCGCGGACAGTTTCTTGTACAACACAACGGACTTTTTCATGAGGTTTTTACCTTCAACTCCAGGGTTGGCACCGGCGAGCGGTCACTCGCGCCGGGCTTGAGGAAAATCGTCAGCACCACCGACAGCAGCAACGCGCCGCTCATCAACAGGTACGAAGCGCCAGGCGAGCCGGTGCTGCTGTTGAGGTAACCCACCAGGTACGAGCCACCGAACGAGCCCAGCGCGCCCATGCTGTTGATCAGCGCCATGGCGCCACCGGCGACGTTGGCTGGGAGGATTTCCGGGACAATGGCAAAGAACGGGCCGTAGGGTGCATACATGCATGCACCGGCGATCACCAGCAGGGTGTAGGACCACCAGAAATGTTCGGCACCCAACACGTAGGACGCGTAGAAGGCGATGGACGCAATCAGCAATGGTGGCCACACAAAGCGCTTACGCTTTTGCAGTTTGTCCGAGCCCCAGGACACCACCAGCATCCCGATCACCGCCGCCAGGTACGGCAGCGCCGAGAGCCAGCCGGCTTCGACCATGTCCATCTGCAAGCCGGCCTTGAGGATCGACGGCAGCCACAGCACAAAGCCATACACGCCGATGCTCCAGCAGAAGAATTGCAGGGCGAGGATGATCACCTTGGGCGAACGGAACGCCTCGGCGTAATTCTTCACCGCCTTGATACCCACCTGTTCGGCGGCGAGGGCGGTTTCCAGGTCTTTTTTGTGCTGTTCACTCAGCCACTTGGCGTCGGCGGGTTTTTCATCCGCCAGCTTCCACCAGATGAACGCCCACAGTACGGCCGGCAGGCCCTCGATGATAAACATCCAGCGCCAGCTGAAGTGCTGCACCAGGTAGCCCGAGACCACCGACATCCACAGCATGGTCACCGGGTTGCCGAGGATCAGGAAGGTATTGGCCCGCGAGCGTTCGGCACGGGTGAACCAATGGCACAGGTACACCAGCATGGCTGGCATCACCGCGGCTTCGACCACCCCGAGCATGAAGCGGATGGCGATCAGCATATAGGCGTTGGACACCACGCCGGTCAGAGTCGCCAGGCCGCCCCAGAGGATCAGGCTGACGAAGATCAGTTTTTTGACGCTGCGCTTTTGCGCATAGATTGCTCCCGGTACCTGGAAGAAAAAGTAGCCGAGGAAAAACAGCGCACCGAGCAGCGAAGACATGCCGGGCGTGATCATCAGGTCTTCGGCCATCCCGGAGGCGGCGGCAAAGCCGTAGTTGGCTCGGTCCAGGTAGGCCAGGCTGTAGGTGATAAACACGATAGGCATGATGTACCACCAACGACGGGTGGCGAGTTTCACGGTTTCCATGGGGTTGCTCCTGAGCTTGTTGTAGTTGTGGCAACAGGTAATGGGTTACGCAACGGATCGAGTGGGTAATTCGGCGCGGGTCGGCAAACCCTCCATATCGCCACGGCTCTGTACGGCGCGGCTGCCGATCCAGTTAGCGCGCTGGACGGCCTCGGGGAAGCTTGAGTTTTCCAGCAGGGCACTGATCATGCCCACGGCAAAACCATCGCCGGCGCCGACGGTGTCCACGACTTTTTCCACCTTGACTGCGGCGATAAAGCCCTGGTCCATGTGGGTGCGGTAATAGGCGCCTTCGGGGCCGAGTTTGATCGCCACGGCTTCGGCGCCCTGGTCGAGGTAGAACGCAGCGATATCCGCAGGATCCTCGAAACCGGTGAGCAGGCGGCCTTCACCCAGGCCCGGCAAAATCCAGTCGGCAAGAGCGGCCAAGGCGTTGATTTCGCGGATCATCTGCGCCTGGCTGGCCCAGAGCGAGGGACGCAGGTTCGGGTCGAATGACACGCTGCGCCCGGCGTTACGCATCTGCGTCATCAGTTCGAAGGAGAGTTCACGGGTGGCATCGGACAATGCCGGTGGAATCCCGGTAGCGTGCAGATGGCGGGCTTGCAACAACGCAGGGCTGATATCGGCGATGGACAAATGGCTGGCCGCCGAGCCTTTGCGAAAGTACTCGACCTGGGGATCAGCGCCGGCCTCTTCGCGCGACTTGAGCTGAAACCCGGTGGGATGCAACGGGTCGACGGCCACATGGCGGCAATCAATGCCTTCCTTGCCCAGCGTGTCGACCACAAAGCGCCCGAGGGAGTCGTCACCTACTCGGCTCAGCCATGCCACGTTGAACCCCAGGCGCGACAAGCCGATGGCGACATTGCTGTCGGCGCCGGCAATGCGTTTGTGAAACTGCGCGACCTGGCCCAGATCGCCGGTCTGCTCGGCGACAAACATCGCCATGGTTTCACCAAACGACAGGATATCGATCTCAGACATGCGCATTCTCCACGCGGGGTTGGCCAAGGCAGGCGAGGGTGGCGACCTGTTGCGCAGTGACCTCGACCAGGTCATCGCCCTGCAACGGAAATTCCACCGCCCGCGTAATACCTTGAGTCATATGCTTGAGCAGTTGTTCCCACAGATGCAGGTCGGTGGCGCCGGGTGGCAAGGCCACCAGCTTGCCGTCCGGGCGACGGGCCACGGCCTTGCAGTGCAGGTAATCCACATGCCGGCCCAGCAGGCGTGCAGCGGTCAGCGCGGACTGGTCTTGCCACTGCCAGTTGCCGATATCGAAGGTCATTTTCACCGGCAAGCCCAGGCGTTCGACTTCGGTGAAAAACCGTTGCATGGGTTCAATGCGCCCACCGTGCAGGGTCTGGTCGTTTTCCACCAGCAGCTTGACCGGGTGGCGGTTGAGCAAGGCGTGCAGGCTTTCCAGGTCGTTTGTGTCGGTGAAGTAACCGAGCGAGACCTTCAGCCAGCCCGAGCCAAAGGCCTGGGCGCGGTCCAGGGTGGAGGCCAGCTCGACATTGGGCTGCGCACGGCCGGCGACCCACAGCTCCAAGGGCGAGGAAAATACTGATTCCAGGACTTGTTCTGCAGCGGCCAGGGCCAGCTCGGCCGGTTGCTCGGTGGTGAGCAGTTCTTCACGCCATTCAATGCGCTGGGCACCGGCGGCGCTGAGCAGCGCGACAAAACTCAATTGACCCTGCTGGCGAACCAGGTCGGCGCCGTAGCTGGAAAGGCTGATGGAGACGGGGTATTTATGCATTGTTGTTTACCTCTGAAACCGGTTTCATTTTCATGCGCAGAACAAAAAATGTGGGAGCGGGCTTGCCCGCGAAAGCGGTGTGTCAGTCAGCTTGGAAGTGGCTGACCTATCGCTTTCGCGGGCAAGCCCGCTCCCACAGGGGATTGGGTAGAGCCGCGGATAATCAGCTCCGGTAAAAAATCCAGGGTGCGCGTGGGGGCGGTATCGCCGCGCAGGCGCTTGAGCAAACAGTCAAAAGCGCTGGCGCCAATCGCTTGCGTCGGTTGGGCGAGGGCGGTAATCCCATTACCCACCAGCGGGTACCAGTCCAGGTCATCCAGGGCAATCAGGCCCACGTCGGTGAACAGCTCGCAACCCAATGCCTTGAGCGCACGTGTGCAGGCCAGCGCAGCAACACCGTTGGCGCAAAACAGCGCCTTGGGGCCGGGCTTGGCGAGAAAGGCTTGCAGACGTTTTTCCAGTTCGCCGTTCAGCTCAACCACGGCACCGGTCAACGCCGGGCGTTTGGCAATCTCGGTGGTGAAACTCTCCAGGCGCTCAAGACGCGAGCTGGTGCCGTCGGTGGCTTCGCTTACCAACAGCACGTCGCGATAACCCTGTTGCTCAAGATGCTCTACCGCAATACGCACCGCCGCCGGGTTGTCCAGGCCCACCAAGTCACTGTGCAACGGCTCGACCTTGCGGTCCACTAACACCAGGGGCATTTCCCGTTGCAGTTCCAGCAGTTGGTCGAGGTGATGGCCCAGGGTGTTCACGATCAACCCTTCGATGTTGTACGAGCGCAGCGCTGCCAGGTGCTGGCGCTCCTGCTCGTCATCGCGGTCGGTGTTGCACACCACCAGGCTGTAGCCGTGCTGGCGGCAGGCGGTTTCGACGCCGTGCATCACCGCGATGGAGTAGGGGTTGCGGATATCAGCCACCAGCATGCCGATCAGGCGCGTGCGCCCACGCTTGAGGCCACGGGCCATCTGGTTGGGGCGGTAGCCGAGTTCTGCGATGGCGTGTTCGATACGCAGGGCGATGGCATCGGAGAGCAGGGCGCGGTCATCGCCGATAAAGCGCGACACGCTGGCCTTGGACACGCGCGCTCGCTCGGCGACGTCGAGCATGGTCACGCGGCTGCGCTGGGCGGCGGAAAATGGAGTCACGGCAAAGCCTTTCTTATTGGAATGAGTAACGGGATGAAACCGGTTTCAGAAAACACTAGCCCATCGTCTTCGTCAAGAGAATCTTGGTCGTGTGAAGCCACTGGTCAGCGGGGAGATCCGACGAGCGGTGGTCCTACCTGTGAGTTTTGACAGTATCGGCTGGGCCAGAGGAGGTGTTCAATGGCGCCAACAGAACCTCTGGTATTGGCACGCTGAGAGCAGGGGGCGGTTTAGAAAATGCTTGAATGACGGGAGGTTTAAATGACTACTTCCACTACTGG
Organism: Pseudomonas sp. W2Jun17; assembly: GCF_023127795.1. Taxonomy (NCBI): domain Bacteria; kingdom Pseudomonadati; phylum Pseudomonadota; class Gammaproteobacteria; order Pseudomonadales; family Pseudomonadaceae; genus Pseudomonas; species Pseudomonas sp. W2Jun17. Next base: position 120,251 of record NZ_SPKO01000036.1, on the reverse strand, counting down.
CCAGAGTGCCAATGGGCCTACGGGCTCAGGAGGCATCCTTGTGCTTGAGGCGCCAACAGTCGTCGACGTATTACCAGATGGATTATTACCCGCTCGATTCAATTTCACTGATCTACGCATCTTGCTTGAGACACCTTGGGCGGTTTTGCCCGGCCCCGGAAGGTTTCAGTACGTGATTTTCGAATGGCATGTCCGAGGTGCCAGGTCCGTTGATACCCCGCACTTTGAGCTGCGTGGCCCACTGACGGATGCCGACTTCCCTCTGCCCATGACGATTCCTCAGGCGTTCCTGCTGAGCAGTGCCATCGTTGACCTGCGCTACCGGATTCATAACACCCGGCCAGATAGCCCGAGTGTCGATACCTCGTCGCCCGTGACGATTAGAATCGACCGCGACGCTCCAGGCGTCGGCTCGTTACTGGCGCCTGCCATTTTCCCGATCGATCCGATCACCCAACCCTATCTGGATGCAAATCCCATGGTGCGCATGGAGATCCCCGAGAGCTATCTCGGACGTGAAGTCGGGGACAAGGTGCTGATGTACTTTTCGGATATGAATATGCTGCCAACCGGCCTACCCACTTGGGTTTCGCCACCGCTGACCAGTGATAGCGGCCGCATTTTTGTGGACGTGCCCAATGACGTGTTCCGCGCCTACCCTGGCGCGCTATGGCTTTTCTGTTTTTATCGTTTGGAGGATCGCGCCGGTAATGTGAACCCGACCTTTTCATTGTTGGCGCGGGTCGGGTTGGCAACCGATCTTCCACCCATCCAGTTCACTCGGCCTGAATTTCCTCAGGCTTTGCTTCACCCAAACCGGTATTTGACCTGCAGCACCCAACCGCCAATCTGGTACGGAGTCGAGGTGGCAATCCCGGCAGACCCGAACATCCAGCACGGGGATTTGATCACGCTCAGGTTTCAGGGGTATGGCCAGTATCCGGACGTCGACCCAGATCCGAATGTTGTGGAAACCCTTGAGCATTACTGGGATGCAGTGGCGGATGCATCCGGCTACAACTTCTGGATTCGTGACGTCGAGCGCGTAATCCGGCCATTGAAAATAAATGCCGGTGGAGAGGCTCATTACCTTGTGTCCAGGAATCGAACGCCCATTGGCCGTTCAGCTTCCAGGTTTGTGCAGTTCGATCGTTTGGTGCCTACATCGCCACCACCGCCCAACCCGGTTTACTGCTGGGAAGGCGGCAATGGTCCCGAGCCCTGAGCCAGGGTGCGGGTTTAGTAGAACATTTTGAACTGAATGTAGTTGGTCGAAGAATCATTCGGCTGAAGAGAGTGTGTCCCGGTTTCAGTCTCCTGGCCGTAACTCAAGTGACTGAACGAGCGTTTGCGGCCCGCCAGTGCGCGCGGTGCCTATTCTAAAGCAGCAAGGAGAGACTGAAATGAGTAGAAAACGTGGTTCGACTACGACGCCAGCGCCTTTGGTTCTCAATGCACCCACGATTGACGAGGCGTTGGATGATGCGACTGGCCTTATCTCGGCGGTCGTCGCCCGTGTTGGCATTAACGTTCAGTTACGGACCGGGACAGCATCAAGGGGCACGGACTGGATGGGCGTTGAAATCCGGGATATCACTGTGAGCCCGCCTACCTGGACCACCTTGGTGGCGCCTTATCAAATCAACCAGACGCCCGTTCCTCCGATAATCAGCAGGTTTATTCCCGCGCCGGTACCTGAATTTCCACATGGCTACTACGAGCTCAGGAATACTCAATACCGTAATCAGGCCGGCATACCAGGCCCCTCCCTTGACTCCTCCAACCCGGGTGCTTTTCGGGTTGATACCATTGCACCCTATGCCGTAGCGACTTCACGCGAGCAGCCGCTTGTTCCAGTCTTCGCAAATGTGCCGCCGGGCACGGTCATTAACGATGCCTTCCTGATCGATCAAGGCGGCGTGGAGATTCAGATCCCCCCGAATGACTTTGGTCCACAGACTGGGCGATTCGAAGCGGGGGATATGATTAACGTGTACTTCAGCCCGGTGATGGACCCGCGCCCCGAGTATCTGGTGAGTGGCTCAGGTGTGCCTATGTTGCCATCCCCTGATGTAAGCACTTTTTTCCTGGCCAGGAACCTGATTATCCTGAGCGGGCTATATTATATTTTCTACACCATCACTGACCGGGCAGGTAACGTCAGCCGTCCCTCGTTCAATGATTTTCGAACAGTCTCGTTGTTGGACGATCCGCAGCCTTTGGAGCCGTTCCTGCCCTTGGCGCCGGCACCACGTGCCGGCAGCACGGATGATCTTCTCGATATTCAGGATTATCGTCAGGGGATTGAAGCCCACGTTGAAGATTATCCTGACCACGCCACTGGCCTGGACAAGTTCGAGATGCAATGGGAAGCACAGCCCTTTGGGCCGCAAACCGCTGAGCTGGTTGATTTTCCGGTGGTCTTCAGCAACATGAATGATGCGATTAAAGACGCATATACCGCAACGCTGGGGCCGCAGACGGTGACCCTGCGCTACCGTATCGAACGAAATGGCGTGTTTTTCCCTTCTCCTGATAAAACGGTGCGGCTTGACCTGTCGGTGGAGGGGCCTGTTCTTCCAGGCACTCTTGAACCCGGCGATGTAAACCCAGCGCTGAACCTGGCGCAGGTGTTCGGCGGGGGGCCCACTCCGGAGCTGAACACCCTGCGCATTGGCGATGCGAATCAACCCGTCACCATTGTGATCCCGCTCTGGACCATTGCAGCGCTGCCCCATGCGAATAACGAGTTTGTCCTGTTGTGGGGGGCTACGAAAGAGCGAGTAGGGCCTTTCCCCCTCAGCACGACAGTGCCCGGAGCTGACGCGACGTTCACCATTCCTTGGGAGGTCGTTGCCCGCCACGGCAATGAGCTGCAGCCCGTCAGCTATGTGGTCATTGGACCCGGCACCACGAATGAAAACCCGTCGGGCGTTACCATGGTCGACGTGATCGATGCAGTGAGGGTCGTACTGCCGCCTGCTGAGTTCTTACACCTTGACGCCAACGACGAGTGGAGTTGCCAATCGCTGCGAACCCGCGCGCCCGGAGCACCACCGACGCTTTACGCCGAGCTCTTCATTCCAGGCGATCCGAGGTTGGAGGTAGGTAATAGCGTGACGGTAACCGTTACGATCTTCAGTGAAGCCTTTGGCTTTCCACCGGGTCCATTCACGCAGACCTTTACCCACCCATCGTTGAGCCAAGGGGATAAGGACAATGGATTTGTCGTTGAAATTCCTTATCGTCCATTCCTGACCCAGTCCGTGCTTGGCCCTTGCGAGGTGACCTACTCAACGATCGTCAACACTGGGGCTACCGGTAACAGTGAATTGGCTGAGGTGTACACGGTATTTTCCAACCCTGAGACATACTGTGATGGGGGAACTATCGTAAGACCTTGAACTCAATGAAAAACGTTAAATACAAAAGGGAAGCACGGCTTCCCTTTTGTGTGTCTGACAGTTATGTATTGCTCCTTGTCGGAAAGACCTTCAGCTTCTTTGTTAAGTATGTTTTTCCAACACTCTAAAATATCAATCGCTACATCCATCTAAGATAAATCCTACAGCCATGGGTATGTTCGCTGCGTAACCTCTGCGCCGCACCGGTAAGGCTTCATTCCCAGGGAACGAGCCAAACCGTTTCGAAGGCTCCACCCAGAGGATGAACTCACATGCGACTGTTAACTGAATTCGAGCTCAAACCTTTGAGCAAGATGATGAAGGTTCCAACTATTACTTTTTTGATGTTTGCGGCTGTGCATTCCACCGCTCAGGCAGACCACCTGATTGGTGAGTCAAAAACCATTGGAAGCAACGAACTCAATAATGACTGGCAGCTGGATTTCAGATCTGAACTGACCGTCAATGGTGCTCGTGCCCAACATATCCTGGTCAACGATTCGGCACTGATTGTCAATGCGGGCAGCCGCATCAATGACATCCGAGCCACCCAAGGCTCTTTAGTGAGCCTGGACGGCGCCACCGTTGATTCAAGCCACGCAGTGTTTGGTGCGGTGCGTCTGGATGACAGCGATGCGCTTATTAACGGCAGCAACATCACCAGCCATACCACCATGGGTCTGCAAGCGTTCCAGAGTCACGACTCTGACAAGGGCGGGGTAGCCGAAGTATTCAATAGCACCATCCGTGGTCACATCGGTGGCGCAGTGGCGACTGGCAACAGCGAGCTGCACTTTAACGACCACACGTTGGTCGAAGGTACCGGCGTCGATAGTTTTGGCGTGTCGCTCGATGGTGCAACGGCAACTGCCAGCCAAAAAAGCAGGATTATCGGTGGCAAGAACGGCGTGGTGTTCACCAATGACCTCAACAGCGCGAATACGGGCAAGTTGGTATTGGATAACTCCAGCGTCGAAGGCCGCAGCGGTGCCGCCATTGCCGTCAATGGTTTTCCCGGCGAGGCCATGGCCGTTGAGATCGATATACGCAACGGCTCGACCTTGATCGGCGGTAACGGCTCATTGCTGGAGGTCAACGGCGGCGCCGTGGCGAGCATGAATGTCGATAACAGCGACCTACGTGGCAACGTTATCGTCGAGGACGGCAGCACGGCGCATTTGAGCTTGCAAAACCGTGCCGGGCTGACGGGCCAACTGCAGAATGTCACCAGTCTAGCTGTCGGTGATCAGTCTTATTGGGCGTTGACAGGCGACAGCCAAGTGGGCGCCTTGAGCCTCGCCGGCGGTACGGTGAAGTTCGGTGATACCGATGCGTTCTACCAGTTGGACGTAGACAGCCTTGAGGGTAATGGCACCTTCGTCATGGGGACCGATTTCGCCCGTGGCATTACGGACTTCTTGAACGTCGAGGGCGAGGCCAAAGGCGACCACAAGCTGTTGCTCGCAGCCAGCGGTGCGGAACCGACCAACCCGCAAGATATCCGCGTCGTTCACACCGGCGGCGGTGATGCACAGTTTTCCCTGGTGGGCGATGTAGTTGATGTCGGCGCTTATTCCTATGGCCTGAAAAAGGAAGGCACCGACTGGTTCCTCGACCCGAACAACCGTGTGATCAGCCCAGGTACCCGCTCGGTATTGGCGCTGTTCAACACCGCACCGACCGTGTGGTACGGCGAGGCGACATCCCTGCGTTCGCGTATGGGCGAGCTGCGTTTCGAGCCTGGACAGGCGGGCGTGTGGATACGCGGTTATGGCAACAAGTACGAAGTGTCCGACAGCACCGGGATTGGCTACAGCCAGAACCAGCGGGGCTTTACGCTCGGTGCAGACACACCCTTGGCCGACAGCCAGTGGCTGGTGGGCGTAATGGCCGGTCACAGCACCTCTGACCTGAACCTCAAGCGCGGTACCTCGGGGAACGTGAAGAGTTACTACCTGGGTGCGTATGCGACCTGGCTGGACGAGGAGAGCGGTCTGTATTTCGATGCGGTGGCCAAGGTTAACCGCTTCCAGAATGAGTCCAAGGTGGGCCTGAGTGACGGCACCTCATCCAAGGGCAAGTACAACAATACCGGTGGCGGCCTGTCGGCTGAGTTCGGTCGTAACATCAAGTTGGACGACGGGTTCTTTATCGAGCCTTACGCGCAAATGTCTACGGTGGTGATCCAGGGTGCCAATTACAGCCTGGATAACGGCCTGGAGGCCAAGGGTGAGCGTACACGCTCGATCATGGCCAAGGCCGGCGCGACCGTCGGGCGGGATATACAGCTCGACTCCGGCAGTGTTGTGCAGCCTTATCTGCGCGCAGCGATGGTGCATGAGTTTGCCAACAACAATAAGGTCTCGGTGAACAACAATGTGTTCAACAACGACCTTTCCGGCTCTCGCGCCGAATTCGGGGCGGGTATGGCGGTGAAGCTCTCGCAGAACCTGCAGCTGCATGCCGACCTTGAGCACAGCAGCGGCGGCCGGGTTGAACAGCCTTGGGGCGCTAACGTAGGGGTGCGTTACACCTGGTAAAGACGTAACACACAACAACGCCCGTATCGAAAGATGCGGGCGCTTTTTTTTGCGAATAACATCAACTGGTCAGGTCGAAGTCGACGTCCAAGACGTGCGCATGCCCGTTAACATCATGATCGGTTGTAGCATGCAGCGTACCTCTGATTTTAATGACGCCGGCCGCGAGTCCCCGAATGATCAAAGTACCCTCAATGGCGCTCACTGTATAATGATCCTGGGGCAACTTTACTGAATACCAGACCTTAACATTCGTGAACTCTTGTTTTGCGAGGTCGATCTCCTGCCCTACCCGAACGTTATCGGGTATCTGAATGAATATTTCTTTTATGGTCACTGAGTTATCGGCGTGTCGGCCATTGATTCTATAGACAGCTTGTTCGAAGTCGTGCACCACGGTGGTGGTTTGAAATTCGATGGGGGATAAATCGACCTTCGCCTCGAAGAGGCCAGTCGCAGTAATTCGTTTGGGACGTAATGCCTTTTGTTGCGCCAAGGTTAACGGTTGCGCTAGTACGGTCATGATCGCTTCTCCATCGCTGATGATTGTGCGAGTAACAGAGGTCGGTGGGGCTCTGCCTTGTTCATGTAACAGCAGTGCATCGACGCCGTAAACTGTCAAAACTAACAGTATACAAATCCTGCTGCGTGTGGCTCTCTGGCGCCCGGCTTGCTTGGGCGTACGATGTATTAGATGCTTATTGACGGGCGTGTCTACTGTTAAGAATGACAGTCTGGAAATTTAACTCTGTTTAGATCCCCTACCGAAGAATCTCACATGATCGTACTTATCCAGGTTGAACTCATGAGCAACAACGCCATGCATTGATTGAAACGTCGCTGCGCATGGGGGGACGCCAGCCATCGATTAGAGCCTGCCCCCAAGACTGCCCAGGCGCTGAGGCAAGGCAGCGATATCAAAAAAAATATCAGCGACAAAGACATTACCCGTTTTTGCTGCTCTGCACCGTTGCCGGCAAATACGCTGACCACAGCGAGTGCCATCATCCAGGTCTTGGGGTTTATCAGCTGCAAGCACGCTGAGCCGAACAGGCCGAGTCGCCTGTGCGCAGATTGCTCCCCTATGACATGTGGCGGTGCGCTGAAGATCTGCCAGGCCAGGTAACTTAGCCAGGCCATGCCGACCCACTGCATCGCCGTTTGCACTCTGGGCATCTGCGCCAGCGACTGGCCCACACCGGAACCCACCAGCAGCACAATCCCCGACGCCCCCACACCAGCCCCCAGAATAATGGGCAATGCAGCCTTGAAGCCGTAACGGGCGCTGTTGCTCAGCACCAGGATATTGGTCGGGCCGGGGGTGATGGAGGCGACAAAGGCGAACAGCATGAAAGGCACGAACGTGGACAGCATGACGGGGGACTCCGGCGAGCTCATTTAGAGCGCCCATCTTCACAAGCCCGGGCGTTACCGGTCTGGAAGATTTGTGCAGCGTTTGCGGTACGCGGCCGGTGTCAGCCCATAAGCCCGCATGAACCAGCGGCCCAAATGACTTTGATCGGCGAAACCCAGGGCCATCGCCACGTCTGCCGGTTGATCGCCCTTGGCCAATAGATACCGGGCACGGGCCAGGCGCAGTTGCACCAGATACGCGTGGGGCGGCAGGCCGAAGGCGCTCTTGAACGCGCGGCTCAGGCGAAAGCGGTCGACGCCGCAGGCCAGCCCGAGTTCATCCATGCCGACGTCCTGATGCAGATGGGCGTGCAGGTATTCCCGGGCCTTGTGCGCCACCTGCGGCAAACGTGGGTCATCGCGGTAGCGCATGCGCCAATAGAGCTGGCCGGTGAGGCGTTCCAGCAAGTAGTCCAGCGCGCTCTGCCGCACGATCCGCAGTTCGCCGTGGTGCAAACTCTCAAACGCCTGACTGGTGGCCAGGGCCAGGCGTGGATCGCTGGCCAAGGTGCGGGCGAAACTCAACTGATGATGGGCGGGTGCTTCCTCGAAGACACTGGCGATTTCCCGTTCCAGCCACTGCGGGTCAAGGTAGAGCATGCGGTAAGTGAAGCCGTCGACCGTCGGGGCATTGCCGTCGTGGAGTTCCCCAGGCTCCAGCAGGAATACCTGCCCCGGCACGCTGTCATGGCGCATGCGCCGGCAGTTGAATTGCTGCACGCCTTGTTCGGTGACGCCCACCAGGTAGCTGTCGTGCCAATGGGGGTCATACGCATGGCCTTCGAAATGCGCGCGCAGGGTCTCGATACCGGTGTCGGCGTCCTGGGACAAGTCGATCCAATTGTGCGCAGGCATACAACACCGAGGCGGAAAGTGAAGGGCTATTAGCGGCAACACCGGGGTGGGCGTCTAGAAGGTTTGTGCAGTCTAGCCAAACAACCCGGCGGCGATGTTGATCGAAAAGCCCAGAATAGCAGTGTTGAACAAAAAACCGATCAACGACTGCCCCAGCACCACCTTGCGCAGGCCACGGGTGGCGACGCCCACATCCGAGGTTTGTACCGCTACGCCGATGGTGAAGGAAAAGTACAGGAAGTCCCAATAGTTGGGCGTGAGCAAGCCTTCGGCAAAACGTAGGGCGGGCTCCTTGCCTGGCCAAGTGTAATAGAGCCTGGCGTAGTGCACGCTGAAAATCACCCCGATCAATAGCCACGAGCCGATCACCGTCAGCCCGGTAAAACCGTAGTGCAGCAGGCGCTCGGAAGCAGCCAGGTCCTTGCTGCCCACCAGTTCGAAGGTGATGGTCGCCAGGCTGGCGATGGCGGCAATGCACACCATGAACAGCACCAGGCCGGCGTTCTCGTCTTCGATTTCGGCGATGCGCTTGACGTCTTCGGCCTTGGCGCGAATGGTCAACCACAGCATCAGTATCAGGTAGGTCCAGACCCCAGCGTTCCAGCCGATCAGGATTTTGCTGGCAAGGGTGTCAGCCGGTACCAGAATGCCCACGGCAAGGCCCAGTACGGCGGCGGACGAGAGGCGAGGGTGGGTGCGGGCGAGGAAGGGCATGGTTGGTCACAGCTGGCGATAGTTGAGCAGACTGTACCTGATCCTGTGGGAGGGGGCTTGCTCCCGATTGCGGTGTATCAGTGCCAAATAGGCTGGCTGACACATTGCATCGGGAGCAAGCCCCCTCCCACATTTTTTATCGCGTGCGGCGGGATTATTGCGCTTTGTGGCGCTTGCGCACCAGCTTCATCACCACCACAAAGAACACCGGCACAAACACCACCGCCAAGGTCGCCGTGATCATCCCGCCAATCACACCGGTACCAATTGCCTGCTGGCTGGCCGAACTGGCCCCGGTGGCAATTGCCAGCGGCACTACGCCGAGGATAAACGCCAGCGAGGTCATGATGATCGGCCGCAATCGCAACCGCGCCGCCTTCAAGGTGGCGTCGATCAAGTCCTCGCCCTGGTCATACAGGTCCTTGGCGAACTCGATGATCAGGATCGCGTTTTTCGCCGACAGGCCGATGATGGTGATCAGGCCGACCTTGAAGAACACGTCGTTGGGCATCCCGCGCAAGGACACCGCCAGCACCGCTCCCAGTACGCCCAGCGGCACCACCAGCAACACCGAGGTCGGGATCGACCAGCTTTCGTACAGCGCGGCCAGGCACAGGAACACGATCAGCAATGACAGGCCCAACAGCAACGGTGCCTGGGAGCCGGACAAGCGCTCCTGCAACGACAAGCCCGTCCATTCCTGGCCCAGCCCTGCGGGCAACTGGCTGACCAGGCGCTGGATTTCGTTCATGGCCTCGCCCGTGCTGTGCCCCGGCGCCGCCTCACCGCTGATGGCGATGGCTGGGTAGCCGTTATAGCGGGTCAACTGCGTCGGGCCCTGGGTCCACTTGGCTTCGACAAAGGCCGACAGCGGCACCATCTTGCCCGCGTTGTTGCGCACGTTGATCTTCATCAGGTCGGCCACCTGGCTGCGCTGGTCGCCTTCGGCCTGCACCACCACCCGCTGCATACGGCCCTGGTTGGGGAAGTCATTGATATACGCCGAACCAATCGCCGAGGAGAGCACATTGCCGACGTCGGCAAACGACACGCCCAAGGCATTGGCTTGCTTGCGGTCGACTTCCAGTTGCACTTGCGGGGCTTCGGCCAGGGCGCTTTCGCGCACGTTGGCCAGGATCGGGCTTTTTGCCGCAGCGTCCAGGAGTTCGGTACGCGCGGCCATCAACCCGGCATGGCCGACGCCGCCACGGTCCTGCAAGCGGAACTCGAACCCGCTGGAGGTGCCGAGGCCGTCCACCGGCGGTGGCAGAATCGCGTAGGCAATCGCATCCTTGAGGTCGCCAAAGGCCATGTTGGCGCGGTCGGCAATCGACGCTGCCGAATCATCACTGCCGCGCTCCGACCAGTCCTTGAGCGTGGTAAATGCCAGCGCCGCGTTCTGTCCGGAGCCGGAGAAACTGAAGCCCATGATCATGGTGGTGTCACCCACCCCCGGCTCCTCGGCGTTATGCGCCTCGATCTGCTCGGCCACCTGCACCGTACGGTTCTTGCTGGCACCTGGCGGCAGCTGGATATCGGTGATGGTGTAGCCCTGATCTTCCACCGGCAGGAACGAGGAGGGCAGGCGGCTGAACAACAGCCCCATGCCGACCAGCAATACCAGGTAGATCAGCAGGTAGCGGCCGCTGCGCTTGAGGGCATAGGCCACCCAACCTTCATAGCGATTGGTGAGTTGGTCAAAGCGCTTGTTGAACCAGCCGAAGAAACCACCCTTGGCATGGTGCTCGCCCTTGGCAATCGGCTTGAGCAAGGTGGCGCACAGGGCCGGCGTCAAGGTCAGGGCCAGGAACGCCGAGAACAGGATCGAGGTGGCCATCGACAGCGAGAACTGCTGGTAGATCACGCCCACCGAGCCCGGCATGAATGCCATCGGCAAGAACACCGCCACCAGCACCAGGGTAATACCGATGATGGCGCCGGTGATCTGGCCCATGGCTTTCTTGGTCGCGTCCTTGGGCGAGAGGCCCTCGGTGGCCATGATGCGCTCGACGTTTTCCACCACCACAATGGCATCGTCCACCAGGATGCCGATGGCCAATACCATGCCGAACATGGTCAGCACGTTGATCGAGAAACCCAGCAGCAACATGGTGGCAAAGGTGCCCATCAGCGCAATCGGCACCACCAGCGTGGGGATCAGGGTGTAGCGCACGTTCTGCAGGAACAGGAACATCACCGCAAACACCAGCGCCATCGCCTCCAGCAAGGTGTAGACCACCTTGGTGATCGAGACCTTGACGAACGGCGAGGTGTCGTACGGAATCTTGTATTCCACGTTGGCTGGGAAGTAGCGCGACAGTTCATCCATCTTCGCCCGCACCAGGGTTGCGGTGCTCAGCGCGTTGGCGCCCGGCGACAGCTGCACGCTGACGGCGGTGGACGGCTTGCCGTTCAGACGGGTGGAGAACTGGTATTCCTGGCTGCCGACTTCCACCCGTGCCACGTCGCCGATGCGCACGGTGGAGCCGTCGGGGTTGGCCTTGAGCACGATGTCGGCGAATTCCGCCGGGGTCGACAATTGCCCCTTGACCAGGATCGCCGCGGTGATTTCCTGGGTGTTAGTGCCCGGCAAGTCACCAATGCTGCCTGCCGAGACCTGGGCGTTCTGCGCACTGATTGCAGCGTTGACGTCCGCCGGCGTGAGGTTGAAACCGATCAGCTTCTGGGGGTCGATCCAGATACGCATCGCCCGCTCGGCGCCATACAACTGGGCCTTGCCGACGCCGTCCAGGCGCTTGAGCTCGTTCATCACGTTGCGCGCCAGGTAGTCGCTGAGCGCAACGTCGTCGAGCTTGCCGTCGTTGGAGGTCAGGGTCACCAGCAGCAGGAAGCCGGCGGAGACCTTTTCCACCTGCAAGCCTTGCTGGGTCACGGCCTGGGGCAGGCGCGGCTCGACGACCTTGAGGCGGTTCTGCACATCCACCTGGGCCATTTCCGGGTCGGTGCCCGGCTGGAAGGTCGCGGTGATCGTCGCCGAGCCCAGGCTGCTCTGGGATTCGAAATACAGCAGGTGATCAGCGCCGTTGAGCTCCTGCTCAATCAGGCTGACCACGCTTTCGTCCAGGGTCTGGGCAGAGGCACCCGGGTACACCGCGTAGATTTCCACCTTCGGTGGCGCGACGTTGGGGTACTGGGCCACCGGCAACTGCGGGATGGCCAGGAAGCCGGCCAGCAGGATAAACAGGGCCACCACCCAGGCGAAAATCGGGCGGTCAATAAAGAACTGCGGCATGACGGGTTATTCCTTTACGAGCGGGCTGTCGTCCACTTCAACTTTTTCGCCGGGGCGTGCATGTTGCAGGCCCTCGACGATAATGCGATCGCCTGGCTTGAGGCCGCTGCTGACAATCCAGCGATCTTCGATCACCGCGCCCAATTCCACCGGCTGCTGGCTGACGGTCTGCTCGGCGTCCAGCAGCAACACCATCGGGATGCCGGCGCTGTCACGGGTGATGGCACGTTGCGGCACGCTGATGCCTTGCTTGTCCACGGCCTGCTCCAGGCGCACCCGTACAAAGCTGCCGGGCAACAGGTCCAGATCCGGGTTGGGGAACTCGCTGCGCAAAATGATCTGCCCGGTGCCCGGGTCAACGCTGATCTCGGCGAACAGCAGTTTGCCCGGCAACGGGTACAGGCTGCCGTCGTCCTGGATCAGGGTGGCCTTGGCCTGGTCCTGGCCGACCTGTTTCAGGCTGCCGGCACGAAAGGCGCGGCGCAGGTCGTTCAACTCGCGGGTGGACTGGGTGAGGTCGGCGTGGATCGGGTCCAGTTGCTGGATGATCGCCAGCGGCGTGGCTTCGTTCTGGCCGACCAGCGCGCCTTCGGTCACCAGGGCACGGCCGATGCGCCCGGAAATCGGCGCGGTCACGGTGGCATAGCCCAGGTTCAGCCTGGCGCGCTCGACGGCAGCCTTTTGCGCAGCAACCTCTGCGTTGGTCTGGCGCAGGGCGGCGCGGGCGTTGTCGTATTCCTGGCCGCTGATGGCGTTGCCTTCAACCAACTGGCTGTAGCGCTGCTCTTGCAGGCGGGCCTGGAACGCATTGGCTTCGGCCTTGCTCAGGTTGGCCTGGGCGCTGTCCAGGTCAGCCTTGAAGGGCGCCGGGTCGATGCGGAACAGCACGTCGCCCTGTTTCACATCGTGACCTTCCTTGAACACACGCTGCATGACCACACCGGCCACTCGGGCACGCACTTCGGCAATGCGCGGCGCGGCGATACGCCCGCTCAGTTCGCTGGTAATGGACAGGGGCTTGGCCTGCAGGGTTTCGATGCGCACTTTGGCCAGGGGCATTTCCGGCGCCTCGTCTGCAGACTGACCACACGCGCTCAGCGCCAGTGTGAGGGCCAACAGGCAAAACGGCGCAAATAGATTCTTCGACATGCTCTTATCCCAATATTGACTGGCGCATCCTAAAGTCACCTGCGCCGTGGTGCTGTGAAGCTGTGTAGGTCGTGTGTGAAGAAGTGTAAGGTACGGCGCGCGTGGCGTCGGGGGCGTATATCCTTGCACAACCTTGCTTACAATGAAGATCAAATGTGGGAGGGAGCAAGCCCCTTCCCACATGGGATTTGTGTACGACTTATCAGTGTATTTTCTGGAAACACCCTATGCCCAACATCCTTCTGGTCGAAGACGACGCCGCACTCTCCGAGCTGATCGCCAGCTACCTGGAACGCAATGGCTATCACGTCAGTGTGCTCAGCCGTGGCGACCACGTACGCGAACGTGCGCGTCTCAACCCGCCGGACCTGGTGATCCTCGACCTGATGTTGCCGGGCCTGGACGGCCTGCAAGTCTGCCGCCTGCTGCGCGCCGACTCGGCGGGCTTGCCGATCCTGATGCTGACCGCCCGCGACGACAGCCACGACCAGGTGCTGGGCCTGGAAATGGGGGCCGACGATTATGTGACCAAACCCTGCGAGCCGCGCGTGCTGCTGGCCCGGGTGCGCACGCTGCTGCGCCGTAGCAGTCTGTCCGAGCCCCAGGTGGCCAACGACCGGATCATCATGGGCAACCTGTGCATCGACTTGTCGGAACGCACCGTCACCTGGCGCGAGCAGGCGGTGGAGCTGTCCAGCGGCGAATACAACCTGCTGGTGGTACTGGCGCGCCACGCCGGTGAAGTGCTCAGCCGCGACCAGATCCTGCAACGCCTTCGCGGCATCGAGTTCAACGGTACCGATCGCTCGGTGGACGTGGCCATTTCCAAGTTGCGGCGCAAGTTCGACGACCACGCCGGCGAGGCGCGCAAGATCAAGACCGTGTGGGGCAAGGGTTATCTGTTCAGCCGCTCCGAGTGGGAATGCTGAACCATGTTCCGTGTGCTGCTACGCCTCTACCTGATCACTATCGTCACCTACAGTGCAGCCATCTTTCTGATTCCCAAGCTGGTGATCCAACTGTTCGAACACCGCTACATGGACTACAACATCGAACAGTCCCGTGGCCTGCAAAAGCTGATGGTCAAGCAATACCAGCGCGCACCGGTGGAGCACTGGTCCCAGGTGACCGACCAGTTGAGTCGCGATTTTGCGCCATTGAAGGTTGAACTGTTGCTGCGCCAGGACGCTCGCTATACGCCGCAGGAAGAACAACTGCTGGAGCAAGGCAAGTCGGTGATCCGCCTGGGCGAGTGGGGCTGGATGGAAGAAATCAGCTCGCCGATCAACCAGCAGTTCGCGGTCAAGCTGACCATTCCGCCGGACCCGCTGGACATGAACCTGCTGTACTGGTCGATGAACGTGCTGATCGGCGCGGCGCTGCTGGCGTGCCTGCTGGTGTGGCTGCGCCCGCACTGGCGTGACCTGGAGCGCCTCAAAAGCACCGCCGCGCTGTTGGGCAAGGGCCACCTTGGAGAGCGCACGCGCCTTCCGCCCAGCTCCAGCATCGGCAGCCTGGCGACGGTGTTCGACACCATGGCCGACGATATCGAGCACCTGCTGAACCAGCAGCGCGACTTGCTCAATGCGGTCTCCCATGAACTGCGCACACCGCTCACCCGCCTGGATTTCGGCCTGGCGCTGGCGCTCTCCGAAGACTTGCCCCAGGCCAGTCGCGAGCGTCTGCAAAGCCTGGTGGCGCATATTCGCGAGCTGGATGAACTGGTGCTGGAATTGCTGTCCTACAGCCGCCTGCAAAATCCTGCGCAATTGCCCGAACGGGTCGAGGTGGCGCTCGATGAGTTTATCGACAGCGTGCTGGGCAGCGTCGACGACGAGCTGGAAAACCCCGAGATTGTCATCGACGTGGCGCTCGACTGCACCGTGGAGCGCTTCAGCCTCGACCCGCGCCTTACCGCCCGCGCCTTGCAGAACCTGCTGCGCAACGCGACGCGCTATTGCGACAAACGCATTCAGGTGGGGGTCAAGGTGTGTCCCAACGGCTGCGAAATCTGGGTGGACGACGACGGCATCGGCATACCGATGGACCAGCGCGAGCGCATCTTCGAACCGTTCTACCGCCTGGACCGCAGCCGCGACCGTGCCACCGGCGGCTTCGGCCTGGGCCTGGCGATCAGCCGACGTGCCCTGGAGGCCCAGGGCGGCACCTTGACAGCCCTGGCCTCGCCTCTGGGCGGAGCGCGGTTTCGGGTGTGGTTGCCTACTCGAGCCGATTAGAAAATCCGCGGGGAAGGGCGCACACTGTGCGACCCGCTCTACCCGAGGAGAGATTGGCAATGACTGGTGTCCACACGTCCGCTCAACAGGGTTTCTCGACCCAGGCCGTCACTTACGCCCAAGGCCGACCGGACTATCCGCGCCAACTGACCGGTTGGCTGGCCGAGGCGCTGCATATCAATTCGCAATCGACGGTGATCGACCTCGGCGCCGGCACTGGCAAGTTCACCCGCTTGCTCAGCAGCCTGGCACCGACCCTGATTGCGGTCGAGCCAGTGGCACAGATGGGCGCGCAGTTGGCCAAACTATTGCCGGATGTACGCCTGCTCGACGGCACCGCCGAGTCCATCCCCTTGGCGTCCGCCAGCGCCGATGCCCTGGTGTGTGCCCAGGCATTCCACTGGTTCTCCACCCGCGCCGCACTGGCGGAAATTCATCGCGTGCTCAAGCCTGGCGGGCGACTGGGGTTGGTGTGGAATGTGCGCGATGAGTCGGTGGACTGGGTGGCGGCAATCACTGAAATCATCACGCCGTATGAGGGGGACACCCCGCGTTTTCATAGCGGGCGTTGGCGGGAAGCTTTCACCGGTGAGTATTTTGGCACCCCACAGATGACCTGCTTTGCCTATCAACATGTGGGCAGCCCGCAAGAAGTGATTATGGATCGTTTTCTCTCGGTGAGCTTTATCGCAGCGTTGCCGCCTGCGGAAAAAGCCAAGGTCACCGCTCAGTTACGCACCTTGATCGCTACCCATCCCAGCCTGCAAAACCGCGATACCGTGGCCTTCCCATATCAAACTCAAGCTTATCTGTGTGAACGTCTAAGCTAAAAGGCATAAAGTCAGATCACATTGGTATAAGTGGTTATAAGAAAAATCGCTATCCTGCGGCCAGAAATTTATAAGGCCGCGGGTAGCTGTAATGGATGTAGGTAATTTTGGTTTCGTGGTTGCCGGCCTGATCGTAGGTTTTATCGTGGGCATGACTGGCGTAGGCGGAGGCTCATTGATGACCCCGATCCTGTTGTGGTTCGGCATCAATCCGGCGACTGCCGTGGGCACTGACTTGCTGTATGCCGCCATCACCAAATCCGGTGGCGTGCTGGTGCACGGCAAGAACAAGAACATCGACTGGACCATCACCGGCTGGCTCACCCTGGGCAGCGTGCCCGCGGTGTTGTTGACCTTATGGTTCCTTGCCAGCTTGCACACCGATCCCAGCGCGATGAACGCGGTGATCAAGCAGGCACTCGGTGTGGTATTGCTGCTGACGGCCCTGGCGATCCTGTTCAAGAAAAGCCTGTTGGCCTTTGCTCAGCGACATGCCGGTGATGACTACCACATGCGCCCGCGCAACCTGAACGCCCTGACCGTGGTGACCGGCGCGGTCCTTGGCACCATGGTAGCCCTGACGTCCATTGGCGCCGGGGCCCTCGGCACGGTGGCGCTGTTTATCCTCTACCCATTCCTGGCCACGCGGCGTCTGGTCGGCACCGAAATCGCCCATGCCGTGCCCCTGACCCTGGTGGCGGGCCTGGGCCACGCGAGCATGGGCAATATGGACTGGCATCTGCTGGGCTTCTTGCTGATGGGCTCGTTGCCGGGGATCTACTTCGGCAGCCATATGACCGGCAAGATCTCCGACAGCGTGTTACGCCCGTGCCTGGCGGTGATGTTGATGGCGGTGGGGTACAAGCTGGCGTTCTGAGCCGCATGTGCTCCACATGTGGGAGGGGGCTTGCCCCCGATTAGCATAGGTATCTACACATCTTTTGGTACGGCGCTACACCCTGTGGGAGGGGCGGTGCGACGATTCGACTTGCTCCCGATGGCTGCCTCAGGGCCGACCAGGATGTTGGATTAGACCGAGTACATATCCGTTATTTAGGTAACGGCTGATATTGGTTCCGCTTTTACAGCGGCTCACTTTTGAAAAGAGCGCAAAAGTAAGCAAAACGCTCTTGCCCCACCACTCGGCACCTCGCTTTGGCTCGGTGTGCCCGTAATCCGCCATGGATTTGGGGGGCCGCCGCCACGCGCCATCCATGGCGCGGGGCGGCTAAACCGGCATCCCTGCCGGTTTACCCCCCAAATCCCTGTCGAATTCCGGCCAGCGTGGTTTGACGGGGCGCCTAAGATCAAGATCAAGAGCGGCTCGCTTCGCATCGTGGTTACGGTCGGCAGCTACAAAGTTGTGTAGATACCTATGCCCCGATAGCGGTAGTTCAGCCAAGGAATTGGATACTGACCCACCGCTATCGGGAGCAAGCCCCCTCCCACAGTTTGACCCAGATCAACTTCAGGCCTTCGCCGGGCCGTTGCCGATTTGCCACACAAACGGTGGCTCTGTCCCGTTGATCACCCAGTCGCCCACGATCCGCGCCTTGTAGATCATCGGATTGTGCGAAGACACCGTCCGTGCGTTGCGCCAATGCCGGTCCAGCGCCTTGCCTTGGCGCACATCCGAGGCCCCTAAGGCGTTGAACAATTGGCTGGTGGCACGCTGGATCAAATCCGAAACCACCACTTGCGCCGTCGCCGACTCAATCTCAGCCGCCACATTGGCTTCGTGTTCGGCCACGTCATTGCCGCCAAAGCGCGCCAGATAAGCCCGTTGCGCCGGCACTGCGGCCTTCAACGCGCTGGCCTGGGCGGCGTATACCAACGCGGCGACTTCGCCCACCACCTGTTGCACCTGCGCATCCTGGCTGACGTGCGTTGCATTGCCATGGCTGTAGATGCGCTGGCGGTTGCGCACCTGGTGGCCCACGTCGATGAGCGCAGCGCGACCGATACCGGCCAGTGTCGCCAGCAACACCAGTTGGTAGAACGCAGTCTGGTATTTGAAGCGGGTGGCAAAGTCGATCAGGTTTTCAGTTTCCACCACCGCGTCGGTAAACCGCGAGGTGCCGCTGCCGGTGGTGCGCTGGCCAAAGCCGTCCCAGTCATCGCTCTGCACTACGCCTGGCTGATGGGTGCGGGTGGCGGCGATCACGGCGGCGCCGGTGTCACTGCGTTGAGCGTAAACATCGATCCAGTCCGAGAACAGGCTGCCGGTGCTGTAGAACTTTTCGCCGTTGAGTTTCCAGCGGTCGCCGTCAGGGCTGACCTGGGTCACCACCTCACCGATGGCCACCGTGCCGATTTCGGTCCAGGCGCAGCCGACGATATCGCCATCGACAAAACGCTTGAACCACAGATCACGGCTTGCGCCGGGTGGCGCATTCAGGCGGTCTTCGGCAAATGCGAAGTGCCCGCGCAGGGCCTGGGGCACGTTGGAGTCGGCCGCTGCCAGTTCGATCAACAGTTCAAACAACTGCGGCAGTGACGCGCCATCACCGCCGTATTCCACCGGCACCCGCACCGCGCCAAAACCAGCGTCCTTAAGCCATTGAATCGGTTCGTAGGGCAGTGTGCGGCTGTGCTCGCGCTCAACCGCACCCTCGGCGATGCGCTGGAAGATCGGCCGAAAACGTGCGGCCAGCGCAGGGTAATCGGCGCCGGTAGACAGCGGGTTGATGACCTGATGTTCAGTCATGGGTAGGGCTCCTGGCAGTGATCGAATGTGCTGGAGATTGCACAGTTCGTGCCGGGACTTTGCTCCCCTGTTTGCGGTACGAGAGGGTGATTGGGTGTTGCTCCTGCAACAGCAGATCGACAAACCGCTGCGATCGGTGACATTGCCGGCAGGCTGATCAGATATCCGTTTTTTAACGCAGCGCCCATGGCGCGGGCATTTGCGGGTGACTGGCACGCTTGCTGCGTAAGCTACATGACATCCATTTGTGCGAGGTACCGTCCGATGAGTCAGCAAGCCGTGAAATTTGCCTATTGGGTGCCCAACGTCAGCGGTGGGCTGGTGGTCAGCAAGATCGAACAGCGCACTCACTGGGGCATCGACTACAACCGCAAACTGGCGCAGTTGGCCGAAGCCGCAGGCTTTGAATACGGCCTGACCCAGATTCGCTTCACCGCCGGTTATGGCGCCGAAAACCAGCATGAGTCCGTGGCGTTCAGCCATGCTTTGCTGGCGGCGACCACCACGCTCAAAGTGATCGCGGCGATCCTGCCAGGTCCCTGGCAACCGGCGCTGGCGGCCAAGCAATTGGCGACCATCGACCAGCTCACCAACGGCCGTATTGCGGTGAATATCGTCAGTGGCTGGTTCAAGGGCGAGTTCCAGGCCATTGGCGAACCCTGGCTGGAGCACGATGAGCGCTACCGTCGTTCAGAAGAATTCATCCGCGCCCTCAAAGGCATCTGGACCCAGGACGATTTCACCTTCAAGGGCGATTTCTATCGTTTCAACAACTACACCCTCAAGCCCAAGCCATTGGGCCAGCCAGAGGTTTTCCAGGGGGGTAGTTCACGGGCGGCACGGGACATGGCGGCGCGGGTCTCGGACTGGTACTTCACTAACGGCAACACCCCCGAAGGCATCAAGGCCCAGGTCGATGATATCCGCGCCAAGGCCGCTGCCAATCACCATTCGGTTAAGGTCGGCGTGAACGCCTTTGTGATCGCCCGCGACACCGAAGAAGAAGCCCGGGCCGTGCTGGCGGAAATCATCGACCAGGCCGACCCGGAAGCGGTCAACGCCTTTGGTGATGCCGCCAAGCAGGCGGGCAAGGCTTCGCCGGAAGGCGAGGGCAACTGGGCCAAGTCCAGCTTCGAAGACCTGGTGCAGTACAACGATGGCTTCAAGACCAACCTGATTGGCACCCCGCGGCAGATCGCCGAACGCATTGTCGCGCTCAAGGCCGTGGGCGTGGACCTGGTGCTCGCGGGCTTTCTGCATTTTCAGGAGGAGGTGGAGTACTTCGGCAAACGTGTTTTGCCGCTGGTGCGTGAGCTGGAAGCCACGGCCGATGCAGGCGCGAGCGGTTTTTCCAGGCACAAGGCAGCTGTGTGATCTTCGTAGTAGTCGTCGACCCAGGCAAAGCGCCGATAGCCATTGCGCTCATACAGGGAGAGTGCGCCGGGGTTGTCGGTGCGCACTTGCAGACGCAGGTACGCGCAATCGTTGGCCAGGGCGCAGGCTTCGATGTGCTCCAGTAACTGATGGCCCAGACCGATGCCTCGAGCGTGCTCGGCAATGGCGATGGAATACAAGCGCGCCAGCCGGGCGCCACGACGAAACAGCACCAGCCCATAGCCGAGCAGTTCACCGTGCTGTTGCACAAGCCACAACTGGCCATTGGCCCGGCTGATCATCCAGCGCAGACTGCGCGAAGACAGCCGATCACTGCTGAAACACTGCTGCTCCAACGCCACTAATGCAGGCACATCGTCGAGGGTTGCAACGCGAAAGAAAAGAGCCATAAGACCACCGTAAAAGTTGCGTAACGAAACGGGACTTCCCTAAAAGATCGTGCTTAATAGAAAAGGTCGAGTTCTCTAAAGCGGATCAACTATTATGTCGGCGGTACAAGGTCATTGGCGTCAAGTATCCGAGCAAACAGTTGCGGCGACAATAACGTCCAACGGTTATTTTTCCGCGCCACCCCGAAGTTCGAGCCAAGTGGTGATTATTGTCGAGCGCAAGGAAGATTGGGCCTCCTATTTTCCCAGCGAGGATATCGTCACCGCCCAGGAGTACCTGGAGCAGACCCGGGAAAACGAAACAGGCAAGCGCGTACAGGTAATCAACCTGTGCCGCAGCTACAAGTACCTGGGGCACGGCTACTACTGCTCGTTGCTGGCCGAGGCGCGTGGGCACAAGGTGATTCCATCGGTGCGCACCATCAGCGAACTGACCAGGAAAGCCCTGTATGGCCTGTCTCTGGATGATCTGGACAAAAGCCTGGAAAAGGCCCTGAGTCATCATCTCTACAGCAATACCGAAGGCTTTACCCTGACACTGTATTTCGGTCGGACCACGATAGAACCTTTGCAGGAGTTAGCGCGCCAGTTGTTTGAAACCTTTCCCTGTCCGATCTTGTTAGTTGAATTCCGTCAACATAACGGCTGGCATATCGAAGGCGTTAAGTCTGGCGTATTGCACAAGTTACGCGACGATCAGGAAGACCAATTCGCCCACGCCCTCGACAACTTCAGTCGCAAGGTCTGGCGTCAGCCGCGCTCACGTCGGTTGGCCCGTTATGACCTGGCAATTCTTCACGATCCTCAGGAGCAACTGCCTCCGTCCAACCCCCGCGCCCTGGAAAATTTCATACGGGTCGGCAAGGGCCTGGGCATTGATGTGGAGTTGATCGAGCGCAAGGATTACGCGCGCCTGGCCGAGTACGACGCCTTGCTCATCCGTGAGACTACCAGCGTCGATAACCATACCTACCGTTTCGCCAAGAAAGCCGAAAGCGAGGGGCTGGTGGTGATGGATGACCCCGCATCGATCCTGCGCTGCACCAACAAGGTCTACCTCACCGACCTGCTGAACAGCCACCAACTGGGCATGCCGGCCACCGAGATTCTTTACAAGGAGCGGCCGCAAGATTTCGAGCGCGTCGGCGAGCGCCTGGGCTTCCCACTGGTGCTGAAGATCCCCGATGGCTGTTTCTCCCGAGGGGTGATAAAGGTCGAAAGCCAGGCTGCGTTGCTCAAGGCCACGGCCGAGCTGTTCGAGCATTCGGTACTGCTGCTGGCCCAAGAGTTCTTCTACACCGAATACGATTGGCGCATCGGCGTGCTCAACCGTAAACCGATTTTCGCCTGCCAGTACTTCATGTCCAAGGGGCATTGGCAGATCTACAACCACAAGGCCATTGGCCAGGCCGTCAACGGTGAGTGTCGCACCCTGGCGGTCCACGAAGCGCCAAAAGCCGTGGTGGAACTGGCAGTGAAGACTGCCAACCTGATCGGCGACGGCCTCTATGGCGTGGACCTCAAGCAGTCCGGCGACAAGGTGGTGGTGATCGAGGTCAACGACAACCCCAACCTGGATGCGGGCATCGAAGACGCCTACTTGCAGGACGACCTGTATGGCCTGGTGCTGGAGGAGTTTGTGCGCCGCCTGGAACTTAAGCGCCAGGGCCAGGTGTGGTAACAATCAAGCAGATCGCCGAAACTCGCGGTTGCCAGGGCAGGAAGGCGAGCAACCTTTACCTGCCGTCGGACGGTTGATTCGATGCCAGTAAAACCGACATCCGGTTATATTCAGGTTGTCCGCCGGAGTCTATAAATACCGTTCCCAGATGGGAATATAACGACGTTCATGATTCAGGCTCGCAACGTTGGGCCTGAAGCAGTTCCGTTGATGGAGCAGTTCAGCGTCACATTTGTGAGTGCACGTCTCTTTAATGGATTTAAGGAGACACGACATGACTGACTTAATAACTTTTGCCCTGCCTGAAGCTGTAACTGATAGCAAGGCCGATCGCCAATTGGGCCGAGCGCTCATAGATGCTTGGCGCAAAGACGGTATTTTTCAGATCAGCATCCATGACGAACAGGACCAGAAGGTCAAGCGCGCCATGGCAGCCAGCAAGGCTTTTTTCAAACTGCCCCGGGAAGAGAAGTCGCGCTTAGTCAGCAGTCTTACCTATGCAGGGTATGTTGCTTCTGGCGAAGAGGTCACGGCTGGCGAGCAGGATCAATCGGAAATTTTCACCATTTGCAAAGATCTGCCACTGGAGGATCAGCGCGTCGTAGACGGCTGGCCGTGCCACGGTCCCGTGCCATGGCCCAATGACGAATACCGCGACAGCATGAAAGCCTTCCTGGAGGAATTGGGTGACACGGGCGAAAAGTTGTTGAAGCTGGTGGCACTCGGACTGGGATTGGAAATAAATGCTTTGACGCAGCTTAGCGAGGATGGCTGGCACCATATGCGTGTTCTGCGTTTCCCTGCCGAGTCGGCGCAAACCTGCCGAGGTATTGGGGCCCATACCGACTACGGCATGCTGGTGATCGCTACTCAGGATGAGGTGGGAGGTTTGTATATTCGGCCTCCGGTCGACGGCGAACATCGCAAGCGCAACTGGTTGCCTGACGAAAGCACTGCAGGTTTATTCGAAAACGACGAGCCCTGGACGTTCGTGAAACCGGTACCGCGCGTGTTCACAGTGTTTCCGGGTGATATTTTGCAATTCATGACCGATGGACTTCTGCTCTCGACGCCTCACAAGGTCAAGCTAAACTCACGTGAGCGTTTTGCCATGGCCTACTTTCACGAGCCGAGTTTCAGCGTTTCAGCCAAGCCATTATTCAGTCAGAGCTGTACTGAACGTATTCATTACGGCACACATTTCACCAACATGTTTATGCGTTGCTATCCGCAACGGATAACGACCCAGTGCATTCTCAAGGAGAATCGCTTGAGCCACTTGGAAGGTATTAGTCTGGCCCACGCGCACCCTTGAGTTCGTTACGCTCCCGAGCGGGTAGGCCGCTCGGGAGACTTTTCAATGGCCGATCAGCGCCCATTGCTCAAGGTAGTGATTCCACCGGTTCTGCATCAGTTTGTTTTTGCAACGTGAGCACCTCAAACCCGTCCGCCGTCACTGCCACAGTATGTTCCCACTGCGCCGACAGACTGTTGTCCTTGGTCACCACCGTCCAGCCATCCTTGAGACTGCGCGTCTTGGCGCCGCCCTGGTTGAGCATGGGCTCCACGGTAAACACCATACCTTCGCGCAGAACGAGGCCGGTGCCAGGGCGGCCGAAGTGCAGGATCTGTGGCTCTTCATGCATCTGTTTGCCGATGCCATGGCCGCAGTATTCACGCACCACGCTGTAGCCGTTGGCCTGGGCGTGACTCTGAATCGCATGACCGATATCACCCAGGCGAGCGCCGGGCTTGACCTGGCGGATGCCGGCCCACATCGCCTCGAAGGTCATTTCTACCAGGCGTTTGGCCTTGGGCGCCACGTTACCGATCATGTACATCTTGCTGGAGTCGGCAATGAAACCGCCTTTTTCCAGGGTGATGTCGATGTTGATGATGTCGCCGTCCTTGAGGAACTGCGTGGCGCTGGGCATGCCATGGCACACCACTTCGTTGATCGAGGTGTTGATGCAAAAGGGGTAGTCGTACTGACCCAGGCTGGCGGGGCGGGCCTTGAGTTCGTGGCGGATGAAGGCTTCGACGGCGCTGTCCAGCTCAAGAGTGGAGAGGCCGGCGGCGACATAACCGTCGAGCATGTCGAACACCTGGGCCAGCAGGCGCCCCGACTCTCGCATCACGGCCAGTTGGGCGGCTGTCTTGATCATCAGCTGCGCCCCCGGATCAGGTCGGGCTTGTCCAGCAACAACTTGTTGATCAGCTCGTTGTAGGGCAGGTGCGGGTTGAGCTCGGCGAGCAGGCCGATCTTGATCCAGAACTCGGCCTGGGCGTTGATGGAGCGGTCCATGGCGGCGCTGGCCAGGCGAAGCTGTTCGTGCAGTTGGTCGGTGATTTTGACGATGCCCATGAGGTTCACTGTGTAGGTTTGATATACAAAGCGTATACGTTTCGTATGCTTTGCGTAAACCCCTGGTTCAAATGAGGCGCGCGATAGTTGCGACATGTTGCCGAAAAGAGCGTCGACACAGGTTGCTGTTTGAACTGACATGCAGGGTTAAACGTTTAATCGCAGTGGTTCGACGATTATTTAAAGGCTGCAATCGGCTTCATATTAATCGGCAGGTCGCTTATGAAGAAAAGTTACAACAATGCTGAGATTTGCCGAGTAGGCTGGGTGAGTACAGGCGTCTGCCAGGGTTGGCAAGACGGGGCAGGCTAGCGCCTGCCAGCCCATAAAAACTGATTGGCAGTCTCAAAAAAGGAGAGGTTGGCCATGCTTTCGGAACTGGAACTTCGCAGCATTATTGAAGGAAGTTTTCTGCCTAAACGGTGCGAATGCACCAAAGCCGAGGATGCTTCGTTGACGATCAAGGTGTATGACGACCGCGACCGTGACCGGGTGGACTTGGAAGTCAAAGGTATAAACGCCGACAAACTCGACAGCAGTCGAGCCATTTGCAACCTGATCGCCGGTTTGCGTGAAGACCTCAAGCACACCCAGACCCACACCCTGCGTCGAGCAGGAGGGCGCGGTTATTTCTAGTTAAGCCTTGAATTCAAGTTGACCCAGGGCCTGGCATTCGCCAGGCCCATTGTTATGCGTGTCAGCCCAGCTGATGACGGTACGGCAGGTCGGGGCCGGTCTTGGTACAGGTCAACGCGGCAGCCCGAATCGCAAAGCCGAGCATGTTATCAATCTGCACGCGCGTGAGCTGTTGCAGGCCAGTCACTGAGTCAAGCTGATGCTCGGTCAGCCAGGCAATCAACGCGGCCTGGAAGGTGTCGCCGGCGCCCACAGTGTCAGCCATCACCACCTTGACTGCCGGCGCCGACCAGTTGCCGTGCTGACGGCTGAATACGCTGGCGCCATCGCCGCCGCGGGTGAGGAACACCAGTTGGCAGCGGTGTTGCAGCCAACCGTGCAGCACACTTTCGGGTGACTGGTCGGGGTAGAGCAGGTGCAGGTCTTCGTCGCTGACCTTGATCAGGTCGGCATGTGTGACCAGCTCGGCGACGCGATCACGCCATAGTTGGATGTCCGGCTGCGGGTTAAGGCGCACGTTAGGGTCCAGGCTGATCAGGCGCTTGCCGCTTTCGCGCTTGACCAGCGCCAGAAGGGTGTCGCCAATCGGTTGCACCACCAGTGAGAACGAGCCGATATGCAGCCCGCGCACCTCTTCGCCGAGTACCGGCAAATGCGCGACTTCCAGCAACCGATCCGCACAGCCTTCGCCACGGAAGTTGTACTGCGGTGAGCCATTGGCGCCCACAGCGACCATCGACAACGTGGTCGGCGCGGCAAACTCCACCAGGAACTGCTCGCTGACCCCTTCATTTTTCAGCACCTGCAACAAGCTCCGGCCGAGGAAGTCGCTGGACAGGCCGCCGAACAACCCGGCTTCAATACCCAGGCGGCGCAGGCCCACGGCCACATTGAATGGCGAGCCCCCGGCAATCGCCTTGTAATTGACTTTGGCGGCCTGCCCGCTGGCATCCTCCTCGCTGAAAAAATCAAACAGCGCCTCACCACACACCAGATACATAGTCGTTCGCTCTTAAAGGGATGCCACGTGCTGTTGATAACGCTCATACGCCTGTTGATAGGCGCTGACACTCTCGATTGCCGGCAAGGTACGGCTGGCCGGGTCGACGCTCACACATTTGTCGCACAGGCTGACCAAGGGTTCGCCGCTCTGGCACCAGGCAGCCTGGATTGCCGCGCCAAGGGCGGCGGCTTCGCTCTGTTCGGTGCACACCACTTCGGTGTGCATGATATCGGCGACCATCTGCCGCCACACCGGGCTTTTCGAGCCGCCGCCGATCAGGCGGATGCTCTGGCTTTGCAAGCCGGTCTGGCGCAGCAGGTCGAGGCCATAGCGCAGGCCGAAGGTGGTGCCCTCGACAACGGCACGGCACAGGTTGGCACGGGTCAGGTTGGTCATGGTCAGGCCGTGCAGGCTGCCGGTGGCGTGGGGCAGGGCAGGCACGCGTTCGCCATTGAGAAACGGCAGCATGCTCACCCCGTCGGCGCCAATCGGGGCTTGTTCGACCAGGGCGTTGAACGCCTGCAAGTCGAGTTCGAACAGCTCGCGAATTACCCCGGTGGCGTTGGTCAGGTTCATGGTGCAGATCAGCGGCAGCCAGCCGCCACTGGACGAGCAAAAGGTCGCTACCGACGCCTGCGGGCTGACGTTGGGCTGGTCGGCAAACGCATACACGGTACCTGATGAGCCCAGGCTCATGGTGATCACGCCGGGAGCGATATTGCCGGTGCCGATGGCGCCCATCATATTGTCGCCGCCGCCGCTGGACACCACGGCGTTGGGGTTGATCCCCAGGCGCTCGGCAATGGCCGGCAGGATCGTGCCCACCGCCTGGTCGGCTTCGATCAACTGCGGGAGCGCTGCCTCCAGGCGGCCGCTGGGGTCGATGTGCCTGAGCAGCGCCACATCCCAGGTGCGGCTGCGCACGTCAAAGTAACCGGTGCCCGAGGCGTCGCCGTACTCGGCGCAGGCGCGACCGGTGAGCCAGTAGTTGAGGTAGTCGTGGGGCAGCAGGATATGGGCGATGCGGGCAAATACGTCCGGGTGCTGTTCACGGGTCCAGAGCAGTTTGGAGACGGTGTAGCCCGGCGCGATGGCTACGCCCAGGCGTTCCAGGGAGCCGCTTTCGCCGCCCAGGTGTGCCAGCAGGCGCTCGTTCTCCGGCGCGGTTTCGGTGTCGCACCATAACTTGGCCGGGCGCAGCACTTCACCTTGTTCGTCCAGCAGCACCAGGCCGTGCTGCTGGCCGGAAACGCCGATGCCAAGGATGTCCTGGCCGTCCACCCCGGCTTGTTGCAGGGCGCGGTGGGTGGCTTCGGTGAAGGCGTCCAGCCATTCCTGGGTGTGTTGCTCGCGCCGGCCGTTGGCGCCGCTGATCAAGGTATGCGCGGCGGCGCCCAGGCCCAGCACCTTGCCGCTGGAGGCGTCGAGGACGATGGCCTTGGTGCCTTGAGTGCCGCAGTCGATTCCGAGGAACAGGTTTTGCTGGGTCATGATGGAGTGCTCAGCAGTATTATTTTTGGATTGGTAACCCGGTCAAGTGTGGGAGGGGGCTTGCTCCCGATGAGGGAGTGTCAGTCAAATACCTTTCTCTGACCTACCGCTATCGGGAGCAAGCCCCCTCCCACAGTTTTAATCCGGTTTGTTCAGGAGTTGTTGCAGGGTTTGGGTGACGCCTTTGTCGCGCAGGCTTGCATAGCACCGCTCAAACGCTGCCACAAACTCAGCGGACTTGGGAATAGCCGTGCCAAAAATCTCCTCTACCCCCAGCAAGCGCTGGCTGATCAGTGTGTCATCACTCACCAGCCCCTGGCAGAACTCGGCCCTTGGATCGGGGATCTTGTAGCTCACGCCATTCTCATCCACCCCTTTCAAATACAAGGCCCAGGCCGCCACTACCAGCGCTGCACGCTCAGTCTCGCGGCCATCGGCAATCAAGCGATTGATGGTCGGCACGGTGAACTTGGGAAACTTCGACGAACCATCGGAACACACCCGTTCCAACTGGTCGGCAATCGCCTGGTTGGAAAAGCGCTCCACCAGCGTCTGCTTGTACACCGTCAGGTCGATGCCCGGCACCGGCGCCAGGTTCGGCGTAACGTCCAGGTCCATGTACGCACGCATATACGCCACGAACAGCGGGTCGTTCATGGTCTCGTGGACAAACCGATAACCCTTGAGAAACCCCAGGTAGGTGAGGGCCAGGTGACTGCCGTTGAGCAAGCCGATCTTCATCTCTTCGTAAGGCGTGACGTCATCGGTGAACTGCACGCCGACCTTCTCCCAGGCCGGGCGACCGTTGACGAACTTGTCTTCCAGCACCCACTGCACAAACGGTTCGCACACCACCGGCCAGGCATCGTCGACGCCATGTTCATCATGCAGTTGCAGGCGGTGGGCGGTGCTGGTCATTGGCGTGATGCGGTCGACCATGGCGTTCGGGAAGCTCACGTTGGTTTTGATCCAGTCATGCAGCTCGGCGTTGTGTAGCGCGGCGAAGGCCAGCAGTGCCTTGCGCGTGACGGCGCCGTTGTGCGGCAGGTTATCGCAGGACATGACGGTAAATGCCGCAGTGCCGGCGGCGCGGCGTTGGGTGAGCGCTGCGCAGATAAAACCGAACACGGTTTTGGGTGTCTTGGGGTGCGCCAGGTCATGCTGGATCTGTGGCAGGTGGGCCATGAATTCGCCGTTGCTGTCATCGATGCAGTAGCCGCCCTCGGTGATGGTCAACGAGACGATGCGGATAGCCGGGTCAGCCAGTTTGTCGATCAACGCCTGGGCGCCGTCTTCGGCCAGCAGCATATCGCTGAGGGCGCCGATGACGCGTACTTCGGTGTCGTCGGTGTCACCTAGCTCATACAGGGTAAACAAGTAATCCTGGCCGGCCAGGTCGTCGCGAGCCTTGCGGTCCTCGGCACGCAGGCCCACGCCACAAATGCCCCAGTCCAGGCCCTCGCCGGTATTCATCAAGGCGTCGGTGTAATACGCCTGGTGTGCGCGGTGAAAGCCACCGACGCCGATATGGGCGATGCCCTGGCGGGTGTCGGCAAGCGCATAAGCCGGGATTTTCACTTGCGGCGCCAACTGCGTGAGATTGTGTTTATTCAGTTTCATCTAAAAATACTCGCGGAGTCAGGCGGCTGCGCGCAGTGGGCGGGCCACCGCTACGCCGTCAGTGTCGAACAGATGGCAGTGCGCCGGGTCCAGGTGCAGGTGCAACGTCTCGCCGTACTGGCTGGCCATGTCGCCGCGAATCCGCATGGTCAGCGGTTCGCCATTGGCGGTGATGACGTGGCAGAAGGTGTCGCTGCCCAGGCGCTCGCCAACGTCAGCGGTGACGGTCAGGGTGGTTTGCCCTGGCGCGGCGATTTCCAGATGCTCGGGACGAATGCCCAGGGTCACCGCGCTGCCGACGCTCAAGGTCGCGCCACTCAACGGCAGGCTGATCAGGGTGCCAGCGTCCAATTGCACGTCGCAGCCATGGCCTTCGACACGCGTGACCTTGCCCTTGAGAAAGCCCATCTTCGGCGTGCCGAGAAAGCCGGCCACAAACAGGTTGGCCGGTTGGTGATACAGCTCCAACGGCGAGCCGACCTGCTCGATACGGCCACTGTTGAGCACCACCACCTTGTCGGCCAGGGTCATGGCTTCGACCTGGTCGTGGGTCACGTAGATCATGGTGGCTTGCAGTTCTTTATGCAGGCGCGCCAGTTCCAGGCGCATCTGCACGCGCAGCGCCGCGTCGAGGTTGGACAGCGGCTCGTCGAACAGGAAGATTTTCGGGTTACGCACAATCGCCCGGCCAATCGCCACGCGCTGGCGCTGGCCGCCGGACAGTTGCTTGGGCTTGCGCTCCAGCAGCGGCCCCAGTTCCAGGATGCGCGCCGCTTCGCTGACCTTGCTCTCGACCAGCTTCTTGTCGACACCGGCCAGGTCCAGGGCAAACGACATGTTCTTGCGCACGCTCATGTGCGGGTACAGCGCGTAGGTCTGGAACACCATGGCCAGGTCGCGCTTGGCCGGGGTCACTTCGGTGATGTCGCGGCCATCCAGTTCGATGGTGCCTTCCGTGACTTCTTCCAGGCCGGCGATCAGGCGTAGCAGGGTGGATTTGCCGCAGCCCGACGGGCCGACGAACACCACGAATTCCTTGTCGTTCACTTCAAGGTCAATGCCCTTGATGATCGAGAAACCTTCGAAGCCTTTTTGCAGATTCTTGATTTTCAGGTTGGCCATGATGGGCCTCCTTATCGAATTATTATTTGACGGCGCCGAAGGACAAACCGCGCACCAGCTGTTTCTGGCTGATCCAGCCAAAGATCAGGATCGGCGCGCAGGCCAGGGTCGAGACGGCGGACAACTTGGCCCAGAACAAACCTTCGGGGCTGGAGTAGGAGGCGATCAGTGCGGTCAACGGCGCAGCGCTCGACGAGGTCAGGTTCAGCGACCAGAACGCCTCGTTCCAGCACAGGATCAGCGACAGCAACACCGTGGAGGCCAGGCCACCCTTGGCGATCGGCAACAGCACGCGGACCATTTCCTGCCACAGGGTGGCGCCGTCCAGGCGGGCGGCTTCGAGGATGTCCTTGGGGATGTCCTTGAAGTAGGTGTACACCATCCACACCACGATCGGCAGGTTGATCAGGGTGTAGATGATGATCAGCGCGATGCGCGTGTCCAACAGGCCAAAGCTCTTGGCCAACAGATAGATCGGCATCAGCACGCCCACCGGTGGCAGCATCTTGGTCGACAGCATCCACAGCAGCGTGCCCTTGGTGCGTTGGGTTTCGTAAAACGCCATGGAGTAGGCAGCCGGCACCGAGATCAGCAGGCACAGGGCGGTGGCGCTGAACGAAATCACCACCGAGTTCCAGGCGTAGGCGAAGTAGTTGCTGCGTTCGTTGATGTGCAGGTAGTTCTCCAGCGTCGGCGTGAAGATGAACTGCGGCGGGGTGGCGAACGCATCGATTTCAGTCTTGAAGCTGGTCAGCACCATCCAGAAGATCGGGAAGAAAATCAGGATCGCGATGGCCCAGGCCAACGTACCGAGCAGCAGGCTTTGCAGGCGGCGGGATTGTTGAAGTGTCATGGCGCGGCCCTCAAGGCTTGTCAGTCAGGTTTTTGCCGATCATCCGCACCAGGATGATCGCCGCGATATTGGCGATGACCACGGCAATCAAGCCACCGGCCGAGGCCATGCCCACGTCGAACTGCACCAGCGCCTGGTTGTAGATCAGGTAGGCGAGGTTGGTCGAGGCGTAGCCCGGGCCACCGTTGGTGGTGGTGAAGATTTCGGCGAACACCGAGAGCAGGAAGATGGTTTCGATCATCACCACCACGGCAATCGGGCGGGCCAGGTGTGGCAGGGTCAGGTGCCAGAAGATCGCAATGGCGCCGGCACCGTCCAGGCGTGCAGCTTCCTTTTGTTCCTGGTCCAGGGACTGCATGGCGGTCATCAGCAGCAGGATCGCGAAGGGCAGCCACTGCCACGACACAATGATGATGATCGACAGCAGCGGGTAGTGCGCCAGCCAATCCACCGGCTCGGCGCCGAAGAACTTCCATACGGCGGCGAGGATCCCCGACACCGGGTGGAAAATCAGGTTTTTCCAGATCAGCGCGCCGACGGTGGGCATGATGAAGAATGGCGAAATCAACAGCACCCGCACGATGCCACGCCCCAGGAACTCACTGGCCTCCAGCAGCGCGCTGATCAACACGCCGAACACCACACTGATCAGCAACACGCTGCCCACCAGCAACAGGGTATTGGTAGCGCCGGGCAGGAAACCCGAGTCGGTGATGAAGTAGCTGAAGTTTTCCAACCCCACGAATTGGTTTTCGCCGGGGTAGAGCAGGTTGTAGCGGATCAGCGAAAAGTACAGGGTCATGCCCAGAGGCACGATCATCCACAGCAGCAACAAGGCCACCGAGGGGCTGACAAGGAACCAGCCGGGGTTGGCCAGGCGGTTTTTGGCGGGTGTATTCATAGAATCAAGACCAGTCAGATACGAATCGGAGCGCGGTCAGTGTGGGAGGGGGCTTGCTCCCGATAGCGGTGTATCAGTCACACAATCATCAACTGGTAGATTGCTATCGGGAGCAAGCCCCCTCCCACATTTGACTGTGGTGAGGGCAGGGGTTACTTGGGGTAACCAGCCCGCTTCATTTCACGCTCGGTGGTGGTCTGCGCGGCGGTCAAGGCGGCATCCACCGTTTGCTGACCGGTCAACGCACCGGAGAAGAACTTGCCGACCTGAGTACCAATCGCCTGGAACTCCGGAATGGTCACCAACTGGATGCCGATATATGGCACCGGCTTCTCTGTCGGCTTGGTCGGGTCGGCCACTTTCAGTGATTCCAGGGTCACCTTGGCGAACGGCGCGGCCTTCATGTACTCGTCGCTGTAGGTGGATTGGCGCGTACCTGGCGGCACATTGGCGATGCCATCGGTCTTGGCCACAAGCTGGCCGTACTCCTTGGAGGTGGCCCAACTGGTGAACACCTTGGCGGCGTCCTTGGCCTTGGAACTGGTCGGAATCGCCAGGCTCCAGGAGTACAGCCACGAGGTGCCCTTGTCGGTCTTCTCGTGGGGCGCAAAAGTGAAACCGACATGCTCGGCGACCTTGCTCTGGCTCTTGTCGGTGACAAACGAACCGGCGACGCTGGCGTCTACCCAGATCGCGCATTTGCCGCTGTTGAACAGCGCCAGGTTCTCGTTGAAACCGTTGCTGGACGCACCCGGCGGGCCGGATTTCTTCATGTTGTCGACGTAGAAGTTCAGCGCGTCCTTCCACTCGGGGCCATTGAATTGCGGTTGCCACTTCTCATCGAACCAGCGCGTACCGAAGCCGTTGGCCAGGGTGGTGATCAGCGCCATGTTCTCACCCCAACCGGCTTTGCCGCGCAGGCACAGGCCGTATTGCTCTTTGGACTTATCAGTAAGTTTGGCCGCGTATTCGCCGATCTGGCTCCAGGTCGGGTGCTCGGGCATGGTCAGCCCGGCGTCCTTGAACAGGTCGGTGCGGTAATAGGTGATCGAGCTTTCGGCGTAGAACGGCAGGGCGTACAGCGAACCCTTGACGGACAAGCCATCACGTACCGAAGGGAACACATCATCAAGGTCGTAGGAGGCCGGCAGGTCCTTCATCGGCTCCAGCCAACCCTTGGCGCCCCACAGTGCGGCTTCGTACATGCCGATGGTCAACACGTCGAACTGCCCGCCCTGGGTGGCGATGTCGGTGGTGAGGCGTTGGCGCAGCACGTTTTCTTCGAGCACCACCCAGTTCAACTTGATCTCCGGGTGCTCGGCCTCGAAGGTTTTCGAGAGCTTCTGCATACGGATCATGTCGCTGTTGTTGACGGTGGCAATGGTCAGGGTTTGCGCGCCAAGGCTGGCGGCGCTGAGGGTCATGCATGCAGTCATGCAGGAACAGGCAAGCAGAGCTTTTGCTGTGAACTTCATCGCGCACTCCATTTCCGCGCCCAGGGGGCTACAGAAGGACGGTTATTGTTGTTGTGTCTTCCTACAGGTAGCCAGGAAGAGTGTGCGTCGATTACAGCCTTGAAATGGGGTTGTGACAAATCCTTGGGCGCACGCGCACTGATACTTTTTTGCACTCGATGATCGTCCCCGTGGTGCGTGGGGACGATCGATGCCGTATTTAACGCTCGATATCAGCCAGTGCTCGCTCAGCCAGCAAGCGAGATACCTCGATCAACTGGGCAATCCCCAGCGCCCCTTCGCGCCGTGAGCCGTCGAGATCAAAGGCGAAATCGCAGGTGAGGGCGTGGGCAGAGGCGAGGGATTCGCTGAGGTTGACCAGTAGGTCTTGCGTGGAGATGCCGTCTTTTACGGTGAACAGCACGCTGGGTGTTGGATCGATTGGGGGATTTGGGGTGGGCTTGATCATGGTGGAACTCCTGATTTAAGTGGAGCTACCACTGATCGCCGCGACGCGATCGGGTGGTAGCTGTACGCAGGTTCGCGGACCGGAATCAGGAAACCGGCATACCCGAAGGTATCCCGCGCACAGCCACCATAAGGGCGCACAGTAGACGATAAAAAGACGTCAACTGAAAGCGGAAATGGCACTTTGCGTCTGATTAAACCGGGCCGCGACGCCCGACCGCTGCGTGTGCAGCGGTGTACGGAGACTAGAGATTGAGTGTCCTAGGGACAACCTCAAAACCTTGTAAGACGTTTCTGTTTCCTGACGCCTGCCGAACGATCAACCTCAAGCCAAATTCTGCTCAGTCAACCGCTGCACCGCCAATCGCCGGTAGTGGGACGGCGTCATACCCTTAAGCTGCTGAAAACGCCGATTGAAGTTGGAAATATTGTTGAACCCCGACTCAAAACACACATCCGTCACCGCCTTGTCCCCATCGGCCAGCAACTCGCAGGACTTGCTGATGCGCAGCCGATTGACGAATTCAATAAAAGTCCGCCCGGTGGCCTGCTTGAATACACGGGAAAAATACGTCGGTTTCATCCCCAGGTACTCCGCGACTTCCTCCAGCGGCAGCTCGCGCGCGTAGTGGGCAAAGATGTAGTCCACCGCTCGGTTGGTGCGGTCGATGCTGTGTTCATCGGCTTGCTGTGGTGTGGTTACGCCGGACAGCAGCTGGTAGTCCTCACAGGCGCTCAATACCTCCAGCAGGATAAAGAAATGCCCCAGGCGCGCCATGCCGTGGGCGTCTTCAATGTGCTGCATGAGGGTCATGGCGTGGGCAATGGTTTTTTTGCAGCGGAATTCGATGCCGTACTGCGCGCGTTCGAGCAGCGGCGCCAGGCGTTTGAGTTCGGTGAAGATATGGCTGCCGTGTTCGAACAACTCGTCGGTGAAGTTCACCAGCATGTCGCGCTTGGGGACCACTTCGCCTTCTTCCACCTGGCTGATCCAGTTGTGGGGCAGGTTGGGGCCGGTGAGGAACAGGCTTTGCGGGTAGAAGTTGCCGATGTAGTCACCGATAAACACCTTGCCGGAGCTGGCGACGATCAGGTGCAGCTCGTATTCCTTGTGGAAGTGCCAGCGCACCAGCGGGCAGGGGAAGCCGTGCTGGCGATAGATGATGGACAGACCGTTGTGATCGTCCATCAGCTCGTAGGAGGGGTCGGTGATGCGCGTTGCTCGGGTCATGCTGCCGTCGCTTTATTGTGGTCGCTGCGTAGGATAATGCCCCGTCGCGCACGACCTCGCCAGCAGCAGTGTTTACAGGTTGCGGTTTTTTGCCTCGATCCACTGGGACATGTACTGGGTACTCTTGTGCGCGTGATGGCGCAGCATACTGCCGGTGAAGTTGTCCCGGCGATGGGCGTCGAGGTTGCGGCGGCATTGCTCCAGGCAGTTCACCAAGGCTGGCCCGTGCAGAGTCTGGTCATAGCGCCGGGCCAGCAGTTGGCGCCCGTGTTCCTGGGCCTGGGTCCAGCGCTCGTGGTCCTGGTAGAGGGCCACAGCGGCGGCGGCCAGGGCCGGGGCGTCGTGTTCGATCACGCCGGGCCAGGGTTGATCATCGCCCATGGCCTCGGCGCCGATCGGGGTGGTGACATTGGGGGTGCCGCAGAGCATGGCGTCGATCAACTTGCCCTTGATGCCCGCGCCAAAGCGCAACGGTGCCAGGCAGATGCGTGCGGCGGTCATGACTTGCAGCGCGTCTTCGGCCCAGTTCATCACATGAAAACCCTGTGCCGGGTTGTGCAGGGCGGTGGCCTTGGGTGGGGTGTAGGCGCCATAGATATGCAGCTGCGCGCCCGGCAACTGTTGGCGAATCAGCGGCCACAGGCTTTGCTTCATCCACAGCACCGCATCCCAGTTGGGCGCGTGGCGGAAGTTGCCGATGCTGAGAAAGTGCGCACGGTCTTCAAACGGCGCAAACGCGGCGGTGGGCGGTTGCAACATCAACGGGCACCAATGGAGCAGAGCGGCGGGCACCTTGAACTGCTCGGTGAGCAGGCGGATTTCCACGTCGGAGATCATCAAGCTGATGTCACAGCGGTAAATCGCGGCGATTTCGCGCTTGGCCAGGTCGGTATCGGCCATGCGCTGGAACTCGTCTTGAAGCGCAGGCGCGAACAGGGCGCTGAAGTCGTCGCTGTCGGGGTTGGCTTTCACCTGCTCCTTGAAACGCTGGTGGCGGGCATCGCGCAGGCTTTGCAGGTCGGAGGTTTCCAGCACGCGCAGGGCGTTGGGGCAGCATTGCTCCACGCGCCAGCCGAATTGCTCCTCCATCATGAAACGGTCGAACAGTACGATATCCGGGGCCAGTTCGCGGATAAAGTCATCGAAACTGCTGTTATTCAGTTCGATGGCGCATTCGGCGATGCCAAGTGCCGGCAAGTCGGCCTTGTGTTCGCCGATGGTCGCAGGGCTGCTGAAGGTAATGTCCCAACCTTGCGTAAGAAAACTCTCAAGGATCTGCATCATATGCCCCCCCGCAGCCGAGGAGCGGGGCTCTGGCCAGACGTAACCAATGACCAGAACTTTGGTGGCAGGCTGATTCATCGACGACGGTTTCCTTGAAGGGCAGGCGAAAAGCGCGCAATTAAACCACAACCTGGCGACATGACAATTTGTGTCTGGCGGTAGGTAGCATCGGCACTTTGTGGTTAACTTCGGCCTCTCGAATTCGTTTAACCAAAAACCAGCATAAGGATTCCGTTCATGGCTCAAGTCACCCTCAAAGGCAACACGGTCCAGGTTGAAGGCGAACTGCCGAAAGTCGGCGCCAAAGCCGCAGATTTCACCCTGACCGCCGGCGACCTGTCCGACGCCACCCTGGCCACCTTTGCCGGCAAGCGCAAAGTGCTGAACATCTTCCCAAGCGTTGATACCCCAACCTGCGCCACTTCCGTGCGCAAGTTCAATGCCCAGGCCAACGATGTGGCCAACACCGTGGTGCTGTGCATCTCCACCGACCTGCCATTCGCCCAAGCGCGCTTCTGTGGTTCCGAAGGCCTGGAAAACGTGAAGAACCTGTCGGACTTCCGTGATTCGGATTTCGCCGTTGATTATGGTGTGGCGATTGCCGACGGCCCGCTCAAAGGCCTGACCGCTCGCGCTGTCGTGGTACTGGACGAAAACGACAATGTGCTGCACAGCGAGTTGGTCAAGGAAATCGCTGAAGAGCCAAACTACGATGCGGCCCTGGCTGTATTGAAGTAACTGTTTCTGCGCGTAACTGTCGTTTGGCAGTAACACGTATGATGCATGATTGCGGCCTGGCCTAGTCCAGGCCGTTTTTATTTGAGTGTCAGCGGTTTAGCGAAATAGCTGGCGGACTAAGATCAGACGTTAAAAGTTGTAAGCCCAAGGTAAATAGCCGGTAAAGGTGCTTTTCTAAACGCCCCCCAGTGCTTATCTTTCAGCCTCCCGAAGAAGAAGCTCTCATCCCCAATGGTTGATCACTCCATGCAATCCTCCTCCCGCAACTCCCGCCGCTGGCTGTTTGGCCTGCTTGTGCTGCTGGTTATCGCCGGCCTGTGCTGGAAATTCTGGCCCGGCGGCGCGGCTCACAAGGACGCTCCTGCGGGGCACACCGGCAAGACCGGCATGGCGCGCCCGGGCTTCGGCGGTTCCACCGGCCCGGTGCCGGTGCGCGTGGCGCCGGTGGTGCAGGGGGAGTTTGCGGTGTACTACAAGGCGCTGGGCACGGTCACCGCGCTCAACACCATTAATGTGCGCAGCCGGGTGGGCGGTGAGCTGGTGAAGATCGCCTTTGAAGAAGGCCAGATGGTCAAGGCCGGCGACCTGCTGGCAGAAATCGACCCGCGCAGCTACCAGAACGCCTTGCTCCAGGCCCAGGGCACATTGCTGCAGAACCAGGCGCAGTTGAAAAACGCCCAGGTCGATGTGGAGCGTTATCGCGGCCTGTACGCCCAGGACAGTATCGCCAAGCAGACCCTGGACACCGCCGAAGCGCTGGTCCTGCAATACCAGGGCACGGTCAAGACCAACCAGGGCGCGGTCGACGATGCCAAGCTCAACCTTGAATTCACCAGGATCCGTGCGCCGATCAGCGGCCGCGTTGGCCTGCGCCAGCTCGATGTCGGCAACCTGGTCGCAGCCAATGACACCACCGCCCTGGCGGTCATCACCCAGACCCAGCCGATCAGCGTGGCGTTCACCCTGCCGGAAAATACCCTGGAAACCGTACTCGCCCGTTACCACGCCGGCAACAAACTGCCCGTGGAAGCCTGGGACCGTAGCGACGTGAAAAAACAGGCGGTCGGCGTGCTGCAGAGCCTGGACAACCAGATCGACGTCACCACCGGTACTTTGAAGTTCAAGGCGCGCTTTGATAACAAGGACCAGGCGCTGTTTCCCAACCAGTTCGTCAATGTGCACTTGCTTGCTGACACCTTGCATAACGTGGTGTTGGCGCCGTCAGCGGCGGTCCAGTTCGGTAACACCGGCACCTTTGTCTACAAGCTTGACGGTGACAACAAGGTCAAGGTCCAGCCCCTGGTGCTGGGTGACACCGACGGTGAGAACACCGTGGTCAAGGAGGGCCTGGTCGCAGGCGATCGCGTGGTGCTGGAAGGCACTGACCGTCTCAAGGACGGCAGCGAAATCGAAGTGGTCAACGAAAGCAAGGAAGTGCCGACCACGCCGACCGAACACCTGCAAGGCAAGCCCGCGGCAAAAGGGGAGACCGGCGCTGACGCCGGCAAGGCGCAAAAGGTCGGTTCATGAACCTGTCACGCCTGTTTATCCTGCGCCCGGTCGCCACCACGCTGAGTATGCTGGCGATTGTATTGGCCGGGATCATTTCGTACCGCTTGTTGCCGGTATCGGCCTTGCCCCAGGTGGACTACCCGACGATCCGGGTGATGACCCTGTACCCCGGCGCCAGCCCAGACGTGATGACCAGCGCGGTCACTGCGCCGCTGGAGCGTCAGTTCGGGCAGATGCCCGGGCTGACCCAAATGGCGTCCACCAGCTCGGGCGGTGCGTCGGTGCTGACCCTGCGTTTCAACCTCGACGTCAATATGGATGTCGCCGAGCAACAGGTGCAGGCCGCAATCAACGCCGCCACCAACCTGTTGCCCAAGGATTTGCCGGCGCCGCCGGTGTACAACAAGGTCAACCCGGCCGACACCCCGGTGCTGACCCTGGCGATTACTTCCAAGACCATGCTGCTGCCCAAGCTCAATGACCTGGTCGATACGCGCATGGCGCAGAAAATCGCCCAGATCAGCGGCGTCGGCATGGTCAGCATCGCCGGTGGCCAGCGCCAGGCCGTGCGCATCAAGGTCAACCCGCAAGCCCTGGCGGCCAATGGCTTGAACCTGTCGGATGTGCGTGCGCTGATCGCCGCCTCCAACGTCAACCAGCCCAAGGGCAACTTCGACGGCCCCACCCGCGTGTCGATGCTCGATGCCAACGACCAGTTGGTCTCACCCCAGCAATATGCCGAGCTGATCCTGGCCTACAACAATGGCGCACCGTTGCGCCTCAAGGATGTAGCGCAAATCGTCGACGGCGCCGAAAACGAGCGCCTCGCGGCCTGGGCCAACGAGAACCAGGCGGTACTGCTCAACATCCAGCGCCAGCCGGGCGCCAACGTGATCGAGGTAGTCGACCGTATCAAGGCGCTGCTGCCGAGCATTACCGACAACCTGCCGGCCGGCCTGGACGTGACGGTGCTTACCGACCGTACCCAGACCATCCGCGCCTCGGTGAAAGACGTACAACACGAGCTTCTGATTGCCATCGCCCTGGTGGTGATGGTGACGTTCCTGTTCCTGCGTCGGGTCAGCGCCACGATCATTCCGTCCATCGCCGTGCCGCTGTCTCTGGTGGGTACCTTTGGCGTGATGTACCTGGCGGGGTTCTCCATCAATAACCTGACGCTGATGGCCCTGACCATCGCCACGGGGTTCGTGGTGGATGACGCCATCGTTATGCTGGAGAACATTTCTCGCTATATCGAGGAGGGCGAGACGCCGATGGCGGCGGCGCTCAAGGGCGCCAAGCAGATCGGCTTCACCCTGATTTCCCTGACCTTGTCGCTGATTGCGGTACTGATCCCACTGCTGTT
Organism: Pseudomonas sp. W2Jun17; assembly: GCF_023127795.1. NCBI lineage: Bacteria > Pseudomonadati > Pseudomonadota > Gammaproteobacteria > Pseudomonadales > Pseudomonadaceae > Pseudomonas > Pseudomonas sp. W2Jun17. The sequence goes on along the minus strand of NZ_SPKO01000036.1, from coordinate 79,640 downwards.
CATGGCTGACGTGGTCGGGCGGCTGTTCCGCGAGTTCGCCATCACCCTGGCGGTGGCGATCCTGATTTCGCTGGTTGTGTCCCTGACCCTTACGCCGATGATGTGCGCGCGCTTGCTCAAGCGCGAACCGAAGGAAGAAGAGCAGGGACGTTTCTACAAGGCCAGCGGCGCCTGGATCGATTGGCTGATCCAGGCCTATGGCCGCAAGTTGCAGTGGGTGCTCAAGCACCAGCCGCTGACCCTGCTGGTGGCCATCGCTACCCTGGGGCTTACGGTGGTGCTGTACCTGGTGGTGCCCAAGGGCTTTTTTCCGGTGCAGGACACCGGGGTGATCCAGGGTATTTCCGAAGCGCCGCAGTCGATTTCCTTTGCGGCGATGAGCCAGCGTCAGCAGGAGCTGGCGAAGATCATCCTTGCTGATCCCGCGGTCCAGAGCCTGTCGTCCTACATCGGTGTGGACGGCGATAACGCCACCCTCAATAGTGGCCGCTTGCTGATCAACCTCAAGGCCCACGGCCAGCGCGACTTGAGCGCAGCCGAGGTGATCACCCGCTTGCAACCGCAAATCGACAAGCTGGTGGGCATCCGCCTGTTCATGCAGCCGGTGCAGGACCTCACCATCGAGGACCGCGTCAGCCGTACCCAGTACCAGTTCAGCATGTCGTCGCCGGACGCCGAGTTGCTGGCACTGTGGAGTGGCAAGCTGGTGCACGCCCTCAGTCAACAGCCGGAACTCACCGACGTTGCCAGCGACTTGCAGGACAAAGGCTTGCAGGTGTACCTGGTGATCGACCGCGACGCGGCCTCGCGCCTGGGTGTGAGTGTCTCGACCATTACCGACGCGTTGTATGACGCCTTTGGCCAACGGCAGATCTCCACCATCTATACCCAGGCCAGCCAATATCGCGTGGTGCTGCAGGCTCAGTCCGGCGAAACCCTCGGCCCGGCCGCGCTCAACCAGATCCATGTGAAGACCACCGACGGCGGCCAGGTGCGGCTGTCGAGCCTGGCCCATGTCGAGCAGCGCCAGGCGCAGTTGGCGATTGCCCATATCGGCCAGTTCCCGGCGGTGATGATGTCGTTCAACCTGGCCCCCGGCGTCGCCCTGGGCAAGGGTGTGGAGCTGATCAACCAGACCCAGAAGGACATTGGCATGCCGGTGGGCGTGCAAACCCAGTTCCAGGGTGCCGCCCAGGCGTTCGAGGCGTCCCTGTCGAGCACCTTGCTGCTGATCCTGGCCGCGGTGGTCACCATGTACATCGTGCTGGGCGTGCTTTACGAGAGCTATATCCACCCGATCACTATCCTTTCGACCTTGCCGTCGGCGGCGGTGGGGGCCTTGCTGGCCCTGCTGCTCAGTGGCAATGACCTGGGCATGATCGCGATCATCGGCATCATCCTGCTGATCGGTATCGTGAAGAAGAACGCGATCATGATGATCGACTTCGCCCTCGACGCCGAGCGTAATCAGGGCCTGGACCCACAGACGGCGATTTACCAGGCGGCGCTGTTGCGTTTCCGGCCGATCCTGATGACCACCCTGGCCGCGTTGTTCGGTGCGGTACCGCTGATGCTTGCCAGCGGTTCCGGCGCGGAGTTGCGCCAACCGCTGGGTTTGGTGATGGTCGGTGGCTTGCTGGTGAGCCAGGTGTTGACGCTGTTCACCACGCCGGTGATCTACCTGTACTTTGATCGCCTTGGCCGGCGCTGGCGCAAAGAGCCGCAACGCCTGGAGCCGGTTGAGCCATGAACCTGTCCGGACCTTTCATTCGCCGGCCGGTAGCGACCATGCTGCTGAGCCTGGCGATCATGCTGCTCGGTGGCGTCAGCTTCAACCTGTTGCCGGTGTCGCCGCTGCCGCAGATCGACTTTCCGGTGATCGTGGTGTCGGCCAGCCTGCCCGGCGCCAGCCCCGAGGTGATGGCGTCCAGCGTGGCGACACCATTGGAGCGTTCATTCGGTTCGATTGCCGGTATCACCACCATGAGCAGTTCGTCGAGCCAGGGCTCGACTCGGGTGATCCTGGCCTTTGATTCCGACCGCGATATCAACGGTGCGGCGCGGGAAGTGCAGGCGGCGATCAATGCCTCGCGCAACCTGTTGCCCAGCGGTATGCGCAGCATGCCCACCTACAAGAAGATCAACCCGTCCCAGGCACCGATCATGGTGTTGTCGCTGACCTCCGACGTGCTGCAGAAGGGCCAGCTGTATGATCTGGCGTCGACCATCCTGTCCCAGAGCCTGTCCCAGGTGCCAGGCGTGGGTGAAGTGCAGATCGGCGGCAGCTCCCTGCCGGCAGTGCGCATCGAGTTGGAACCCAAGGCCCTCGACCAATACGGCGTGGCCCTGGACGATGTGCGCAATACCATCGCCAATGCCAACCAGCGCCGGCCCAAGGGCTCCCTGGAAGACGCTGAGCGCAATTGGCAGATCCAGGCCAACGACCAGCTGGAAAAAGCCAAGGACTACGCGCCGCTATTGATCCGCTACCAGGACGGTGCGGCCCTGCGCCTGGGGGATGTGGCGAAGATCACCGATGGTGTGGAAGACCGCTACAACAGTGGCTTCTTCAATAATGATTCGGCGGTGCTGCTGGTGATCAACCGCCAGTCCGGCGCCAACATCATTGAAACGGTCAGGCAGATCAAGGCCCAGTTGCCGGCATTGCAGGCGGTGCTGCCGTCCAGCGTCAAGCTCAGCCTGGCCATGGACCGCTCGCCAGTGATCACTGCCACCCTGCATGAAGCGGAAATGACCCTGCTGATTGCCGTGGGCCTGGTGATTCTGGTGGTGTACCTGTTCCTGGGTAACTTCCGTGCTTCGCTGATCCCTACCTTGGCAGTGCCGGTGTCGCTGGTGGGCACCTTTGCGGTGATGTACCTGTACGGGTTTTCGCTGAACAACTTTTCGTTGATGGCGCTGATCCTGGCCACCGGGCTGGTGGTGGACGATGCCATCGTGGTGCTGGAGAACATTTCCCGGCACATCGACGAGGGTGTGCCGCCGATGAAGGCGGCGTACCTGGGTGCCGAAGAAGTCGGCTTTACCTTGTTGTCGATGAACGTGTCGCTGGTGGCGGTGTTCCTGTCGATCCTGTTCATGGGCGGGATTGTCACCAACCTGTTTCGCGAGTTTTCCATCACCTTGTCGGCGGCGATCATCGTCTCGCTGATTGTCTCGCTGACCTTGACGCCGATGCTCTGCGCCCGCTGGCTCAAGCCTCATGACAAGACCCGGCAGACCGGTTTGCAGCGCTGGAGCCAGAAGGTCAACGACCGCATGGTCGCCGGCTACGCCACCAGCCTGGACTGGGTGTTGCGCCACCGGCGCCTGACCCTGCTCAGCCTGTTGATTACCGTGGGGGTGAATATCGCGCTGTATGTGGTGGTGCCAAAAACCTTCATGCCTCAGCAGGACACCGGCCAATTGATCGGGTTTGTGCGCGGTGACGATGGCCTGTCGTTCAGCGTGATGCAGCCGAAGATGGAAGTCTTCCGCCAGGCGGTGCTCAAGGATCCGGCGGTGCTCAGCGTGGCCGGCTTTATCGGTGGCAACCAAGGCACTAACAACGCAGTGATGCTGGTGCGCCTCAAACCCATCAGTGAACGCAAGATCTCTGCCCAGGCGGTGATCGAGCGTCTGCGCAAAGAGGTGCCGTTGGTACCGGGCGGGCGCCTGTTCCTGATGGCCGACCAGGACCTGCAGTTCGGCGGCGGCCGCGACCAGACCAGCGCGCAATATTCCTACATCCTGCAAAGCGGCGACCTGGCCGCGTTGCGCCTGTGGTACCCGAAAGTGGTCGCGGCGATGCGTGAGTTGCCCGAGCTGACTGCCATCGACGCTCGCGAAGGCCGGGGCGCGGCGCAGGTCACGCTGATCGTCGATCGGGACCAGGCCAAGCGTCTGGGCATCGACATGGACATGGTCACGTCGGTACTCAACAACGCCTACAGCCAGCGGCAGATTTCCACCATCTACGACAGCCTCAACCAGTATCAGGTGGTGATGGAGGTCAACCCCAAGTATGCCCAGGACCCGATCACCCTGAACCAGGTCCAGGTGATTACTGCCGATGGTGCGCGGGTGCCGTTGTCGACCATTGCCCATTACGAGAACAGCCTGGCCGACGATCGCGTCAGCCATGAAGGCCAGTTCGCTTCAGAAAACATCGCCTTCGATATGGCGCCCGGGGTGACGGTAGAGCAGGGCACCGCGGCCATCGAGCGAGCGATTGCCAAGGTCGGCCTGCCTGAAGATGTGATCGCCAAGATGGCCGGCACCGCCGACGCCTTTGCGGCCACGCAGAAGGGCCAGCCGTTCATGATTCTCGGTGCGTTGGTGGCGGTGTACCTGGTGCTGGGCATTCTGTATGAAAGCTATATCCACCCGCTGACCATTCTCTCGACCCTGCCGTCGGCGGGTGTTGGCGCGTTGCTGGCGATCTACCTGCTGGGCGGCGAGTTCAGTCTGATATCGTTGCTGGGCTTGTTCCTGCTGATCGGTGTGGTGAAGAAAAACGCGATCCTGATGATCGACCTGGCGCTGCAACTGGAGCGCAACGACGGCATGAGCCCGCTGGAATCGATCCGCAGCGCCTGTCTGCTACGCCTGCGACCCATTTTGATGACCACGCTGGCCGCCATCCTCGGCGCCTTGCCGTTGCTGCTCGGCACCGGCGATGGCGCGGAAATGCGCCATCCGTTGGGCCTGACCATTATTGGTGGCCTGGTCTTCAGCCAGATCCTGACCCTTTACACCACCCCGGTGGTCTACCTCTATCTCGACCGCGCGCGCCACCGCTTCAATGCCTGGCGCGGCGTGCGTACCGATGCTGCCCTGGACACTGCGCTATGACCGATTCAACCAAATTATTGTGGCGAGGGAGCAAGCACCCTAGCCACAACAACACAATGAAGTTATTGGCCATGATGATGTGTGGGGTGTTGCTCAGCGCCTGCGCCATTGGCCCTGACTACAAGCGCCCGGAGGTCATCGAACCGGTGCAGTTCAAAGAAGCCCAGGGCTGGCGCCAGGCCAACCCCAGCGATTCCCTGGCCCGTGGCGCCTGGTGGGAGCTGTATGGCGACCGCCAACTCAATGAGCTGGTAGAGCGCCTCAACACGTCCAACCAGACCGTTGCCCAGGCCGAAGCGCGCTTTCGCCAGGCCCAGGCGCTGGTGCGCAGTTCCCGCGGGGCGTTTTACCCCAGCGTCGACCTGAGTGTGGGTAAAACCCGCGCCAGCCAGGGTACCGGCAGCAGCAGCGCCAGCCTCAGCAGTTCCAGCAGTGGTATCCGCGACACCCTCAATGCGCAGTTGGGCGTGAGTTGGGAAGCCGATATCTGGGGCAAGTTGCGCCGTGGACTAGAGGCCAATGAAGCCAGCGCCGAGGCCAGCTCGGCAGACCTGGCCGCGATGCGCCTGAGCCAACAGTCGGAACTGGTGCAGAGCTACCTGCAACTGCGGGTCATGGACGAACAGACGCGCCTGTTGCAAGCCACCCTGGACACCTACCAGCGTTCATTGAAAATGACCGAAAACCAGTATCGTGCCGGGGTGGCCGGCAAGGATGCCATCGCCCAGGCGCAAACTCAGCTCAAGACCACCCAGGCCAGCCTGATCGACCTGATCTGGCAGCGCGCCCAACTGGAAAACGCCATTGCCGTGCTGATCGGCGAAGCCCCGGCCAACTTCAACCTGGCGGTGAGCAAAGACATTCCGGCGCTGCCGCAAATACCGGTGAGCCTGCCGTCCCAGTTGCTGGAACGTCGCCCCGATATTGCCTCGGCCGAACGCTCGGTGATCGCCGCCAACGCCAACATCGGCGTGGCCAAGGCGGCCTATTACCCGGATCTCAGCCTGAGCTTGCAGGGCGGCTACTCCAGCAGCACGTATGAAGATTGGATCAGCCTGCCGAACCGCTTCTGGTCGGTGGGGCCGAAACTGGCGATGACCCTGTTCGATGGCGGCCAGCGCTCGGCGGAAGTCGACCGCACCGTGGCCAGCTATGACGAGACCGTGGCCAAGTACCGCCAGACCGTACTGGATGGGTTCCGTGAAGTGGAAAACTACATGGTGCAACTCAAGGTGCTGGCGGACGAAGCTGTGGTCAGCAATGAAGCGCTGGAATCGGCGCGTGAGTCGTTGCGCTTGACCGAGAACCAGTACAAGGCGGGTTTGATCGCTTACCTGGATGTGGTGACTGTGCAGGCGACGGCCTTGAGCAACGAGCGCACCGTGTTGACCTTGTTGCAGTCGCGGCTGGTAGCGAGTGTGCAGTTGATTGCGGCGTTGGGTGGTGGCTGGGACGGCCAGACGTCTCTGGCCGAGAAGGAGTGAGCGAATACCTGGGCATCCTGTAGGAGCGAGCTTGCTCGCGAAAAACGTCAACGATAACGCGTGTTTCCTGAATACACGCGGCGCCTATGATTTTTCGCGAGCAAGCTCGCTCCTACAGTGGGGAGGCCCCTTTCCATAGGTATTGAAAAATACCCGCATTAAGCCAGCAGATTGACGCCAAAAAATGACTAATGGCTATCTGCTTAATTAATCACCTGCCCCAGAATCATTCTCGCTACAATCGCCCGCTTTGCCACCCGGCATGGGCTTTTACGCCCTGTTGCCTGCGAGAAGCCCCATGTTGATCGGTAGCTATTCAACCTCCCTGGTCGTGATTTCCCTGTGCGTTGCAATGCTGGCGTCCTACACCGCGTTGGACCTGGCCGGGCGTATCGCTACGACGAAGGGGCGTGCCGTTTACCTATGGATTACCGGCGGCGCAGCAGCCATGGGCGTGGGCATCTGGTCCATGCACTTTATCGGCATGTTGGCCCTGCGCCTGCCGTTTGCCCTCGGGTTTGACCTGGGCATCACTGCGCTGTCGCTGTTGATCGCTGTGTTATCCAGTGGCTTCGCCTTATGGCTGGTCAGCCAGCCACGTCTGCCGGCCTGGCAACTGGCGTTCGGTGCGCTGGTGATGGGTGCCGGTATCGCCAGCATGCACTACACCGGCATGGCAGCGATGCGCATGACCCCGGGTATCGACTACGACCCGACCTTGTTCGGCGCTTCGTTGTTGATCGCGGTAATGGCCTCCGGCGCCGCGCTGTGGATCGCCTTCAACCTGCGTCGCAATACGCCTTACGTGCGCCTGGCGCGGGGTGCGGCGGCGGTGGTGATGGGCGTGGCCATTGTCGGCATGCACTACACCGGGATGGCCGCGGCGCAGTTTGCCGATGACAGTTTCTGCGGTGCCGCGCTAACGGGCTTGAGCGGCAAGGGCCTGGATAACCTGGTCTTGGTGACCTCCCTTGCGGTGTTGGTCATAGCGTTGTTGACCTCCTTGCTGGATGCCCGCCTGGAGGCGCGCACCGCTGTACTCGCCGATTCCTTGACCCTGGCCAACCAGGAACTGACCCACCTGGCACTGCACGACATGCTCACCGGCTTGCCCAATCGCACACTGCTGGCGGATCGCATTCAACAAGGCATTCAGGCGGTGTACGAGCAGGGCGGTTGCTTTGCGCTGATGTTTATCGACCTGGACGGCTTCAAGCCGGTCAACGATGCCTTCGGTCATCACATGGGCGATCAACTGCTGCGCGAGGTTGGCCTGCGTCTGCGCGAGGACTTGCGCAGCCAGGACACCCTGGCCCGTATTGGCGGTGACGAGTTCGTGTTGCTGGTGCAATTGACCCAGCCGGACGATGCCATGGGCCTGGCCGAGCGTCAGGTCGGTCTGATCAACCGCGCTTTCACGGTGGCCGAGCATGAGCTGAAAATCTCCGCGAGTATCGGTATCGCCATGTTCCCGGGCAACGGTAATAACCCCCAGGAGCTGTTGATGAACGCCGACGCGGCGATGTATCACGCCAAGGGCATGGGCAAGAACGGCTACAGCTTCTTCGATGCGTCAATGAACACCAATGCGCGCAAGCAACTGCAATTGTTGCAGGACCTGCGCAATGCCCTTGAACTCGGCGAGTTTCGCTTGTATTACCAACCCAAGTTCGATGCGGTGAGCGGTATTGCCGTGGGGGCCGAGGCGTTGTTGCGCTGGGAGCATCCGCAACAGGGCTTGTTGCTGCCGGCAGCTTTTATCGCGCTGGCGGAGAAAACCGGGCTGATCATTGCCATCGGTGAATGGGTACTCGACGAAGCCTGCCGCCAGATGAGCCTGTGGTACGCACAGGGTTATCAGAGCTGGCGCATCGCCGTGAATCTTTCGGCGCTGCAGTTCTGTCATGCCGGGTTGGTCAACAGTGTTGCGGCTGCTCTGGAGCGCCACCAATTACCCGCCAACAGCCTCACGCTGGAGATCACCGAGACCACTGCCATGAGCGATGCCGATGCGAGCATGACGGTATTGCAGCAGCTCTCGGACATGGGCGTGGACCTGTCCATCGATGACTTTGGCACCGGTTACTCCAGCCTGATGTACCTCAAGCGCCTGCCGGCCAACGAGTTGAAGATCGACCGCGGCTTTGTACGCGACCTGGAGCACGACAGCGACGACGCCGCCATCGTCTCGGCCATTGTCGCCCTCGGCCAGGCCCTGGACTTGCGGATCGTTGCCGAAGGCGTGGAAACCGATGCGCAGCAAAATTTCCTTACCCGCCTGGGGTGTGATTCCTTGCAAGGCTATTTGTTGGGGCATCCATTGCCGGCCGACAATTTCATGGCAAACATCCTCGCCGGCGAAGATGCGCCAGCGCCTGACAAAAGCCATCAGTGACGGGTATTCTTGGATCCAACCCTAACCATCAGGTTGAATCAGGAGACCGTAGCCATGGACAAAGTCGTCATCATCACCGGAGGCAGCCGCGGGATTGGCGCCGAGACGGCCTTGCTGGCTGCTCGCGAAGGTTATCGCATCTGCATTAACTATCAGTCGGACGAGAAGGCTGCCCATGCCGTGCTTGAACAAGTGCGCGGCCTCGGCGCCCAGGCCATTGCGGTGCGCGCTGATGTCAGCATCGAAGATGAAGTGATAGCGCTGTTCAATCGCGTGGATGCCGAATTGGGGCGTGTCACGGCGCTGGTCAACAACGCCGGTACTGTGGGGCAAAAGTCGCGGGTCGACGAGATGTCCGAGTTTCGTATCCTGAAGATCATGAAGACCAACGTGCTGGGCCCGATCCTGTGCGCCAAGCACGCGGTGCTGCGTATGTCGCCTCGGCATGGCGGGCAGGGTGGCAGTATCGTCAACGTGTCCTCGATGGCGGCGCGGCTGGGGTCGCCAGGTGAGTATGTGGACTACGCTGCGTCCAAGGGCGCTCTGGATACCTTCACCCTCGGTCTGTCCAAAGAAGTCGCAGGTGAAGGCATTCGAGTCAACGCGGTACGCCCTGGTTATATCTTTACCGATTTCCACGCCCTGAGCGGCGACCCGGACCGCGTCAGCAAGTTGGAGTCCGGTATCCCCATGGCGCGTGGCGGGCGTCCGGATGAAGTGGCTGAGGCGATTATCTGGTTGCTGTCGGACAAGGCTTCATACGCCACCGGCACCTTTTTAGACCTAGGGGGCGGACGCTGAAAAGCAGCTTACTGCCCGAGGTTTTGCAGCACGTCGTAGCCGTTTTCCGCGAATGCTACAAGTAGACGGGCTTCTGAGTTCTTTCGGGTGGAATAGCCGGCGTTGTGAAAGCCATTGATCTTGCCGTCGTGTCGTTCGCTGTTACCGACGCGGCGATCATTCACATTGTCGAGGACGTTAATCACTCTCGCCAGGTTATAGGCCGCGTGGGCCCTGGCCTTGGCATCAGGGTTGGCGAATGTCCAGTCCCCCAGTCGGCGCTTGAGCAAGTCTGTCACCGGGTAGCTATCGCGGCGCTTGAACAGGTGCTTGAGCGCAGGATTGGCGTTGATGATCTGCCGGGTGGTACGACGGTCACCGACGGGAGGTTCTTCGGGCGCAGTCGGCGCAATAAGCCAGTTATTTTCAGGGCGACCTTCGCCAAGCCGATAGGCGGTCGATGCCGCAAGAGGGTTGATGCGCATGACGATCTCGACATGAGGATAGGCATAGCTAGGTGGTTCCTGATGGCACACGGTTCCACGGGCTGTGTTTCGCGCCGTTAAAAAGACCGCACTATCCGCCCCAGCGTCTCCATGGCCTTTTCCGAGGCTTCGTTCCATGGGCTGCCATAGTTCAAGCGTATGCAGTTTCTGAAGCGCTGGGTCGCTGAAAAGATCGGCCCCGGTGCGATGCTGATGCCTTGGGCCAGGGCCATCTGGAACAATTTCAGCGAGTCGGTTTGCTCCGGCAATTCCAACCACAGAAAATAACCGCCCGCCGGCTGGCTGACCCGTGTCTGGGCCGGGAAGTAGCGGGCGATGGCCGCCAGCATGGCGCTTTGCTGTTCTTCCAGGGCATAGCGCAATTTGCGCAGATGCCGGTCATAACCGCCGTGTTGCAGGTAGTCGGCAATCGCCGCCTGGGCCGGCATCGACGGGCACAGCGAGGTCATCAGTTTCAGGCGCTCGACCTTCTGCGCAAAGCGCCCGGCCGCGACCCAGCCGACGCGGTAGCCCGGTGCCAGGCTCTTGGCAAAGGAACCGCAGTGCATCACCAGCCCTTCGGTATCAAACGCCTTGGCCGGTTTTGGCGCGTGTTGCCCGTAGTACAACTCGGCATAGACATCATCTTCGATCAACGGCACCTGATGGCTGCGCAACAGCTCTACCAGCGCCTGTTTTTTTGCTTCGGGCAGGGTGGCGCCCATGGGGTTCTGGAAGCTGGTCATGGTCCAGCAGGCCTTGATTGGGTAGCGCTCAAGACTTTGTGCCAAGGCGTTCAGGTCAATACCATCGCGCGGGTGCACCGGGATTTCCACGGCCTTGAGTTTCAGGCGCTCCAGCACTTGCAGGCAGGCGTAGAACGCCGGTGCCTCGATGGCAACCAGGTCGCCCGGTTCAGTCACGGCTTGCAGGCACAGGTTCAGCGCTTCGAGGGCACCGTTGGTAATCAGCAACTCCTCCATGGGCAGCATCAGGCCGCCGACCATGTAGCGCAGGGCAATCTGTCGGCGCAGTTGCGGGTTGCCCGGCGACATGTCGGTGACCACCAGGCGCGGGTCCATTTCGCGGCTGGCGCTGGCCAGGGAGCGGGCCAGGCGCGGCAACGGGAACAGCATCGGGCTGGGGAAGGCCGAGCCGAAGGGCACTGTATTAGGGTCTTTGATGGAGTCGAGTACCGAAAACACCAATTCACTGACGTCCACATGGGTGGACTCATGCACCTGCTCGCTCACCACTGGCTCGGAAAACGGGCTCGGCGCATGGGTGTTGACGAAGTAGCCCGAACGCGGCCGCGCGCGAATCAGGCCACGGCGTTCCAGCAAGTAATACGCTTGGAACACGGTAGACGGGCTGACGCCGTAGGTCTGGCTGGCATAGCGCACCGACGGTACGCGCTGACCTGGGCCAAGGACGCCGGAGCGGATCAGTTCTGCGATGTCATCGGCGAATTTTTCGTAGCGTTTCATGGCAGCCTTAAACAGTTTTCAGTCTGTACGCCGGGTAAGTGTGTGTGGGAGCTTGCCCACGATTAGCATAGGTATCTACACATTTTTGGTACGGCGCTGTACCTGTGGCGAGGGAGCTTGCTCCCGTGACGACCAGTCAGCCAGCGCATATCTATCTGATGCTCCGAGATCC
>NZ_SPKO01000036.1:34871-67973 GCF_023127795.1 Pseudomonas sp. W2Jun17 | reverse complement strand
CAGGCAGCCGACACAGTTATACCGAGTACATATCCATTGCTGCGGTAACGGCCACTTATGGTTCCGCTCTTACAGCGGGTCACTTTCGAAAAGCCGGAATGCCGGCCCAGAATCCCTGTCGAATTCCGGCCAGCGTGGTTTGACGGGGCGCTTAAGATCAAAAACAGATCAAGATCAAGAGCGGCTCGCTTCGCATCGTAGTTACCGTCGGCTTCTACAACCTAAAAAATTGTGTAGATACCTATGTCCCGATGAGGGGGTGTCAGTAACCAAAACTGTTCTGACCCACCGCTATCGGGAGCAAGCCCCCTCCCACATTGGCGGATTGTCAGCGGTTCAACGGCGCGACGAAGCGACTGTCTGCGGCGCTGTAGATCCAGGGCTCATCCACATCTGTCACCTTGAAGCGCAGGCTCTGCGAGCTGCTCGCCGGCTTCTCGGCCAGCAGTGCCACTGACACCGGCATATCGACGATTTCTCCGGGCGCCAGGCTGATCCGGGTCTTGCCTTGCAACTGGAACCCGTCGGCATCCACCAGTTCCACCCGGTAGTCCTGGCGTTGCTGGGTCTTGTTGATGACCTTGAGGCTGTAGATGTTCTCGATCAAACCCTGGCTGTTTTCGCGAAACATGCCGCGGTCCTTGGTGACATCCAGCGACACCATCGGCCGTTCAATCAAGGCCACCACCAACGCGGCAATCATTACCAGCAGTACGGCACTGTAGCCGATCAGGCGTGGCCTGAGCAGATGAGTCTTGCCACCCTGCAGTTGGTGTTCACTGGTGTAGCTCACCAAACCCCGGGCATAGCCCATTTTGTCCATGATCGAGTCGCAGGCATCAATGCAGGCCGCACAGCCGATACATTCCATTTGCAGGCCGTCGCGGATATCGATGCCGGTAGGGCAAACCTGCACGCACAGCTGGCAATCAATGCAATCACCAAGCCCTGCATCGGCTGGCTGCACTTCGCGTTTGCGCGGGCCACGGCGTTCGCCGCGGGCGGTATCGTAGGAAATGGTCAGGGTGTCTTTATCAAACATTACGCTTTGGAATCGCGCATACGGGCACATATGCATGCACACCGCTTCGCGTAACCAGCCGGCATTGATGTAGGTAGCGCCCGTGAAAAACAGCACCCAGAACAAGCTCACCCCGCCGATTTGCCAGGTCAGCAGTTCGACGGCGAGAGGGCGGATGGGCGTGAAGTAGCCGACAAAGGTCAGCCCGGTCAGCACGCTGATGCCCAGCCACAGCGTATGTTTGGCTGAGCGTCGCGCGAGTTTGTTCAGGCTCCACGGGGCCGCCTGCAGCTTGATACGCTGGTTGCGCTCGCCCTCGGTGATCTTTTCACACCACATGAACAGCCACGTGAACGAGCTTTGCGGGCAGGTATAACCGCACCAGACGCGGCCGGCAAACACCGTGATCGCAAACAGGCCGAAGGCACAGATGATCAGCAGCGCCGAGAGCAGGATAAAGTCCTGCGGCCAGAAGGTGGCGCCGAAAATGTGGAACTTGCTGTGCGCCAGGTCCCACAGCACGGCCTGGCGCCCACCCCAGTTCAGCCATACGGTGCCGAAAAAGGCCAGGAACAGCAAAGCCGCTCCACTGACACGCAAGGTGCGGAACAGGCCGGTAAAGCTGCGGGTATGGATCAGGTTATCGCTGGATTTGGCCTTCACCTTCTTTGGGTGTATGGGCTCAAAGGTTTCCACGGTTGGGATTCGTTCGCTCATGGTCGTTCGCTCATCAGCCTCCATCAGGCCAATGCACTATGGGCGACAGGCTGTTTGCATAACAGACTCAGGTATGGCGATATAAAGCGGATCAGATGGGCTGGATGTACCCATCTGCGTCAATGTGCTGCACCCCAGCGTCAATAAGGTGCAGCGATCGATCGAAGGGGCTGACGCAGATCAATTAAATCACCGAACCCGGTTCGTCGGCCTTCACATGCTGACGGCCATCGGTGGCGCCTTCAACCGTCAGGGCGTCCGCCTCGGCTTCGGTGATGTAGATGCGAGAACCCGCCAATTCCAGATAAGACATGGCTTTGTCGTGATCGGTAAGGATGGTCACCCGGGTGGCGGGCAGGCTTTGTTCCTGGCCGTTTTCGTCGAGCGTGAAGTAGCACAGATGATTTTCGATGCGTACGGTCATGACGATCTCCGTTTTGTGAACTGTGCAGCGTTAGGCGACTGCCATGCGCACGGGTTCCGGGCAACTGACTGGCGGTCTGTGCGGTCTATTCTTTACTCATAATAAAAGGAGCGCATCCATGGACGTCTGGTGGCAACAAGTGTGGCAAACCCTGCAAGCCGAGTTCGCCGACATCACCGATGCCCGGCAACTCACTCAAGTGACTGTGCGCCTGCTGATCGCTGCGATCCTGGGTGGCATCCTGGGTTTTGAGCGTGAACACAAGGGCAAGGCGGCGGGCGTGCGCACTCATATGCTGGTGGCGCTTGGCGCGGCGCTGTTCGTGCTGGTGCCGCAGATGTCCGGCAACCAGGCAGACGCCATGAGCCGGGTGGTTCAAGGGGTGATTGCGGGCATCGGCTTCCTTGGCGCCGGCACTATCCTCAAGGGCAAGGAAGATGAAGAGGGCCAGCATGTGAAGGGCCTGACCACGGCTGCCGGGTTGTGGATGACCGCCGCCATCGGGGTGGCGGCGGGCATGGGGCGTGAATCGACGGCGGTACTCAGTACGTTGCTGGCCCTGGCGGTGTTCAGCATCATGCCGAGAATCGTCAAGTTAGTGGAAAAGTGATACCCAGCCATCAGGTCACGATGTTGCTTTGGCGCACCTCACCAAACACCTTCAGTACGAAGGGTGGCTTGCCTGGAGCATCAGCAATGACTACCACGCTGACATTTTTATTGGGCGAATATTGAATCTGTATCTCCCCGATCGACTCTGGGCGGCGCTCAACCCATCGCAGCGGGGTGTTCAACTGTTTCTGAATGCCGGTCAGGTTCAGTTTGTCTTGGGATTTGAAATTCCGGATCTCTTGAGGAGACTCGAGTGTGGATTCACTGGCAGAGCGGAAGCTGTAGGTTGCAGAGCTGTCGTGGCCAGTGTCGGAGGCCGATGGCGGTGGCGTGGCATCTGCTTGTGACGCGTCGAGCTTTTCCTTGGCCAGCGAATCGCAGGTATTGCTTAAGGTTTTATAGGTCGAGTCCATCCTGGAATAGTGTTGTTTGATTTTGGCTAACTCTGCGAGTGAGTTATCGAGACGGCCAAAAGAGCTCGAGGCGTCGCCGTCAAATGCCCCGAGCAGGGCCTCGATATTTTTAAAGGCGAATTTATTCATTACCTCTTCTGTTGTTTTGTGCTTGGCTGAGTTCAGGTTCCTGGCACCGGCATTGAGCACGACGCTCATCTCTTCAAATTTTTTGCGGTTCGCTTTGGCGTCGGGCCCACGTAACGCTGCGCGCCTGTTTTCTGGCTGAAAAATCCATTCGAGTTCGGACTTGATTGCACGAGATTGGGCAGAGTCCGGATTGCCCTGTAGCGCGTTGATTGTTTCCGGGGTCAATAGTGTATGAGTATCGCTCACGCGTTTCGTCGCGTCTGCGTGTTGCTCAGGAGAGGTCTGATTGGAACGCGTGTCAGGCGATTGCTGTGCACGGTCCGGTGCCTTGGGCGTAACGGACCAGTTCGGGCCAGCGTTGAGCAACGCGTCCACCTGCTGCTGTGTGGGCCGGCCCTGAGCTTGGGCGCCGCTGGAGTGTCCAGGTGGCGATGGCTGCGTGCGGGAAAAGTGCTGAGGGTTGATAGTCGACATGGTGTCCTCGCGATAGGATCAGAACTTCCCATCGGAAGATGGGTTGAGTGCGAGGTAAATATATAAACCTGCAGTCACGCGAGCATTCAGGCTTGTTCCCAGTGTCTGTAGGAGAGTTCGATTTTTTGCGGCTCGCTCGAGTTGAAGAACAGCCTGGCCCCTCCCGAGCGAACCTCCATCATTGTGACTCAGACGATGACCGGCGGCGTGGTCGTGGGCGGTTCTTGCGCTGCGGGTGGCTCATCTTCAGGGGGTTCCTGCTTTGGCGCTGGCGTCGGCTCCGAAGGCGGCAAGGGCGGGGCATCGATATTCGGATCTTCGGGTTCAGGGGGTATTGGGATATTCATCAGTGTGGCCTCCTTTGTGCTTGGCTCTATGGGTGGACCATTGCCTTGGGGAATTGATTCCCCGCCCGGCGGCCACATATCCACCTGAACTTTTGCCGCGCGCCCAGGCTCGGACTTTAAACGGCTCTGCTCAGGGAGAGCGTCGCCGTACTTGAATTCGGATCAAGCAAAGAGCGTCCACGGGGCGTAAGGGGAAGATGCTCGATGACTGCTGAAATACTGGCTCCAGAGGGCTGCGCACTGCCGTTGTCGCAAGCGCTGTTGTTACCCAGGATCGCTATCGAAAGCACCATGCCGGTGATCGACAAGGGGGAATTTGCCGTCAAGGCCGTGGTCGGCCAGCGCGTCAATGTCACCAGTAAAGTGTTCGCCGATGGCCACGACAAACTGGCGGTGCTGATCCGCTGGCACGCGCTGGAGGATGAAAGCTGGCACAGCGTGGTCATGACCGATGTCGGTAACAATGGCTGGGAGGGCGCGTTCACTGTCGCCCACCTCGGCCCGCATGAATACTGCATCGAGGCATGGATCGATACCTTCGCCAGCTTCTGCTATGAACTGCGCAAGAAACACGAGGCCGGGGTGCCGGTCAGCCTTGAATTGCAGGAGGGCCGTAGCCTGGTGTTGCAGGCCGCCGAGCGCAGTGACAACGAATTGCGCGACCGCTTGATGTTGCTGCACCACGAATTGTCGGGCCTGCTGGAAACCGAGCAGGTGGCGTTGTTCCTGCACGAAGACAGTGCACACCTGATGACCCAGGCCGATCATCGCGCTTATCTGAGCATCAGCCCCGCCTACCCGATTGACGTAGAGCGTGAGGCGGCGCAGTTCGCCAGTTGGTATGAGCTGTTTCCCCGCTCGATCACCGACGATCCGGACCGCCACGGCACATTCAATGACGTGCACTCGCGCTTGTCGATGATCCACGACATGGGCTTTGACGTGCTGTACTTCCCGCCGATCCATCCCATCGGCCGCAGCCATCGCAAGGGTAAGAACAACTCACTCACCGCCGGCCCCGATGATCCGGGCAGCCCCTATGCCATCGGCAGCGAGGAGGGCGGGCACGAGGCGATTCACCCGCAACTGGGCAGTCGTGAGGATTTCCGTCGCCTGGTCAAAGCCGCTGCCGACCACGGCCTGGAAATTGCGCTGGACTTTGCCATCCAATGCTCCCAGGACCATCCGTGGCTTGAACAGCACCCTGGCTGGTTCAACTGGCGCCCCGATGGCACGATTAAATACGCAGAGAACCCGCCGAAAAAGTACCAGGACATCGTTAACGTCGATTTCTATGCGGCGGATGCGATTCCGGGCTTATGGACAGAGCTGCGCGATATTGTGGTGGGTTGGGTGGAAGAGGGCGTGAAGACCTTTCGCGTCGACAACCCCCACACCAAGCCGCTGCCATTCTGGCAATGGCTGATCAGTGATGTCAGGTCCAGATACCCTGAGGTGATCTTCCTCGCCGAGGCCTTTACGACTCCGGCGATGATGGCGCGCCTGGGCAAGGTCGGCTACTCCCAGAGCTACACCTACTTCACCTGGCGCAATACCAAGGCCGAGTTGAGCGAGTACCTGACGCAATTGAACCAGTCGCCGTGGCGCGAATGCTACCGGCCGAACTTCTTCGTCAATACACCTGATATCAACCCAGGCTTTTTGCACCAGTCCGGGCGCGCCGGCTTCTTGATTCGTGCCGCGCTGGCGGCCATGGGCTCGGGCCTGTGGGGCATGTATTCAGGCTTTGAACTGTGCGAAGCCGCGCCAGTGCCGGGCAAGGAGGAATACCTGGATTCGGAGAAGTACGAAATCCGCCCGCGGGACTTCACCGCCCCCGGGAACATCATTGCCGAGATCGCCCAACTCAACCGTATCCGTCGGCAGAACCCGGCCCTGCACACACACCTGGGGCTCAAGCTCTACAACGCCTGGAACGACAACATCCTGTATTTCGGCAAGCGCAGCGAAGATGGCAGCAACTTCATTCTGGTGGCAGTCAACCTCGACCCCTTTAACGCTCAGGAAGCCCATTTTGAACTACCGCTGTGGGAGCTGGGCCTGCCGGATGACGCCCAGACCCAGGGTGAAGACTTGATGAACGGCCACCGTTGGACCTGGTACGGCAAGACCCAATGGACACGGCTTGAACCGCAGATGCCCTTTGGAATCTGGCGCATCACCCATTCCCCAGGCTGATGGAGTTCCCCTGTGGGAGCTGGCCTGCCTGCGATAGCGATTTGTCAGCCACCATTTCAGGTACTGACAGACCGTTATCGCAGGCAAGCCAGCTCCCACACTGGATCGCATTCCGTCTGCAGAACTTTAGTGTTTTCAGGAGTTCCCGATGGCGAAGAAACCCAAGACAGCCACCTTCATCAAAGACCCGCTCTGGTACAAGGACGCGGTGATTTACCAGGTTCACGTCAAATCCTACTTTGACTCCAACAATGATGGCATCGGTGACTTCCCCGGGCTGATTGCCAAGCTCGACTATATTGCCGACCTTGGCGTGAACACCATCTGGCTATTGCCGTTCTACCCCTCGCCACGTCGCGATGACGGCTACGATATTGCCGAATACCGTGGAGTGCACAGCGACTACGGGACCATGGCCGATGCCAAACGCTTCATCGCCGAGGCGCATAAACGCGGGCTGCGGGTAATTACCGAGCTGGTGATCAACCACACATCCGACCAGCACCCCTGGTTCCAGCGTGCGCGCAAGGCCAAGCCGGGTTCGGCCGCGCGGGACTTCTACGTGTGGTCGGACGATGACCAGAAGTACGACGGCACGCGCATCATTTTTCTCGATACCGAAAAATCCAACTGGACCTGGGACCCGGTCGCCGGCCAGTACTTCTGGCACCGCTTCTACTCCCACCAGCCCGACCTCAACTTCGATAACCCGCAAGTCATGAAGGCCGTACTGTCGGTGATGCGCTATTGGCTGGACCTGGGCATTGACGGCCTGCGTCTGGACGCCATCCCCTACCTGATCGAACGCGACGGCACCAACAACGAAAACCTGGCTGAAACCCACGACGTCCTCAAGCAGATTCGCGCCGAAATCGATGCCCATTATCCCGACCGAATGCTGCTGGCCGAAGCTAACCAATGGCCCGAAGACACGCAGCTGTATTTCGGTGAGCGCAAAGGCGATGACGGCGATGAATGCCATATGGCCTTCCACTTCCCGCTGATGCCGCGCATGTATATGGCGCTGGCCCAGGAAGACCGCTTTCCCATCACCGATATTCTGCGCCAGACCCCGGAGATTCCCGCCAATTGCCAATGGGCGATCTTCCTGCGCAACCATGATGAGCTGACCCTGGAGATGGTCACCGACAAAGAACGAGACTACCTGTGGAACTACTACGCCGCAGACCGCCGCGCCCGAATCAACCTGGGTATTCGTCGACGCCTGGCGCCGCTGATGGAGCGTGATCGTCGCCGTGTCGAGTTGCTCAACAGCCTGTTGTTGTCGATGCCGGGCACACCGACTTTGTATTACGGCGATGAGATCGGCATGGGTGACAACATCTACTTGGGCGACCGCGACGGTGTGCGTACGCCTATGCAGTGGTCTATCGACCGCAATGGCGGCTTCTCCCGTGCCAACCCGGCCAGCCTTGTATTGCCGCCGATCATGGACCCGCAATACGGTTATCAATCGGTCAACGTCGAGACCCAGGCCCAGGACCCGCATTCGTTGCTGAACTGGACCCGGCGCATGCTCGCGGTGCGCAAGCAGTCCAATGCCTTTGGCCGTGGCAGCCTGAAAATGCTCTCGCCGACCAATCGGCGCATCCTGGCTTACACCCGTGAATACACGGGGGAAGACGGCCACACCGAAATCATCCTGTGCGTGGCCAATGTGTCGCGCAGCGCCCAGGCGGCGGAGCTGGACTTGTCTGCCTTCGCCGGCATGGTGCCGGTGGAGATGCTCGGCGGTAATGCCTTTCCACCGATTGGCCAGCTGAATTTCCTGCTGACCCTGGCGCCCTATGGCTTTTATTGGTTTGTGCTGGCGACGGAAAACCAGATGCCAAGCTGGCATGTGGAACCGGCGCAGAGCATGCCCGACTTCACCACTCTGGTACTGAAAAAACGCATGGAAGAATTACTCGAAGAGCCTTGCCGCACCAGCCTGGAACAAACCTCATTGCCAGCCTGGTTGCCCAAACGTCGCTGGTTTGCCGGCAAAGACACGGCGATCGACAGCGTGCGCATCGCTTACGGCGTACGTTTTGGCGACCCACAGCACCCGGTATTGCTCAGTGAAGTCGAGGTCAGCAGCGGCGGTCAGGTCAGCCGTTATCAACTGCCGTTGGGCTTTCTTGGCGAAGATCAGGTGAGCAGCGCCTTGCCCCAGCAATTGGCCCTGGCCCGGGTGCGACGTACCCGCCAGGTAGGGTTGGTGACCGATGCCTTCAGCCTTGAGCCTTTCATCCGTGAAGTCATCCAGGCCATGCAGGCAGGGACCGTGCTCAACTCCAGTGAGGGCGATCTGCGGTTTGAGGCGACCGGACACCTGGCCGGGCTGCAACTGACTCACGAATCGCCGGTGCGTTACTTGTCTGCCGAGCAGTCCAACAGTTCGGTGGTGGTGGGCGAAAGCCTGGTGCTCAAGCTGATTCGCAAAGTCAGCGCCGGGGTACACCCGGAGCTGGAAATGAGCGCCTACCTGACCGCCGCCGGCTACCCGAATATCTCGCCTTTGCTGGGCTTTATGAGCCGCCGCGACGCGCAGGGGCAGGACAACCTGCTGATGATTGCCCAGGGCTACCTGAGCAACCAGGGCGATGCCTGGAGCTGGACCCAGAACAACCTGGAACGGGCGATCCGTGACGAGTTGGCCGAGGCCATTTCTGAACAGGAGCAGCACTACAACGCTCTTGGCGAACTGGCGGATTTCGCCGCCGCGCTCGGCCAGCGCCTGGGGGAAATGCATGGGGTGCTGGGTGCGCCAACGGATGACAAGGACTTCAAACCGCAAATCACTACCGCCAAGGATACTCAGGCCTGGGCCAAGGATGTCGGCGCGCAGATCGAGCGTGCGCTGCAATTGCTCAAGCTTCATCAAAGCCAGTTGAACCCCGCTGACCAGGCGTTGGTCAGTGAGTTACTGGTACACAAAAAAGCCATCGCCGGGCATGTCCAGGCGTTGGCGAAGGCCACGGTCGGCGGGCTGCGGATTCGTGTCCACGGTGACTTGCACCTGGGCCAGGTGCTGGTGGTCAAGGGCGATGCGTACCTGATCGACTTTGAAGGGGAACCTGCGCGGCCGTTGCATGAGCGGCGCGGCAAGCACAGCCCCTATAAAGATGTGAGCGGAGTGCTGCGCTCCTTTGACTACGCGGCGGCCATGGCCCTGAATGTGCAAGCAGTGGATCAGACACCGCAAGCCAACACTGCGCGCAAGCGCGTCACCGATCGCTATCTGAGTGAAGCCCGCGAGGCATTTACTCAGGCTTATCAGACGGCGACGTCTACACTGGCGCATGATTGGCAGGATGCCAACGGCCAGGACGCAGCGCTGACGTTGTTCAGCCTGGAAAAGGCCGCGTACGAAGTGGCCTACGAAGCGGAAAATCGCCCGACCTGGTTGCCGGTGCCCTTGCAAGGGCTGCATGGCTTGCTGAGCGGGCTTACACCTAAATCGAAACCTGTACGCGGTGGGGAGACGTCATGAGTTTTACACATAAAGAACCGCTGCAGCCCAAGTTGACTGCATTGCCGGCGTCCAAGGACGTCGAAGCGCTGGTACGCGCCGAACACCCGGATCCGTTCTCGATCCTGGGCCCGCATGACGACGAGCAGGGCGGGCAGTTTATTCGCGCCTTTCTGCCAGAGGCGCTCAGCGTTCAGGTACTCAGCCGGGATGGCGGTGAAGTGCTGGGCAGCCTCGAGGCAACCCAGGTGCCAGGCTTGTTTGTCGGGCAGTTCAGCACGCGCCAGCCGTACCTGTTGAAAATCCAGTGGGCGGGCGGTGAACAGATTACCGAAGACCCCTACAGCTTCAGTCAATTGCTGTTGGGGGAAATGGACCTTTACCTGTTTGCCGAAGGCAATCACCGCGACCTGGGCAGTTGCCTGGGGGCCCAGGTGACCAGTGTCGATGGCGTGCAAGGTGTGCGCTTTGCGGTGTGGGCACCGAATGCGCGGCGGGTTTCGGTAGTGGGCGATTTCAATATCTGGGACGGTCGCCGCCATCCGATGCGCCTGCGTCATCCCTCCGGCGTGTGGGAGATTTTTATCCCGCGTTTGCAGCCGGGCGCTGCCTACAAATACGAAATCCTCGGGGCTCATGGGATCCTGCCGCTCAAGGCCGACCCGGTGGCGCTGGCCACTCAACTGCCGCCCGATACGGCCTCCAAGGTCGCCGCACCGTTGCAGGTGGACTGGCAAGACCATGAGTGGATGCAAGCCCGGGGTGACAAGCAGAAATCCACGGCGCCGTTGTCGATCTACGAGCTGCACGTGGGCTCCTGGCAGTGCGAGCTGGACGAGACCGGCGAGGTCGCCCGTCAATACGGCTGGCGTGAACTGGCGGAGCGCTTGATCCCCTACGTGCAGCAACTGGGCTTCACCCATATCGAGCTGATGCCGATCATGGAGCACCCCTTTGGTGGTTCCTGGGGCTATCAGGCTTTGTCGCAATTCGCCCCGAGTGCACGCTTTGGATCGCCCGAGGATTTCGCCTGGTTCGTCAATGCCTGTCACCAGGCGGATATCGGCGTGATTCTCGATTGGGTGCCGGCGCATTTCCCCACCGATACCCACGGCCTGGCGCAGTTCGACGGCACAGCGCTGTACGAGTATGCCAACCCGCTGGAGGGCTTTCACCAGGACTGGGACACGCTGATCTACAACCTGGGCCGTACGGAAGTGCACGGCTTCATGCTGGCCTCGGCCCTGCACTGGCTCAAGCATTTTCATGTGGATGGGCTACGGGTGGATGCGGTGGCTTCGATGTTGTACCGCGATTATTCGCGCAAGGCCGGCGAGTGGGTGCCCAACCGCCATGGCGGGCGCGAGAACCTGGAAGCCATCGATTTTCTGCGGCATTTGAACGACGTGGTCGCCCTTGAAGCGCCCGGCGCGCTGGTGATCGCCGAGGAATCGACGGCATGGCCGGGGGTCAGCCAGCCTACCCAGCAAGGTGGCCTGGGGTTCAATTACAAGTGGAACATGGGCTGGATGCATGACTCGCTGCACTACATCCAGCAAGACCCGGTCTACCGTGCCCATCATCACAACGAGCTGAGCTTCGGCCTGGTATATGCCTGGTCCGAGCGGTTTATCTTGCCGATCTCACACGACGAAGTGGTGCACGGCAAGCACTCGCTGATCGACAAGATGCCGGGAGATCGCTGGCAGAAGTTTGCCAATCTGCGCGCCTATCTGAGTTTCATGTGGATGCACCCGGGCAAGAAGCTGTTGTTCATGGGCTGCGAATTTGGCCAGTGGCGCGAATGGAACCACGACCAGCAACTGGACTGGTATCTGCTGCAATACCCTGAGCACCGTGGTGTGCAGAAGCTGGTGGGCGATTTGAACCGCCTGTACCGCGAGGAGCCGGCGCTGCATGAACAGGATGATGCGCCCCAAGGCTTCCAGTGGCTGATTGGCGATGATGCGATCAATAGTGTTTACGCCTGGCTGCGCTGGAGCAAGGACGGCCGGCCGGTGCTGGTGGTTGCTAACTTCACCCCGGTGCCGCGTGAAGGCTATGCGGTTGGGGTGCCGTTCGGCGGGCGTTGGAGTGAGGTGATCAACAGTGATGCGGACACTTACGCCGGTTCCAACTTTGGCAATGGGGGAGAGGTGTTCACCCAGGATGAGCCGCGTCATGGGCAACCGGTGTCGCTGTCGTTGAACCTGCCGCCGCTGGGTGTGTTGATTCTGCGTCCGCAGGAGCTGTAAGGGCGCTGGATTGGCTGATGCAGTTGTTCCCGATACTGGCAGGGTGCCACAATGGCGCCTTTGCCGTCGCAATCGACACAGGCGCATTGCATGAACAGCCTTGGACATGGGCAAGATCAGGATCCCATCATCGAGCAGCAAGTGCGAACCGACCGGTTGCACCAACTGTTTCGCCAGTCGTTCTCGGCCGTCTTCGGCAGTTATCTGGGGGCCGCCATGCTTTGCTGGCTGTGCTGGGATCGCTTCGATCATCGGATCATTCTGGTATGGCTGGTGCTGCTGGGTTGCTCGTCACTGCTGCGCCTGCACATGTTCGTGCAGTGGTTTCGCTGCCCCGACAGCAAGCGCACCCCAAAGCGTTGGGAGGTGCGTTACTGGATCACGCTGATGTTGTCGGCGGGCATCTGGGGAGGTGGGGCGCTGGCGGTGATGCCGGTTGATGACCGAGTGTCCCAGGTACTGGTGATGCTCTTTACCGTAGGGATGTCAGTCAGTGCGGTGTCCTGCTACTCGGCCTATCGCTACATGACCCTGAGTTCGATGGCGTTGGTACTGTTGCCCTGTACGCTGTGGCTGTTGTTCCAGCCGGCGCCGATGCAAGTGGGTGTGGCCCTGGCGGTGCTGGTGTTTTCATCTTTTGTGGTGACGGCCACCTGCAAACTGTCCGATGCGCTGGAAAAAGCCTTCCGCCTGACTCGGCAAATGGAGCGTACACACCGTCTTTCAACCCGCGCGGCCCAAACCGATGAGCGCGACGGGTTTGAAGACCTGCACCGCTAAGGCTCAAGGTCTTGATCAGGTGGCTGTAGCGGTCTGATCCTTGGACATCGCCCTCACCAACGCCCTGGCGACCTGTTCGGCGGAGTAGGGTTTGGCGAGGAACTCAAACCCCTCATAACCGCTGTCCGCCAGCTCTTCGCTGTAGCCTGAGACAAGTACCACCGGCAGGTCCAGACGCCGCTCACGCAGCAGTCTGGCCATCGCAACGCCGGTCATCCCCGGCATGACCACATCCGAAAAAATCGCGTCGAAAGCTCGGGCGTCGTTGCCAGCGAGGGCCAGTGCCTGCTCGGCATTGGTCGCCCAAGTGGTCTTGTAGCCCAGGTCCTTGAGGATCTGGCTGGCGAAACGTCCCACTTCCAGGTTGTCTTCCACGATCAGAACATGCCGTTGGGCAGCCTCCTGCGGCGGTACAAGTTGCTCCTGTTCGTCCTGCTGCGGGGCGGGTTCGCCTTCCACTTGGGGCAAATACAAGGTGAACACAGTGCCCTGGCCGAGGGTACTTGCCACATCGATGTTGCCGCCCGACTGTTTGGCAAAGCCGAAGACTTGCGACAGGCCCAGCCCGGTGCCTTTGCCAACGGCCTTGGTGGTGAAGAACGGCTCGAAGATACGGTCGATGGTGTCGCCGGCAATACCGGTGCCGGTGTCGGTCAGAGAGATGCTGATGTACGGCAGGCGCGACTCGGCGTCACCGCGGATGCGCGGCAGCGCTTGCTGTGTGGCGACCTTGAGGGTCAGGATGCCCTGGCCGTCCATTGCGTCGCGAGCATTGAGTGCGATGTTGAGCAGCGCGGTTTCGAGTTGGCTGGGGTCAATGCGTGCGTAGCACGGCTGATCGGGCAACTGCACCTGTACATGAATGCGGGCGCCGGTGACACTTTCAAGCATCTCGCCGATGTTGCGTACCCGCTGGCTGACATCCAATACCTGCGGGTTCAACGGCTGGCGACGGGCGAAGGCAAGCAATTGGCTGGTGAGTTTACTGGCCCGCTCCACCGTGTCGGAGACGACGCTCATGTAGCGCTGGCGACGCTCTTGCGACAAGTTCGGTTGGCGCAGGAAGTCCACTGACGAGCGAATGATGGTCAGCAGGTTGTTGAAGTCATGGGCGACGCCGCCGGTCAGTTGGCCGATGGCTTCAAGCTTCTGTGACTGGCGCAGCGCGGCCTCGGCCTGGGCCAGCGCGAGGGTGCGTTCTTCCACGCGCTGCTCCAGTGTGGCGTTGAGTTCGGTGTAGGCCGCCAAACCCTCGCGTACGGCGGCATCGGCGCGCACGCGCTCGATGTGCGCCCAGGACCGTTCGGTCACTTCACCCAACAACGCCAGATCGTAGGGCGACCAGTAGCGGGGCTGTTTGTCATGCACGGCCATCAGCGCCGTGAGACGTCCATCCTTGATCAGCGGCACGCAGATGGTAGCCGTGACGCCCAGCGCCTGGAAGGTTGCCGACTCATCGGCGGGCAGTTCGATCAGGTTATCGCGGATCACCAGGGGCTGACCGGCACGCAGAGCCCTCACCGCGCGTTCGCCGAACGCCGCCAGGCTGTAGTGTCCGATGATGCTGGGTGAGCCCTGCGCCGCCCAGTCGCCACGGATAGTGAAGCCATCTTCATCCTCATCCATATCGGCATAGGCGCAAATCGACACTTGCAGGTGTTGCGCCAGCAGTTGGGTGGTCGATGTCATGATGGCTTCGGCGTCGGTGGCGCTGGCCACGGCGTTGCCGATGGCATCCAGCACCGCCAGGCGACGGGCGAGGAATACGGTGGAGGTGGTCTCGGTCACCGTATCGAGCATGCCCACCACGTTGCCTCGGGAGTCGCGGATAGGGCTGTAGCAAAAAGTGAAATACGCCTGTTCCGGCGCGCCATTGCGCTTGAGCATCAGCGGGAAGTTTTCAATATAGGTGGCATGACCGTCGAACGCCGCGCTGGCGATGGGGCTTATCTCGCTCCAGGCCTCGTGCCACACCTCGCTGAAAGGGCGGCCCAGTGCCTCCGGCTTGTTGCCCAGAATCGGCCGGAATGCATCGTTGTAGAGCGTAATCAACTCAGGCCCCCAAACAATGGCCTGGGGAAACCTGGAAGCGAAGCACAGCGCGACGGTTGTCTTCAATACATCGGACCACTGCTCCAGCGGGCCGAGGGGCGTACTGGCCCAATCATGCTGGCGGACCCGCTCGGCCATGTCGCTGTTGCCTTGCAGCCAATTCATCATGGGGTCAACACCTTATCTACCGCGGTTCGACTATTGCCTGAAACGTCAGGTTGCCAAGCAACAGACCTGAATGACTGCTCCCAGTTCAGCGCGAATATCCAGGTTATTGAGCGGCGAATACACCTGTCCAATAGATGCCCGCATCGCTTTTTGGGTCCATCGCGTAGGCCGCGCCCAATTCGCGAAATTGCGGGTTCATCAGGTTGGCGCAATGGCCGGGGCTGGCGAGCCAACCGTCCACGACTTTGCGTGGGGTATCGAGGCCGGCAGCGATGTTTTCGCCGATGTTCTTTGCGATATACCCGGCCAGTTCGGCGCGGTCACCGGGAGTACGACCGTCGTGGTCCAGGTGGTCGAAGAAGTTGCCGTTGGCCATGTTGCGCGTGTGGCTGTTGGCCGCGCTGGCCAGGGTGTCGTTCCACGACAGCGGCGTGGTCGCGCTGAACGCCTGGGTGCCGCATTGATGTGGTTCGGCGCGCGCAGCGTTGACCAGGTTCAGCAGTTGCTTGCCTTCGGTCTGCCAGTCGCCCAGGCCACTGGTCAGCAGCGGGCGGGCCAGCACGATGCGCCAATCCTGGCCGCTGTTGCTGACGCCGATGTCGACATATTGCGGGTCCAGTACGACCCGACAGAAGCTTTCGCGCACTGCTTTCATGGCGGCGTCGGCATCCTTGGGCCCGGACAGGCTGATGGCCTGCACGTTGACCATAGGGTACGCAGCCCGCGCCAGCGACTGCTGCAAGTCGCCGACATTGGAGGCCGGCAGCACCAGCCGTGTGTCGCTGGTCAGCGGTGGCAGTTCCTGTGAACCCTGGTCACCGCAGCGTTGCACCTGGCTGCGGTATTGGTTGATCTGTTGGACTAACTGACTTTCTTCATTCGCCATCGCGCTGGCGCAGAACACCGTAGTGGCGGCCAGCGTCGTAAGACCCATCATCAATGACAGAACGCGCATGGACGTTACCCTTGAGCTTGAAAGTGCCCATGATGCGCGATCCAGGTGCATCCATGCACCCGTTGGTCCGAACTTTTTTCTTCAGTTCTTGAATGTCGAGTGTTTTGCACCCTGATCGCAGAGGGCGAACACCACCACCAGCAGGGCGGAAATCGCGAGGATAACCACCACGCCATCGGTGGAATGAGTGGCCGAGGCCGCCACCATCGACAGCGCGCCCAGCGGTGCCAGGCCACCGGCAATCGCGGTGCCGATTTCGCGCCCGGTGCCGAAGCCCGATGAGCGCGTCTGGGTCGGGAATTGCCGGCTCAGGAACGAGCCCTGGGGCGCAAACATCATCGGCGCAAGGATACCGGTGCCCACACCGATGGCCAGATAGATCATCAGGCTTTCACCACTGTTGAGCAGGGCCAGGAACGGGTAGGCGAACAGCAGCGAGCACAGACCGCCGAGCATCAACACAATCTTGCTGCTCCACTTGTCGCACAGCCAGCCAAAGCAAGGCACGGCCACGATGGCCACCAGGCTGGCGATGGTCACCGACAGGGAGGTGACGTGTACATCCACACCTTTGAATTGGGTCAGGTACGCCAGGGAGAAGGTCTTGAAGATATAGCTCAGGGCGTTGTAGCCAATCGCGACAAAGAACACCACGGCGAGGCCCTTGAGGTCGTTCTTGAACAACGCTTTAAGGGGCGACGGCTTGGCCTTGGCTTTTTCCTTGCTCAGTTCCTCGAACTGCGGGGTTTCCGGAATGCTGTTACGCACCCACAGACCCACGCCCACCAGCACGATGCTGCAGATAAACGGGATGCGCCAACCGCCGGCCAGCAAGAACTCGTTACCGTTGATGGTCAGCAGGTAAATGGTCAGTGAGGACAGCAACAGGCCCAGGTTCAGCCCCAGTGCCGGCCAGGCACCTTGGCTGCCGCGCTTGCCATGGGAGGCGTGTTCGTAGGAAGTTACCGCGGCGCCCGACAGTTCAGCACCCGCGCCCAGCCCCTGGATGATGCGGATGAACACCAGCAGGATCGGCGCCCAGATACCAATGGAGGCATAGCTGGGGATCAGGCCGATCAGCGTGGTGCACACGCCCATCAGGCAGAAGGTCAGCACCAGCACCTGCTTGCGTCCGAACTTGTCACCCAGGTAGCCGAACAGAATGCCGCCGAAAGGGCGGGCGATAAAGCCGATGGCAAAGGTGGAAAAGGCCATCAGCGTGGCCGTTTTCGGGTCGCTGTTATCGAAGAAGATCTTCGAAAACACAATGGCCGCCATGGTGGCGTACAGGTAAAAGTCGTACCACTCCAGCATCGAGCCAAAGATGGTGGCGGCGGCCACTTTGCGCAGGCGCTTGCGGGTTTGTTCGGGCGTTTCGGTGCCGGGGATGGAGGCGGATGCCGACATGCTGGATTTCCTTCTGGTCTTTGTAGTTATTTTTGGGTGAACGGGCAGTACGGGTATTACTGAGGCTGGAACAGACGGTCGGCGATCATCGCGCCGATGGGCATGGCCGAGGTGGCGGCCGGTGAAGGTGCGTTGCACACGTGGAGCATTCGCGGGGTTTGGGCGAACAGGAAATCGTGTACCAGGCTGCCGTCGCGCATGACTGCCTGGGCACGGATACCGGCCTCGTAGGGCAGCAAGTCGTCGAGGGTCAGAGAAGGGCAGTACTTGCGGCACTGCTCCAGGTAGCCGGACTTGAACAAAGAGTTTTTCATCTCGGTGGTGCCGGAGCCGAGGTTCTGCCAGAGGGTTTTCCAGAAACCCGGGAAGCTGGCGTATTGCGCCACATCGCGCCAGTTCACCGAGAACTTGCGGTAGTTCTCGCGGCCCAGGCCCAGCACGGCATTCGGGCCGACGGTGACACTGCCGTCGATCATGCGTGTCAGGTGCACGCCGAGAAACGGCAACTGCGGGTCGGGGATCGGGTAGATCAGGTGGTTGACGATGTTGTTCTTTGCCGCCGGCAAGCGGAAGTACTCGCCGCGAAACGGGATGATCTGATGGTCGATACTGATCCCGGCCAGGCGAGCCAGGCGGTCCGATTGCAAACCGGCGCACACCACCAGGTGCCGCGCCTGCCAGGTTTCGCCCTGGGTATGGACCGTGACTTTATCGGTGTCTTCGTGGATCGCAGTGACCGTGCGTTCCAGGCAGATCTGCCCGTCGTTGCGGCGAATCACCTGGGCCATGGTCTCGCACACCTGGCGGTAATCGACAATGCCGGTGGCATCGAGAAACAAGCCGCCCAGGCCGACGATGTTTGGTTCACGCTCGCGCAGTTGCTCGGCATCCAGGCGCTCGACCTGCATACCGTTGAGCTGGGCGCGGGCGTGCAGGGCTTCCATGCGTTGCATTTCCAGGGGGCTGGAGGCCACCAGCAGCTTGCCGCACACCTCGAACTTGATCCCGTGTTCGCGGCAGAACTGCTTGGTGGCTTCGGCACCGCGCTTGCACAGGTCGGCCTTGAGGCTGCCGGGGGCGTAGTAAATACCGGCGTGGATCACGCCGCTGTTGTGGCCGGTCTGGTGCTTGGCCAGCACCGGCTCCTTTTCCAGGATAACCAGTGATGCGCCGGGTTGGCGCTTGAGCAGTTCCATGGCAGTGGCGAGGCCGACGATGCCGCCGCCGATAATGCAAAAGTCGTGAATCATTGCTGGGAGTACCTAAGGTTAGACATTTTGGTCTGCTTATCAGGTTGTCAGACTAATGTTTTTGTTAAAAAAATGGCGTGTCCGGGGACACGCTTTAAAAAGTCGATCAGTTGATGGGAGGCAGTTCCAGTTGCAAGCGCCGTGCGGATGCACGCAGATGGGCCTCTGCACTGGCAGCGGCGCGTTGGGCATCACCGTCGGCGATGGCCTGATAGAGCTGCTGGTGTTCCTGGGTCGCATCGGCCGAGCCGGTGGCGAAGCGCGAGGCAGAGTTTTCCCAGGCGGTCTTGCGTGCGCTCGCCAGCTGGCTTCTGAGGAAGTCATGGAAGGCCACGAAGTAGTCATTCTTGCTGGCGTCGGCAATGGCGCGGTGGAATTCCACATCGGCCAGGGCTGCGGCTTCAAAGTCGTCGCGATGGTCCTGCATGGCCTGCAAGGCGCTTTCCATGCGTTGCAGGTCGGCGGCGTCACGGCGCTGGGCGGCAATCGAGGCGGCTTGGGTTTCGATCCACAGGCGCACTTCGAACATCTGCGCCAGGTCAGGCCGTCGCCCATTTTGCTGCGGGAAACGGAACACCGTGCCGGCCGGGGTCTGCGAAATGAACGACCCCAACCCCCGGCGGGCGGTGAGAACACCGTCGGCCTTGAGCTGGGCAATGGCCTCGCGCACCACAGAGCGGCTGACGTTGAGCTGTTCAGCCAATTGCTGTTCGGTAGGCAGGCGCGACTCCGGAGCCAGTTGGCCGGATTCGATTTCTGCGCGAATGGCGCTGACAACCCGTACGACAAGCGAGTCGGGGCGCTGGAGCTCAAGCATGATGAAACCTTGGTAATCAGGTTGTCAGACAATAGTCGTTACGAATTTAGCTTGTCAATATGTGTCCAACACGATCAGTGCAGCAAGATAGGCGGCAAGGCCCGTTACCTGCGTTCACTGTGCGGGCCATGAGCGGCCTGCAACAGGTACAATCGCCGCTGCCTTGACGCGAAACTCCAGGAATTTGCATGTTCAGCCTTACCCGTTACACCACGCCGTGCCCCGAATCGGTCAATAGCCAGATCCTGCAGATGGTGGTGGACAACCTCACCGACATCAGCAGTGTCGCGCTGGCGCCAAGTAACTTGCTCTACAACATCTACCAGTACGCCATCGGGTTTGAGGTGCACTTGTACCTTGAGGCGTTGAATGGCGAGAAGGGCATCGCCGTCGAGCTGGTCGTGGCGATGCAGGACGAAACCGTTGTCGGTTTTTGCCTGTATCTGCCGGTCAAGAACGACCCTCAAGCCTGCGGCATTGCCTTTATGGCGGTGCAGGCCGGCTTTCGTCGCCAGGGCGTGGCGAAGCTAATGCTAGGCGATGTGCTGGCGCGCTATCCCCACGCCGAACTGGCCTGTGCGGTGGAGAAGGTCCCGGTATTCGAGGCCATGGGGTTTCAGGTGCGCGGCGCACGTGGCACCCAAGTGCTGATGAACACCCGGGACTACGGCACCGATGGCTTGATGGGGGTGTTGGATGTGGCAGCGATCTATCGTTCGCTGGAAGTGCGCCAGATTCATACCTACCTGCTGCAAAAGCACGGCAAGCGCGCCATGGTCGACGCTGAAAAACAGCGTGACCGGCATCTGGATCAGTTGACGCGCAAGGTGCAGCTGTACATCCAGCAGCGGTTTCCTACGATTTGACCCGCTGGACCATCCCCAGGATGGTCGCCAGCAATTCCTGCTGGGCCTCCTCACGGCTGATCTCGCCATTGGCTGCCGCATGAGACAGGGCTTCCGCCGCACCGAGCATAGCGCGCAAGCCGGCCTTGGAAACACCGCCGCCCGAGGCGAACGGTGACAGTGCGTTGGAGCACTTTTCCAGGAAGATCGCCTCATATTCGCGCTTGAGTACCGCCAGCTCCGGCGAGCCGCTCAGCGCGGCAATCACTCCGGGGATTTCCCGGCCCTGCAACAGCACGCAATCGACATACGCCGACGCGATCACCCATGCCCGGTCCTCTAGCGTCGCCTTACTGGTGTCGATGGCCTCGGTAAAGACCTGGTCCTGGCGCGCATCGAAATCGGCATACAACGCCGCCAGCAATCCCGCACGCGTGGTGAAGTGGTCGTAGACCACCGGCTTGGTCACACCTGCCAGCTCCGCCAGGCGGCCCAGGGTCAGGGCGTCGGTGCCTTCCTCGCGCACCAATTGCCACGCCACATCGAGTAATTGGCGCTGGCGATCTTCACGGGACAAGCGCCGACGTGGGGCAGGGGATTCACTGCTTGACATGTTTATATACCAAAAGTAACTTAAGGGGCGTAACTTACTAAACGTAGCTTAATCCTGTCAGGAGTTAAAGTCATGCACGCCTTGATCGTAGTAGCTCATCACGACCGGAAATCGCTCACCCATAGCGTAGCGGCTCAGGTAGGCGCCGGTTTGACCGCCGCCGGCCACACCTTCGAAATCGCCGACCTTTCCGCCGAAGGGTTCGATCCACGCTACACCGCCGCCGACCATCAGGTGCACCGCGCTCATGCAACTCCGCCGGCCGATGTGCTGGCCGAACAGGCGCGTATCGAGCGCGCCGACGCGCTGGTGGTGGCTTTCCCGATCTACTGGTGGTCGATGCCGGCGTTGCTCAAAGGCTGGGTCGACCGCGTGTTCGTCAACGGCTGGGCGATTGATTATGGCCCCGACACACCCGTCGTGAAAAAACTGCGCCACTTGCAGGTGCACCTGCTGGCCCTCGGGGGCGCGGATGACAGCGCTTTCGAACGGCACGGCTATGCCAAGGCCATGCACACCCAGATCGATTACGGCATCTTTGATTACTGCGGGGCGCAGGTGCTGACGTCCAAGCTGCTGCTGGATTCGGAGAGCGGGGGCGCCCAGGCGCATTTGCACACGGCCAAAGCTGTGGGGCAGGGGATGTTCCAGCGCGAGACAGTCGCGGGGTGATTCAGGTGTCGCGAAACAGGTCGTGGGCATCGAGCAAGCGGTAGGCAATCTCGGGGCGTTTTTCCAGGCCGCGGCGGATCGACGCCGGGATCGATTGACGAGTCTTGCGGCACATGCCCGGCAACTCGTCGATAACGATCTGGATCCCGCGCATACTCTTGACCTCGGTATGCCCAGGCGCAATGTGCACGCGGATGCCCAGTTGCTCGTACATCCGCTGCTGCATGTGTTCAAGGTCTTGCAGACTCTTGAGGTTTTCAAGGCGTTCGAGCAGGATTTTTTCCTGCTGTCGCGTCAACTGGAGGATGCGCAGGTCCGCGCCGGGCGCCTCCAGCAGTTGTTCACGCTCGCACACACAGGCGCCGGGAGGGCAGGGTTGGCGAATGGTCATTGACGCTCCCGGCGAAGTTTCACGATCGGCGTGTCAGTAGGTCAATTGAACGCCCAGGCTGCCCAAGGCTTTCCAGTACTCAGGGTAGGTCTTGGCCACGCAGTCCGGGTCCTGGATGCGAATCCCCGAAACTTTCAGCCCGGCCAGGGCAAAGCACATGGCGATGCGGTGGTCGGCGTGGGTGTCGATCAGCGCCGTGCACGCGGTGCCGGCCAGGGCTGGGTCGCTCGCCACCAGCAGGTCGTCGCCCTCAATGCTCGCCAGGCCTGGGCGGATCTCATTGAGGCCGTCGTGCAGTGCCTGTACACGGTCACATTCCTTGACGCGCAGGTTCGCCAGTTCAGTAAAACGCACCGGGGTGTTGTTGAAAGCGGCGAGCACGGCCAGGGTCGGGATTGCGTCCTGCATTTGCGAACCGACCACCGTGGCTTGCATGTTCGGGAACTGGGCGATCACGGCCTGGGCCTGGGCGTCCGGCTGGGTGAAATCCTGGGCCGCGACACCGATGTCGATACGGCCAGCGGTCAGCACTTCGGCGGCCCACAGGTAGGTAGCGGCCGAGGCGTCGGGTTCGATCAGGTAATCCCGGGCGGTGTAGCCGGTCGGGGCGACGCGCCAGGTGGTATCGTCCACGGCTTCAACCTGGGCGCCAAAGGCGCGCATGCAATCCAGGGTCAGGTCCACGTAGCCACGGGCGCCGATGTCTTTGCCGGTCAACGCCACTTCAATCGGCGCCTCACCACAGGCCGCGAGCATCAGCAGGGCCGATACATACTGGCTGGACAAGCCGCCATCGATCTCAAAGCGCCTGGCTTGTACCTTGCCTGTGCCATGCACGGTCACGGGCGGGCAGCCAGTGGGGCTGTCGACCTGAATTCCGTTTTGGCCGAGGGCGGTCAGCAGCGGGCCAATCGGGCGCTTTTGCATGTATTCATCGCCGTCCAGCACCACGCTGCCTTGCACGGTGGCCACGGCGGCGGTGAGAAAGCGCATGGCAGTCCCGGCGTTACCGAGGAACAGTGGTTGGGCAGGCAATTGCAGCGAGCCTTGGCTGGTGACGACGAACGTGGTGTCGTCTGGCTCATCGATACTCACACCCATCTGACGCAGGGCGACTGACATATGGCGAGTGTCATCGCTTTTCAACGCACCGCTCAAACGGCTGGTGCCCTTGGCCAATGCCGCCAGCAACAGGGCGCGGTTGGTAATGGATTTGGAGCCGGGGGGCGCGACCTTGCCATTGAGAGGAAAGTTGGGCGGTGTAACGGTCACGGTTTTTTGCGAACTCAAGGTACAAGGCTCCTGGTCAAGGCGAGGTGGCGTGGAGTGGCCGACGTGCGGACCCGAATAATCAGGCAAACACGCCATGCTTGTCGAGTGAGCAAGTGATCTGCGTGATTTTTCTGAAATGTGCTCCGATTCAAATGTAGGACGGGGCCAGCAAGCCCGGCTTAACGCTGGCTCAACCAGTAGTCATGCAGCGCCCGTGCAGCCGGTTCGATTTCGCTGACCTGCTGTTGATGGGCGTTTATATCCAGGTCCGCCGGTAGTTCGAAATTGTCCTGCTCGGCGCACCCGGTGATTTTTTCCAGTTGCCCGGCTTGTTCGGCGGGCAATGGCGGCCAGTTGCCGATCGTCACACCTCGCACATAACCAAAACACCATTCTTCAGCCAGCGTCACCGCCTGGTCTTGATGTTCGGTTTCATCGAAACGGGCTTTGAACGCCTGGGAGTCGGTGGCCAATCGAGCGGCCAGGGTATTCATATGGCGTACACACAGTTCGAGAAAATCCTGGGCCTCGTCCATGTTGTCCCATTCAGGGTTTTGCCCACCCCAGATCGCCGGGAACCACTCGGCCACGTCCACCTTGGCCGGGCTGGAAACCAGGGCGGTGAAATAACCGTCGAGTTCGGCCATGTTCAGCACC
Organism: Pseudomonas sp. W2Jun17; assembly: GCF_023127795.1. Lineage (NCBI taxonomy): Bacteria > Pseudomonadati > Pseudomonadota > Gammaproteobacteria > Pseudomonadales > Pseudomonadaceae > Pseudomonas > Pseudomonas sp. W2Jun17. The sequence continues at coordinate 44,028 of NZ_SPKO01000036.1, read as the reverse complement.
GAGTGGTCTTCACCGTATTTGAGCAAGGTGGCGTCAATGAAGTCGAAATCGGCGGGAGCGAGGGGTTGGGCGTGCATGGCATATCCTTAAAACGTCGAGCGCCGCTGACAGGGGCGGCTTAAAGCGCAAAGGATGGCGTGTGCACCGGGTTTTATCCAGCGTCTTTTCCCTCACCGTGGCCAGTCCCGCTTTTGGCCGATGCGCCGTGGCGCACCCTTGATATAGTCTGGCCTTTCTCAATCGCCAGTCAGGGATCACTGCCATGTCCGAATACCAAGCCTTCGTTGTCGAACTGAGCGGCAACGTTGCCCATGTGCAGATCAATCGCCCGGAAAAGATCAACGCCATGAATGCGGCGTTCTGGACCGAAATCATCGACATCTTCCAATGGATCGACGACACCGATGCCGTGCGCGCCGTGGTGCTCAGTGGTGCGGGCAAGCATTTCTCTTCGGGTATCGACCTGATGATGCTGGCCTCGATAGCCAATGAGTTCAGCAAGGACGTGGGGCGTAATGCGCGCCTGTTACGGCGCAAGATCCTCGAGCTGCAAGCCTCGTTCAATGCGGTCGACCATTGCCGCAAGCCGGTACTCGCGGCAATCCAGGGCTACTGCATTGGCGGGGCCATTGACCTGATCAGCGCCTGCGACATGCGCTACGCGGCCGAAGGCGCGCAGTTCTCGATCAAGGAAATCGACATCGGCATGGCCGCTGACGTAGGCACTTTGCAACGCCTGCCGCGCATCATCGGCGACGGCATGTTGCGTGAGTTGGCCTACACCGGTCGCCAGTTTGGCGCCGAAGAAGCGCGCAGCATCGGCCTGGTCAATCGCGTGTATGCCGATCAGGACAGCCTGCTGGCCGGCGTTATGGAAATCGCCCATGAAATTGCCGCCAAGTCGCCAATCGCCGTGACCGGCACCAAAGCCATGATCAGCTACATGCGTGACCACACAGTCAATGACGGCCTGGAATACGTTGCCACCTGGAACTCGGCTATGTTGCAATCCAACGACTTGCGCGTGGCCATTGCGGCCCATATGAGCAAGCAGAAACCCGAATTCGTGGATTGACTGATATGACCCCAGGCTGGATTACCACAACGCTGCTGGATAACGACGCCGTCGGCGGCTGGGCCGTCGCCCGCAGCCGTGAGGGCTTTTTGCATGACGCCAATGGCCCTCTGTTCCCTCGGGAGTGGCTTAAGCGTCAGGACCTGCCGGTGTTCGCTGAACACGGCATCGGCCACCTCGATGGTGAACCGGTGTACTTGCTGGAACTCGACAGTGCTGCCGATGTGCCAGGGTGCAGTTGGCAGGGGCTGCGCGGTTTCATGCTACAGGGCGATCACACTCTCTACAGAGTGCTGGGCTACGCCGCCCAGATCGGCACCTGGGCGCGGGAGCATCGTTTCTGCGGCAGTTGCGGCCAGGCCATGGTTCAGGTCCCGCGGGAGCGGGCGATGTACTGCGCGCCTTGCGACCTGCGCAGCTACCCACGGATTTCGCCGAGCATGATCGTGCTGGTGACCCGTGGTGACGAGATTCTTCTGGCGCGCTCGCCACGGTTCGTCACAGGGGTCTACAGCACCTTGGCCGGCTTTGCCGAACCCGGCGAATCGGCCGAAGACTGCCTGATCCGCGAAGTGCGCGAGGAAGTGCAGATAGAAGTGAAGAATATCCAGTACATGGGCAGCCAGTGCTGGCCGTTCCCCCATTCGATGATGCTGGGTTTCCACGCCGAGTACGCCGGTGGCGACATCGTGCCCCAGGCCGACGAGATCGAGGATGCGCAGTGGTTCAACATCCACGAACTGCCGCCGTTGCCGGCGTCACGTTCGATTGCTCGTTACCTGATCGACCTCTACGTGGCCCGCCGCTTAGGCCACGCTGAACCAGTGCTGCCAGGCTAGGCGTACGGTCAGGCCCAGCACCACGGTGATAAACACCGGGCGAATGAATTTGGCGCCGCCGCTGATTGCGCTGCGTGCGCCAAAGAACGCGCCACACATCACTGACACGCCCATCGCCAGCCCGACGATCCAGTCTACCGAGCCATTGATGATAAACACCGTCAGCGCCGCCGCGTTGCTGACGAAGTTCATGCTGCGCGCGACGCCGCTGGCCTTCACCAGGTCGATGGGGTGCAGCAGCATCGTGCTGACGGTCCAGAATGCACCGGTGCCAGGCCCGGCCACGCCGTCATAGAAGCCCAGGCCAAAGCCCTGGGTGGCCTGCCATTTCTTCTTGATCGGTGCTTCGGCATCCACCGGCGCCTTTGGCGTACCGCCGAACAACAGGTACACCCCGCAGGCAAAGACGATCACCGGCAGCATCTTGTTCAGGGTTTCGGCGGGCAGGTAGTGGGCGACCACGGCACCGGTCAGTGCGCCGATCAATGTACCGACGATGGCGTGCACCCATTGGCGCGGGTGGAACAGCTTGCGCCGGTAAAAGGTGAAACTGGCGGTGGCCGAGCCGAAGGTGGAGCTGAGTTTGTTGGTGCCCAGTACCAGGTGAGGCGGCATACCGGCGGTGAGCAGAGCCGGAGTGGTCAGCAGCCCGCCGCCGCCGGCGATGGCGTCGATAAAACCGGCGATAAAGGCAACGACGGCCAGGATGGCCAGGGTGGTGAGGTCAACGCTGAGTTCGAAGGGCATGGGCAGGGCTTATTGTTGGAGGGCCGCAGAAAGCCAGCATCTTACTGCGATGTGACTCAAATGTGGGAGGGGGCTTGCCCCCGATGGCGGTGGGTCAGTCAGCTTATTGGTCACTGACCCACTGCTATCGGGGGCAAGCCCCCTCCCACATTTTTACCGAGCGTGCTCGGTCATTTGTGCGCGCCCAGCCATTCCAGCGCCGTACGCCAGATGCAAATGCCCAGGAAATACGCCGACATCAGCGACCACAATCCGAACGTCCACGGGTTGGTGTTGGGATAGTCCACCACCATCAAAAAGCTGCACAGTAACCAGATCGTAGTCACCGCAATATTGATCGGCATGAAGCGCTTGACCCGGAATGGGTGCAAAAACTTCATCGGTGTCACGGTCAGCAGGGCCAGGCCGATCACGGTCAGCAAGGTGACCCAGGCGTCAGGCTGGATGATGTACACGCACAGGGCGACCACGTTCCAGGCGGCGGGGAAGCCGACGAAGTAGTTGTCCTTGCTCTTCATGTTCACATTGCAAAAGCAGAACAGCGAAGACACCAGAATCACCGACACCGTAAACAGGTGGGTAAATTCCGGCAGGTCGATATAGCGGTAGATAAACAGTGCGGGGATGAACACATAGGTGAGGTAATCGATCACCAGGTCCAGAACCGAGCCGTCAAAGCTGGGCAATACCGTGCTGACATTCACCCGTCGCGCCAGCGAGCCATCGACGCCATCTACCACCAGCGCCAGGCCCAGCCACAGCAGGCACGCCTTGGGGGAGTTTTCCAGCAGCGCCAGGGTGGCCAGGAAGGCCAGTACCACTCCGGTGGCAGTAAAGCCGTGGGCGCCCCAGGCTTTGAGTCTGGCTACATGCAGGGTCGATATCACGGGCGGTTCTCCAAAAGGTCAAACGGGGCAGCCGACAACGTAGCGCCGTCGAGTCTGGCCGGGGAATGCAGGTATCGACCGGGAAGAGGGGGATAAGGTTCACCGCCCGGTGTCTGCGTAAGCGTAGCAAGCGTAGCAAGCGTAGCAAGCGTAGGACGATTCGGCATCAACCCTGACGGAACACCAGGGCCTTCAGCCCACTTTGCGGATCGACGTCGGGAAATTCCGGCGGGTTGTCCAGGCGCTGCACAAAGCGCAGGCCCGGTGCTTCGCGGGTTACACCGTCGATCAGGAAATCTTCGCCGAAGGCTGGGTCGTTCATGCACGCCAGCACCGTACCTTGGGCGGTGAGCAAGTCCGGCAGGCGGCGCAGCACGCGCTGGTAGTCCTTGGTCAGCAGGAAGCTGCCTTTCTGGAATGACGGCGGGTCGATGATCACCAGATCGTAAGGGCCGCTGTGGGTGACCTTGGCCCAGGACTTGAACAAGTCGTGGCCCAGGAAGGTGACTTTGCTCAGGTCATGCCCGTTCAGGCGATGGTTGTCGCGGCCACGACTGAGGGCGCCACGGGCCATGTCCAGGTTCACCACATGGTCGGCGCCGCCTTCGATGGCGGCCACCGAAAAACCGCAGGTATAGGCAAACAAATTCAGCACGCGCTGGCCTTGGGCCTGTTCGCGCACCCAGTTGCGCCCGTAGCGCATGTCGAGAAATAGCCCGCTGTTCTGCTTTTTACCCAGGTCGATCAGGTACCGCAGGCCGCCCTCGGTGATGGTCAGCTCATCGATGGCCTCACCCACTAACCACTCGGTGGTGCTTTGCGGCAGGTAGCGGTGTTGCAGCGCCACTGTGTGCGCGCCAAAGCTCGCCCAGTCGATGTTCAGCAGCGTCTGCTTGAGGGCTTGCAGGTGCTCGGTTTCCTTGAACAGCGCCACCAGCACCACCCCTTGCAGCCAGTCCACCGTCAGTTGTTCCAGGCCCGGCCAGCAACGGCCGCGGCCATGGAACAGGCGCCGGGTTTCCACCGGTGCGTCAGCCAGGGCGGTCAGCAAGTGGGCGTGAAGGGTAGCGAGTGCGTCTGGGTTCATCGTTGTGCGTCAGTCATCGGGCGGGCGGCATTTTAAACACAATTGCCGGGTTTGCGGGTGCATGAGCACAACGTGCTGGAATAAAGCCGATCTACAGTGATTCATGCTCAAAATTCTGTTGGGTGAGCCTGATAACAGGCAAAAAATCCTTCAGCACCGACATAAACTGGAAAAAAAGTCCGGAGGTGCCCATGAACGGTTTCGCCCACGCAGTCAATCACACGGCGCAGGATCAGCAGGAGCTGGATGAGTGGCGTGATGCCCTGGCCTCGCTGGTGGCCAATGCCGGCCCCGCCCGGGCCCGCGAAATTCTAGACCTGCTGGCCCGCGAAGGCGGTGCGCCGGGCATCGACTGGAAACCCCGCCACGGCACACCGTATATCAACAGCATCAGCGTCGAGCAGCAGCCGGCTTTTCCCGGCGACCTGGCCACCGAAGAGCGCCTCGCCTCGCTGGTGCGCTGGAATGCCCTGGCCATGGTGGTGCGCGCCAATCAGGCGTATGGCGAACTGGGCGGGCATATCGCCAGTTACGCCAGCGCCGCGGATTTGTTCGAAGTGGGCTTCAACCACTTTTTCCGCGCACGCAGCGAGCAATCCGGCGGTGACCTGGTGTTCTACCAGCCCCATTCGGCGCCCGGTATTTATGCCCGTGCCTACCTTGAAGGGCGCCTCACAGAACAGGATCTGGCCCACTACCGCCAAGAAATCGGTGGCCCGAAGGAGGGCGCTCGCGGGCTGTCCAGCTATCCCCATCCATGGTTGATGCCCGACTTCTGGCAGTTCCCCACCGGTTCCATGGGCATTGGCCCCATCAGCTCGATTTTCCAGGCGCGCTTTATGCGTTACCTGCAGCACCGCAGCTTGCAGGACACCTCGGACCGCCATGTGTGGGGCGTGTTCGGCGACGGCGAAATGGACGAACCGGAAAGCATGTCAGCCCTGACCCTGGCCGCCCGCGAGGGCCTGGACAACCTGACCTGGGTCGTCAACTGCAACCTGCAACGCCTCGACGGCCCGGTACGCGGTAATGGACGCATCATCGACGAGTTGGAGGCATTGTTCAGCGGGGCCGGTTGGAACGTGATCAAACTGGTGTGGGGCTCGGACTGGGATGCGTTGCTAGCCAAGGACGCCGACGGCTCATTGGTCCGAACCCTTTCGCACACCGTGGATGTGCAGTTCCAAACCTTCGCCGCCAAGGATGGCGCCTATAACCGCGAGCATTTTTTTGGCCAGAGTGAATCCCTGGCCAAGCTGGTCGAGGGCCTGAGCGATGATCAGATCGACCGCCTCAAGCGTGGCGGCCATGACATGGTCAAGATCCACGCCGCTTACCACGCTGCCCGCCGGACCAAGGGCAAACCCACGGTGATCCTGGCCCAGACCAAAAAGGGCTTTGGCATGGGCGAAGCCGGGCAGGGCAAGATGACCACTCACCAACAGAAGAAGCTTGATCGCCAGGCGCTGATTGCCTTTCGCAATCGTTTCCAATTGCCGCTGTCGGATGAGCAGGTCGAGTCCTTGAGTTTTTTCAAGCCGGCCGATGACAGCCTGGAGTTACGCTACCTGCACCAGCGCCGCAAGGCCCTGGGCGGTTACGTGCCCAACCGCAGCCAGCTCGCAGCGCGGGTCAGCGTGCCGTCCATGAGCGGTTATGCGGGTTTCGCCACGGCCGCTGAAGGCAAGGAAATGTCTACCACCATGGCCTTCGTCCGTATGCTCACCCACTTGCTCAAAGACGGACAATTGGGGCCGCGCATCGTGCCCATCGTTGCCGACGAGGCGCGTACGTTTGGCATGGCCAACCTGTTCAAGCAGATTGGCATCTACTCCAGTGTCGGCCAGCACTATGAGCCGGAAGACATCGGCTCGATCCTCAGTTACCGCGAAGCCACCGACGGGCAGATCCTGGAAGAAGGCATCAGCGAAGCCAGCGCCATCAGTTCCTGGGTGGCCGCCGCGACCAGTTACTCGGTGCATGGCCTGCGCATGTTGCCCTTCTATATCTATTACTCGATGTTCGGTTTTCAGCGCGTGGGCGACCTTATCTGGGCAGCTGCCGACCAGCGTGCCCGGGGCTTCCTGCTCGGCGCCACGGCCGGGCGCACCACCCTGGGCGGCGAAGGTTTGCAGCATCAGGACGGCAGCAGCCACCTTGCTGCCGACGCCGTGCCCAATTGCCGCGCCTATGATCCGGCGTTCGCCGGTGAGTTTGCGGTGATCCTCGACCACGGTATGCGTCGGATGCTGGAGCAGGATGTCGACGAGTTCTACTACGTGACGCTGATGAACGAAAACTACCCGCAACCCAGCCTGCCGGAAGGCGTGGAAGGCGCGATCATCAAGGGCATGTATCGCTTGCAGGGTACGCAGGACGCGCAGGTGCGCCTGCTCGGCTCCGGCACGCTGGTGCGTGAGGCCCTGGCGGCGGCGCAGTTGCTGATGGATGACTGGCAGGTGCAAAGCGCGGTGTACAGCGTCACCAGCTTCAGTGAACTGGCGCGGGAAGCGAGAGAGGTGGAGCGCTGGAATCGCCTGCATCCGCAGGGCATCAAGCGTGTCAGTCATTTGCATGACTGTTTGCCCAAAGGCGCGCCGGTGATTGCCGTGTCCGATTATGTGCGGGCAGTGCCGCAGATGATTGGCTCGTACGTGGATTCGGGCTACACCGTGCTCGGCACCGATGGGTTTGGGCGCAGTGATACACGGGCGGCGTTGCGTGATTTCTTTGAGGTGGATCGGCACCATATTGTGCTGGCAGCGTTGACGGCATTGGTGGAGCAGGGGAGTTTGGCGCCGGCGGTGTGTCAGCGGGCGATTCATCTCTACGGGTTGCAGCCAGAACGGGATGCGCCCTGGACCTGCTGATTGGGGAGGGGGCAAGTCGAAGCGTCGCACCGCCCCTCCCACATTAGACTGTGGCGATCAAGGCTGGCCCGAAGGCATCCTTGAGGAATCCAGGGGCGATATAGCGCTCGTAATGCGCCTCTGAAAGCAGAAAGAATTCCCGATCTATCGCATCGCGCAAATCCGCCAGGTGGCGCTCGCGAAACTCCGGCAGCAATGCCAACCCATAGGCATCCAGCCTGGAAATCACCCGTGCACCCCGCGCGATCAGCTGGTATGCCCAGCAATACGGCGACTGGTGCGGCATAAAGCGAATCTTGCGGGCCTCCAACTGCTGTCGCAGGCAGTGTGGGTCGAACACTTCCAGCTTGCTGGCCATCACCTGCACCAGTAGCTGTTCCAGACGCAGCCATACCGCCTGTTTTTCCTCGGCGTTATAGCCATTCCACTGGATCACCTCGTGGTGATAGCGCTTGCAGCCCCGACAGACCAGATCACCGTAGACGGTGGAGCACAGGCCGACGCAAGGGGTCTTGATGGAGTGCGGCATTTTCAAGCCTTTGAAGAAAGTGTAAGCGTGTTTAGTCGGTGTTTCTGCGTCGCCAAATGGGCAACGATGGCTTCAATCCATTGCGAGCGACACCCATGAGAACACCGATCAAACCCTGGCTGTATGCCGTGATGTTCACCGCTGTTGCCGGCTGTTCCAACCCACCCACTCAAAGAGACATCGCCATGCCCAAACCCCTGGTATCCCTCGCCGTACTCAAGGCCAAACCTGGCCAAGAGCACGCGCTCAAGACTGGCTTGCTGAGCCTGATCGAACCGACGCGGGCCGAACCTGGCAATCTGGATTACGTATTGTTCGAGCGACGCGATGAACCCGGCACGTTCTATATGCGCGAGGCATTCAAGAGCCAGGCAGCACTGGATGAGCATTTTGCCACGCCGTACTTCCAGCACTTTGCTGCCACGGCGGATGCTTTGCTCAGCGAGCCGTTGCAGTTGATTTTCCTGGAGCAGGTGTCGAACTGAAGCCGTTGACTGTAGGAGCGAGCTTGCTCGCTCCTACAGCATTACGTCAGTCCCAGCTCAGCGCACCACCTGTTTGATACTCGATCACGCGGGTTTCGAAGAAGTTTTTCTCTTTCTTCAAGTCCATGATCTCGCTCATCCACGGGAACGGGTTGGTGGTGCCTGGGTACTCTTCCTTCAAGCCAATCTGCGACAGGCGACGGTTGGCGATGAACTTGAGATAGTCCTCCATCATCGCCGCATTCATGCCCAACACACCGCGAGGCATGGTGTCGCGAGCGTATTCAATCTCCAGCTGTGTCCCCTGCAGAATCATCTGGGTCGCTTCTTCCTTCATCTCGGCATCCCACAAGTGCGGGTTTTCGATTTTGATCTGGTTGATCACATCGATACCGAAGTTCAGGTGCATCGACTCGTCGCGCAGGATGTACTGGAACTGCTCGGCCACGCCGGTCATCTTGTTGCGGCGGCCCATGGACAGGATCTGGGTGAAGCCGCAATAGAAGAAGATGCCTTCCAGGACGCAGTAGTAGGCGACCAGGTTGCGCAGCAGTTCTTTGTCGGTTTCGACGGTGCCGGTTTCGAACTTCGGATCGGAGATCGAGCGGGTGTACTTGAGGCCCCAGGCTGCCTTTTTG
>NZ_SPKO01000036.1:0-34861 GCF_023127795.1 Pseudomonas sp. W2Jun17 | reverse complement strand
CGCCGGTCATCTTGTTGCGGCGGCCCATGGACAGGATCTGGGTGAAGCCGCAGTAGAAGAAGATGCCTTCCAGTACGCAGTAGTAGGCGACCAGGTTGCGCAGCAGTTCCTTGTCGGTCTCGACGGTGCCGGTTTCGAACTTCGGATCGGAGATCGAGCGGGTGTATTTCAGGCCCCAGGCGGCTTTTTTAGCGACCGATGGAATCTCGTGGTACATGTTGAAGATCTCGCCTTCATCCATGGCCAGCGATTCGATGCAGTACTGGTAGGCGTGGGTGTGGATCGCCTCTTCGAATGCCTGGCGCAGGATGTACTGGCGGCATTCCGGGTTGGTGATCAGGCGGTACACGGCCAGCACCAGGTTGTTGGCGACCAGGGAGTCGGCGGTGGAGAAGAATCCGAGGTTGCGCATGACGATGCGGCGTTCGTCGTCGGTCAGGCCTTCGGGGTTTTTCCACAGGGCGATGTCGGCGGTCATGTTGACCTCTTGCGGCATCCAGTGGTTGGCGCAGCCGTCGAGGTATTTCTGCCAGGCCCAGTCGTACTTGAAGGGCACGAGTTGGTTGAGGTCGGCGCGGCAGTTGATCATGCGTTTTTCGTCGACGGCGACGCGGGCGGCGGAGCCTTCCAGCTCGGTGAGGCCTTCGGCGACGTCGAGTTTGTCCAGGGCGGCCTTGGCGCGCACGATGGCGGCCGAATCACTGGCGGTGACGGCGCGGGCTTCGATGGCGGCAGCGGCGCCGGCACCGTCGAGGCGGTCCATGTTGGCTTCGGTGGCGTGGCCGGCGTTGGCGCCTTTGGTGGCTACTTCGCCTTCTTCTTCTTTGTCGAATTCGTCCCAGCTCAGCATGACGTGTCGTCTCCTGCGTGAGGGCTCAAAGGTGCCCGTGTGAAACCGGATGGTTGGGTGTTCACACGGCCCAATGGCCGCGGTGGATCTTAAGGAATCGTTTGTTGCAGCTAGCGCACGCATTAAACGGAATAGGGCTACGGGTGCTCTGCGTGAGGCTTGAGGTGCGCAGCGGTAGGTGCAAGCTCGCGCGGGATGCCTCAGGTCTGGCTCTTCGTCCCAGTGTAAAGGGATATTGCAGGCCCGATTTACCCGCGCATTATAGGGAAAAATTTGGGTTTGTGTTGCGGCGGATGGTCACTTGAGCGCGCCAAAATGACGTGGTTTTCGGCCAGAGCGAGTGTTTGCAAGGCTTTGCTGGGGATGGAAATTTCTGGCGGGTGTTGGGAGAAATTTTATGGGGAGGGGAGGGAGCAGGTGAGAAGGGCTGTATGGGACGTCGTGGCTGAAACCGCGATCGCAGGCAAGCCAGCTCCCACATTTGATTTGCGGTGTATTCGAGGTGGGTTCTTGGCCGCAAGATTGATTTCTTGCGGCGACCAAGATCCGGGTTGAATCTAAATAACCAAGTTGTTATCCGTTAGAGCAACCATTACCCATCACTTGATAGTTGAGGATGTGTCGTTGACCTTGGGAGTCTTCATATTCCATCTTTACCGGAACAACTTCACAGACTTCCGGAATACTGCTCATGGACAATACTTTAGCCACATCCAAGTGAGTGCTATAGGTGTAGTCCTCAACGATCGGTGCATTCTGGCCGGCCAGCTCAGTCGGGGCTTCGTCGGCCAGGGCGGCGGTGGCGCACAAGCTGCTGAGGGCCATAACTAATAGAGCTTTCATTTCTTCATTACCTTCTTCAGGGCGAAAGTGGTCACGGGGCCCTTGTGAGGCCGCGTGTGTAACTTAAAAGTTGGGAAGTTCGGATTAACGTGCCTTCGTGGGGGCTGTTACGGTGTTAATCACAGTGCCTTGGTTGGCGGAAGTGATTCTAAGCCTGCGCGTTATATTCATATACCCGTGCTTTTGATAAACACCTTTGGCGGTTTTTGTAACAATCGGTCGATCAAAGTTTTTTCAGCCACCCGCAAAGCGCCACAGGCTGTGGGCCAGAGCGGTTACCCGGCATAGCAGGGTAATTTGTAGGGTCTTGTTACTACCATCGTCGAATGGTTCTATAGGCCCACCCCGGCTACAACAGGGGCCATACAACAACAACTATGTCACCGAGGTAAGAAAGATGAGTGCGGCTTCCCTGTACCCTGTTCGCCCCGAAGTAGCAGCCAACACGCTGACCGACGAGGCAACCTACAAGGCCATGTACCAGCAGTCGGTGGTCAACCCCGATGGCTTCTGGCGTGAGCAAGCCAAGCGCCTTGACTGGGTCAAGCCTTTCACCGCGGTGAAGCAGACCTCGTTCGACGACCACCATGTCGACATCAAATGGTTTGCCGATGGCACCCTGAACGTTTCCTACAATTGCCTGGACCGTCACCTTGCCGAACGTGGCGATCAGATCGCGATCATCTGGGAGGGCGATGACCCTGCCGAGAGCCGCAATATCACCTACCGCGAACTGCATGAAGAAGTCTGCAAGTTCGCCAACGCCTTGCGTGGCCAGGATGTGCACCGCGGTGACGTGGTGACTATCTATATGCCGATGATTCCCGAAGCCGTGGTCGCCATGCTGGCCTGTACCCGCATCGGTGCGATCCATTCGGTGGTGTTCGGCGGTTTTTCCCCGGAAGCCCTGGCCGGTCGGATTATCGACTGTAAGTCGAAAGTGGTGATCACCGCTGACGAAGGCATCCGCGCCGGTAAGAAGATTCCGCTTAAGGCTAACGTCGACGATGCGCTGACCAACCCGGAAACCAGCAGCATCCAGAAGGTTATTGTGTGCAAGCGCACCAATGGCGCGATCAAGTGGAACCAGCATCGCGACATCTGGTACGAAGACTTGATGAAAGTGGCGGGCACCGTGTGTGCGCCAAAAGAGATGGGCGCCGAAGAAGCGCTGTTTATCCTCTATACCTCCGGCTCTACCGGCAAGCCTAAAGGCGTGCAGCACACCACCGGCGGCTACTTGCTGTATGCCGCCCTGACCCACGAGCGAGTGTTCGACTACCGCCCCGGCGAAATCTACTGGTGCACCGCCGACGTCGGCTGGGTCACCGGCCACACCTATATCGTCTACGGCCCGTTGGCCAATGGCGCGACTACGCTGCTGTTCGAAGGCGTGCCGAACTACCCGGACATCACCCGGGTGGCGAAGATCGTCGACAAGCACAAGGTCAACATCCTCTACACCGCACCCACTGCGATCCGCGCCATGATGGCCTCCGGCACTGCTGCCTGCGAAGGCGCCGACGGTAGCAGCCTGCGCCTGCTCGGCTCGGTGGGCGAGCCGATCAACCCGGAAGCCTGGGACTGGTACTACAAGAATGTCGGCCAATCCCGTTGCCCGATTGTCGATACCTGGTGGCAGACTGAAACCGGCGCGACCCTGATGAGCCCATTGCCGGGCGCCCACGCGCTCAAGCCAGGCTCGGCCGCGCGGCCTTTCTTTGGTGTAGTGCCGGCGCTGGTGGACAACCTCGGTAACATTATTGAAGGCGCTGCCGAAGGCAATCTGGTGATCCTCGATTCGTGGCCTGGCCAGGCCCGTACCCTGTACGGCGACCATGACCGTTTCGTCGATACCTATTTCAAGACCTTCCGCGGCATGTACTTCACTGGCGATGGCGCCCGTCGCGATGAAGATGGCTACTGGTGGATCACCGGTCGTGTGGATGATGTGTTGAACGTGTCCGGCCACCGCATGGGCACTGCCGAGATTGAAAGCGCCATGGTTGCCCACCCGAAAGTCGCCGAAGCCGCGGTGGTGGGTGTGCCGCACGACATCAAGGGGCAGGGCATCTATGTGTATGTCACGCTCAAGAATGGCGAAGAGCCCAACGAAGCGCTGCGCCTGGAGCTGAAAAACTGGGTGCGCAAGGAAATCGGCCCGATTGCTTCACCGGATGTGATCCAGTGGGCGCCGGGGCTGCCGAAGACACGGTCGGGGAAAATCATGCGCCGCATTTTGCGCAAGATCGCTACGGCTGAATACGATGGGCTGGGGGATATTTCCACCCTGGCGGATCCAAGTGTGGTGGCGCATTTGATTGAGACGCACAAGACCATGAACGTCGCGTAAGCGCGGATAGTCAAATAAAGCCCCATCCGGTTTAAGCCGGATGGGGCTTTTCTACGGGATCTAACAATCACCAGATATCCAGTGTGGGAGGGGGCTTGCTCCCGATAGCATCAGGTCTGTGCCAAATATACTGGCTGACCCGCCGCTATCGGGAGCAAGCCCCCTCTCACATTTGGAGCGCATTTCAACCACCAAGCCAATAAATATCGGTTTTTCCTGTGGGACGTTTCAGAATGTTACCGGCTGGTGCAAATGTGTAACCCCGCATCAAAACCTGAGGCGATGGACCACGCTTGCGCCCCTGAAAACCGCGTTTTAGACCCCCTGATAAATTAGATTAAACGCCACACTTGCCGTGCTAGAAGGGTTTGCGAATAATAGGCCCGCAATTTGCAGCATCATCAGGTTTAATATCTTTTGTCTCTGCATAAAACTCAGAGGCTGTCAATGAGCTGGAACCGCTTTCTCAGTGCTTCTGTAAATTGTTGTCGCATTGAGGAAATATCGGCTTCCGGCCTGTCGTTAGAATGCCGATCACTCGCTCGTCGTCGCAGGTGTCGCCCGCGCAGGACGCAGCCCCGCTATTCGGTTACACCTTCGCGCATCGTGGGCCATGGCTCATACTGCTGTTTTTGCCCTATACCGATGGAGTCCCAAGATGAAGAAACTCGTGCTGTTGGGCGCCCTGGCGCTGTCCGTGCTGTCCATGCAGGCTTTCGCCGAAGGCAAGCCACTGAAAATTGGTATCGAAGCGGCTTACCCTCCGTTTGCTTCGAAGGCACCGGACGGCAGCATCGTCGGGTTTGACTACGACATCGGCAATGCGCTGTGCAAGCAGATGGACGTCAAGTGCACTTGGGTCGAGCAAGAGTTCGACGGCCTGATCCCTGCACTGAAAGTGCGCAAGATCGACGCGATCCTGTCGTCCATGTCCATCACCGAAGACCGCAAGAAGTCCGTGGACTTCACCACTCGCTACTACCTGTCCCCAGCGCGCCTGGTGATGAAGGAAGGCACCACCGTCAGTGACAGCCTGGATGAATTGAAGGGCAAGAAGATCGGTGTGCAGCGCGGTTCGATCCACGACCGTTTCGCTCGTGAAGTCCTGGCGCCAAAAGGTGCGGATATCAAGGGTTACAGCACCCAGAACGAAATCTACCTGGACGTGGCCGCCGGTCGTCTCGACGGTACCGTGGCTGACGCTACCCTGCTGCAGGACGGCTTCCTGAAAACCGACGCCGGCAAAGGCTACGCTTTTGTAGGCCCGTCGTTCACCGAAGCCAAATACTTTGGCGACGGCATTGGTATCGCAGTGCGCAAAGGCGACAAGGAAAACCTTGAGCGCATCAACGCAGCGATTACCGCGATTCGTGCCAACGGCGAATACAAGAAAATCCAAGACAAATACTTCGACTTCGATATCTACGGCGCTGATGCCAAGTAAATAGTCGCAGCTGTCTGTCCGAAATGGCGCAAGCACCAGTCATTCTGAAGTTTGCGCCATTTTTTCATCCCCCTTTTCGAGGACCTGAATCATGTTGAAAGGCTACGGGGCCGTTATCCTCGATGGCGCATGGTTGACGCTTCAGCTCGCCTTGTCGTCCATGGCCTTGGCCATTGTTCTGGGTCTGATCGGGGTCGCGTTACGCCTGTCGCCGGTGCGCTGGTTGGCTTGGCTGGGTGACTTGTACTCCACGGTGATCCGCGGGATCCCCGACCTGGTGCTGATCCTGCTGATTTTCTATGGCGGCCAGGACTTGCTCAACCGCGTCGCGCCGCTATTGGGCTTTGACGACTATATCGACTTGAACCCCTTGGCCGCCGGTATCGGCACCCTGGGTTTCATCTTTGGCGCCTACCTTTCGGAAACTTTCCGTGGCGCCTTCATGGCCATTCCCAAGGGCCAGGCTGAAGCCGGCCTGGCGTATGGCATGAGCAGCTTCCAGGTGTTTTTCCGGGTGATGGTGCCGCAGATGATTCGGCTGGCGATCCCCGGGTTTACCAACAACTGGCTGGTATTGACCAAGGCCACCGCGCTGATTTCGGTGGTGGGTTTGCAAGACATGATGTTCAAGGCCAAGCAGGCGGCCGATGCCACCCGCGAACCTTTTACCTTCTTCCTCGCAGTGGCGGCGATGTACCTGGTGATCACCAGTGTGTCGTTGCTGGCCTTGCGTCATCTTGAGAAGCGCTACTCGGTAGGCGTAAGGGCGGCTGATCTATGATCTTCGACTACAACGTCATCTGGGAGGCCATGCCGCTGTACCTTGGCGGCCTGCTGACCACCCTGAAGCTGCTTGCCATTTCGCTGTTCTTCGGCCTGCTCGCGGCCTTGCCCCTGGGCTTGATGCGCGTGTCCAAGCAGCCAATCGTCAACGGCGCGGCCTGGCTCTACACCTACGTGATCCGCGGCACGCCGATGCTGGTGCAGCTGTTTTTGATCTACTACGGCCTGGCGCAGTTCGAAACAGTACGCGAGAGCTTCCTGTGGCCACTGCTGTCCAGCGCGACCTTCTGCGCCTGCCTGGCCTTTGCGATCAATACCAGCGCCTACACCGCCGAGATTATCGCCGGTAGCCTCAAGGCCACGCCTAACGGTGAGATCGAAGCGGCCAAGGCCATGGGCATGTCGCGCTACAAGCTGTACCGCCGCATCCTGTTGCCATCGGCCCTGCGCCGCGCACTGCCGCAGTACAGCAATGAAGTGATCATGATGCTGCAGACCACCAGCCTGGCGTCCATCGTCACGCTGATCGACATCACCGGTGCCGCGCGTACGGTCAATGCCCAGTATTACCTGCCGTTCGAAGCCTATATCACCGCCGGCGTGTTCTACCTGTGCCTGACCTTCATTCTGGTGCGCCTGTTCAAGTTGGCCGAGCGCCGCTGGCTGAGCTATCTGGCTCCACGGAAGCACTGATATGGAACGTATCGATCATCTGCTGCCCTGGGGGCACCTGGGCTGTGAGCGCCAACTGAGCGTATTTCGCTTCGGCAGCGGCGAGCGCAAGGCCTATATCCAGGCCAGCCTGCACGCTGATGAGTTGCCGGGTATGCGTGCCGCATGGGAACTGAAAAAACGCCTCACCGAGCTGGAACAGCAGGGCGCCCTCAACGGCGTGATCGAGCTGGTGCCGGTAGCCAACCCGATGGGCCTTGGCCAGCTGTTGCAAGGCAGCCATCAGGGGCGTTTCGAAGTGGGCAGCGGCAAGAATTTCAATCGCGACTTCGTTGAGTTGAGTGAGCCGGTCGCCGCGTTGCTGCAAGACAAACTGAGCGATGACCCGCACGCCAATGTGCGCATGATTCGCCAGGCCATGAGCGATACGCTCACCGCCTTGCCCGAGCCGAGCAGCCAGTTGCAAGGCATGCAGCGCATTCTGCTGAGCCATGCCTGCACCGCCGATGTGGTGCTGGACCTGCATTGCGATGCCGAAGCCGCGCTGCACATGTATGCGCTGCCGCAGCACTGGCCGCAGTGGCGGTCGCTGTCAGCGCATTTGAATGTGAAGGTCGGCCTGCTGGCGGAAGATTCCGGCGGCAGTTCGTTTGACGAGGCGTGCTCGTTGCCGTGGCTGCGTTTGTCGCGCCTGTTCCCCGAGGCCCAGATTCCGTTGGCCTGTCTGGCGACAACGTTGGAGTTGGGCGGCCAGGCCGACACCGGCCGTGATGAAGCGATCTTCCACGCCGAAGGCATTCTGGCATTCCTCGCCGAACAGGGCTTGATCAGGGGCCAATGGCCCGCACCGCAACATGAACCTTGTGAAGGCATGCCCTTCGAAGGCACCGAGTTGCTGTTCGCCCCACATGCCGGTGTGATCAGTTACCTGCGTAAAGCTGGCGACTGGGTAGAAACCGGCGACGAGATTTTTGAAGTGATTGACCCCCTGACCGACCGCGTAAGTACCATTTGTGCGGGCACCTCGGGGGTGTTGTTTGCCGTTGAACGGCTACGTTATGCCCAAGCGGGTTTCTGGCTGGCCAAGGTGGCGGGGCGCGAAGCGCTGCGTCACGGGCGCTTGCTCAACGACTGACCACCTGTTTTTGTGAGAACCGACCGCATGTACAAGCTTGAAGTCCAAGACCTGCATAAACGCTATGGCAGTCATGAAGTGCTCAAAGGTGTGTCCTTGGCCGCAGCGGCCGGTGATGTGATCAGCATCATCGGTTCCAGCGGTTCGGGCAAAAGTACCTTTTTGCGCTGCATCAACCTGCTGGAGCAGCCCCACGCCGGCAAGATTCTGCTCAATAACGAAGAGCTGAAACTGGTGGCCAACAAGGATGGCGCCATGAAGGCTGCCGACCCCAAGCAACTGCAACGTATGCGTTCACGCCTGTCCATGGTGTTCCAGCATTTCAACCTGTGGTCGCATATGACCGCGCTTGAAAACGTGATGGAAGCCCCGGTGCACGTGCTGGGCATGTCGAAGAAAGAGGCCCGTGAAAAGGCCGAGCATTACCTGGCCAAGGTCGGCGTGGGCCATCGTAAGGATGCGTTCCCCGGCCACATGTCCGGTGGCGAGCAGCAGCGTGTGGCGATTGCCCGTGCCTTGGCGATGGAACCCGAGGTAATGCTGTTCGATGAGCCTACTTCGGCGCTGGATCCGGAGCTGGTGGGCGAAGTGCTCAAGGTCATGCAGGACCTGGCCCAGGAAGGCCGCACCATGGTAGTGGTGACCCACGAAATGGGCTTTGCCCGTGAAGTGTCGAACCAGTTGGTGTTTTTGCACAAAGGCATTGTTGAAGAGCGTGGTAATCCGCGGGAAGTGCTGGTGAACCCGCAGTCCGAACGGTTGCAGCAGTTCCTCTCTGGCAGTTTGAAATAATCAAGGCTGCTTTTGTGCACCGGGATAGTGCATGCTCCGCAGTCTTGAGGTTAGCCCCGATCTCTTGTGGGAGCTGGCTTGCCTGCGATAGCGATGCATCAGTCAATGATGTGTTAACTGACCCACCGTCATCGCAGGCAAGCCAGCTCCCACTTTTGATCTCTGTTTGTTTTGGGATTTGTAGTTGATTACGGGCTAGCATTGGCCCACGGCTTCTTTCACTGTTTTCGCTCCGGATAGCACTCCATGACCGCCCACAAAATTGGTTTCCTGATTTGGCCCAGCACAAAAGCACTCACGCTTGCGCTGGCTGAGGAGGCCTTGCGCGTTGCTCAGCGGGTGCATCCGGATGTGGTCTACGAGTTGTCTTTTCTGCAGGCCGAGCCGCAAACCGAGGGGGCCTGGCAGTTGCCGGGCGAGCCGTGGGCCGGCAAGTTGGAAGGCTTTCAGAAACTGTTCCTGCTGGCGGATGAACCGCCTACCGTCATCGCGTCGCAGCTCAGCACTGCGCTCAAGCAGCTGGTTCGGGCCGGGTGCGTGATCGGTGGGTTATCGGCGGGTGTGTACCCGTTGGCCCAGCTTGGTCTGTTGGATGGTTATCGCGCTGCCGTGCATTGGCGCTGGCAGGACGATTTTGCCGAGCGCTTCCCCAAGGTCATCGCCACCAGCCATTTGTTCGACTGGGACCGTGATCGCCTGACCGCTTGTGGCGGCATGTCGGTACTCGACCTGCTGCTGGCGGTGCTGGCCCGCGATCACGGCGCGGAGTTGGCCGGTGCTGTGTCCGAGGAATTGGTGGTGGAGCGCATCCGCGAAGGCGGTGAGCGCCAACGTATTCCACTGCAAAACCGCCTGGGCTCCAGCCATCCCAAGCTGACCCAGGCGGTGCTGTTGATGGAAGCCAATATCGAAGAGCCGCTGACCACCGACGAGATCGCCCAGCACGTGTGCGTGTCGCGACGACAACTGGAACGGATCTTCAAGCAATACCTCAATCGCGTCCCCAGCCAGTACTACCTGGAACTGCGCCTGAACAAGGCGCGCCAGATGTTGATGCAAACCAGCAAGTCGATCATCCAGATCGGCCTGTCGTGCGGCTTCTCCTCGGGGCCGCATTTCTCCAGCGCTTACCGCAATTTCTTTGGCGCCACGCCGCGCGAAGACCGCAACCAGCGGCGCAGCAGCAGTCCCTTCGAGTTGTCGTCGGTGCCCTCAGAGCGCGGCTGATTCAACAGTTAGTCTTCTTCTGGTACTGGCAGAGCTGCCACCAGCGGTGTGCCTTGGGAGTCCACGGTGGCGGCCGCGACCTGGAAGTCTACACCTGTGCGTTGGTAGTACTGACGCAAGCGCTCCATGCTTTGCGCCGACAGTGGGTTGCCGCTCAAGTCGCTGTCGCCATTGAAGGTTGCTGACGTCTCCAGCAAGTCCTGCGGTATCTCCCGGATCGCGTTATTGCTCAGGTCCAGCGTTTGCAGTTGATCCAGGCCAAATACGCCCTCTGGAACTTCGCTCAGTGCCGCGTTGCTCAGATACAGCGCAACCAGTTGGTTCAGCGAGCCGACGTCAGGGGCGTGACCCAGGGGGTTGTTGCTCAAATTAACAAACTCAAGTTCGGTCAACCCCGTCAGCACGCCTCGGGTTTCGGGTGTCAGCCGGATTACGCATTCCGTTATATCCAATGTGGACAGTTTGGGCATGTGCTGGATCGCCTCAGGCAGGGTGCCCAGGGAGCACTTGCTCAGTTTGAGGGTTTGCAAATGGCTGAAGCTGCGCAACGTACCGTCGACACCAGTCGTGGTGCCGTTGCCGTCCAGTTGGAACGAGGTCACGTGGTCGAAGTTGGCGTTCAATTCCGGCAAGTCGCCCAACACTGGTGTGTCGAGTAAGACCTGGTGGGTCAGCTCATCGTCCAGGCTTTCTTCATCCTCGGGGGCTTCTCGTCGCCACGCCTGCTCCAGCAGTGTCTTGAAGTTGCGCCGCCTCAGTTGGTCCTGAGCGCGGGTTTGTTCGTCAATAGGCACATCCAGGATAGGGTGCCGATCCGGTACAGCCTGCACCCACACCTGCAGGTCGTTGTTCAGTCGCTCGTATTCAGCTTCCAGGCGCGTCAACGTCGGTTCGATTGCCGCCATGTCGCCGGGCAGGCGGAAGATGAAACGGTCTGCCTCGTTATCCAGAAACGAGGGGTATAGCCGCTGCGTGCGCATGCGTTGTGATTCGGATGCCTGGGCGGCGAAACTCTCCCCGGTGCGCTGGCAGTAGCGTTTGATCGACTCCAGGGTTTGGGGTGTCAAGGGGTTTGCGGAAAGGACCAGGCCACTGGTGGTTGAGGCCGGCATGGAAAAAAGTGCCTCGGGCAGTTGCTCAATGGCGTTTTTGCTCAAGTTGACCGACTGGCGTGGCGGGCCGCCCAGCAGGCTAGGGGGTACCTGTGTCAATCCGGTGTCTTTCAGCGAGATTGTGCTCAGATTGGGCAGGTGACTGAAATCCGGAG
This sequence comes from Pseudomonas sp. W2Jun17, assembly GCF_023127795.1. NCBI lineage: Bacteria > Pseudomonadati > Pseudomonadota > Gammaproteobacteria > Pseudomonadales > Pseudomonadaceae > Pseudomonas > Pseudomonas sp. W2Jun17. The sequence goes on along the minus strand of NZ_SPKO01000036.1, from coordinate 23,495 downwards.
TACGGCCCAGCGGGTTGTGGTCCAGGTATAAATATTCGAGGCTGGTCATGCCTTGCAACCCCGCTACGCTGGTAGGGCTGAGTTCTATTGAGCAGCGTGGCAGCCCCAGAATGGATAGTGCCTGCCGGTTGAGCACTTGGGCAGGGATGTCGCCGAGCCTCACGTTGTTGATGTCCAGGATACTTAGGGCCGGGAAGCTGTCGATAAAGGCGGTCGACCCCATCGGGCTACCATTGCCTTTGATGGTCAGTGAGCCAACATGCTTGAAGTGCGCGCTCAGCGTGGGCAGCTCGCCTGCGAGCGTCGCGGGGATTTCCAGCAAATGGACGAATTGAGTGTCCTGGGGTGTTTCCCTGCGCCAGCTTTGCTCAAGTAATGTGCTGAGCTCGCTTCGCCGGGTGGCTTCCGATGGCTGCAACTGCGGCTGTTGCGTCCAGTGGTTGAGCTCGGACTTTAGCGTATCCAATTCACCGGCCAACCTTGCCAGCTCGCGCCTACCCGCTTCCAGGTCGCCTGGGAGGCTGTAGATAAACTGGTTGATCTGGTCGGTGTCCAGTGAGGGATACAGCATTTTTGCGTCGCGCACATCCACTGCCGGAGCATCGGCCTCCCAGTAGGTGCCATGCTGCTGGTAATAGGCTTTAACGCGCTCGAGGGTGGCCGATGACAGTGGGTTGTCAGATAGGTCGAAGGCAGCGCTGGTATGTGACGGAAGATCGAACAGTGCTTCCGGTAATTCTCCGATCTGGTTGCCGCTGAGAAAGGCTGCGCTAAGGTCGTTGCGGGTGAGCAAACCGGGAGGGAGGCGATCGATGCCGGTTTCGGACAGGTCCAGTGTGTTCAGCTCGATCATCGCTTCCACAGTGGGCACCCGACCCAAGGGGTTTTTATGCAGGTCCAGGGTTTGCAATTGGGTCATCGAGGCGAGCTGGGTTTGGCTGTGCGGCGTCAGGGTAATTGCGCAGTCGCTCAGGCTCAATGTGTTCAAGCTGCGCATCTGAAGTACGGCTGGGGGCAGGTTGCCCAAGGGAATACTGTCAACGGTCAAGTGACGCAATCGGGGAAAGTTGCCCAGGAACGCGGCGGCTCCTTGCGTGTGGTTGCTGCCTGACAGCGTCAGCATTGATACGTGATCGAAGTTGGCGGACAGTCGCGGCAGTTCGCCACGAATAGGGTAACGCAGGTTCAGTCGGTAGCCGTCGCGCGCCGGGTCTTCGAAGTAGTCATCGAGGGGTAACTCCCTGCGCCAGCAGCGTTTGAGTTCGCGGGCAATGAGTCTGCGATTGCGTTGCTCGTACAGACGCTGGTGTGCGCTGAGTAGGGCGCCGTTTCCGGGGGGCCGAAGCGGAATGTCGCGTTGCCAGGCATTCAGGTCATGTTCCAGTTGGTTGTATTCGATGCGCAGCGCCTCAAGGCCCGCGAGTGCACCGCCAGGCTGTGAGTGCAAGTGGTTCACCAGGGTAGTCAATTGGCGTTCGCGTAGTCTGGGGTACAGGTCGTGCGCGCGTTGAAGCAAGTTCACAGGTCTTAACGGCGCCGGCGCCTGGGCACGATAGCCGTTGTCGCTGCCCAGCAGGCGCAGGGCTTCAGTGACACTTTCCGGCTTGCTATCAGGGGTGAGTAGTGTGCGCAGTTCACTGCGTGGCAGCGGCGCTTGCCGCAGGCGCTGCTTGAGTTGTGCGCCGTCGTGGATGCCAAGGCCGAGCTGGTCACGCTGCTTATCGGGTAGGGCACTTAAAACGGCTGAGTACAGGTCGGTCTCGCTGGAGAGGGCACCCTGTTCATTGTGGGGCTGGTAGCGGCCGGCTTCAGTACGCACCAACGTGCGTTGGATCGGGGCGTCATCTGGACCGATCCGCAGCCAGCTCGGTCCGGTTTGCGAGTGGTGACGAGCCTCTAGCTGTACCTCGCCAGACCAGCCTGGCAGTGTGCGCAGGGAGTTCAGTGCCAGGCGATCAGTGTCCAGGGAGGGCGGCGTATTCAAGTGCTGACCCTCATAGGCACGGTTGATCCGTACTTCATTCAACGCGGTGCGTGCCAGTTCGGCCAGGCGCGGGGGCGTGTTTCGTTCATGCAGTGCTTCAAGTTCTGCACCGCTGGCCTCGCTCACAAGTGTTTTCGCAACGCTTATAGGCAGTTCAGGCGTGGTGGTGAGCAATTGCTGGGTAAGCGGTTCGGTGGTGGCTTGCAACGTCGCATAACGCGAGTCGAACAACGCGCTGCGCTGGCTATCGGCAATGTCCGCCAGCTTATGGCGTAGCAGATGGGCGCGGCGATCCAGGCTGAGTTCGGGATCGCTGGCGCGCTCACCGAACGGCGCACGGATTTCTTCGCTGCTCATCCCACGCAGGACGGTTTTCAGCAAGTCGCCGTTCTCCAGTTGGGCCTCAAATACCTGAATCACTGGCATGCGCTCATCACCGAACTCCCAGGCTGTTTGCCCCTTGTCGTTGACGATGCGCAAGGCTTTGGTGGGCGGCCACGAGCCGTGGGTGGTCAACACTTGCAAGGTATCTTGTGGGTCAATCAGGTGGTACACCGCCGGGTCGTCGCTGCGTAGCTGATCGATCAGCCGCTGGATGCTGCGGTCGATGCGCAGACGACTCAAGGTATCGTCCAGTAGCGGCGATAGAGGCTCGCTGTTGACGTGCATTTTGCGCACGACACCCTCATCCACGCCGCTGATGTGCAAGCCCAGTTCCCGGTCCGCTTCGCTTAAATCCTGCACGCTGTGCCCCAGTCTGCGCAGCAACGTGTGCTTGTCCCACTGCAAGGGCTGCTCGAGTTCGGTGTGCCACGCGCCGGCGCCGTTGTGTCGCACAATCGGGCGATAGGCGTCAGGGCGGCTGGGGTGTTTGATGTAGTAAAAATCACTGTCCGGATTTTCTTCCACGGTGTACAGCTTGTTTTCCAGTGGCAGGATTGTTTCCTTGCGTACCTCGTGCAGGCCCAGCTCGTTGATACCCAGGCGCGTTGGCAACGATGATGGGTACTCATAGGGCGCCAGGTCCGGTTTCCAGTAGCGTTTGGCGCCGTTGGCCAGGCTCACCGGTTTGAAGCTGTCAATGTACGCGAGGACGTTTTCGGGCAGTACTTTACGCAGTTCGGTCGGGCCAATTTGGGTGCCCGCAGCGAAAGCACCCATCTGCACCAGGGATTCCAGCACGCTCATCAGATGACCGAAGGCTTCCTTGCCCAGGCCTTCGGCCCAGTCGATCACCCCTTCGAACACGTCATCGAGCAGTTGATAAGCCATGTAGCCCAGCATCAATTCGCCCAGGCCCGGCACGAAGGGGGCGACCACCATCAGTGCGGCGTTGAGGATAGAGGAAGCCACATCGACGAAAGAGTCCCAAAGCCGCCAGCGCGCCTCACGATCGACGCTGGCGGTGGAGACGGCCAGTGTGCGGGCGTCGTTGAGAATCTTGTCGAGTTTGCGACGGTACAGATGCAACCAGGGGTCGCCCCAGACAGGCTGCGCATCAAACTGTAGCTTGGGGTCTTCGATGGGGGTGCTGCGCCAGGGCGATTGGCCGCTGCCCCTGACCGGCGGGTGCCAGGTGATGCGTGCCAGGCGCTGGCTCAAGCCGGAAAAAAACACCCCGCGTTGGGCGTGGGGTACAAAGCGGCTGAAGAAGGTCTGGTAATCGCGGTCGCGCAGTTGCCGGGTCAGTTCCTGTTTGAATGCCAAAGGCGAGGCGTATTCCTTGAGCGGGTGCTGCGGATCATCTGGAACGTATGCCACCAGGCGTTGCGGCGAGCGCGGTCTCTCAAGGTCGGGAGAGAACAGTTGAATGCCGGTCAGCGCAATGTCCATCATGCGCAGCTCCTGACAGCGCAACGGTTGGCCGTTGAGCCTGAGGTTGGGCGTGCCAGCTACCAGCCCTTCGATCAAGTCAGCATAGTCGTCGCTGATATCGTCCTTGATACGTGCCAGTTGCACGGCTGCATGCAGGGCGGCTTTCTGGCTGGCGTCGACCTTCAGGCGCAATACCGCAGCGGCAACCGGGTTGGACATGCCCAGCTCATCGTTGAGGTAGCGGGCGTAGCGGGCACCCATGTCCAGGTCACGGCACAGGCTGGCGAATGCCTGGATCGATAGCACACGTTTGATCTGCGGCAAAGTGTCGAATTGCCCGCTGGCCGAAGGCTGCGTGATAAAGGTCGAGGCCGGCTCGTAGGCGTCGGCCAGGGTTTCCTTGAGCTCAAAGTTATGCAGGGCGGCGTCGAGCAGCGAAACCGTCCAGGTGCGCGCTGCACCGGAGCGTATCGGGAACCAGGGGGTACGATCAGGGATATACAGGCGTAAATAGGTTGTCTCGACGTTCAGGTCCAGGCCGTAATCGGCTTTCAATGCCTGTTCGAGGATCGGCTTGGCGAACGCCTTGGCGTCCTGCAGGTGCTGCAATGCCCGATCTACGCTGTTCTGTGCCTCCCAGTGGGCACCGGTCAGTCGCGCGAGCGCGGCGCGTTGTTCGGCACTGCCCGGCAGCTGTTGTGGCTGGGTGGCGGCAAGTGCCTGGCGTTTGTCGGCGCAGGCATTGCCGAGCCAGGAGGGCAGGGTGTCGGTCAACAATTGATAGTGGCTGTCGGGCAGGCGGGTATCGGAATAATCGAGGTTCGTCATGGAGCGGGTCCGTGCAAGTCATGAAGCCCGCAGTAAACCAGCCGGTTGCAGAGGGGGGACTTTAGATAGTTAGGGGGCGCAACCCTTTCACTGGATAACCCTGACGCAAACCTGGCGCAGCGTTTAAACTGCGCCATTGCGACGCTATTTGTCGCATTGGCGTAAACCCGCTAAAAACGCGGGTTGGCGCTATAAGAAGTTGTCGCTTGGCGGCAAGGCCCTACTGAAAACTGTCCTTACAATCCCTGCATCGCCCGCCAGTTCCAGGCAGGCGTTCCTCTTCAGGAGACTCCGATGTCCGTTGAGCAAGCCCCGGTGCAACGTGCCGATTTCGACCAAGTAATGGTGCCTAACTATGCACCTGCCGCCTTTATCCCTGTGCGTGGCCAAGGTTCGCGCGTGTGGGATCAAGCAGGTCGTGAGCTGATCGACTTTGCCGGCGGCATCGCGGTCAACGTGTTGGGCCACGCCCACCCGGCGCTGGTCGGTGCACTGACCGAACAGGCCAACAAGTTGTGGCATGTGTCCAACGTCTTTACTAACGAGCCGGCGCTGCGCCTGGCCCACAAGCTGATCGACGCCACCTTTGCCGATCGCGTGTTCTTCTGCAACTCCGGCGCCGAGGCCAATGAGGCTGCGTTCAAGCTGGCCCGTCGTGTGGCCTTTGACCGTTTCGGCAGCGAGAAATACGAGATCATCGCCGCACTGAACAGCTTCCACGGGCGTACCCTGTTCACCGTCAACGTCGGCGGCCAGTCCAAGTACTCCGATGGTTTCGGGCCTAAAATCACCGGCATCACCCACGTTCCTTATAACGACCTGGCTGCGCTGAAAGCCGCTGTGTCGGGCAAGACCTGCGCCGTGGTGCTGGAACCGATCCAGGGTGAAGGCGGCGTACTGCCGGCTGAACTGGCTTACCTGCAAGGTGCCCGCGAACTGTGCGACGCGAACGACGCGCTGCTGGTGTTCGACGAAGTGCAAACCGGCATGGGCCGCAGCGGCCACCTGTTTGCCTACCAGCATTACGGTGTGACGCCGGACATCCTTACCAGCGCCAAGAGCCTGGGCGGCGGTTTCCCGATTGCGGCGATGCTTACCCGTGAAGACCTGGCCAAGCACCTGGTGGTCGGCACCCACGGCACCACCTACGGCGGCAACCCGCTGGCGTGCGCAGTGGCCGAAGCGGTGATCGACGTGATCAACACGCCAGAAGTATTGGCCGGCGTTAACGCCAAGCATGACTTGTTCAAGGCGCGCCTGGAGCAGATCGGCACGCAATACGGCATCTTCACCGAGGTGCGTGGCATGGGCCTGCTGATCGGTTGCGTGCTCAGCGATGCCTTCAAAGGCAAGGCCAAGGACGTGTTCAACGCGGCCGAAAAAGAGAATCTGATGATCCTGCAAGCTGGTCCGGACGTGGTGCGTTTTGCGCCGAGCCTGGTGGTGGAAGAGGCGGATATCAACGAAGGGCTGGATCGTTTTGAGCGTGCTGTGAAGACGTTGACCCAAGCCTGATACAAATCTATCTGCCGGACCGGATCAAATGTGGGAGGGGGTTTGCCCCCTCCCACATTAGGAACAGTGTTGTTCCTGACCTGTCCGGTATTTTTTTCTATGAGTTTTTCGAGTTAAGGAGTAACACCATGCTGGTGATGCGCCCCGCGCAAATGGCTGATCTGGGCGAGGTACAGCGTCTGGCTGCAGACAGCCCGATTGGTGTTACGTCCTTGCCAGACGATGTGGAACGCCTGAGCGACAAAATCGCCGCCAGCGAAGCTTCTTTCGCGGCCGAGGTAAGCTTCAACGGTGAAGAGAGCTATTTCTTCGTGCTTGAAGACACCGATACCGGCAAGCTCGCCGGTTGCTCGGCCATCGTTGCTTCAGCCGGCTACTCCGAGCCGTTCTACAGTTTCCGTAACGAAACCTTCGTGCACGCCTCCCGAGAGCTGAAGATCCATAACAAGATCCACGTGCTTTCCCAGTGCCATGACCTGACCGGTAACAGCCTGCTCACCAGTTTCTACGTGGTGCCGGAATTGGTCGGATCGCCCTGGTCGGAACTCAACTCCCGTGGCCGCCTGTTGTTCGTTGCCAGCCACCCCGAGCGCTTTGCCGATTCGGTGGTAACCGAGATTGTCGGCTACAGCGACGAAAACGGTGATTCGCCGTTCTGGGACGCCATCGGTCGCAACTTCTTCGACCTCAACTATGCCGCCGCCGAGCGCCTGTGCGGGCTGAAAAGTCGCACCTTCCTCGCCGAGTTGATGCCGCATTACCCGATCTACGTGCCGCTGTTGCCGGACGAGGCCCAGGAAGCCATGGGCCAGGTGCACCCGCGTGCGCAGATCACCTTCGATATCCTGATGCGCGAAGGTTTCGAGACCGATCACTACATCGACATCTTCGACGGTGGCCCGACGCTGCATGCACGGGTTTCGGGTATTCGCTCGATCGCCCAGAGCCGCGTGGTACCGGTGAAGATCGGCGAGATGGTCAAGGGCGTCGGTCGCCAGTACCTGGTGAGTAACGCGCAGTTGCAGGATTACCGCGCGGTGATGCTGGAGCTGGACTATGCGCCTGGTAAGCCAGTAACCCTGGACCTGGCGGCCGCCGAAGCCCTGGGCGTTGGCGAAGGCGCGAGCGTGCGTTTGGTTGCGGTATAAAAACAGAGTTTCGCGGGTGGCTGACAACAGCGGCCCGTTCGAGGAGATAGCATGATCGTTCGTCCCGTACGCAGCAGCGATTTACCGGCCCTGATTGATCTGGCGCGCAGCACCGGCACCGGCCTCACCACTTTGCCGGCCAACGAAGAGCGCCTGACCCACCGGGTTGGCTGGGCGGAAAAAACCTTTCGCGGCGAAGCCGGGCGCGGCGATGCCGACTACCTGTTCGTGCTGGAAAACGATGAAGGCCGCGTGGTCGGCATTTCTGCCATTGCCGGTGCCGTGGGCCTGCGTGAGCCCTGGTACAACTTCCGGGTCGGGCTGACCGTCAGCGCCTCCCAGGAGCTGAATATCTACCGCGAGATTCCGACGCTGTTTCTGGCCAACGACCTCACCGGCAATTCCGAATTGTGCTCGTTGTTTTTGCATGCCGATTATCGCAACGGTCTTAACGGCCGCATGTTGGCCAAGGCGCGCATGTTGTTTATCGCGGAGTTCCCGCAATTGTTCGGCAACAAGATCATTGCCGAGATGCGCGGCGTATCCAACGACGCCGGGCGTTCGCCGTTCTGGGAAAGCCTGGGTCGACACTTCTTCAAAATGGAGTTCAGCCAGGCCGACTACCTTACCGGTGTGGGCAACAAGGCGTTTATCGCCGAGCTGATGCCGAAGTTTCCGCTGTACAGCTGCTTCCTGTCCGAGGATGCGCGCAACGTGATCGGCAAGGTCCATCCGGACACCGAGCCGGCCCTGAGTATGCTCAAGAGCGAAGGGTTCAGCTATCAGGGCTATGTCGATATCTTCGATGCAGGCCCAGCGGTAGAGTGTGAAACCAGCAAAATCCGTGCGGTGCGCGACAGCCAGTCGCTGGTGTTGGCCATTGGCACGCCGGGGGACGACGCTACGCCGTTCCTGATCCATAACCGCAAGCGCGAGGAGTGCCGTATCACTGCTGCTCCGGCCCGGCTGGCGGCAGGTACCCTGGTGGTCGATCCGCAGACCGCCAAGCGCCTGCAGCTGGTGGTGGGTGATCAAGTGCGTGCCGTACCGTTGTCTGCTGCTCGGGAGTCCAAGTAATGAATTCGCTGTATATCGCAGGTAGCTGGCTGGCTGGCCAGGGTGAGTTGTTCGAATCGCGCAGCCCGGTGACCCAGCAGGTATTGTGGGCCGGCAACGGCGCCACCGCCGAGCAGGTCGAGTCCGCCGTGCAGGCGGCACGCCAGGCATTCCCCGCGTGGGCTCGTCTGCCGTTGGAAGAACGCATCAGCGTGCTGGAAGCCTTTGCCAGCACCCTGAAAAGCCGTGCCGATGAAATTGCCCGCTGCATTGGTGAGGAAACCGGTAAACCCTTGTGGGAATCGGCTACCGAAGTCACCAGCATGGCCAACAAGATCGCCATTTCGGTGCAGAGTTATCGTGAGCGCACTGGCGAAAAGAGCGGCCCATTGGGTGACGCCACCGCGGTATTGCGTCACAAGCCTCACGGCGTGGTGGCGGTGTTCGGCCCGTACAACTTCCCCGGGCATTTGCCCAACGGCCATATCGTCCCGGCTTTGCTGGCGGGTAATACCGTGCTGTTCAAACCCAGCGAGCTGACCCCGAAAGTTGCCGAGCTGACTGTGCAATGCTGGATCGAAGCCGGGCTGCCGGCGGGTGTGTTGAACCTGCTGCAAGGCGCGCGGGAAACCGGCATCGCCCTGGCCGCCAACCCCGGCATAGACGGCTTGTTCTTCACCGGCTCCAGCCGCACCGGCAATCATCTGCATCAGCAGTTTTCGGGGCGCCCGGACAAAATCCTCGCTCTGGAAATGGGCGGCAACAACACGCTGGTCGTGGATGAAGTGGCCGATGTGGATGCGGCGGTCTACACCATCATCCAGTCTGCGTTTATCTCGGCTGGTCAGCGTTGCACCTGCGCCCGTCGCTTGTTGGTGCCGGAAGGCGCCTGGGGCGATGCATTGCTGGCGCGGTTGGTGGCGGTGAGCGCAACGATTGAAGTCGGTGCGTTCGACCAGCAACCACCGCCGTTCATGGGCTCGGTAATCTCCCTTGGCGCGGCGAAAGCCTTGATGGACGCCCAGGAATTGATGTTGGCCAATGGCGCCGTAGCGCTGCTGGAAATGACCCAGCCACAGGATCAGGCCGCATTGCTGACCCCAGGCATCATCGACGTGACCGGCGTAACCGAGCGCGAAGACGAAGAACTGTTCGGCCCGCTGTTGCAGGTGATTCGCTACGCGGATTTCGCCGAGGCAATCGCAGAGGCCAACAACACCCAATACGGCCTGGCCGCTGGCCTGTTGTCGGATAGCGAAGCGCGTTACCAGCAGTTCTGGCTGGAAAGCCGTGCCGGTATCGTCAACTGGAACAAGCAGTTGACCGGCGCCGCCAGTACCGCACCGTTTGGCGGGGTAGGGGCCTCGGGTAACCATCGGGCCAGTGCGTATTACGCGGCCGATTATTGTGCGTATCCGGTGGCGTCGCTGGAAACGCCGAGTCTGGTGGTGCCAGCCACGTTGACCCCTGGCATTACACTGATCTGAATGTGGGAGGGGGCTTGCTCCCGATGGCGGTGTGTCAGTCACCTAATTAGTCAACTGACACCCTGCTATCGGGAGCAAGCGCCCTCCCACATTTGAACTGTGGTGTATTCAGTAATTTGATGCCTATAAAAACAGATGTTCGTGGAGCCTCGCCGATGAAATCCTGTGAAGTCAATTTTGACGGTCTAGTGGGGCCGACCCATAACTACGGCGGTTTGTCTTTCGGCAACGTCGCATCCCAAAGCAACAGCCAGCAACATTCCAACCCCAAGGAAGCGGCGTTGCAGGGCCTGCAGAAAATGAAAGCCCTGATGGACATGGGCTTTGTGCAAGGTGTGTTGGCGCCCCAGGAACGCCCGGATGTGGCTGCTTTGCGCAGCCTGGGTTTCAGCGGAACCGACGCCCAGGTAATTCAGCAAGCGGCCAAGCAGGCCATGCCGTTGCTGGTAGCGAGCTGCTCGGCTTCCAGCATGTGGGTAGCCAACGCGGCCACTGTCAGCCCGAGCGCTGATACCGCAGACGGTCGCGTGCATTTCACTGCCGCCAACCTCAACTGCAAGTACCATCGCAGCATCGAACACCCCACCACCAGCCGCGTGCTGGGCGCGATGTTCGCCGATGCAAAGCACTTTGCCCACCACGCCGCCTTGCCGGCGGTGGCGCAGTTCGGTGATGAGGGCGCGGCCAACCACACGCGCTTTTGCCGTGAGTACGGTGAGGCGGGTGTTGAGTTCTTCGTGTTTGGCCGCAGTGCCTTCGACAGCCGTTATCCGGCCCCGCAGAAGTACCCGGCGCGCCAGACCCTTGAAGCGTCCCAGGCAGTCGCGCGCCTGCACGGCTTGAAGGATGACGGCGTGGTCTACGCCCAGCAGAACCCGGCGGTGATCGATGCCGGCGTGTTCCACAACGATGTAATCGCGGTGGGCAACGGCGAGATGCTGTTCTACCACGAGGACGCATTCCTCAACACCGAACAGATGCTCGCCGAGCTGCAAGCCAAGTTGGGCAAGCTGGGCGGCAACTTCCAATCCGTCTGCGTACCCCGTGCCCAGGTCAGTGTCGAGGACGCGGTGCGTTCCTACCTGTTCAACAGCCAGTTGCTGACCCGCCCTGACGGTTCGATGCTGCTGATTGTGCCGGAAGAGTGCCGCAGCAATGAGCGTGTGTGGCACTACCTGCAGGGCCTGACCAGCTCCGGTGGGCTGATCCGCGAAGTCAAAGTGTTCGACCTCAAGCAAAGTATGCAGAACGGCGGCGGCCCGGCGTGCCTGCGTTTGCGCGTCGCCTTGAACGAAACCGAACTGGCGGCGGTGAATCCAGGCGTTATCATGACCGCGCCACTGTACGAAACCCTGACCCAATGGGTTGGCAAGCACTACCGCGACAGCCTGCGCGAAACCGACCTGGCTGACCCGCAGTTGTTGCTTGAGTGCCGGACGGCACTGGATGAACTGACGCAAATCCTTAAACTGGGCTCGGTTTATCCTTTCCAGATCAATTAACGCCATACGGCTGAGATATTTTATTTATGACCGACACCCTGAAGCTGATCCTTGAAGACACCGACGGCACCCAGCTTGAAACTTCCTGCACCCGCGTTGCCGTGGTCTGGCAGGGCAAGGAGATCTGGATCCAGCACGACGGCCGTGGCCAACTTCTGATTGGTGTGGACGTGGAAGAGGGCGACGCCGAGTACGCCAACCTGCTGATGCGTCCCTTGGCGACCAACCTGATGAGCCTGCAACTGGAAATGGAACCGGCCGACGTTGAGGGTGATGACGACGATCACGTCCATGGTCCTGGCTGCAACCACTAAGGAAGCTGCTTATGCTCGCCCTCGGCAAACTGCTTGAACTGACCCTCGCCGGTCGCGAACCGGCGCAAAAAATTCAACTGACTGTCGACGGCGTGCAGATGCGCTGGCTCAGCGAGGGCGCGCTCGAAGTGCGCCCCCCTGAGGCTCGGGACAATGGCAGCGACCTGCTGCTGTCGTCCGGCATCCATGGCAACGAAACCGCGCCGATCGAACTGCTCGACCGCCTGTTGCATGGCATCGCCCGTGGGGAAATCAAACCCCGCTCCCGTATTCTGTTCCTGTTCGGCAACCCCGAGGCCATGCGCCGCGGCGAGCGTTATCTCGAACTGGACATCAACCGGCTGTTCAACGGCCGGCATGAAAGCAACATCGGCCCCGAGGCCATGCGCGCTGCCGAACTCGAGCAACTGGCGCGCAGTTTTTTCAGCCAGCCCGGTCGATCACGCCTGCACTACGACCTGCACACCGCGATTCGTGGCTCTAAGATCGAGCAGTTTGCCCTCTACCCGTGGAAGGAGGGGCGTCAGCATTCGCGCCGTGAACTGGCGCGCCTGAACGCCGGCGGTATGCAAGCGGTATTGCTGCAGAACAAAACCTCGATCACTTTCACTGCGTTTACCTACGAACAGTTGGAAGCCGAAGCCTTCACCCTGGAACTGGGCAAGGCCCGGCCGTTCGGGCAGAACCAGAGCGTGGACGTGTCCCGGCTGGAGGCGCGCCTCAAGCACATCATTGAAGGCGATGAGCCGCCGACAGAAAGCCTGGACGGCCTGCAACTGTTTTCCGTCTCTCGCGAGGTCATCAAGCACAGCGACGCCTTCCTGATGCACCTGCCGGCGGATGTGGAAAACTTTTCGCAATTGGAAAAGGGTTATCTGCTGGCCGAAGACGTGGCCAAGACGCGCTGGGTGATCGAGGAGGAGGGTGCGCGGATCATCTTTCCCAACCCCAAGGTGAAAAATGGTTTGCGGGCGGGGATTCTTATCGTGCCTGCCACGGATGCTGGGTTGGCTTAAATCTTAAGTCCAACTGGATCCAAATGTGGGAGGGGCGGTGCGACGTTTCGACTTGCCCCCGATAGCCGTATACCAGTCAGCCCATCTGCAGCTGACTCACCGCCATCGGGGGCAAGCCCCCTCCCACATGTTGTTTTGCAGTGTTGCTTAGACCGCTACGGCGCGCGGCTCACTACGGCGGATCGCCCGCACCTTGTGCAGGGTATCGGCGCAGGTACGCGCAGCTTCCTGACCCTTGTGCACGAAGTGTTCATAGAAGAACGTGGTGTGCTCGCTGCCGGCGTGGAAGTGATGCGGCGTCAGGGACACCGAGAACACCGGCACTTCAGTTTCCAGTTGAACCTGCATCAAACCGCTGACCACTGACTGGGCCACGAATTCGTGCCGGTAGATGCCACCATCCACCACCAGTGCGGCGGCGACGATGCCGGCATAGCGACCGGTCTTGGCCAGCAACTTGGCGTGCAGGGGCAATTCAAAGGCACCGCCGACTTCAAAGAAGTCGATGTCCGATTCCTGATAGCCCTGGGCGATCATTTCGGCAAGAAAGCCTTTGCGCGATTGGTCGACGATATCCTTGTGCCAGCAGGCCTGGACAAACGCGATGCGCTCGCCGTGATGGTTTTTGCTTTTGCTGTCGATTGCGGTGGGTTGCATGTTCTGACTCCTGTTTAAGAAAAAAACAGGGCGTTATGAATCGAATGGGATTTAAGGGTATGCACAACGGCGTCATGCAAGCATGAGGTCAGTGCGCGGCCCTTAGGTGCCAATCCCGTTCTCTCTTCATCCGGACTATGACCGTCGGCCCCGGGATCACACCGGGTCTGCTGACCTTGTCGCCGTCCTGCCGGAGCAGTTCGAGGCGCCAAGCGCTCGCGGGCTATGCACATTGCGTGCAATTACCGCCGGTGGGGAATTGCACCCCGCCCTGAGAACGTTGCCGCCAGAACCCTGGCGGCGGAGAGTTTTTAACACGGTTTTTCAAAAACTGCACGGTTGCCGTATCGATAAGCTATATCGGTTTGTTTGGTTGGTATTCGATTGAATGCAGTGGGGGCTTGATATTGCGTGGCTTTGCCCGCAGTAATCACACACAAAAGGATTTATCCATTCCGTTAGAGGCCCCCTTCATGACCGTGATTGACCTGCGCAGCGACACCGTGACCCAACCCACCCCCGGTATGCTCGACGCGATGGCCGGCGCCGTCAGCGGTGATGACGTCTATGGCGAAGACCCCAGCGTCAACAAGCTGGAGGCGGAACTGGCCAAGCGTCTGGGCTTCGCCGCCGCGCTGTTCGTGCCCACTGGCACCATGAGCAATTTGCTGGCATTGATGGCCCACTGTGAGCGCGGCGAGGAATATATCGTCGGCCAGCAGGCCCATACCTACAAATACGAAGGCGGCGGGGCGGCCGTGCTGGGTTCGATCCAGCCGCAGCCGCTGGAAGTGCAAGCGGACGGTTCCCTGGACCTTGACCACGTGCTGGCGGCGATCAAGCCTGACGATTTCCACTTTGCCCGCACGCGCTTGCTGGCGCTGGAAAACACCATGCAAGGCAAGGTCCTGCCGATGGAGTACCTGGCCAAGGCGCGTGCGTTTACCCGTGAGCATGGCCTGGCCTTGCACCTGGACGGGGCGCGGATCTACAACGCAGCGGTCAAGCTGGGGGTGGATGCGCGTGACATCGCCAAGCATTTCGATTCGGTGTCGGTGTGCCTGTCCAAGGGCCTTGGTGCACCGGTCGGCTCGGTGCTGTGCGGTTCCACGGCGTTGATCGCCAAGGCCCGGCGCCTGCGCAAGATGGTCGGTGGCGGAATGCGTCAGGCAGGTTCGTTGGCGGCAGCGGGGCTGTATGCCCTGGATCATCAGGTACAGCGCCTGGCCGAGGACCACGCCAACGCGCAGTGGCTGGGTGATGAGCTGCGCAAGGTCGGTTACACGGTGGAGCCGGTGCAGACCAACATGGTCTATGTGCACATTGGCGAGCAGGCGCAGGCGTTGAAAGCCTTTGCCGCAGAGCGCGGGATCAAGTTGAGTGCCGCGCCGCGCCTGCGTATGGTCACGCATCTGGATGTCAGCCGGGCACAGATCGAGCAAGTCGTGCAGACATTCGTCGCATTTTCGCAGAAATGACAGTGCAGACCGTCTAATTGACTGTTTCTATCACATAAACACGCTGTACCACCGGCGAAGGGCCGATATAATGCGGCCCTTTGCCGTCGCTCCGTCTGATGATGTTGCGCACTGGCCTTTGGCCGCAGCCTCCGTGGAAGAACCTAATGAAAAGCGCAGAAATCCGTGAAGCCTTCCTTCGCTTCTTCGAAGAGCAAGGTCACACCCGTGTAGCCTCCAGCTCCTTGATCCCAGGCAATGACCCCACCCTGCTGTTCACTAACGCGGGGATGAACCAGTTCAAGGACTGTTTCCTGGGCCAGGAAAAGCGCGCCTATACTCGCGCCACCAGCAGCCAGAAGTGCGTACGCGCCGGCGGCAAGAACAGCGACCTGGAAAACGTCGGTTACACCGCGCGTCACCACACGTTCTTCGAAATGCTGGGTAACTTCAGTTTCGGCGACTATTTCAAGAAGGATGCGATTACCTTCGCCTGGACCTTCCTGACCGGCGTGCTGAAACTGCCCAAGGAAAAACTCTGGGTTACCGTCTACGCGACGGACGACGAAGCCTATGACATCTGGACCCAGCAAATCGGTGTACCTGCCGAGCGCATGATTCGCATCGGCGACAACAAGGGTGCGCCTTACGCTTCCGATAACTTCTGGACCATGGGCGATACCGGCCCGTGCGGCCCTTGCACCGAGATCTTCTACGATCACGGTGCGGACATCTGGGGTGGCCCACCCGGCTCGCCGGATGAAGACGGTGACCGTTACATCGAAATCTGGAACAACGTGTTCATGCAGTTCAATCGCACCGCCGATGGCGTGTTGCATCCGCTGCCGGCGCCGTCGGTGGACACCGGCATGGGCTTGGAGCGGATCAGTGCGGTCATGCAGCACGTTCATTCCAACTATGAAATCGACCTGTTCACCAACCTGCTGAGCGCTTCGGCTGCGGCCATTGGTTGCACCAATGAAGGCCAGTCGTCGCTCAAAGTGGTATCGGACCACATCCGTTCCTGTGGCTTCCTGATTGCCGATGGTGTGTTGCCGTCCAATGAAGGGCGTGGCTACGTGCTGCGTCGCATCATCCGTCGCGCCTGCCGTCACGGTAACAAGCTGGGTGCCACCGGCAGCTTCTTCTACAAAATCGTGGCTGCACTGGTTGCCGAGATGGGCGATGCCTTCCCGGAACTCAAGCAGCAGCAGAGCAATATCGAGCGCGTACTCAAGGCCGAGGAGGAGCAGTTCTCCAAGACACTGGAGCACGGCCTGAAGATTCTCGAGCAGGACCTGGCTGAGCTCAAAGGCTCTGTGGTACCGGGCGACGTGGTGTTCAAGCTTTACGACACCTACGGTTTCCCGATGGACCTGACCGCCGATATCGCCCGTGAACGCGAGCTGACCATCGATGAAGCCGGGTTTGAGCGTGAGATGGAAGCCCAGCGTGTGCGTGCGCGTTCCGCCAGCTCCTTTGGCCTGGACTACAACACCCTGGTCAAGGTTGACGTGCCCACCGAGTTCATCGGCTACAAGGCTACCGCCGGCTCGGCCAAGATCGTTGCCATCTATAAAGACGGCAAGTCGGTCGATGTATTGAGCGAAGGCGAAGAAGCCGTGGTGGTGCTGGACCAGACCCCGTTCTACGCCGAGTCAGGTGGCCAGATTGGTGATTGTGGTTTCCTCAGCTCGACGTCCGGCCGTTTCGAGGTGCGCGACACCACCAAGACCGGCGGTGCTTTCCTGCATCACGGTGTGTTGGTGCTGGGCAGCCTGACCGTCGGCGCGCCAGTGGATACCCAGGTCGATGCCGACGTACGGCACGCAACTGCGTTGAACCACTCGGCCACTCACTTGCTCCACGCTGCCTTGCGTCAAGTGCTGGGCGAGCATGTTCAGCAAAAGGGCTCGTTGGTCGACAGCCAGCGCCTGCGGTTTGACTTCAGCCACTTTGAAGCAATCAAGCCTGAGCAGATCAAGGCGCTGGAAGATATTGTCAATGCCGAGGTGCGCAAGAACACGCCGGTAGAAACTGAAGAAACTGACATCGAAACCGCCAAGGCCAAGGGCGCCATGGCGTTGTTTGGCGAGAAGTACGGCGACGAAGTTCGCGTGCTGAGCATGGGTGGTAGCTTCTCGGTCGAGCTGTGTGGTGGTATCCACGCTAACCGTACCGGCGATATCGGCCTGCTGAAAATCATCAGCGAAGGTGGTGTGGCGTCCGGTGTGCGTCGTATCGAGGCGGTGACCGGTGCTGCGGCCCTGGCTTACCTCAATGCCGCCGAAGAACAACTCAAGGAAGCGGCCAGCCTGGTCAAGGGCAGCCGTGACAATCTGATCGACAAACTGTCTGCCGTGCTGGAGCGCAACCGTGCGCTGGAGAAACAGCTGGAGCAGTTGCAGGCCAAGGCGGCCAGCGCTGCGGGCGATGATCTGTCGGCCTCGGCGGTTGACGTCAAGGATGTGAAAGTTCTGGCGGCGCGCCTGGACGGTCAGGACGGCAAGGCGTTGTTGGCCTTGGTCGATCAGTTGAAGAACAAGCTCGGCCGCGCAGTGATCCTGCTCGGCAGTGTCCATGAGGATAAGGTCGTTCTGGTTGCCGGTGTAACCAAAGACCTGACTGGCCAACTCAAGGCCGGTGATTTGATGAAGCAAGCCGCTGCGGCAGTGGGCGGCAAGGGCGGTGGTCGTCCGGACATGGCACAAGGCGGTGGTGTAGATGCCGGTGCCCTGGATGCGGGCCTGGCCTTGACCGTGCCGTTTGTCGAGGCAGGTATTTAAGGCACTGTTAATCGGCCCGTGGTCTAGTCACGGGCTTGTTCAGTGCGGGTGGATTGGATATTAGGCGCCCCTTTACGGGCTGAGGCGGCTTGGAAATGGCTTTGATCGTACAGAAATTTGGAGGCACCTCGGTCGGCTCTGTAGAAAGAATCGAGCAGGTCGCCGACAAGGTTAAGAAATTCCGCGATGCCGGCGATGACCTGGTTGTGGTGCTGTCAGCCATGAGCGGCGAGACCAATCGCCTGATCGACCTGGCCAAGGCTATCAGTGGGGATCAACAGCCGTTGCCACGTGAGCTGGATGTGATTGTGTCCACGGGCGAGCAGGTAACCATTGCGCTGTTGGCCATGGCTCTGAACAAGCGTGGCGTGCCGGCGGTGTCCTACACGGGCAGCCAGGTGCGCATTCTCACCGACAGCGCGCACACCAAGGCGCGTATCCTGCAGATTGATGATCAGAAAATTCGTACTGATCTGAAGGCTGGGCGCGTGGTAGTTGTAGCGGGTTTCCAAGGTGTGGACGAGCAAGGCAACATCACCACCCTCGGGCGTGGCGGTTCTGACACCACGGGTGTGGCACTGGCGGCAGCGCTCAAGGCTGACGAATGCCAGATCTATACCGACGTGGATGGCGTCTACACCACTGACCCGCGCGTCGTGCCAGTGGCCCAGCGCCTGGACAAGATCACCTTTGAAGAAATGCTGGAAATGGCCAGCCTTGGTTCCAAGGTGCTGCAGATTCGCGCGGTGGAGTTCGCCGGCAAGTACAACGTTCCGCTGCGCGTATTGCACAGCTTCAAGGAGGGTCCGGGCACCCTCATTACTATTGATGAAGAGGAATCCATGGAACAGCCGATCATTTCCGGCATCGCTTTCAACCGCGATGAAGCCAAGCTGACGATCCGTGGCGTGCCAGACACCCCGGGCGTGGCTTTCAAGATTCTGGGTCCTGTCAGCGATGCGAATGTTGAAGTCGACATGATCGTGCAGAACGTTTCGCACGATAACACCACCGATTTCACCTTCACCGTGCACCGCAACGAATACGATGCGGCATTGAAAATCCTGCAGAACACAGCGAGCGAGATTGGCGCCCGTGAAGTGGTCGGCGATACCAAGATTGCCAAGGTATCGATCGTAGGGGTGGGCATGCGTTCCCATGCCGGCGTTGCCAGCCGTATGTTCGGGGCCCTCGCCAAGGAGGGTATCAACATCCAGATGATTTCCACTTCGGAAATCAAAGTCTCGGTAGTGCTCGAAGAGAAGTACCTGGAACTGGCTGTACGCGCGCTGCATACCGCTTTTGAGCTTGACGCTCCGGCCCGACAGGGCGAGTGATGTGTTGCCAGGAAGGCGCGGTTTACCGCGCCTTTCATTTTTTTGTGGGGCGCATGTTCTTTTGCGTGGGCTCGACAATACTTAGGTGTGTAGGGCTACGGCTTTTGGGTTGTAGGTCGAATGCCTTTTTTTTGCAGACTGTTGTTCCTGAACTGAAATGCGTGAGGAGAAAGGCATGCTGATTCTGACTCGTCGTTGCGCAGAAAGCCTGATTATCGGTGATGGCGAAATCACCGTGACCGTGCTCGGCGTCAAAGGCAATCAAGTGCGTATTGGGGTTAACGCTCCAAAAGAGGTAGCGGTTCACCGCGAGGAAATCTACCTGCGGATCAAGAAAGAGAAGGACGAAGAACCAAGCCTTTAATTTTTATCGTTTTTTATGTTTGCAAACGGGGATGAACGTGGTTAATATACGCCCCGTGTTGCGGAGAGCTGGCCGAGTGGCCGAAGGCGCTCCCCTGCTAAGGGAGTACACCTCAAAAGGGTGTCGGGGGTTCGAATCCCCCGTTCTCCGCCATTATTTGCTTAGTACGTTGCAATCTGGTTTTTTCGGTAAGTTGTTGAAAATACTCGAAAAAATAGCTTTACATAGAGATTGAACGGCCTATAATGCGCGGCAACAAATGCACTCGTAGCTCAGCTGGATAGAGTACTCGGCTACGAACCGAGCGGTCACAGGTTCGAATCCTGTCGAGTGCACCATTTAAGAGTTAGTTGCAGCGATGCAGGTAGCTCGGCTTCAACCAGTTGTGATCTGGTCTAAAAACACAATCTGCACTCGTAGCTCAGCTGGATAGAGTACTCGGCTACGAACCGAGCGGTCACAGGTTCGAATCCTGTCGAGTGCACCATACAAACAAAAAGCCCGCCTAGTGCGGGCTTTTTGCCGTCTGGGGTTTATGTAGGTTTTATCCTGGTGTGGGTCTTTTTATCTTTCCCATGTGTTTCCCCTCTCCTGCGTGTCGTCGCATTTCTATAGGTGCAGCCAATACTGAACATTGGCTCGCAAGCGCTTGTTCTTTCCAGTTTTTTAACGTTTAAAACGGCCGGGCGGTGTATCATGCTCCCGTCAGCCCCGTCGGGGCTTGTGGAATACCTCCATGGACTTACCCAGTAGTGACTCAGTACCCCGTTTTACCAATCATGAATTGACTGATTGATCCTTCCGGCGTGCCCCGCTGCTGGGAGTGGAGTTCGCCTATGACCGAAGTAGAAGTAAAGAAAACACAAGAAAGCCTGCAGGATCGTCTGGCTCAAGTCATCGAGCTGCTGCAGCGCCAGCGCGTGGTCGAAGACCTCACGCACCGCCAGGAAGGTCCGAACCACGACCGCGTTGAAAACCTGGTTCACCGGCAAAACCTCGTCGAGTTACAACGCAAGCTCGATGACCTGCACTCCGCCGACGTTGCCTACATCCTCGAAGCTTTGCCGCTGGATGATCGACTGACCCTTTGGCAGTTGGTCAAGGCCGATCGCGACGGTGACATCCTCCTGGAGGTGTCTGACTCGGTCCGTGAAACGCTGATCGCCGACATGGATGATCATGAGCTCCTGGCCGCCGCCAAGGAGATGGATGCGGACGAACTGGCCGACCTGGCACCTGAGCTGCCCCGGGATGTTGTTCATGAGTTGATGGAGGCGCTCGATACGCAGCAGCGTGAGCGCGTGCGATCGGCGCTGTCCTATGACGAGGACCAGGTCGGTGCGCTGATGGATTTCGAGATGGTCACCATCCGCGAAGACGTCAGTCTGGAAGTGGTACTGCGTTACTTGCGTCGCCTCAAAGAGCTGCCGGGCCATACCGACAAGCTGTTCGTGGTCGACTACGAGGGAATTCTCAAAGGCGTGTTGCCGATCAAGCGCCTGCTGGTAAATGATCCAGAGAAGAAAGTAGCTGACCTGATGGCCAGCGATACCGTCAGCTTCCATCCTGACGAAGATGCCTACGACGCGGCCCAGGCCTTTGAGCGTTACGACTTGATCTCGGCTCCGGTGGTCGACAAGAACGGCAAGTTGATCGGTCGTCTGACCATCGATGAAATCGTTGACTTGATCCGTGAAGAGAGTGAAACCGAAGTCCTCAACATGGCGGGTTTGCGTGAAGAGGAAGACATTTTTGCGTCAGTCTGGCGTTCTCTGCATAACCGCTGGGCCTGGCTGGCGGTTAACCTGATCACGGCATTTATCGCGTCTCGTGTCATCGGGTTGTTTGAAGGTTCAATCGAAAAGCTGGTGGCATTGGCAGCGTTGATGCCGATTGTGGCGGGTATCGGCGGTAACTCCGGTAACCAGACCATCACCATGATCGTGCGGGCCATGGCGCTGGATCAGGTGAGTACGGCCAACTCTTCACGCCTACTGCGCAAGGAGCTGGCTGTGGGCCTTATCAACGGCCTGGTGTGGGGTGGAGTGATTGGTGTGGTGGCCTATCTCCTTTATGGCAGTTGGTCCTTGGGCGTAGTGATGACGGCCGCCATGACCCTCAACCTGCTGCTGGCTGCCTTGATGGGGGTGTTGATCCCTATGACCCTCGCGCGCCTTGGTCGCGATCCCGCCATGGGAGCCAGCGTGATGATTACTGCCATGACTGACAGTGGTGGCTTCTTCATCTTCCTGGGCCTGGCAACGATCTTCCTGCTCTGATCCTTTCTGCGGGGGCATGTCTGCCCCCGCTTTGCTCCCCATCTCCAAAATTCAGGCAAAAAAAAGCCAGCACATGGCTGGCTTCGGCTTTCAGTGTCAATCAATTGGCTTCTGCGGCCGCCTCAACATCGTGAGCGATAAGCGAGACGAGGGCGTTTTGCTGGCGGTGGGAGAGCTGACGAAAACGCTGCAGCAGTTCGCGTTCGTGCAGTGACAGCTCCGGGCTATCCAGGCGCATGCTCAACTCTTCACCCAAGGCACCTTCCTGAATAAGGCTTTGTTCCAGGCGTGCGATGATTTCAGAGTTCATGCTGCGGTGATGATTGCGAGCCACCTCGGCAATGCGTTCCCGCATTCCGTCTGGCAGACGTACGACGAATTTGTCAGCCGTACGGCTGGAATAAATTGCCTGTTTCAATGGGCGCATATATTTAACCGGTTAGTTCAGGGGAGCGGTTTCTGGAATTGGCCGCAAGATGAGTGTTAAGACAAGGCTCACGACCAAAGTTCAACCCGAATTGCAAAGAGGCCGCATCATGCCTCAGATTTGCCATTTCATTGGCGTCAATTCTGTGACAAATATTGAACCGCCTAAAGGCTTTGTGCCAGTACTGAATTGCATTTTTGCGGACTGGTTTGAAAACTTTGGCGCTGATGCAGTGCTAGTCCATCAACGCCCAGGGCTACGGCGCATCTGGGTTGAAGGGCGCAGCGCAATATGGCCTTTTGCCCTCAGTCTTAAGCCTAGTGGCAGTTTGCCGATTTGCTAGGGTGATTCGACATAAGGTAGGGGGGGAGGGGGTTAGCGCAGCAATGGATCGAACTTGATTCGGCGACCGGCGATGAGGGCCAACATCAGTAGGCTACCAAACACGGCGCTGACGATGAAGGCGGTGGCTTGAACTCCAGAGGAGTCAGTAGCGAGGGCCAGAAAGCCTGCCATGAGGGTCAAGCATAGAAAAAGCCAGGCAGGTTTGGACATTGATAGTTATCTCAGAAAACCCAGTGCTCGGATGTAGGTGCTGCTTGTGTTTCTTGGGTCAGGAGAACGGGTGACTGCTCGGTAGCAGTGACTACCGCCAGCTGGGGGCGTTGTTGCAGATGATGGGGAACTGCTTGGCTGGCCAGTGCGGCATCTTGAGTATTGACTGGCTGGAAATGAAATATCACCAGTGCGGCCAGGGCTACGGCATTGAGAGCTAATAGTAGGATGCTATTCATGGTCATGTTCTCCGCGGTGCTTGGTTCGCTTGGTTTATGCAAAGAACATTGCAGATGCCGTGCCAAACTATTTTCCCTTTAAAATCAATTAGTTGATTTGCCTATGTGGTGGTTTCGGGTTGCAGTTTGCAATGATGGCATTTTGAGGTAATGCAATTTGCACGATCACTGCAAGTCCCCGTGTTTACTGGGTGAAGCTATAAAGATATGTGCAAGGATCGCCCTACAAGCAAAATGCCTAAGGACGACATGACAAAAACTACCTCGACCGTTAATATGCACGCCGTCTGTCGCTGGTCTCATCCGCGACGCGCTTGTCATTTGTCCCAGTAGCTCAATTGGATAGAGCATCCCCCTCCTAAGGGGAAGGTTGGCCGTTCGAACCGGCCCTGGGACACCATCTTTATAGACTGAACGCCTGCCATGGCGTTTAGTGCTATCTACAAGACATCCGCTTTTCTCTCTGCTGCATTTCCTTCGATCTGAATCCTGCTATCTGTTGATAGCCTGGCATTTGTTGCAGGTTGTTTTTTGCGTCAGGAGGATCCAGTGCGGGCAATGCGCTGGCTCCCTTCTCTATATATAGAGATTCACAGAGGCTCCAGGCCTGGTGCACGGCAGGTCAAATGGGAGTTTTGAGTTTTTTGATTTAATGGGGTTGACGCACATGCAAATCCCTGTAGAATTCGCCTCCCGCTTCGGAGAGATCTTAAGCGCAAGTGGTTGAAG
>NZ_SPKO01000035.1:0-1149 GCF_023127795.1 Pseudomonas sp. W2Jun17 | reverse complement strand
TCGGTGAAGGCGGCAATATCGTTTACACCGCCAGCCTTGTGGATAAAAACGGTGCGCCGGTGACCAACATCACCAACCCGCTGACCGTAACTTTGGACAATGGCAAGACCATCACCATTGGTGTGAATGAAACCAGCGGCACTGTCTCGGTCTTGGCACCGGATGATGTCTACAAAGGCGACCAGACCGTCACCACCGCTATCAAGGGTGTGACCGGTGGCGAGCACTTTGAAAATCTGGTTCCAGGTACTACGTCAGTAAACACCACCGTTACGGACACTCCGGGTACCGATAACACAACGACTGTCACACTGACTGCGCCAAGTGTCGTTAATGAAGGTGGCCAGATCACCTACACCGCGACCTTGAGCAATAAGGCCGGTACCGACGTCACGCTGAAACTCGACAACGGCTCAAGCATCACTATCAAAGCCGGCGACACCGTCGGCACTGTGACCGTCCCGGCACCGACCGATGACGTGTTTATCGATAAGAGCACGCAGACGGTCAAGATCACCGACGCTTCCGGCGGCAACTTCGAAAAACTGGAAGTTGCAGGCAACGGTGCGACCACCACCATCAACGACACCATCGATAAGGTCGATGTTGTACTGACCGCCACGACTACCGTGGGCGAAGGCGGCAATATCGTCTACACCGCCAGCCTGGTGGATAAAAACGGCGCCCCGGTGACCAACATCACCAACCCGCTGACCGTCACTTTGGACAATGGCGAAACCATCACCATCGGTGTGAATCAGTCGAGCGGTAGCGTTTCGGTTATTGCTCCTGATGACGTGTACAAGGGCGATCAAACCGTCACCACAGCCATCAAAGGCGTGACTGGCGGCGAGCACTTTGAAAATCTGGTGCCGGGTACTACGGCGGTGAACACCACCGTGACGGACACACCGGGTACCGACAACACGACTACTGTCACCCTGACAGCGCCTAGTGCCGTTAACGAAGGTGGCCAAATCACCTATACCGCAACCTTGAGCAACAAGGCCGGTACCGACGTCACGTTGAAACTCGACAACGGCTCGTCGATCACCATCAAAGCGGGCGACACCGTCGGCACCGTGACTGTGCCTGCTCCTACCGATGACGTGTTCATCGATAAGAGCACCCAGACCGTCAAGATCACCG
>NZ_SPKO01000034.1:206989-209180 GCF_023127795.1 Pseudomonas sp. W2Jun17 | reverse complement strand
TGGTCTGCGGTGTGGGTTGGTCGAACAGCCCGGCTGCCTGCAATTGCACCAACAGCACCTGGCACAATAGTGTCTGCAAAGGCTCCAGCATCAGCCCGCCACGCAATTGCAGCGAGCCACGACCTTCGACGGCCATGGCAAACAGCGCGAGCATGTTTGCCATCCGTTGTGTTTCGCACGGCATCACGCTGATCAGTTGCCGCGGGCATTCCAATGCCAGCGGCGTGCGCGCCTCCCGCCCCGTCCCTGCAACGCGCAGCCATGGCCGAGACAACGCCAGGTCAACCACCTCCATTGCCGCCGACAAACCGATCAAGCCGGCGCCTGTTTTCTCACGTAGCACTTGCAGCGCAGGCGAACCGGCCAATGCGCCTGCGTCCGCCCAGTAACCCCAGTCGATAACGGCGACCGCACAAGGCAAGTGCTGCGCCAAATAGCCGCCCAGTTCATCGATGAAACAACACCCGGCTGCATAGTTGCTCTGATTGGGCGATCGCTCGAAGGCATTGATCGAGGAGAAAAACACCAGGAAATCCAAGGGCGGTCGTTGCAGCGCCTGCTCCAGCGCCGCGCCGGTAGCGACCTTTGCCGCCAGCACCTGGCTGAACTCGTCGCGGCTCATACGTTGAACACTCTTGCCCCGCATGACCATGGCTGCATGGATCACGCCATGCACCTGGGCGTGCTGGCCGTGCACCCAGTCCAGAGCCTCGCGCAATGCTTGCGGATCGCCCGCATCGGCAGGCAGGTAAATCGGGGCCGGCCCTTCACTCGCCAGACGCTCGATGTCGGCGCGGATGTTTTCGTCCAGAGGTCGCCGGCCTATCCAGTACACCTGAGCCTGGTAATCGACGATCAGGCGTCGCGTCCAGGCCACACCGATCCCGCCGGCACCACCGATGATGATGTAGCACCCACCCTTTCGGTAGACCGGAGGCGCCGCGCAATAATTGACCTCCCGCAGCACCTGGCAATACCACTGACCTTCGCGCCACGCCCCGCTCGCGCCTACCGGCAGGGCAGCCAGTGGCGCAAGCGACGGTGAAGCCGCCATCGGCGCCAGGGGCAGGTCCACCACGCGGACCTTCCACGTTGGGCACTCGTTCGCCAGCGTGCCCGCCAGACCGTGCACGGGCGCATGCGTGGGGTCATGGCGCTCGCCCGGCAGCACCTGCAGTGCCTGGCGAGTCACCACCAGCAACTCCAGCGGGTGCTCGCGCACCTTCAGCATCAACAGCCCCTGGCACAGCGCGAACAGCGCCATTACCCCGTGTTCCTGCGCAGCAGTGGCAGCCTGCGCAGACCAGGCTTCGCCGCTCGGGATCGGGGCCAGCCAGATCAGGCGTTCGAAAGCGCCGGCATTGCCGAGCGCGTCCCGCCATTGCTCTGCCGACCAATCCGATTGGCCTGCCAGCACGCTGGCCTGGGTGCTGCCAGCTGACCAGGCCTGTGCCTGTGCCGGGTCGGCGCTGATAATCAACGTGCGGCGCTGTGCCTCTGCATGCCCTTCTTCAACAGGGTGCAGCACACGCCATTCGACGCTGTGGACCTTGGCCTTGGGCGATTGCTCTTGTTGGACTGGGGCGGCCTTGAGTACAAAATCTTTGGCCGTGGCGCAAACGCGTCCGCCCTCGGCGATCCATTCAATATTGAATCGGCACTGCTGTGCGCCCGTCGTGGCAGCGCTGACATGCACCCAGTAGCGCTCAGGCAACGGAGCCGACAGCTGCAACTGGCCGACCGAAAATCCCAGCCTGGCTTGCTCACCGGATTGACGTATGGCCAAAAGCACCGCTGCTTGAAAAGCCGCATCGACAGCGGCGGGAGAAAACGGCAGGTCATCGGCCGCACCCGCAGGCACCACGACCAACGCCAGCAACGATTGATCACCTTGCAGGTGGCTGTCCTGCAACACCCGGTATGTTGGCCCATATGCCATGCCGACGTTGCGTAATTGCTCATACAGCACCTCCCGCGTCAGCCAGGCGTCAGGGTGAGCCCGCCTCAACGCATGCACGTCACGCCGCACCTCATCAGTCTGGCCGGGCGCCAGTGTGCCGCTGCACAACGGATGCACCAGGCCCTCGACGCGCACCTCGAAATCGGTTGCCCCGGCGCTTGCTGGTCGCAGGCTCACACGCAGCAGCGCACCCTGTAGCGGCACGTCCAGGGCCTGCAGCCACGCCACCTG
>NZ_SPKO01000034.1:157927-206946 GCF_023127795.1 Pseudomonas sp. W2Jun17 | reverse complement strand
CCCCCCGCCGGCAGCGCCCCCCAGGCGCGAGCCGCGACCGCCAGCGTCACAGCCCCGGCGACCCGATGCTGGTCGGCAATCACATGGTCACCAATCGACGGGTCATGCCGTTGCAGGCGGTACTCCAGCAGATCGGTCGGCGCGGTCGGCAACCAGAAGCGGTCACGGGCGAACGGGTAACTCGGCAGGCCCAGGTGGTGGCGCGTCTGGTCACTGAACAGCACGCTGAACTTCACCGGCACCGCGCAGCAATAATGCTCGGCCAGCGTTTGCAGGTGGGCCAGGTAGGCCGACGGCTCGTGTGCCAGCGTCGGCAGTGCCTTGATCAGGCGTGCGGCATCAAGTTGGCGCACCGCTGCGCCCTCCTCGTCCATCTCAGGTGCCTGGACCTCGGCCTGCGAGGCAGCCAGTAGTTGAGCAGTCAGCGTGTCGCGATCACTGACCACCCAGGCCTGCCGGCAGGCCAGGTGTTCGCGGCCGGTGAGCAATGCCTGGCTGAGTTGCGCCAGGCTGGCAGATGCGCCGGCACCCTGCAGCCAGTCATGCAACGCGCTGCATTGGCGGCGCAAGCTGGCCGGTGTCTTGGCCGATAATGCGATGAGCCAGCCGGGACGGGCCGCCACGTCGACCTCGGCACACGCGGGAGGTTGTTCCAAGATAAGGTGACCGTTGGTCCCCCCGAATCCGAAGGAACTGACCCCTGCCCTGCGTACCCCTGACGCTGGTTCCCAAGGCTGCAGGCGGGTCACCGGGTAGAAGGGACTGCCTTGCAGATCGATCCGCGAACTGAGTGCAGAAAAATGGCAAAGGGGAGCCAGTTGCCCGGCCTTGAACGAGAGCAAGACCTTGATCACCCCCGCGACGCCCGCCGCCGCCTCCAAATGGCCGATATTGGATTTGGCCGAGCCCACCCCACAGGTCTGCGGTTCGCTTGCCTGCGGGCAAAATGCCTGGCGCAGGCCTTGGATCTCGATAGGGTCACCCTTGGGGGTGCCGGTGCCATGGGCTTCGATATAACTGACACTCGACGCCGGAATGTGCGCATCCCCAAGCGCCTGCTCTATCACCTGCGCCTGTGCCGCAGAGCTGGGGTAGGTCAGCGTATGGGTCTTGCCACAGTGATTGACCGCGCTGCCCTTGATCACGCCGTGGATCGGATCACCGTCCGCCAGCGCCTTGGCCAGGGGCTTGAGCAGCAGCAAACCGGCGCCCTCGCTGCGCACATATCCGTCCGCCGCTTCATCAAAACTCTTGCAGGCCCCCGTGGGGGACAACATGCCGGTTTTCGCAAACGCGATATGCCGGGTTGGTGTCAGCAGCAGGTTGACCCCGCCAGCCAGGGCCAGCTCGGTTTCACCCAGGCGCAGTGACTGCACGGCATGATGGATGGCACTCAGCGAACCGGAACAGGCGGTGTCCACCAGCACGCTGGGGCCGTGAAGGTCGTAGAAGTGCGAAATACGGTTGGCAATCACGGCCGCTGCGTTGCCCGTGGAGTGATGGGCATCGATGGGCAACCCGGCGCTTTCCAGCAGTTGCTTGTAGTCATAATTGAACGCGGCAACGAACACCCCGGTGCGCGAGCCGGCCAGCGCGGACGGCACCACGCCTGCGTCTTCAAGGCAGGCCCAGCTCAGCTCCAGCATGATGCGTTGCTGGGGGTCCATGATCCGCGCACTGGCAGGCGCGATGCCGAAGAAGCGTGCGTCGAACGCATCGACCGCATCGATGCACCCGGCGTGACGTGCGTGACTTCTATCGTCTTCACTCGTGGGGTCGCCCCAGAATGCTCGCCAATCCCAACGGCTCGCCGGAATCTCCGTGACGCTGTCCCGCGCGTTCGCCAGGTTCTCCCAAAACTGCTGGTAGTCGCCCGCGCCCGGTACCCGGCAGGCCATCCCGATGATCGCGATATCACCGGGGTGACGATGCTTGCCGGCCTCCGCGGCATCGCCGACGCCTCCCTCAGTGTGCGTGTGCCCGGCCAGACGACGAATCAAGGATGACAGTCGATTCTTCATGTCCGCACACTCCCGGCGATGCGTAAGGGGGCGCCCTCGTAGGCGGGCCGCCCCTCCGTCTGCGCCGGCGCTGCGGGCGTCAGCATGGCGCGCAAGCGGGTGTTCAAATAAGCGGCGGCGGCGTTCATCAGCCGCTCGGCCACGAGGTCGACGTGCCGGTTGCGCCAGTCCTCCAGGTCGGTACCCTTGACCCATTGGTTAAACGCGCCCATCGAGGGCCCGCAATGCACCTGGTAATCAACGCGCTGCGCCTCGCTGCCAGTCATGGCCAAGCGTGTGCTGTGAATGAAATACCAGCGGAACACCAGCGCCATTTTGTGCTTGGGGTTGCTAAGAGCCTTGTCGATTTCCTGCGGCGCAACCTTGCTGTAGTAGGCACGCGTTTCTTCGAAGACTTCATCAAAGCTACGCTTGAAGAAACTGTCCTGAATCTGCCGGGCGGTCTTTTCATCCAGCTCGGCCAATGAGTCGTAACGACGCCACAGGTCGTAGAGTTTGTTGGCCCGTGCCGGGAAAAACACCCCGCGCTTGAGTACCTGTACCCTGGCACCCAGTTCGAACATGTCACCGGCAGGCGCGTAATCGGTGTCCTGCACGTTGATGTCCTGCAGCAGAGTCTTCACCACATCGCTGGTACCGGCCTCGGGCGTGCATTGGTTGATCGAACCGGTCACCACAAAGTCGGCCCCCAGCATGAAGGCCGCCGCCACAGACTCGGGTGAGCCGATGCCGCCTGCGGCCCCCACCCGTACCCGTTCGGTATACCCGGCAGCCTGGCATAGGCTGTCACGCAAACGGATGATCGTCGGCAGCAAGACCACGGTGACGCCCATGTCGGTATGCCCACCGGAATCGGCCTCTACGACCAGATCGTCCGCCATCGGCACCGACTGCGCCCACTGCGCCTGCTCGGGCGTCACCAGCCCTTGCGCAAGCAGCTTTTCCACCACCCGCGCAGGTGCCGGATCAAGAAACTGCTGGGCCACCTCCGGCCGCGAGACTTTGGCGACGATCCGGTGGCGCGCCTCGATCCGGTCACCCACCTTGATCAGGCCGCGCAACCGGTACAGCGCCAGCGCCGGGGTGATTTGCATGAAGGCCGCGGCTTCTATCACCGTAACGCCTTTACGCATGAACAACTCGACCAGCTCGATTTCCTTGTGGGGGTTGGACAGGTTGCAGACCAGGTTCATGCCGAAAGCGCGCGGTTGGGTGCGTTGAGCGATTTCGACAATGGCCTGTTCGACCGCTGCGGTACTCAAGCCGCCCGCGCCGAAGAACGCCAGATACCCTGAGTTGACAAGCTTGACCACCAGTTCCACCGACGCGATGCCCTTGTACATGCCACCGGCCATATAGGCATACCGCAGGTTGTAGGCCTGGCGGAATGCGGCGCTCCCCAACCCCTCGGCTGTCAGCGCCAGGCCCGGCACGCCGTCGTCATGCCGCGCAGCCAAAGGCAGCGGTGCAACCACGGCAGATGCCACGACTGGCTGGGCTGGCGAACGGTTTTTTTCGATTTTCGCTTGCAGATTGGTCAATACATTGCCGGGGCCGATCTCCTTGAACTGGGTGATGCCGGCCTGCAGTAAATACTCGATGCTTTCGACCCACTGCACCGATGACGTCATTTGCCGCGCCAACTGGCTGGCGATAGCTTCCTGCTCATAAGGGCGTGCGTCGACATTGGCGATCACCGGCAGCGTCAGGGGCTTGAAGGTCACACGGGCCAGCTCAGCCGCAAACGCTTCTTGGGCGCCACGCATGTAGCGGGAGTGGAAAGGCGCGCTGACATTCAACGCGACACAAATACCCGAGGCGTCTTCAATCTGCGTACGCACGCTTTCCAGTGCGTCGAGCGGTCCGGCCAATACGGTCTGTTGCGGGGCATTGAAGTTGGCGAAATCCAGCTGTGTACTCCCAGCCTGGCGCAACACCTGTTTGATCGTCGCAAGATCCAGATTCAGCACAGCCGACATGCCGCCCCCGGTGGCCTCGGACATGAGTTCGCCGCGCCGCTTGACCAGGCGCAATCCGGTTTCGAAGTCATAGGCGCCGGCGGCAAACAAAGCGCAGAACTCGCCGAGGCTGTGCCCGAGCACATAGTCGGGGGGCGCGGCATCGCCAGCCTGAGCCAGGTACGACAGTACATTGACCACATACAGGGCAGGTTGGGTGAAGCGGGTCTGGCCAAG
This sequence comes from Pseudomonas sp. W2Jun17, assembly GCF_023127795.1. Lineage (NCBI taxonomy): Bacteria > Pseudomonadati > Pseudomonadota > Gammaproteobacteria > Pseudomonadales > Pseudomonadaceae > Pseudomonas > Pseudomonas sp. W2Jun17. The sequence goes on along the minus strand of NZ_SPKO01000034.1, from coordinate 202,730 downwards.
TTCGTTGCGCGGATCGTTTTCGCACAGCTCACGGATCGAGTAGCCCAGCACGCGATCGGCACAGGCCGTCAGTTCGGCAAAGCGTTCGAACAAGCCCTCACCCATTCCGCGAAACTGCGAGCCTTGCCCGGGAAACATGTACACCGTTTTGCTTTGTTTCATAGCCATGATCTCCGCGCTGACAACGCGCTGTGCCGAAGAAGTGATGCGCCGCTCGAAGGAGCGTGCCGAGGTATCGAAGGGACTCAGAATGAGGCTGTCGGTGGATGCCGAGTGGGCACTGCGACAGCGTTTGGCGAAATTGGCCATCGATCCGGACGGGCCGGCGTCGAGGTATTCATGGGGGCCCAGGCCTTCAAGGTATTCAATGGCGGGGGCCAACTGCAGTGTCGAGCGCACCACATGCCACAGGTGCTCGGGGGCGAACTGGCTGACGGGGCCGCCAAGGGTTGACGAGACATAGCCCATCCGCGGTGTGCGCAGTTGCAATGCCTGGCTGGTTTGAATGAATGCGTCGCGCAATGGATCCATGTGCGAAGAATGAAATGGGCGGTTCACATCAAGCCTCTGAAACACCACGTTGCGCCGCGCCAACTGCATTTGCGCCGCAGCCAATGCAGAGACTGTCCCGCTGATGACCAGATGTTGCGGATAGTTGATCGCCGCCAGCTCAACCTCGATGCCGTCGGCCTGCAATTGCTCGAACACGGCGATATCGGCCAGTACGGCGGTCATCCCTCCCGCCGGGCAATGCTCATGGAATAATCGAGCCTGACGAACCACAAAGCCCAACGCCTGCTCGGCGTCAAGCGCACCACTTACAGCCGCCGCAGCCACTTCTCCCAGGCTGGAGCCGAGTACATGGTCGGGGTATACACCGTGCTCGATCAGCGACTGCGCCAACGCATACTCGACCATGAAGATGGCCGGGTGCGTCACCAGAATGTCGTCCAGCGCCGCTGCCTGGGGCTGGTCGCCATACAACCCATCCAGCACCGAATACCCGCCGGTTTGTCGCACGACCTCATCCAGCGCGCGCATGTGCCGGCCAAACCCGGCGTGCCGCTCATACAGCGCCCGCCCCATGTGACGGTATTGCGACCCCTGTCCTGAAAACATAAAAACAATGGACACGCTGGTTTCTCCTATGAACTGCTCAAACCCGGGCACGGCCGCGCCCTTGAGGCGGAGCCTTGCCGCTCCACCTTCAGAATTCGCCTGCGCGTCGCCCTTGGGACTTACCACCCGGTGTATCAAGGTGCAGGCGTAGCGCACGCGCCAAGGTATGGACGTTGCCCGGGTTGAGCATCGACATATGGCCACCGTCCACCGTGGCCACATGGGGGCTCGCGGTCAGGTAGGCGCAATAGCGCGCCAGGGTGTGGGGAAGACTGCTTGCGCCGAGAATGCTTTGCGCCGCGATGATCACGCAGGTGTCGCCGGTGAAGGTGTGGGTGGGGCGATAGTCGACACTCATGGCGATCTGCGCCGCCAGCCATGCACCCGGACCCTGTGCGGGGCCCTGGTTGAGGCTGGCATCACGCATCAGCTCGCGTACCTGCTTGAGGGACACCACGGCGCCTTTGTCCTGGGCGTCCAGCAGGCGTGCGCAGAGCGGTGTATCACCCAGGAAGTAGCGCAACTGCGCGCTGGTCAACACCTCACCTTGAAGCTCTTGAGGCACATAGAAAAAGCTGTCGAGCATGAACAACTGCACCTGGCGTCCGCGTGCCTGGAGTTCAACCGCCACCTCGAAAGCCACGCTGGCCCCAAAAGAGTGTCCGAGCAAACGGACGACACCAGCGGGGCAGCGACGGGTGACGGTATGAACATGCGCAGCGACCATGCGCTGCATCGACAGATCTGGCGGTGCCTGCGTATCCAGCGGTGGGTACTCCAGCACCTGCAACTGCGCGACATCGCCAAGGGCCGCGGCCAATGCATGAAAAGACTGCGCGCCCGCACCCGCGGCGGGGAAACAGAAGAGCCCTTGCTCGCCAGCGTGATTGAGCAGCGTCACGACCGGGGCGGGCTCACGCAACGGCGACGCAGGCATGCGGCTGAGCGCGGACGCTGGCGAGTCCGCGCCCGCCAGCGAACGCCAATCCACGTCCAGGCCCTGGGACCACAGCTGCAATAACGGCAAGGTGCCGCCTTGATCCAGCCAGCCCTGCACTTGATCGGCCAGGCCTGGCAATGCCATGACGCGATTGAGCACACTGGCATCGACCTCGGCGTTACCCACTTGAGCGTAAGCGCTGTGCTCATCGGTTTGCAGATAGGCGCGCAACTGCTCGGCCAATGCCTCCAGGCTGACCACACTGAGCCCCAACCGTACGGGCATCAAGCCACTGCCGGCCTGGGTCACCCTGGCGAGGGTGTGCAGGTCCACGTCATGGTCGGCCTGGCCGTCGATCAGGTGCAACAAGTTGTCCGCCACCTGCCGTAACTGCGCCGCACTGCCGGCCGATAACAGCACCACGACCGGGCTTTGCCGGTTGGCCCGTTGCTCAGGCTCCGCCAGGGTAACCACGCGTTGAGGAGCCGGGCGCTCCTGCACCTGCGGCACCCGCAGCGAAGCCGGCTCTGCGCCATGGCGCTGCGCCTGTACCTGAGCCACCAAACCGGCCACGGTCGCATCTTCCAGAACACTCCCGGGGTCGAGTTCGACGCCGTAGGTACTGCTGATCTGTGCCAACAGTTGAGTCAGCAGTACCGAGTCGAAACCGAAGTCATGCAGATCGGTGTGCGGGTCGATATCGCCCGCGACGGTTTTCAACAATTGACACACCAATGCCACCAACTCATCGAGCAGCGCTGTATCAGCAATTACCCCACCGCCAGCGCTGGGCTGGCGCTCGATATCGGCACACGCCATCACCACCTGGATGTCGGCAATCGCGGTGGTCAATTCAACCACGTTGCCAAAAGCCTGGAACGTATCGGCGGCCAATTGGATATCGAAGCGTTCGTTGAGCAGCCCGGTCATTTGGACACTGCTCACCGAGTCCATCCCGTAGTCACTCCAGGGATCATCATCGCCGATGTCCTCCAAACGCACTTTGAGGGCCTCGGCGACCACTTCCCGCACGCCCTGGGCAACCTGCGCCCGTGTCAAGCCCGGTGCCGGCGGCTGCGATTCGGCCGTCCGCGCCCCTTGCAGGTGCGCCGCCAGTGCTTGCAGCGTCGGATGCTCAAACAGCGCCGCGGTACCCAGTTCGAGTGTGTAGGTGCGATTGATGGCGGTTGCCAGCTCGGTCAGCATCACCGAGTCAAAGCCCATGTCCGAAAATGCCGTGGTGTCGTCGATCTCTTGCGCGTCGACTTTGAGGATCTGCCCGACCAGCCCACGCAAAGTATCGCTTGGGTCCACCTGACTGCGCGGTGCCACGGCAGCAGCAACCCCCACGCCAAGCCCGGCTACCAGTGCCTCGAAGGTGGCGCCCTGCCCTGGCAGTACCAACCAGCGTGCGCCGCCTTGGTGGATGATATGGCGCAGCACCTGTAGCCCCTGCGTCGTCGCCAAAGGCCGCAGGCCGGTTGCCTTGGTCATCGCGCCCATGTGCTCAGGGCTCAACTGCATGCCTCCGTCCTCCCACAGCGGCCAGTCGATCGCGATGGTATGGCCCTGTCGAGTGCCGTCAGCCACCTGTCGATTACGATATTCAGCGAATTGATCCATGAACGCGTTGGCGCAGGCATAGTCGCTTTGACCCGCATTCCCCAAGGCACCCGCGATGGAGGCAAAGGCCAGAAAGAACTCCAGGGGCTGGTCTTGCGTCGCGCAGTCCAGGTTCCACAGGCCGTCAACCTTGGGCAGCAACACCTGGCGCAGGTGCTCGGCCGATTTGTTCCTGAGCAACCCATCCTGACGACAGCCGGCGATGTGCAGCACCCCCGTGAGCGATCCCACGCGAGCTGATACTTCCTGCACAAGTGCGCGTAAAGCTGTCGCGTCCGCGAGGTCGGCCGTGCGATGCAACACCTGCGCGCCCAAGCTCTCGAGTTGTTCGATATGGGCCGCCATGTCGTCATCCGGCACTCCACGCCCCACCAGTACCAGGCTCACGCCCTCTGCTGCGCGGGCGATATCCAGCGCGATGCTGCGTGCCAGGGCGCCAGAAGCTCCCGTGAGCAGGTAAACCCCCGTAGGTTTCCACGGCGCGGCACCCGGCTCGGCCGGCAGTTGTTCGTCAGGCCGGCGCTGCCAGCTGGCGCTGAACAGTTGACCATCACGACGGTGCAGGGCGAGTTCCGCATCTGCGGTGCAGGCGCTCTGCAGCAGTGGCGGCAACGCATCGCCCGGCTGCAGGTGGAGCAGTTGCACCCGCAATGAAGTTTGCTCGCGGGCAAATGATCGCAGCAGCCCGAACAACCCGGCGAACAGGCCTGAGCTATCGTCGTCGGCGACGACCAGTTGCGCCAGGCAACCTTGCCCGTCGTGCGGTAATTGGCGCAGGTGCTCGCTCAATGCTTGCGCGGCCCGGCAGTAGCGCTCAGGCAATGTCAGCCCCTGATCATCGCCGGATTCGAGCAGTACGCATTGGGCTTGGGGAAAGTGCTCGGCAACCTGGGCGGCGTAAGCTTCGCTGCCCGGGCACAGGTAAATCCGGTGAGCGTGTGAAAGGCCGGCCCAAGCAGGTTCGACAAATGCCTCAAGGCCGGGTGTCATCAAGGCCAGGCTGGGCGGCGCAGGCGCTCGTGCCATGACCCGTGAGCGCAGGCCATGCAGATGCACACAGGGCTCGCCTTGAGCGTCGAACACCTCCACATCGAAGGCAAAGCTGCCACGACCGCCACCCGATGTGTGTGCAGTAAGCCTCACCCAGGCGGGTGTGCGCCTGGAACGGCCCAGGGTCAATTGCTCCAGGGAGAAAGGCACCTGGGGCCCTTGCGATGACTCACTGCCTGTGGTGAAACCCATGGCTGCCTGCAGTGCACTGTCGAGCAGACAAGGATGCAAGCGGAACTCATCACCCGGCTTGAGGAAGTCTGGCAAGCGCACATGCCCCAGCACTTGCTCGGCGCCGCCACGCAAGGCATGCAGGCCCTGATGGCCAGGGCCATATTCGATACCCACGGCGGCAAAATGGCGATAGAACTCGGTGGTCGACGCCGCGCCTTGTGCCAGCGCCGCGAGTGCGTTCACGTCCAGGTGGGCCAGGGGGGCGGGCTCTGCAGGCACCGACGCCTGGCCGCGGCAATAGACCTGGCGCACCGGTTCGCCCCCCGGCTCACGGGTAAGCCAGGCAAAGAACTCGAACTCCCAACCGCTGCCCTTACGAGCCTGTTCCACAGCCAGGGTAAGGGTGACTGGATCGTTAAAGCACTCGAAGGGGCGCACCCACAGGATGCTGTTCAGGGCCAGGTCGGCTTGCCCAGAAACCCGCGAAAGCGCCGCCAGCGCCATTTCGAGGTAGACCACGCCCGGCAGCACCTTGCGCCCGTTGACACGGTGGTGGTCGAGAAAAAATTCGTCGCCGCAAAACTGCGCTTCAAATTGCTGGCTGTCACCTGCCGTGATCTGTCGTGACAGCAGCGGATGCGGGCCGTCGCCGGGTGCAGCGAAGCGCCCGAGCACTGCAGTCTGCGGCGCAGGTGGCACCCAGCAGCGTTCCCGAACGAACGGGTACAGCGGCAGGCTGATTCGGGCCGGCTGGAACCCTTGATACAACTGCGCCCACTCGACCTGACCGCCGCTGACCCAGTGACGCATCACCGCCTGGTTATCGTCCATGGCCGGCGATTGCACTGGCACCGCCGTTTCGCCCGCACGCAGGCGTACCGGCTTGAGCGCCTGGCCAATGAGCACGTCGGGATGCTGGGCCCCGTCTGCCAACGCAACCAAGCGTTCCTTGAGCACCCGCACTGATTGGGCCGTGAACGCGGCCCGCGCGTCCAGGGCTTCGCGGCCCACCTGCAAGGTGTAGGCAAGATCATGCAAACCCGCCAGGTCGCAGGCCAGTGGCGTTTGCTCCAGGCGCCCCAGCAACAGCGCCGCTACCGCCTGCAGGCGCTCATGCGTGCGTGCCGACAGCACGATGAGGACGTCGCTCGGCAACGTCGGTACGTGGGTGTGGGCCTGGGGGGAATACTCCTCGACCACCAGGTGCGCGTTCGAACCGCCGGCACCAAATGACGAAATACCTGCACGGCGCGGTTGCACAGCATCGGCGGCGCCCTTGGGTAGCCAGGGCTCCAGGGTTTGTTGGACGTGAAACGGGCTGCCGGCAAAATCAATATTGCGATTGAGCTGCGTGGAGTGCAGCGACGGCACCAACTGGCGGTGCTTGAGCTGCAACAAGACCTTGGTCAGGCCGGCTATCCCCGCGGCGCTTTCACAATGGCCGATATTCGATTTGATCGAGCCGATGGCGCAGGTTTGCGGTTCAAAGCCGTCAGCTTCGAACACGGTGCGCAAACCTTCGATTTCGATCAGGTCGCCTAGGGCCGTGCCGGTGCCATGCGCTTCTATGTAGCTCAGGTCGCTGGACGCCAGGCCGGCCTGGTGCAACGCCGAACGCACGGCCACGGCCTGGGCCGACGATTTGGGCACGGTAAACCCGGTCGCCCGTCCGCCATGGTTGATTGAACTGCCCTTTATCACTGCATGGATACGGTCGCCGTCGGCGATGGCCTGGGGCAACGGTTTGAGCAACACGGCGCCCACGCCTTCGGCCGGCACATAGCCGTCGCCCCCTTGGCCAAAGGTCTTGCAGCAACCCACACTGGACGCGAAACGGCCCTGGGCATGCAGCAGGTACTTGTTGGGATGGATCGACACATTAACGCCTCCGGCAATGGCGTACTCCGACTCGCCACTGCGCAGGCTCTGACACGCCAGGTGAATAGTGGTCAGCGAGGATGAGCACATGCTGTCGAGCGTGAGGCTGGGGCCGCGAAAATCACAGAAGAATGACACGCGGTTGGCGATGGAGGCAGGCAGTGCGGCGACCAGCGTCTGTGCGGTGCTGAAGGCGGTGTATTCGGTGTACTGAACGCCAACATAGACGCCAACCCGGCCTTTGGCGCTCAAGCTCTGGCGTGTGTAGCCGGCGTCCTCGAGCACGTGGTAGGCGCACTGCAGAAACAGGCGCTCCTGCGGGTCCATGATCTCGGCTTCACGCGGTGAAATGTTGAAAAAGCGCGGATCGAATTCATCGACTCCACGCAGGAAGCCGCCCCACTTGCTGTAGGTCTTGCCGGAGACACCCTTGGATGGGTCATAGATCGCGTCGTGGTCCCAACGTTGCGAAGGGACCGTGGTAATGCAATCGCGACCCAGCTTGAGGTTTTCCCAAAGCTCCTCGATATTTTCGGCCTGGGGATAGCGGCCCGCCAGCCCGATAATCGCAATGTCGAAAGCATGCGGGTGGGTATCCGACCCGGACGCATTGCCGGCATTCTCATTGCTGTCGAAGTCTTTGACCATGTTCAGTATCGACCCTTGGAGAATTCTTGAGGAATGGCCGCCAGGCGACCCCACATCATTCTCAACTTACAAGAATTCGATCCTGACCAAACCTATGAGCGGTTATAGGTTTGCCCACACAGCCAAGGTAGCCCGCCGGTTTCAGGCATCACTCACCCGTTGCAACAATGTCTGGCAGCGCAGCCCATCGGCATTGGCAGTCAACATCACCAGGCCGCCATGCACCTGCTGCGCACGCGCCTGGTAATCGCACAGGTTGATCAGCGAATCAGCGGAAAAACAATGCCCCACCCGCGTCACGTTATCCACATACAACTGTGTACCGCTCACCCCCTGCCGGCCTTCCTTGATCTTGAGCACTGGCAGGAACACGTTGCTGCACACCACCTGTTCCAGGTCCGCCGTATTAATCTGCTGGCGGTGCATAAACTGCTCATGCACCTCACGGAACAGCCGGGTGTCATCCTCCTTGGGGTCGTGTGCCAGCCCGGCATTTGACCTGGCCAGGCTGCCGAGCATCTCGAAGCCGCGGCGGCGCCCTGAAGTCACCAGGCAACTGGCAGCACCGTCACTGAACAACGCGTAATGCTGGAACCGGAAAGCTTCGTCTTCGATACGATTGGCCGAGACCACCAGCACATTGTCCAGCCCGGCCAATACCTGGGCGCGGGCGACCTCAAGGCCTGCCAACAGCATGGTGCAATCGCCCCATGTCACGCCCAGCGGGAAGGCGCGAGCCAGTTGCAGCTCGCGCAGCAGCGGCAGATAGTCCACCACCTGGCCCGACTCGAAATTGCTGCTGCACACCACCAGCGCATCAATGTCACAGCCCCGTAAGCCGCTGCTGGCCAATGTGCCAGCGACTGACTCAACCAGCAGTTCGCCGACCGAGCGTGTCGTACGCCAGTAGGTGCCCCAGCCAAACACACTGGCGAAATCGGGCATGCTGTGTTGCTTGCACACCGCCTCGAAAGAAGCCGCGTCGCGATAATCATGGGCCTGTTCACCCAAGACATAGGCGGTGGAGGCCAAATAGGCAGTTCTCATCGTTACTTACCTGCGACATTGAAAGTCATGGTTGCTACCGCTGCGCCAACACGTCTTCGACCACTGCGCAAGCGCTGTCAGCCGCCAAGGCGCCACTCTGCACCTGGTTCAGGATCGTATCGAGCAAGTCATCGGAGCTGTGTACAACCTGCACCCGGCGATCGACCTCATCCGCCAGGGACTTGAGCGTGGGCCAGGTGTAGATCGCGTCGGCCGCTAGTTGAATGGAAAAGTGCCGGCTGACCCCGCGCATCCATTGTGTGCCTGTGACCGAGTCCATTCCCAGGTCCAGGAACTGCGCGCCACTGCGCAACTGCCCAGGGTCGAGAAACAACAGTTCACCCAGGCTTTGCTTGAGGTAGTCCTGGATCGACTCGCGTTGCGCACTTGCCTGCGCGCCAGGCTGCGGTGCCGATGCCACTGGCTCGCGCTGGACCGGCGCAGCCGTTGCTTGAGTTGGCTGAAGCTGGGTGCCCACCCATTGCGTAAAGGCCTTGAATACCGGATAGGTATAAATGCCGTCGGCGGGAATCTTCAACTGGTAGTGCTTGTTGATTTCACGGATCCATTGCGCGGCGATCACCGAGTCCAGGCCCAACTCCAGGAAGCGGCTGCCGTCGCGTATTTGGCCTGGCTCGCAATACAGCATGGCCGCCAGGCTCTGGCGCAGGAACTGTGCACATTCGTCGTCGGCCACTGGGACAACCGGCGCCGCCTTGGCCGCTAAAGGCGCGGGTTGGCTGAGTATCCGCGGCGCGGGCGGCACGATGGGTGCGCTATCAGCCACAGGCAAAGTATCCAGTGCACGCAGGCGAATCTTGCCGCCCTGCGCCACGGACGCCACAGACTCAACCGAGACCGCCACCTCACTCGGCGCCCAATAACGTTGCCGGGCAAACGGGTACGTCGGCAGGCCAAGGCGCGCTGGACGGTGCGAGTGATACAGCGGTGACCAGTCAACCGCTTCGCCTTGCACCCAGCGACGCAGGATGCCCCCCAAGTCAGCCTGGTCGAACATCTGCCGAATGGCGGCGCAGGCTTGCTCACTGGGACGCGTCGCCAGGCTGTGCGCCTCGGGAAGGCAGCCGGACCACCAGGACGGCCCCTCTAGCGCGCCATCGATAAAGGCGCGCAGCTCACGCACCAGTTCGTCGCCCGAAGTGACCAACAGCGCCACCCGCCACTCCCAGGCCTCGCGCCCCACTTGCAGCGTGTAGGCCAGGGCTTGCAGGTCCGGCTCGCGATTGGCCGCAGCGTCCAACCACCAGTCCACGAGCCGCTGCGCCACCTCCAGCAAGGCTTCGCGAGAGCGTGCAGAGAGAACGATGGGTAACGGCGCAGTCACTGTCATCGCCGCGTGAGCAGCTTGGGCCAGCGGCGCCTCGCTGACGATCAGGTGAGCATTGGCCCCGCCGGCGCCAAAGGAGGAAATGGCAGCCATGCGCAGGCCCGGGACGCCATCGGAGCCGAGCGGGCGCTCCCAGGGTGCCAGCGTACGCTGCACACGAAAGGGGGTTTCGCTGAAGTCGATATTGGGATTGAGCGTTTCAGCGTGCAGTGAGCTCACCAGCAGTCCGTGCTTCATTTGCAGCAATACCTTGGTCAGCCCGGCGATGCCCGCAGCGCTTTCGCAATGGCCGATATTGGACTTGACCGACCCCAAGGCGCAGAACTGCCGGTCCGGCGTGTAAGCCCGCCACGCACGGGACAGGCCGGCCACCTCGATCGGGTCGCCCAACACCGTACCCGTGCCGTGAGCTTCTACATAACCGATCTGCCGCGGCTGCACGTTCGCCTGGCGCAAGGCACGGCTGATCACCGCGGCCTGGGCTGCCGGATTAGGCACTGCATAACCGTTGGTTCGCCCGCCATGGTTGATGGCACTCCCGCGAATCACTCCATAAATACGGTCGCCATCGGCCTGGGCCTGATGCAGCGGTTTAAGCAGTACAGCCCCCACACCCTCACTGGGCACGTAACCGCTGCCACTGGCACCGAAGCTTTCACAGCGGCCACGTCGGGAGGCAAATTTGCCTGCCCCCAGCATGAGGAACTTGGCGGGGTGAATCGATACATTCACGCCTCCGGCCAGCGCTACTTGGCATTCGCCACTGTGCAGGCTCTGGCAGGCCAGGTGAATAGTCGTCAGTGAGGACGCACACATCGCATCGATGGCCATGCTTGGCCCATGGAAACCGTTGACGAACGAAACGCGATTGGCAATCGACGATGGGCTCATGGACAGCACCAGCGGCCGCCCCTCGGCAGTCTGTTGCGCCCCATACAGTTGGTACTCTTCGTACGTTACGCCGACGAATACACCGACCATGCCCTCGGCATCTTCGTGACGGGCGCTGGCTGCCAGGCCCTGGCGGGTATAACCGGCGTCTTCAATGGCCTCGTGAGCGGTCTGCAGGAACAAGCGCTCCTGGGGCTCCATGGCCATCGCTTCACGCGGCGAGATACCGAAAAACGCCGGATCAAATTCAGCCACTCCATCAATGAACCCGCCCCAGCGCGCGTAGGTCTTGCCCGGCGCGTCTTCATCAGCGCTGTAATAACGGGAGTGGTCCCAGCGCTCGGTGGGAATCTCACTGATACAGTCGCGCCCTTGGCTGAGTACCTGCCAAAACTCTTCCAGGGTGCGGGCCTGGGGATAGCGCCCGGCAAGGCCGATGATGGCGACGTCAAAGCGTTGCGACGTCTCCTTGGCGGATGCAGGCGATTGCGCGGCGTCGGCAGGCACGGGGTCGTGGCTGGCAATACCGGCCACCCGCGCCTCATCGGGGCCTGACGCCAGCGTGCCCGCTACGTCGGCGACCAGCGCCACCAACGTCGATGCATGCTCGCGACACAGGTATGCGGCCAAGGCGCGCAGCGTCGAATACTCAAAGAACAAGGTTTTGGGCAGCGCGCCGAATTGCGCCTCCAGCGCGGCGGTGATCGTCATGACCATCATCGAGTCCAGCCCGTAGCGCTCCAGCGGCTCATCACTGTCCAGACGATCCTCCGGCCATTGCACCACAGGGGATAGCACCCGTTTGAGCACTTGCAACGCATGCTCGAGCAGCACTTGCGCTGAGGCGGTGCCGGCCACGGCACGCGGCGCAGTGCCGGCGTGTAGCTGGGCAGGCAGGTGGGCCACCAGATCGTCGAGGCAACGCACTTGCCGATAAACCAATGGCGACACCTCAAGCCCGCATTCGCGATCAAGTGCCTGGATCAATTGATTAAAGCGCGCCTGATCCAACCCATAGCTGTCAAAGTCGTGGTCACCCTCAAGCTCGCTGGTCGCGATGCCGAGCACTTGCCCCGCCAACCTTTTCACCACGTCAAGCATGCGTGTATCAGCGGGCAGCGTCGCCTCGTTCGACAGCGGATGCAGACGCCGGCGCAGGCGCTGTTCATCCCCTTCTATCACCACGATTCGGCACGCATCACTGTCCATCACTTGATGAAACGCCGCAACGCCGTGTTCGCGACTCAACGGGATCATGCCCGACTCACGCTCCAGCAACGCACTGGCCTGTGCATCCAATTGCATGCCGCCGTCGCGCCACAGCCCCCAGGCAATCGAAACGGTTCGGCCTCGACGCTCGCCCATCTGGACCTGCTGGGTGCGCTGTTCGGCGAACCCATCCATGAAGCCGTTGGCCGCCGCGTAGAACGCCTGGCCCGGGTGCCCGACGGCTGCCGCGGCGGATGAAAACAGCACGAAACAGTCCAGGTCGCAGTGACGCGTCGCCTGATCGATCGACCAGGTACCGCCCACCTTGGCCGCCAGCACCCCATCGCCGTGTTGGTGTTTGAAATTACGCAAGAACTCATCGTGCAGCGTTCCTGCACAATGCAGCACACCATTGAGCGCACCGTACTGGGCTTGCACATCAGCCACGAGCCGTTCGGTAGCCGCCTCGTCACTGATATCGACTTGCTCATAGCTGACCTGGCCGCCCATGCGCCGCAGGGCATCCAGCCGATCCTGGCCGGCCTGGCCCAAGGGGGAGCGCCCCACCAGTACCACGGTTGCGCCTTCGACACGGCTGAGAATATCGGCGGCGAAACACTGCGCCAACCCGCCCATTCCCCCTGTCAGCAGATAGACACCCGCGTTCTTCCACCTACAGCGGTGCGTATCATCCAGTACTGTCGCCTGCGTCCACTGACGGGCATGGCCACCTTGAGCGTCGAACCGCAACCAAGGATGAACCTCCAGGGCCGCAGCCTGCTCCACGGCGTGCCGAACCTGCGTAAAAGTGAAGCTCTGGTCGATTTCAACCAACTGCGTTCGCAGCTTGCTGCTTTCAAGTTGCGCCGACCTCAGCAGCCCATGAATGCCACTCAGCCACGCAGACCGATTGACGGGTATTACCACTTGTACCGAGATAACTTCGTGCGCCGCATCGACAATGATCTGGCGCAAATGCTCAGCAATTTGCCCGACACAGTGCACGTAGCGTTCTGTCGGCAAGCCCTTTGGCGTCAGCACCTGCCACCCTGGATGATCCGACCGTTCTCCAGGCCACTCACACAGGATGACGTGGCACCGCCGAGGCGCCGCCGCCGCAGGTGAGGCCTGCACCGGCTGCCAGCGCGGGCGCACCAATAATGTCGCGGCGGTGGTAGGTGGTACGGGCGCCCTGCCAGGCTGCGCCGGGGGCCGGGCCACGCTGCCAAGAGGCACCAGTTGCGGTGCCCTGGGGATGGGTTCACGGTCGAACGAATAGCCCGGCAAACTGATACGACGGGCAGTACCCGGCGCCACCAGGCGCGCCCAGTCGATCACCTCCCCCGCTCTCCATAACTGGGCTAATTGCGCCCATTTGCTCTCGGCATACCACTGATCAAGCAACGTCAGCGCTGACTCATCTTGACCGAACAAACTCAGGCGGTCGGCGTCCTTGAGCGTCGTGGACTGCACGCCCGGGTGGGCCTCACCGGCACAATAGCGACGCAATGCATCCATGAGGTCGGCTGTCGACGTGGCGATGCAACTCAATCGCGCATTCATGGCCTGGCGGCCCACCTGCAGCGTGTAGGCAATGTCACGCAAGGGCAGCGACGGATTGCGTTCCAGAAACACTAACAAGGTGTCCACTTGTCGTACAAGTGCAGCCTCATGGCGTGCCGAAAGGACAATCAGGTAGTCGGCCCGCACATCTTCGGCGGGTTCGGTACGCACAGGGGCCTGGCGCAGGATCACGTGGGCATTGGCACCGCCGGCACCGAAGGATGACAGGCATGCAATGCGCTCTTGCGCGCCCTCGCCGTCGACGTCCCACGGTTCCAGCGCCTGAGGCACGCGAAAAGGCGAGAGGCTGGCGTCGATATCCGGGTTCATCTGCTGCGAATGCAGCGACGGCGCGATTTGCCCGTGGCGCATCTGCAGGAGGACCTTGCTCAGGCCGGCAATACCAGCCGCAGCTTCAAGATGGCCGATGTTGCTCTTGACCGACCCCAGGCGACAGAAGCCGGTGCGCTCGGTGTCCTGGCGAAACGCCTCGACCAGGCCGCGAAATTCGATGGGATCGCCCAGCGCCGTACCGGTGCCGTGGGCCTCCACATAGGTAACCTGGTCAGCACTGACGCCGGCCCGGTCCAATGCCAGGCGAATCATGGCGCGCTGGGCTTCGGGGTTGGGCACCGTGTAGCCATTGGCTTTGCCGCCATGGTTGACCGCACTGGCGGCGATGACGCCGTGAACCATATCACCGTCCGCCAGCGCGCGTTCCAGCGGCTTTAGCAACAGCGCCCCCACTCCTTCGCCGGGAACAAACCCATTGGCCCCCGCACCGAACGCTCGCGACTTGCCATCGGCGGATAACACGCCCAGTCGTGCGAACTCGGCAAAGGTGGAAGGGTGGGTGTAGGCATTGACGCCACCGACAACCGCCACGGTGCACTCGCCTGCCTGCAAGTGCAGGCAGGCCTCATGCACCGCGGTCAGCGAAGAAGAACAGGCGGTATCCACGGGCAGGCTAGGCCCGGTAAACCCGAAGCGATAAGACACGCGGTTGGCGATCGAAAAAAACGAATCTTTATAGTTATCGTGCCCGGCCTTGGACACTCCCACGAATACGCCGACCTTCTCCTGCTCCAGAGACGCAGGCGTATACCCGGCATCTTCCAGGGCATGCCATGCGCACTGGATGAATTGACGTTCCTTGGGGTGCATGTAGGTAGCTTCGGCCAGGGAAAAGTTAAAGAACATTGGGTCGAAGTCATCCAGGCCTTCGATGAAACCACCCCATTTACCGTAGCTTTTACCCTCTTGGATCGCACGCTGGCGGTCCGCGTTAAAATGCTCGTCAAGGCTCCAGCGTTGCTCGGGCACGGTTTCGATGCAGTCCCCTGCGTTTGCCAGGCAATCCCAGAACGCCGACAAATCCGCTGACTTGGGATATACCCCGGCCATGCCGATTATCGCGATCTGCCCACGCGCGCCCGGACTGGGCAGGTGGTAAGGGGCGGCAATGCGCTGCGCAGGCGCGCAAGCCAGCCAGGCCACCAGTCGCGCCGGCGTAGCGTGCTCGAACAGTACCGCTGGCTCGACCACGATGTCCTGGTCGCGCATATGCCGGCAGAGTTGACGCACCATCATCGAATCAAAACCCAACTCACTGAACTGCGCGTCCAGATCCAGTGATGCCGCAGGCTGTTCCAGCGCTTGGGCCAATGCTTCACGTACCGCTTGCTCGGCGGCGTCCGGGCTCCAGGCTCGGCGCCCTGTACGCGATGTACCAGGAGCCGGATACGCCGCCATGGGTGCAGGCGCGTCATACCAGAACGACTGGGTATCAAAGGGGGTCGTCGGCAGGGGCACCCGTGGTGCGCGGGTGGCCTTCGCCATCGGGCGCTCACCCGCCAGCCAGAGCTCGGCCCAAGGGTCAAGCGCCGCGTCCGTAGGCGCTGCGACGTCCTTGGCGAAGACAACTGCGCCCGTAAGATCGCCCGTGTGTAACTGGGCTAGCACATCGAGCAAGCCTGGGCGCTCCATGGCCACGATGACCACGGCGGCGGCAAATTTCTCGCGCCCGAATTTGAGCGTGTCGCTGACACTTTCCAGGCACAGCGTCGGCTCATCGATCAAGGCCTGGTGCATTTGTGCCGCGAGCAGCGCCAGCAGCGCCGGGGTCGGCGCGCTAAGGGGGAACAGCAATGGGGCCTGACTCGGCACCACACGACCGGGCGCTTGGTGCACGTATTCTTCGACTAGAATGTGTGCGTTGTTTCCGCCTGCGCCATAGGAATGCAAACCCGCCAGGCGCGGGGTAGCCTGGCGTGGCCAATCAACGGTATGGGTAGCGAGCCTGCAAGGCTGTCCGGCGGTATGCAGGTGGAGATTGGGCTGCTCAAAGTCGAGGATTTTATGAATCTTTTCGGTCTGAAAGCTGCGGATGATCTTGAATAGCGCGCCAATGGCTGAAGCGGCATGCATATGTCCGCTCATCGGCTTGAGCGTGCTGATAGCGCACTGGCCTTCCTGCAACTGCACGCCTTGCTCCCGTCCCAAGGCCAGCAAGCCATGATTAAGGGCATCCCACTCAGCGATATCTGCCACGGGGTTGCCCATGCCCTGGGCTTCGATGTAGCTGACGTGGCGTGGATCGATCCCCGCCCGTCGGTAGCAATCCTGTACCAGGCTTGAATGTGCGGACACACTGGGCGCAGCGATTGACGCCGCGTCGCCGCCGTTGTAATTGACCGCCGTATTGCGGATCAGCCCATAAATATGATCGCCGTCGGCCTCAGCCTTCGACAACGGCTTGAGCAACAGGCTGCACACGCCTTCGCCGCGCAGGTAGCCGTCAGCGCCGGCGCCGAAGGATCTCACGGTCGGTTCGGGGCTCATTTGCCCGCTTTGCGACAACGTCACGAACACGTCCGGGCGCAGCAGCAAGTTGCAGGCACCGACGATCGCAGCATTGATCTGGCCACTGCGCAGCGCGGTGACCGCGTGATGAAGCGCGACGGCACCGCCGGCACACATCGCATCGATTCGTTCGCTTGGCCCACGCAGGTCATAGAAATGTGACACCCGGTTGGCGAGCATACTGGCCGCCTGGTCCAGCCCTTCGCCGGGATCAATCTGGGCCTGGAGTAGGTTGAGGTGGTATTCGTTACGCTCGGCGGCGATAAATACACCGGTGGCCGAGCCTTTCCAGTCAGTGTGGCGATAACCGGCGTCTTCAAACGTCTGGCGCACCGACATCAGCAACAAGCGTTGTTGCGGATCCATATTGCGCGCCTCCGCCGGCAACATGCCAAAAAAGACCGGATCGAATTGATCGATGGCGGGTATAAACCCGCCCCAACGGGTGCGCATTTTCCCTTCTTCAATATTCGATCCGGCGTACCAGGACGTGAAGTCAAAGCGCGTCGCCGGGATCTCCTCGATCAACGAACGATCATCATCCAGCGCCTGCCAGAACTGACGTACGCTAGCCGACTGCGCGACGTTGGCGGACAACCCGATGATCGCCACCGGTTCAGGAAAGGACGGGGCAGGCTGGGCCTTGAGCGAGGCATTGATGGCGGCGGCGAGGCGAGCTTTCTTGCGTTCGATATTCACTGTGCTGACCGCTCCTGGAACGAGGCTACGAGTTGTTCAAGGTAGGGCAAGGACTGATGCACCACGGCGTAGTCCACGCCGAAATCCATCAGGCAGGCAATCTCATCGACGCCGGTCTCAAGCACTTGGCCGACTCGATACCGAACCTCATCGACCGTACCGAACAACGCGCCGGTTTCGTAATACCGCTCAAATGCGTATTGCAGGACGTTTTCCTGCTCTGTGGCATCCAGGGGACGACCGTCAGGCGTCGCCCGTGCTTTCATGTGGGCTACCAGTGAGCTGCGGATATAGTCTTTGAACGGTGCTTCGACGGCTCGGCGAACCCAGGCGCTATCGGGCCCGACCAGGGTATGCAGCATAAGGGTGACGCGCCCGGAAGCCGGGTCGAATCCCGCATCGCGGCGCGCTTGGCGATAAAGCCCAATTTTTTCGGCCAGGTCCGGCAGGTCAATGCCGTACAACATCGTGAAGACGTTGAAACCCGCCTTGCCAGCGGCAATGAACGACTCTGTATTCTGCGCTACCAGGATCCAGACATTCAGGCTGGTCTGTAGGGGTCGGGGAAAGGTGACGACCGACACTGGATCGCCACCAGGCCCCGGGAATGAAAGGCGCTCACCCGCCCATAAGCGACGTACCTGCTCAATGCGTTGCCACATCACCTCGCGCCGGTCCTCGTAGGCGTGCGGCGCCAAGAGAAAATCAGGCCGGCTCCAACCTGAGCCGAACCCAAGGTCTACCCTTCCGCCAGAGAGTACATCGTTCATCGACCAACTTTCGACCACGCGCGCCGGGTGATGCAGGGGCAAACTGATGCCTGCGGTGCGAAAACGAATGTGTCGGGTTTGGGGGATGAGTGACGCCGCCATTACTGCGGAATCGGGGTAAATCGCGCCAAACTCGTGGAAATGACGCTCAGGAAAATACACGGCCTCAAAACCCTGCGCATCGCCAAACAACGTCAACGACCGAGCGAACTCATATTTCTCGCTGGCGCTGATGTCTTCGCGCACATCGGAAAAAAACAACAGGCTGAAGGCAGGCTGACGCGGCGCACGCGCAGCGTTCGTCACACCCAGGCCGAGTAATTGTTCAACTGACATGTCTTGAGGCCTCTTGTAGATACATCGGGTTCACGCCACCACAGACGGTCGGCTGAAACACTGTTCCAGTTCGAAGAACTGCGGCTTCATAAACGCCAGGGGGCCACGTAACTTGTCCAGCTCCTCTCGGGGCCCATGCACTTCATAGCGAACAATTGAAGCCAGGTGAAACGCCTCGGAATTCAGCTCAGCGATATTGACGAAGTGGTTCAAAAGCCCTTGGGCATCGCTGTAGACCTCCCGGCAATGGCCTTGGGTGCCATTGAAGCTGAAACCGTAGTACAGGCATCCGGGCTCTTTAGAGGTCTTTTCGATAAACACGGCGCAATACGCCTTGAACGCTTCAAGGTGACGTTCGGGGATTTCGAAATAAGGCATGGCCATGCAGGTGCGATTCATCTTCGGCCGTTCCGTTAGAACCAATGTCCACGAGACCTTACCGCAGCAAGACGAACTGGCACTCCTATCAGCACTTAGGATTGACAAGGTTCTTCAATAGGGATAAAGGCTGCGCACGAACCCTGGAGGCGTGACGATTGACAGCGCAGGATTGGCGACCCAAATAAGACGATGAGGACGCTAGGATGGGCGAGCGAACGCTATGGTTGGAGAGGAACGGCGAGAAAAAATCCGGGCACAAAAAAAGCGGCCAATGGCCGCTTTGTTCGTAGTTTCCAGGTGTTCAGTGGGCCTGGAAGCAAAATATGGCGCAGCGGACGGGACTCGAACCCGCGACCCCCGGCGTGACAGGCCGGTATTCTAACCGACTGAACTACCGCTGCGCGTAACACTTGAAGCGAATGGTGGGTGATGACGGGATCGAACCGCCGACCCTCTGCTTGTAAGGCAGATGCTCTCCCAGCTGAGCTAATCACCCTTCGTTTCGGTGTGGGCGCATCATACACCAAAAAATCGTAATGTCTTGATTTAAATGCAATTTATTTAAAAAAAGTTCCGCGTACGATTTTTTGCCATATTCCGGACAAAGAAAAGCCCGCGATTAAGCGGGCTTTCTGTGGTGACCTGGCGTTCAGCGTTCCAGGTGACCGAATATGGCGCAGCGGACGGGACTCGAACCCGCGACCCCCGGCGTGACAGGCCGGTATTCTAACCGACTGAACTACCGCTGCGCGTAACACTTGAAGCGAATGGTGGGTGATGACGGGATCGAACCGCCGACCCTCTGCTTGTAAGGCAGATGCTCTCCCAGCTGAGCTAATCACCCTTCGTTTCGGTGTGGCGCGCATTCTACGTAGCGACCCCATGTCTGGCAAGCACTTTCTTAAATCTTTTTTTTCAGCCCTTCCAATGGCTTAGGCAGGGTTGGCCTACGGCGTGATCAAGAGAATAATGCCCCCCTTTGTATAGAGGAGAGACTCACCCCATGTGGTTCAAGAACCTGCTTATCTATCGCCTGACCCAAGATCTGCCTGTTGATGCCGAGGCGTTGGAAGCGGCCATGGCCACCAAGCTGGCGCGCCCGTGTGCAAGCCAGGAGTTGACCACTTACGGTTTCGTTGCACCCTTCGGTAAAGGTGAAGACGCTCCCCTGGTTCACGTCAGCGGAGATTTTTTGCTGATCGCCGCGCGCAAGGAAGAACGCATCCTGCCAGGTAGCGTGGTGCGTGACGCACTGAAAGAGAAAGTCGAAGAGATCGAAGCCGAGCAAATGCGCAAGGTCTATAAGAAGGAGCGCGACCAGATCAAGGATGAAATCATCCAGGCCTTCCTGCCGCGTGCCTTTATTCGTCGCTCGTCGACCTTTGCTGCGATCGCGCCGAAACAGGGCCTGATCCTGGTCAACTCGGCCAGTCCCAAGCGTGCTGAAGATCTGCTGTCGACCTTGCGTGAAGTGATCGGCACCCTGCCCGTCCGTCCGCTGACGGTAAAAACCGCACCGACCGCAATCATGACCGACTGGGTCACTACCCAGAAACCGGCCGATGACTTCTTCGTCCTCGACGAATGCGAACTGCGCGACACCCATGAAGACGGCGGCATCGTGCGCTGCAAGCGCCAGGACCTGACCGGCGAAGAGATCCAACTGCACCTTACCACCGGCAAGGTCGTGACCCAACTGTCCTTGGCGTGGCAGGACAAGCTGTCCTTCATGCTCGATGACAAGATGACCGTCAAACGCCTGAAATTCGAAGACCTGCTGCAAGACCAGGCGGAACAGGACGGCGGCGACGAAGCCCTGGGCCAACTGGATGCCAGCTTTACCTTGATGATGCTGACCTTCGGTGAGTTCCTGCCGGCGTTGGTGGAAGCGCTGGGCGGGGAAGAAACCCCACAGGGCATCTAAACAACACCGATCCAATGTGGGCACGGTCAGTGTGGGAGCTGGCTTGCCTGCGATAACGGAGTGTCAGCCAGAGTAGTGCCGACTGATACACCGCTATCGCAGGCAAGCCAGCTCCCACATTTGATCGCGTCGCCCTATTCAACACTCTAATAACAAGGACATCCCCATGCGTGCACTCGCTGCCTTGAGCCGCTTCGTCGGCAATACCTTCGCCTACTGGGTGTTGATATTTGCCGTGCTCGCCTTCCTCGAACCCAGCTGGTTCATCGGCCTGAAAAGCGCCATCGTCCCGCTGCTGGGCCTGGTGATGTTCGGCATGGGGCTGACCTTGAAACTTGAAGACTTCGCCGAAGTCGCTCGCCATCCATGGCGCGTGGCCTTGGGCGTGGTCGCGCATTTTGTGATCATGCCGGGCGTGGCATGGTTGTTGTGCCAGGTCTTTCACCTGCCGCCGGAAATTGCCGTCGGCGTGATCCTGGTCGGCTGCTGCCCAAGCGGCACCTCGTCCAACGTGATGACCTGGCTGGCCCGCGGCGACCTGGCGTTGTCGGTGGCGATTGCCGCCGTCACCACCCTCCTCGCCCCACTGCTCACACCTGCGTTGATCTGGCTACTGGCCTCGGCCTGGCTGCCGGTATCGTTCATGGAGCTGTTCTGGTCGATCCTGCAAGTGGTGCTGCTGCCGATTGTGCTCGGCGTGGTGGCGCAACGGGTGCTGGGCGAGCGGGTTCGTCATGCGGTGGACGTGCTGCCGCTGGTGTCGGTGGTCAGTATTGTGATCATCGTCGCGGCCGTGGTCGCCGCAAGCCAGGCGAAGATCGCCGAATCGGGCCTGCTGATCATGGCGGTGGTGATGCTGCACAACAGCTTCGGTTACCTGCTGGGCTACTTCACCGGGCGCTTGTTCAAGTTGCCGCTGGCGCAACGCAAGTCGTTGGCGCTGGAAGTCGGTATGCAGAACTCCGGGCTGGGTGCCGCGCTGGCCAGTGCGCACTTTTCGCCGCTGGCGGCGGTTCCCAGTGCGTTGTTCAGTGTCTGGCACAATATTTCCGGCGCATTGCTGTCGACTTATTTCCGCCGCATGAGCGAGAAAGAAGACCGCCGCGCATTGGAAACCGCTCCGTAAACTTGATCGCCTGATCCATTTTCGGCACTCTACCAAGCTTCGCGAGGACGACCTCGCGACGCTATCAGGCGCTAACCAGGGGACGACCCCACTTTGTAGAAGCGAGGTCATCATGTCCTGGATCATTCTGTTTTTTGCCGGGTTGTTTGAAGTTGGCTGGGCCGTCGGCCTGAAATACACCGACGGTTTCAGCAAGCCACTGCCCACCGCCCTGACGATTGCCGCCATGGCCGTCAGCCTTGGGTTGCTGGGGCTGGCCATGAAAGAGCTGCCGCTGGGCACCGCCTATGCCATCTGGACAGGCGTAGGTGCCGTGGGCACTGTGATTGCCGGGATTATCCTGTTTGGGGAGTCCATGGCGTTGTTTCGGTTGGCGAGTGTGGCGTTGATTATTTGCGGGCTGATTGGGCTCAAAATTTCCACTTAAGCCACTACGCTATCGCAGGCAAGCCAGCTCCCACATTTGACTGTATTCACAATTCAAAAGGTGGGAGCTGGCTTGCCTGCGATGAGGCCCTGACAAACAACGAAAACTACCTGACACTCCCCCGCAAACCACCCACTACTGCCTGCAACTGCACAGGCGTTGCCGTCTCCACAGCAATCGGCTCCCCAGCCACCAACACCACCCGCGACCAGATCCGATGAAAGAAGCCCTTGTGCGGATCGCGACTGAAGAAACTCCCCCACAGCCCCTGCAACGCCATCGGAATCACCGGCACCGGTGTCTCCTCCAGAATGCGCGTCACCCCACCACGAAATTCATTGATCTCGCCATCGGCTGTCAGCTTGCCTTCCGGGAAGATGCACACCAACTCACCTTCCTTCAGATACTGGGCAATCCGCGCGAACGCCTGTTCGTAGATCTGCATATCTTCATGGCGCCCGGCAATCGGAATCGCCCCGGCGGTGCGGAAGATAAAGTTGAGTACCGGCAAACGGTAGATCTTGTAGTACATGACAAAGCGAATCGGCCGACGCACCGCGCCACCGATCAACAGCGCATCGACAAACGACACATGGTTGCACACCAGCAACGCCGCGCCTTCATCCGGAATGGCCTCCAGGTTGCGATGTTCCACGCGGTACATGGAATGGCTGAGCAGCCAGATCATGAAGCGCATGGTGAATTCGGGGACGATCCTGAAGATGTAGGTGTTGACCGCAATATTGAGCAGCGACACCACCAGGAACAACTCGGGGATCGACAGCTTGGCCACGCTCAACAGCAGGATCGAAACGATGGCCGAGACCACCATGAACAATGCGTTGAGAATGTTGTTGGCCGCGATAACCCGTGCCCGTTCGTTCTCGGCGGTGCGCGATTGGATCAGCGCATACAGCGGCACAATATAGAAGCCACCGAATACGCCCAGGCCGAGGATATCGAACAACACCCACCAGGCCTGGCCGTAGCTGAGCACCGCGAGCCAATCGTTGGCCTGGACGTTCTGCGGGAAGCCGCCGGAGTGCCACCACAGGAGCAGGCCGAACACCGTCAGGCCAAACGAGCCGAACGGCACCAGGCCGATTTCCACCTTACGCCCGGAAAGCTTTTCGCAGAGCATCGAGCCCAGGGCGATGCCCACCGAGAACACCGTGAGGATCAGGGTGACCACGGTTTCGTCGCCGTACAACCACTCCTTGGCGTACGCCGGGATTTGCGTGAGATAGATCGCACCGACAAACCAGAACCACGAGTTGCCGACAATGGAACGCGACACCGCCGGCGTCTGCCCCAGGCCCATGCGCAACGTCGCCCAGGACTGGGTGAAGATATTCCAGTCCAGGCGCAGTTGCGGCGTCGAAGCCGCCGCGCGCGGGATGCTGCGGCTGGCAAGGTAGCCCAGCACCGCCACGCCGACAATCGCCACCGCCACCACCGGCGCGTAATGGGTGGAAGACATCATGACCCCGGCGCCAATGGTGCCGGCCAGGATCGCCAGGAACGTGCCCATTTCCACCAGGCCGTTACCGCCGACCAGTTCATCGTCGTGCAATGCCTGGGGCATGATCGAGTATTTGACCGGTCCGAACAGCGCCGAGTGGGTGCCCATGGCAAACAGCGCCAACAGCATCAATTCAAGATGATTGGCCAGGAAGCCCGCCGCGCCGACGGCCATGATCACGATCTCGCCGATCTTGATCGCACGGATCAACGCGTCCTTGTTGAATTTCTCGCCAAACTGTCCGGCCAGTGCCGAGAACAAAAAGAAAGGCAGGATAAACAACAAGGCGCACAGGTTGACCCAGATAGAGCGGTCGCCCTCGATGCTGAGCTTGTAAAGGATGGCCAGGATCAGCGATTGCTTGAAGATGTTATCGTTGAACGCGCCCAGCAACTGGGTGATGAAAAACGGCAAGAAACGCCGTGTGCGCAGCAAGGTGAATTGGGAAGGATGGCTCATCGTCGTCCGTGTTCCTGCGTGGCCTTTATTTATCAGGCCACGACTTTACCTAATCCTGCTTACTTATTCGCTAGTCCTGCAATGCAGGGCGAAACAAAAAGCTCGCCTTTATAAGCCCCCTGCACGGTGCGCTTGGCCACGATCAGCCACATCAACGCCAACGCCACCACCAGCGCACTGCCGAAGATGCTGAAGAACCCCAAATGCAACACGTTCGCCAGTTTCAGCGTGGCCAAGGCGTAAACCCCCAGCGGGAAGGTGAAGCCCCACCAGCCCAGGTTGAACGGGATCCCGGCGCGCAGGTAACGCAGGGTGATCAGCACCGCGATCAACATCCACCACAGGCCAAAACCCCATAGGGTGATACCTGCAATCAGGCCCAGGCCATGGGCCATTTCACCGACATTCTCCAGGCCATTGGCGGCGAAGATCGCTGGCGCATCGCCCCCCAACAGCAACATGCCCAAGGCACCGGTACCAATCGGCCCCAGCGCCAACCAGCTCGACGCCGCCATATTGGCGTGGGGCAATTTATGCAAGGCCATGCGCAGCATCAGGATGGTCAGGATGCTGAACGCCACCGGCAGGGAAAACGCCCATAGTACGTAGCTGGTCACCAGCATCACCAGTTGCGCATGGGCATCGGCCAGGTGCGGCGCGAGCAAGCCGCCGCTGGCCGCCGCCACTTCTGCCGCCACCACGGGCAACAGCCAGACGGCGGTCATCTGGTCGATGCTGTGCTCCTGGCGGGTGAACATCATGAACGGGATGAGTACGCCGCAGGCCAGGGACATGGCCACGTCCAGCCACCACAGGGCTTCGGCCAACGGGATGACATCACTGCCCCAACGTGGCAGGCCGAACAACAGCAATCCGTTGAGAATGGTCGCCAGCCCCATGGGGATGGTGCCGAAGAACATCGAAACCGTGGAGTGCCCGAAAATGCGCCGCGCCTCGTGGAAAAACATCACCCAACGGGCGGCATACAACACGCTGAACAACACGAACAGGCCGATGGTGAACATCCACAGGCCTTCAGCGACAGCGTGCAAGCCTGGCAAAGTGACCGGCAACTGAGCCAGGGCCAGCGCCAGCACCCCGGTGCCCATGGTGGCGGCAAACCAGTTCGGGGTGAACTGGCGAATCACTTCCCGGGGACGGGTCAGGTGGCTGAAAGGTTTGTAACGGTGGGTGGTCGAGCAGGTCATGATTTGATCCTCTTCCTCGCATGAGGTTGAGGTCATGGTAGAACCTGAATGAATATCTATATAACGGGTAATATCTCTAACTGTTATCTACTTTATAGATATTTGCCATATCTACGCAGCTGCCCGGCCCCGGGCAGAGCCCTGCCACAACTGCCCGCCAAGAGCCCCCAACGCCAACAGAATAAGGACCGCAGCGTAGCCATCGGTGGTGACGACGAGGCCAAACTCCCGGCTCAGATTGCCCGCCACCAACGCCGGTACGCAGAATGCCAGGTAGCTCAGTACATAGAATGCCGACATCAACCCCGCGCGCTCATGGGGCAACGCCAACCCGACGATACTGCGCACGCTGCCCATAAAGCCGCCGCCGAAACCAAAGCCGGCGATCACACTGGCGACAAAGAACAACCACAGGCTGGCCGTCTGTACGGCAACCAGCAACAGCCCCATGCCGACGGCCAGCAGCGCCGCCGACAGGCGCATGACCTTGTCAGCCGCACGGTTGCGCAGGCTGTAGATCATGACCGCGCCACTTAACGTGACCACCGCGACCAGCCCCCCGCCGATCAAATGCGAGGTCGACCCGGTGGCGACCCGCACCAGCGAAGGCGCCAAAGAAGAAAAGAACCCACCCAGCGCCCATACCGCCACATTCAACGGCATCGCCAACCACAAGGCCCGGCGCGCTTGCGGTGGCACATGCAGGGTGGGCGCCAGGGACTTCAAGGCCCCCGGTATACGACTGACCGTCTCGGACAACCGCCAGACATACACGGCCTGCAGCACCATCAAACCCAGCAGAGTGAGATAGATCAATTGCGTCGGCTGTGGCGCGTACTCCACCAGCAAACCGCTACCCAGCCCGCCACTGGCCATGCCCAGCATCGGCGCAAGGCTGTTGAGCATCGGGCCGCGCACCCGGTCAGTATCGAGCAGCGTCGCACTCAGCACCGCTGTGGCAGTACCGGTCGCAAAACCCTGTAATGCACGTGCAGCGAGCAGATAGGCCGTACTGTCCGCGTTGATAAACAGCAGCATCGCTACGATATTCAGCAGCAACGCGGCAAAGATCACCGGCTTGCGCCCCAGGTAATCGGAAAGCGAACCCACCGTCAGCAGCGCCGCCAACAGGCTTAGGGCATAGACGCCAAAGATAGCCGTCAGCATCGCGGCCGAAAAATGCAGGTTGTCCTGATACACCTGGTACAACGGCGTCGGCGCGCTGGAGGCGGCGAGAAAGGTCAACACTGTGATCACGAGGAACGTCAGGCTGGACCGCTGGGAATTGACGCTGATCATGGCACACTCCGCTAAAGCTAATATTTTGCTTTTGTGGAGTGTGCTACTCGCTGACGCTTAAAGCAAATTCTTTGTGTTAAGGTTTTAGCCATGGCAATCAAAGAAGGCCTCCGCCCGGGGGGCCGTAGTGCCCGGGTACAAGAATCCGTCCACAGGGCGGTGCGCCAATTGCTGGAAACCCATGAGCGTTCCGGTGTCACCGTGCCAATGATTGCGGCGTGCGCAGGCGTCACGCCGTCGACCATTTACCGGCGCTGGGGCGACCTGTCAGTACTGCTCGCCGACGTCGCCCTGGCACGTATGCGCCCCGATACCGAACCGGCCAACACCGGTAGCCTGCGCGGCGACCTGCAAGCCTGGGCTGAGCAATATCTGGATGAGATGAGTTCGGACGTTGGGCGCAATATGATGCGCGACGTGCAAAGCAGCCCGACGCCGGGGTATTGCGTGAGCATCCTGAGCGGGCAGTTGCAGGTGATGGTTGATCGCTATCCGCTATCAGCGCCACCGAGCGTGGACCGGCTGATCAACCTGCTCGCGGCGCCGACGGTGTTTCGTATTCTGTTTTCGGCCCAGCCTTTGGCGGTTGAAGAACTGCATGCCCTGATAGAGCTGGCCCTGAAAAACTAAAAACCTACACAAACCAAATGTGGGAGGGGACTTGCTCCCGATAGCGATCTCTCAGTCACTGCATGTGTGACTGAACCACTGCTATCGGGAGCAAGTCGAATCGTCGCACCGCCCCTCCAACATTTTTACTGCATTAAGCTCAGTACTTATGTACGCATCCCGCGCCCACTCACCAGCAGCCGGGCACAACCGATATACAGCACCACGGTCGCCACGATCATAAAGGTGATCGCTACGCTGATCTTGATATCCGACACGCCCAGAATGCCGTAGCGGAAGGCGTTGACCATATGCAGCACCGGGTTGGCCAGCGACACGGTCTGCCAGAACGGCGGCAGCAAGGTAATGGAATAAAACACCCCGCCCAGGTAGGTCAGCGGCGTCAGCACGAACGTCGGGATGATCGAAATATCATCGAAGTTGCGCGCGAACACGGCGTTGATAAAGCCCAGCAGCGAGAAAATCGTCGCCGTGAGCACCACCACCAGAATGGTGACCCCAAGGTGATGCACTTGCAGGTGGGTAAAGAACAGTGACAGCAGCGTCACGATCACCCCGACCATCAGGCCACGCAGCACACCGCCCAGCGTATAGCCGATCAGGATGGTGTGCGGTGACACCGGCGAGACCATGAGTTCTTCGATGGAGCGCTGGAACTTGCTGCCGAAGAAACTGGAGACCACGTTGCCGTAGGAGTTGGTGATCACCGACATCATGATCAGGCCCGGCACGATGTACTCCATGTAGGTGAAACCACCCATGTCGCCAATCTGCCGGCCAATCAGGTTACCGAAGATCACAAAGTACAGAACCATGGTGATCGCCGGCGGCAGCAGGGTCTGCGGCCAGATCCGGGTAAAGCGTTTCACTTCGCGATAAACGATGGTTTGCAGCGCGACAAGGTTGGGTTGCAGTTCGGAACTCATACCGCCACCTTCGCCAGATTTTTCTCCACCAGGGACACAAACAACTCCTCAAGGCGATTGGTTTTATTACGCAGGCTCAACACTTCGATGTTCTGAGTCGCCAGCTGGGTGAACAGCGCGGTGATGCCCATGGCTTTGTCCACCTGCACCTCCAGGGTGTGGCTATCTACCAGGCGGCTTGGGTAACCCAGCAGGTGCGGCGCCACCGACAGATTATTCTTCAGGTCGAGCAGGAAGGTTTCCACATGCAACTGGCCCAGCAGGTTGCGCATGCTGGTGTTCTCGACAATGGTGCCGTGGTCGATGATGCCGATGTTGCGGCACAACTGCTCAGCCTCTTCCAGGTAATGGGTGGTGAGGATGATGGTGATGCCTTTCTCGTTCAGCTCGGTGAGGAAGGTCCACATCGAGCGACGCAGTTCGATGTCCACGCCTGCAGTGGGTTCGTCGAGGATCAGCAGGCGCGGCTCATGCACCAGCGCACGGGCGATCATCAGGCGCCGCTTCATGCCGCCGGACAACGAGCGCGAAGGCACATCGCGCTTGTCCCACAGGCCCAGTTGGGTCAGGTACTGCTCGGCGCGTTCCTTGGCGATTTTCGCCGGGATGCCGTAATAGCCAGCCTGGGTCACAACAATGTCGAAGGTCTTTTCGAACTGGTTGAAATTGAATTCCTGGGGCACCACACCGATGGAGCGCTTGAGCGCCGCCGGGGACTTGTCCAGGTCGTGGCCGAAGATGTTCACCGTGCCGCTGGTCTTGTTGACCAGGGTGGAGAGAATGCCGATGGTGGTGGATTTGCCGGCGCCGTTGGGGCCGAGCAAGGCGAAGAAATCACCTTCGGCGACGTCCAGATCAATACCACTCAGGGCCTGGAAACCGTTGCCGTAGGTTTTGGTTAGCTGCCGGATGGACAGAGCGGAACTCATATCGGAATACGCACCAAAGAAGGGAATAGAAAGAATAGATGAGGGCACAGCGCAGGTAGTTCAACCGACGATGCAATGCAGGCATGGTGCTTGCCCATGCCGCACAAGTACAGTCACCCGTATTAATAGTGTGTATTAAGTCAACGCGGTCATCACCGCTTTGCGATACGCCGGGCGCTGTTGCAGGCGCTGGTACCAGGCCTCCAGATGGGGCATTGCCGGCCGCTCGATGGGCATCTCGAACCAGGCATAGATGAAGCAACCCAGAGGGATATCACCCATGCCGAACGCCTGACCGGACAGGTAGGGTTGCTCGGCAAGGGCCTGGTCGACGGTTTTGAGCGCGTCGATACAGGCTTGGCGCCCGGCATTGATACTGTCCCAGTTTTGCCTGTCAGCCGGGGTGCGCACGATCCCCCAGAACACCGCCTTGAACGGGTCGGCGAGCGTGGAGGTTGTCCAGTCCATCCACTTTTCGGCATTGGCCCGGGCTTGCAGGTCGCTGGGGTAGAAGTCCGATGCCTGTTTGGCGCACAGGTAGCGCACGATGGTGTTGGATTCCCACAGCACAAAATCGCCATCTTCGATCATCGGCACCCGGCCATTGGGGTTCAGGGCCCGATATTGCGGGGTGTCGACCACACCAAAAGCCCCGCCCGCATCAATTGCCTCATAGTCCAGGCCGAGTTCCTCGGCGCACCACAGTGCTTTCCTGACGTTTGATGAATTTTTACGACCCCAGATTTTCAGCATGACCGCGCCTTATTGTGGATGAACTTGGCTGGATGAAGGCAGCAGCATACGCCGGATCAGCCACGGCTTAAATCGTCCTGCAGATCGCCCAGCAGGGTCGGTGCATTGTCGGCAAACAAGTGCGGGTAACACTGGCGGATATGCGCGAAAAAGAATGCCTCGGGGACGTCAGCAAATTGCCCGTGATCCATCACATATTCCATTGAGCGACGGCCCTGGCGATTGAACGCGTGGAAGACACTGTCATGCAAGCCATCGAATTCCAGTGGCGGCACATCAAACACGTCGCACAGTTGCTGATTGAACGCCGGAGTCGCTTTGACCCAGCGGCCGTTCAGGTACAGCTCGGTATAACCGTGCATGGCGAACACGTCACTTTTGAGCAGGGCAAGCAGGCGCGGTGTGGACAGGTGGTTGCGCACGTCTGCCAGGCCAATGCGCGCGGGGATGCCACAGTGACGGGCGCAGGCGGCCAGCAAGGTGGCCTTGGGCACGCAATAGCTTTCGCCGGCAGCCAGTGCGAAGCTGGCATTCAATGTGTTGGGGTCGCGGCTGAAGGTGTAGGGGTTGTAGCGAATCGCCTCACGTACGGCGTAATAAAGACTGACTGCCTGGTCACTTAAATCCGTGCGGGTTCCGCGATGTTTTTCGGCGAACTCCACCACCGCAGGGTGGTCACTATCGATGAAGCGGCTGGGACTCAAGTACGCATTCATAAGCTTGATCTCCGAAGTGAGCCTGGAGTTTAACGACAGGCCTGCCACAGAGATAACGACGATTACGCCAAATGTCGGCGCCTGCTGATGGGTATCCCCAGTACAACTTGTAACACCCTGATCACCCGGCTTGTTCGGATGCGGACTAAGCTCCCTGGTGGTTTCGCCCCTGGTTTCACGGAGGATTGCATATGCTGTTGTTGTGGATACTGGTGCTGGTGGTCGGCATTGCCTACCTGGCACACCGCCGAACTGCCCCCCTGCCCGCCCTGGGCGTGGTCGCCGTCTACCTGCTGGCGATGGGCGCCTGGAGCCACGCGCCGGGCTGGCTGCTGCTGATCTTCTGGGTGCTCATCGCCGTGGTGGCCGCGCCGTTGCTGCTGCCTGACCTGCGCCGCCAATACTTCACCAAGCCGCTGTTCAGCTGGTTTCAGAAAGTACTGCCACCGATGTCCGAGACCGAACGCGATGCGATCGATGCCGGCACCGTCTGGTGGGACGGCGAACTGTTCAGCGGGCGCCCCGACTGGGATAAATTGCTGGCCTACCCCAAGGTTCAATTGACCGAAGAAGAACAGGCGTTCATCGACGGCCCCACCGAAGAACTCTGCGCCATGGTCAGCGACTGGGAGATCGGTCAAGCCATGGACCTGCCGCCAGCGGCCTGGGAGCACATCAAGACCCACGGATTCTTCGCCCTGATCATTCCCAAGGAGTATGGCGGCAAGGGCTTCTCTGCCTATGCTCACTCCCAGGTTGCGATGAAGCTTGCGACCCGCAGCGGTGACCTTGCGTCCACCGTGATGGTCCCCAATTCCCTGGGCCCGGCCGAGTTGCTGCTGCACTACGGCACCGAAGAACAACGCAACCACTACCTTCCGCGCCTGGCGCGTGGCGACGACATCCCGTGCTTCGCCCTCACCGGCCCGCTGGCCGGTTCCGATGCAGGCGCCATGCCCGACACCGGGGTGATCTGCAAAGGCGAATGGCAAGGCAAGGAAACCCTCGGCCTGCGTCTGAACTGGGAAAAACGCTACATCACCCTTGGCCCGGTCGCGACCTTGCTCGGCCTGGCGTTCAAGGCTCATGACCCAGACCACCTGCTGGGCGAAGAAGAAGACCTGGGCATCAGCCTCGCGCTGATTCCAACCGATACGCCCGGCGTAGAAATAGGCCGTCGTCACCTACCCCTCGGCGCTGCCTTCATGAACGGCCCCAACTCCGGCAAGGACGTGTTCATTCCCCTGGAATACCTGATCGGTGGCCAGGAAATGCTCGGCAAAGGCTGGATGATGCTGATGAACTGCCTGTCGGTAGGCCGCTCGATCTCCCTGCCTGCCGTCGGCACCGGCGCCGCCAAGTTCACCAGCCTGGTGACCGGGCAATACGCGCAGGTGCGCGAGCAGTTCAATGTGCCACTGTCAGCCTTCGAAGGTATCCAGGAAGCCCTGGCGCGCATCGGCGGCAATGCCTGGCTGATGGACAGCGCGCGTATGCTCACCGCCAATGCCGTTGACCTGGGGGAGAAGCCCTCGGTGTTGTCGGCGATCCTCAAATATCACCTCACCGAGCGTGGCCGCGAGTGCATCAGCCACGCCATGGATGTGCACGGTGGCAAGGGCATCATCATGGGCCCTAACAACTACCTGGGCCGCAGCTGGCAAGGTGCGCCGATCTTCATCACCGTGGAAGGCGCGAATATTCTCTCGCGCAACCTGATGATCTTCGGCCAGGGTGCAATTCGCTGCCATCCTTTCGTGCTCAAGGAGATGGCCCTGGCCGGTCGCGAAGACCATGACCAGGCGTTGAAAGAGTTCGACGGCCTGCTAATGCAACACATCGGTTTTGCCGTGAGCAACGCCGCCAGCACCCTGGTGCTGAACCTGGGCTTCGGCCATTTCGAAAAAGCCCCCGGCAACCGTTTGAGCCAGGGCTACTTCCGCGCCCTGAACCGCCAGGCGGCTGCATTTGCCCTGCTGGCCGACCTGAGCATGATGCTGCTGGGTGGTGAGCTCAAGCGCCGCGAACGCCTGTCCGCCCGCCTGGGTGATGTACTGAGCCATATGTACCTGGCGTCCGCAGCGCTCAAGCGTTATCACGACCTGGATTCGCCAGACCATCTGGAGCCGCTGTTTGCCTGGGCCATGGAAGAGAGCCTGGGTGAATCGGAACGCGCACTGGATGAACTGCTGAGCAACTTCCCGAACAAGGTACTCGGCTGCCTGCTGCGGGTGATCGTATTCCCGTTCGGGCGTCGGCATACCGGGCCCTCCGATGCACTGGATGCCGAAGTGGCGGCGGTAATCGGTCGTGCCAAGGGCGACCCGACCCTGGAAGAACTGCTAGCCGGGTGCTATCGACCGCAAGCGGCGGAAGATCCAGTAGGCGCTCTGCAACATGCCTACGATTTGCTCGGCGCCAGCCATCCGTTGCAGAAAAAACTGCATACCGCGCTTAAAAGCGGGCAGGTCAAACCGACTGCCGGTGAGTCTGCCATCGATGCCGCCTTGCATGCCGGCGTGCTGCAACCAGGTGAAGCGCAAACCCTGCGCGATGCCGAAGCGGCACGGCGCAAGGTGATTGACGTGGATGATTTCAGCAAGGAAGAGCTGATGCAGGTTGAGGGTAAAGTCCGCTGATACCGGCGGTCATATAAAAACGGGCGCGAGAGGCATATACTCTCGCGCCCGTTTTTGCTTTAGAGGACTTATCTCGTGTCCAACGTCGTTGCCGATCATCTCGTCTTGCTCGACCACTTGCGCAGCATCCTGGTTGCCGTCGGCGAAGCCGAACAGGTACCCGAGGAAAGCCACTCGCTGTTCCTGGAGCGTTTCGACGAACTGCGCGCCCTGTTGCCGATCGATCCGATCGAAAGCCAGTACCTGGGCCAGGACCTGATGAGCCAGGTCATCCTGCGCTACCCGCAAATCGCCCACTTGGTGCCACGCGACCTGCTGTGGTTCTTTGGCGGCGACTGCCTGCACTTCATGCCCGACGAAGAACTGGACCTGTACCAGGCCCTGGAGGAACGTCGCTATGAGGCCGAACAGAACGACGAACCGTTCGACTGGAACCAGGAAAAGCAACTGCTGGCCATGCCCCAGGACCAGAGCAAGCACTGACTTTTCAAGCACTGAGATTCAAATGTGGGAGGGGGCTTGCCCCCGATAGCAGTGGGTCAGTCAATGTAAAGGTGACTGACAGACCGCTATCGGGGGCAAGCCCCCTCCCACATTTAGCTTTGGCTCCTTGGCCATGCACTCCACCAGATAATCGATAAACACCCGCAACTTCGGCGGCAGGTACCGCGTTGGCGAATGCAGCAACCACGCCTCGCCATGGTAAGACGCAATAAAGTCCCACGCTGGCAACACTTGCACCAACTGGCCCGCCGCCAACGCATGCCGCGCCGTGAAATACGGCAAGCTGCCAATCCCCACATGCTGCAATACCGCATCCAACCGCACCCCAGTGTGGTTCGCTGCATAACGCCCGCGTACGCCAACCGTCACCGCATTGCCGGCCTGGCGAAATTTCCAACGTGAATCGCCGGGCGTTTCCCCCAGGTAAATGCAACTGTGCTCGAGCAAATCATGAGGATGGCTTGGGGTGCCATGCTCGGCCAGGTACTGCGGCGTCGCGCACAGCAGGTGTTCGATGGGCAATAGCTGGCGCCCGACCAGGCCGGGAGGTGGACTGTCAGTGATACGAATGCTCAAGTCGACATTGTCGTCGATCAGGTCCACATGCCGATCTTCAAGGATCAATTGCACATCCACCTTGGGGTAGCGCCGCAGAAATTCCGGCATATGCGGATGCACCACGAACCGCCCCACCGCCTTGGGCACGCTGACCCGTACCAGGCCCTCGGCTTCATCGGTGAACTGGCCGCTGATTTCCATCACCGAGCGGGCCGCGCTGACCATCTCCTGGCAACGCTTGAACACCTCTTCACCGCCCTCGCTCAGGCGCAGTTTGCGCGTTGTGCGTTGCAGCAAGCGCGTGGCCAGGGCTTGCTCCAGGCGTGAAATGCTGCGGCTCACCGCCGAGGGGGAGACGCTCAGTTGCCGCGCCGCTTCGGAGAAGCTGCCGGTTTCCACGACCTTGACGAAAA
The DNA here is from genome assembly GCF_023127795.1 of Pseudomonas sp. W2Jun17. NCBI lineage: Bacteria > Pseudomonadati > Pseudomonadota > Gammaproteobacteria > Pseudomonadales > Pseudomonadaceae > Pseudomonas > Pseudomonas sp. W2Jun17. The sequence goes on along the minus strand of NZ_SPKO01000034.1, from coordinate 168,159 downwards.
TCGCCATTTCACCCAACAACGGCAAAGGAAGATTGATGCTCATGACGCACAGGTCCATTGATAATTGAGCGGATTATCACTCATCTGCGCACTATTTATACTGCCCACAGAACCCTGATGCGGATGTAGACCATGACCGAGCGCCTGTTTTTTACCCATGACCACCTGACAGCCGAGCTGGAAGTGCTCAGTTGCACCCCGCACGAAGAGCAATTCGCCGTGATTGCGCAGTCGACGATTTTTCATCCCCAAGGCGGCGGCCAGCCGTTCGACACCGGCTGGCTCGGCGATAGCCAGGTACTGCGGGTCGTGCAGGAAACCGAACAGGTGGTGCATTACGTCGACCGGCCTCTGGAACCTGGACCGGTCATTGCACGAGTCGACGCACAGCGTCGAGCCTTGCACAGCCGCCTGCATTCGGCGGGCCATTTGATCGGCAACGCCGGCGAACGTCTGGGCTGGATGCCGATCAAGGCCCACCACTGGCCGGGCGAAGGCAAGATCACCTTTATCCGTGGCCAAAGCGCGCAAGACATGGATGCGCAAACGCTCCAGCAATGGGTCAACCAATGGATCGCCGCTGACTATCCACGGCATATGACGCTGGATGAAGGCACCCGCGAAGTCGGCTTCGGTGAATTGCCGGCTTACGCCTGTGGCGGCACTCATGTGCAAGCGTTGAGCGAGCTGGGCCAGGTGACGATCCTGGCGCTATCGGAGAAAAAGGGCGCATTGTCGGTGCGCTATGACATTGAAACTAATGTGGGAGGGGGCTTGCTCCCGATAGCGGGGTGTCAGTCAGCTTACCTGTAACTGATCCACCGCTATCGGGAGCAAGCCCCCTCCCACAGTGGACCGATGCGCCACAGAGAAATAGGCTAGACGGCAATCGCCCCTGCCCTGCCCGGCTCGACCACGAACGACTTCAACGTCGACACCGTCGCCGCCGGGTCACGCGGGTCACTGATCGCCCGAAAATTCGTCAACATGCTGTCGGCCGCCAACTCCACCGACACATACCCGCGCTGGCGGCTGTCGAAGAACTTCACATGGGGGTTAAGCGGCATGATCTTCATGAACGCGTCATAGGGCGGGCCGTCAGAGGTCACCGACGAGCCAACGAACTCGGTGGCAACCACCGCCGAGTCCGGATTGTCGGCGTTAGCATGCAGGTCAGTGGCCCAGAACGAATGAATGTCCCCGCCCCAGAACACCGGGTTCTTCACGCGATTGCGCACAATCGACGCCAGCATCCGTGAGCGGTTAGCCATGTAGCCATCCCACCCATCGGTCCAGCGCCCCGGCTTGTGGTTGGTGAGATCGCGCTGGATCAGCGGCGCCACCAGCAGATCCTGGGCGATCACATTCCATTGCGCCTTCGACTGGGCAAAACCCTGGTCCAGCCAGGCTTCTTGTTGCCAGCCGAGCAACGTGCGGGCGGGGTCGCGCAAGTTGCTGCAAGGGGTGGTGACAACATGCCCCTGGTGGCTGCCATTGGCTGCGATGCACGGTTGCTCGGAACGATACTGACGCCCGTCGAGCACATGGAAACGTACAAGCCGGCCGTAGTCCAGACGTCGATAAATACGCATGTCCGCGCCCTTGGGCACGCTACTGGCGCGCAAGGGCATGTGTTCGTAAAACGCCTGGTAAGCCGCCGCCCGTTGCTGGAGAAACTGCGCCACCGCAACCTTGGGATCCTGGGACCAGCGGTTGGCATAGTCATTCTGCACTTCATGATCGTCCCAGGTCGCCACGCTGGGTGCGGCGGCGTGCAGGGCTTGCAGGTCCGGATCGGTCTTGTACAACGCGTAGCGGTTGCGATAGTCGCTCAGGCTTTGCGCATTGCCACTGCCGTGAGAACGAAAAACCTTGCCAGAATCCGCCGCGTAAGAGCTGTCGTAAATATAGTCGCCGAGGAAAAACACCAGGTCGGGCCGCTCCGCGGCAAGGTGTCGGTAGGCACTGAAGTAACCGCGCTCCCAGTGCGAGCACGACACAAACCCCAGCCGGGCCGATGCCATGGCCTGCAGCGGCGGCATCGTGCGGGACTGGCCCACCTGGCTCTGCGCACCGAGCCCTTCAAACTGGTACCAATACGGCCGATCCGCCGCCAGCCCCGCCACTTCGACATGCACTGCGTGAGCGAAACGCTGCGTCGCCAGCACCTCCCCCTGCCTCACAATACGCGTCATCGCCGCATCGCTGGCCACCCGCCAACGCACTGGCACTGAGCGACTCAGGCCGCCACGGCCATCCGCGGCGTTGAACAACGGCGCCAGGCGCGTCCATATCACAAAGCCATCCGGCAACGGGTCGCCGGAAGCCACGCCGAGGGTGAACGGATAATCCACCCCGGCACTGCGCGCAAACGGGCTGAGGATCGAAAACGCGGTAGCGACCGCCAGCCCGCCAAGTATCCGGCGCCGGTCGTGGTCTACCCCGCCGCTCACAGACAGCGCTCCCAGTCGTCACGCACGGCGGCAAGGGTAAAAAGCACCTCGGTCTGACGCATTTCAAGCGCTCGTAACAACAGGCGTGCGGTAGTCAATTGAGGCAATGCTGTGTCCATGGAAGCTGGCTCTCAAGATAAATTTCTCAAGCATGTACGCCCCGAGTGTCAGTTTCATTACGTGCCAAAACTGACCGGTAAGTTTTCTGAAAGACCCGTCCTAGAGCCTTCAAACCGTCAATTAAAGTTAACCATTCGGTCATTTTTGCTTGCTAGCGTGTTGCCCCTAATTCAATAACGGGGTAACGGAATGAGAACCTGGGACGAACCCAAGAAACGCAAGGCGCACATCGAACTGATCCCGATGATCGACGTGATGATGTTCCTGCTGGTGTTTTTCGTACTGGTGAGCCTGAACGTGATTCCCGCGCTCGGCATGAAGACCCAATTGCCCAGCGCCAGCAGCTCGCAGCAGCTCAAACCGCAAAACAAATTCATCCTCACCCTGGGCCTGGAAGGCCAGTTGCAACTGGACGGCAAGGACCTGACGGTGGATGCCCTGGTGCCGGCCTTGAAGGCGGCCGAGAAGCCCGACACCAAGTCGACGATCATCGTCAACAGCGACAAAGGCGTAGAGGTTTCGCGCCTGGTGGAAGTGATGGACACCCTGCGCCTGGGTGGCTTCACCTCCGTGTCCATTGCTACGCGTAAGTCTTGATCATGTACGTTCTGTTTCGTGCGCGTCAGCTGCTGGGCAGTGTCCCGGCCCTGATCGCCCTGGTGCTGATTGCACTGGGTATCCAGTCCCAGACCTTGAAGGTCGAGCCGGTGTATGACGAGTCGGCGGTCGAATTGGCCTTGGTCGAGCCGGAACCGGAAGTCATACCGGAACCGGTGGTGGAACAAGAACCGCCACCGCCGGTAATAGAAGAGGAAGAGGCCGCGCCGGCGCCACCGCCACCGCCCAAGCCGCTGCCTAAACCCGAACCCAAACCCAAGCCAAAACCTGTGCCCAAGCCGGCGCCCGTGGTCGCCAAGCCCGCGCCAACGCCGCCACCGGTGGCCGCCAAGCCAGCCCCGGTCGCCGTCGCCCAAACGGCACCGACGCCCGCCCCACCGGCGCCACCGAAGGTCGATGGCCAGGCCCTGGAAGGCGGTTACCTCAAAGGCTTGCGCAACGAGTTGGACACCTACAAGCAGTACCCCACCGGGCGCCAGGCGTCGCTCGAACGCCCCAGCGGCGAGGTGGTGGTGTGGTTGCTGGTGGACCGCCAGGGCCGTGTGCTCGATTCCGGCTTGCAGACTCAGGCCTCAAGCATGTTGCTCAACCGGGCCGCCACCAACAGCTTGCGTCGCATCAAGCAAGTCAAACCGTTCCCCGAACAAGCCTTCGGGGGCCGCAATGAGCAGCGCTTCACCGCCACCTTCAACTACAGCGTGCAATAAGCACCCGACATCAGGACGACAGTGATGAAGTTCACCCGCATTCATCTGGCACTCGTTGCCGCGACCAGCATGAGCCAGGGACTGGTCATGGCAGAGACCAGCGACAGTGATGTCGGCACCATTGGGGTACAAGGCAAGGCGAGCGCAGGGGGCGGTTACATGGTCCCGGAAGAAAGCATCAAGGGCCGCTCCACGGTGACCAAGGAAGCACTGGACAAGCAGGCAGCAACAGGCAATGCCATCGATAAGCTCAAGTACACCCCAGGCTTGAACATCTCCAGTGAAGACAACACCGGCCTCTCGGGTTTTCGCTTCACCATGCGCGGCATGAACTCCGACCAGGTGGGCATGTCGGTGGACGGCATGCCGATCAACGACTCCGGCAACTACGCGCTGTACTCCAACCTGCTGGGCGACCCGGAAAACATCGACCAGATCTTCGTCACCCAGGGTGCTTCGGAATCCGACGGCCCGCACATTGGTTCCAGCGGCGGCAACATCGGCATCGTGACCATTCGCCCGACCAAGGAAACCGGCGCGTTCGTCAAACAGGTGGTCGGCAGCAACGCCACGCGCAAGACCTTCGCCCGCCTCAATACCGGTGATATCAACGGTCTTAGCAACTGGCTGTCGGTGTCCCATACCGAAGGGCAGATGTGGCGTGGCTCAGGCGCGGTGCGTGCGGACAAGGTGGAGTGGAACAGCTTCTTCGACGCCGGCAACGGCAACACCGCCAACCTGATCCTCAAGTACCACGAGCAGGACAACAACAGTTACAGCCAGTTGACCAAGGCGCAGTTCCAGCAGAACGGCCGCAAGTACGATCCCTACCCGGCCACGCCGAGCGTGGGCAGCAACGGCAAGTACAACAGCTACTACGCCCTGGCGCAGAACCCGTTCCAGACCTTCACCGCCGTGCTCAACACCCAGTTCAAACTGGCCGACAACCTGGCGCTGTCGGTGATCCCGTATTACTACTGGGGCAACGGCAGCGGCGTCGGCTCGTCCGCCTATGCGCTCAACCGTGGCTCCAACCAGGGTGGCGTGTTCGATCTGGGCAACCTGCCCACCGCCGCCCAGTACAACGCCGATGGCACACCGAACAGCGGCGTGTACTACCGCCCTTCACGCACGCAAACCTGGCGGCCGGGCATCACCACCAAACTGACCTGGGACCTGGGCGACCACAGCCTGCAATTCGGCTACTGGTACGAGCGCGCACGCCAGAGCCAGACCCAGCCGTTCATTCCCCTAAAGAGCAACGGCAAGCCAGTGGATACCTGGCCGGATTCCAACAGCGCCATCGTCGATGCCAACGGCAACCAGGTCCAGGGGCGCGACCGCTTCACCGTGACCCCGGCGCAAAAGGTCTGGGCCCAGGACACCTGGTACATCAACCCGGATTGGACCTTCATCGCCGGCCTGGCCTACATGAACGTCGAGCGTGAAGGCACCAACCATGGCAGCCTTAACGAACGCCCGGAAAAACGTAACCAGACCTACAACAAACTGCTGCCCAACGCCGGCCTGAAATACCAGCTGGACGAGCGTGACCAGTTGTTCTACAGCCTGTCGCGCAACATGCGGGTACCGCAGAATTACGTGCTCTACGACAAAGGCGCCGGCTCGATCGACGCCGAACCGGAAACCAGCTGGAACCATGAACTGGGCTGGCGCTACAGCGGCGACGACATGACCCTGGCCGCCACCCTGTTCTACATGGACTTCAAGAACCGCCAGGTTTCGTCCCGGGACATCAACGGCGACTTTGCCGACATCAACGCGGGCTCCGTGGTCAACAAAGGCCTGGAGCTGGAATGGAGTGGCCAGTTGCCCCACCACTTCAACTACTACACCTCCTACACCTACACCAAGGCCGAGCAGCAGGATGACCTGACCGTCTACAACGCCGGCAAGCCCATCGTGCTGCCCACCAGCGGCAAGCAGTTCGCCAACGTGCCCAAGAACATGCTGGCGGCCAACATTGGTTACGACGACGGGCGCTTCTACGGCACCTTCGGCGGCAAGTACACCAGCAAGCTCTATGGCGACCTGACCAACGACGAAGCCATTTCCGGACGCACCGTGTTCAACCTTGGCGCCGGTATCTACCTGCCGGTGGACAAGAAAGTCGTCAAGGACGCGACCCTGCGCCTGAACGTCGACAACCTGTTCGACAAGAAGTACCTGGACGGCGTGTACACCACCAAGACCAACGCGGCCAGCTACAGCGGTTTTCGCGATGGCGACCCGGCCTACATCGTTGGCCTGGACCGCACCGTAACGGTTTCGCTGGAAGCGAATTTCTAAGACTGACCCAAGAGGAACACCAGCATGGATATGAACCTGCTCCACGACGTCACCTTCTATGTGATGTACGCGGCGATGGCCATTGCGATCTTCATCGCCATCGAACGCGGCATCTACTTTGCCTACGTGCGCCGCCAGGCTCGGGCGTTGATCGACGCCCTCGGCGCCCCCGTGCACAGCGAGCGTGACCTGCCGGAAAACCTGAGCCGTCGCGACAGCCTGCCGCTGAACATGATCCTGCCGGTGCTGACGCAGAAAGCCTCCAACGGTTCACGCAAGGACCTGGACGACGAAATCGACACCCAATACCTCAAGACACGCGCCCCGCTGGCCCGCAGCCTGTGGATCATCGAGACCATTACCACCGCCGCCCCGCTGCTGGGCTTGCTGGGTACCATCCTCGGCATTATCGACACCTTCAAGGCGCTGGCCACGGCGGGTGTTTCCGACCCAGGGCAGATTTCCGGTGGTATCGGCACGGCCTTGTTCGCCACCGGGCTGGGTATTGCCATCGCGCTGTTCTGCGTGGTGTTCCACAACTTTTTCCAGGACAGTCTGGAACGCATCAACGACCAGTTGAAGATCCTGTTGATCCGCGCGGCCAGCGGAGCCCGCGTACAAGGCGAAGTACCGCACCTTGTACCAACCTCCTTGCACAGCCGCACAGCGTGACCCGTCGGGCGGGCGCGTAATACGCCCGCCCCTTTGTTTTGTCCGATGAGACGCCTATGTCCCTTTCGATGAAGTTGCGTATCGCCAGCCTCGCCGGCGTGTTGCTCAGTCCGCTGGCCCAGGCGGACTTTTCCATTCCGGGGTTTGAGCTGGTGCACACCGTGCCGGTGGATACCGCCCTGGTCACCGCCGATTTGCGCCAGACTGGCCCGGTATGGATCGAGCTGTTCGACAGTGCGAAGAGCCGCATTGATATCGGCCAGTTCTACGCCGTCGACCATCCCGGCTCGGTGATGAACACGGTCATCGAACGCCTTGAGGCTGCCGGCAAGCGCGGCGTGAAAATTCGTTTTTTGCTGGAAGAAAAAGGCCTCAGGCTGTCAGAAGCTGCCACCCTGGAACGCCTGCGTGCGATCCCCAACCTGACCTTGCGGGTGCTGCCCTACGGGCAACTGAGCGGCGGCATCATCCACGCCAAATACCTGCTGGTGGATGGCACGCAGGCGTTTATCGGCAGCCAGAATTTCGACTGGCGCTCCCTGGAACATATCCACGAAACCGGGCTGCGCATCAGTGACGCAGCCGTCGTGGGCCAAGTGCAGGAGATCTTCGATCAAGACTGGCAAGCCCAGGCTGCGCTCGCCGATAAGCAACCGGTGCCGCTGCCGGCCACCGGCCAGGCGCCCGCACGCACCGGCAACTACCTGGTGGCCAGCCCGCAACGCTACAACCCGCCAGGCGTAGGCGACTCACAGCTGGAACTGCCACGCCTGCTAAGCGAAGCAAAAAAAGAAGTGCGTGTGCAATTGCTCGATTACGCGCCACTGTCCTACGGGCCTGATCGAACCCGCCCGTACTACGCGGTGATCGACAACGCCGTGCGTGCCGCTGCTGCCCGTGGGGTGTCGATCAAACTGATGGTGTCCAACTGGAACACCGATAAGCTGGAACTGCCCTACCTCAAGAGCCTGGCGGTATTGCCCAACGTCGAAATCAAGATCGTCACCCTGCCCGAAGCCAAGCAAGGTTTTATCCCTTATGCCCGAGTGATCCACAGCAAGACCATGGAGATCGACGGGCAAGTGGCGTGGATCGGCACCAGCAACTGGTTGGGCGGTTACCTGGATAACTCGCGCAATCTGGAGGTGGTGATGCGCAGTGAAGCGATGGCCAGGCGTGTAGGGCAATTGCATGAGCAACTGTGGGACGGGCCCTACGCCAGAGCCTTGAGCGTGACGGATGAATACCCTGAGCCCCATCCTGGCCAGCATTGACCTTGGGCACCTGAGTAGTGGTAGTGTGTGGAAATGTTTCCGACTTGCCTGTCAGAAACACCCTACTCACTACCTGCAAAGGAATGCCTTAAACAATGCACTTTCCACTCAAGCAATTGGCCGTTGCCACCCTGTTCGCGGCTAGCCTTTCGGCACTCTCAACCCCCGCTTTCGCCAACATCAGCGCAGACCAAAGCGCGGCGATTGTGAAGAGCTTCGGCGAGACATCGGTCACCGATTTCCGCAGCTTCCTCGGCAACCTGGCCAAGGGCGAGCTGGGTAAATCGGCTGACGTCGGCCCGGCTATCAGCGCCTTTCTCGACAACAAAACCCTGAACGCCGAGCAACAGAACGAGATCAATCGCCTTCTCGGTATCTACACCCGTGTGAAGTACGGCAAGGCTGCCCTGGAAACCTTGCGCGAACTGGTGGAGATTCCGACCTTCAACGTAGACGGGCTGCCACAGTACAAAAACCCGGAATTCCTCAAGATCGCCGACAAGATCCAGGCCCTGGCCAAATCCTTCAACCTGAACTTCCGTAACGTCGATAACCGTGTGTACGAAATCTCCCTGGAAGGCAGCGGTGATGAAGTCGTCGGCGTACATGCCCATGCCGATGTGGTGCCGGTCACGCCGGAAAACTGGGTGCTGCAAGATGGCACCAAGCTCGACCCGTTCAAGGTCACGCTGATCGGCGACCGCATGTATGGCCGTGGGACCGAAGATGACAAGAACGGCATCGTCGTGGCGATGTATGCCATGAAGGTGATCAAGGAAGAAAAACTGCCGCTGGCGCGCACGTTCAAGCTGCTGGTGGACACCACCGAAGAAACCGCCGGTGACGCGATTCCCTACTACTTCGAACGCAACCCCGTGCCGCAATACAACCTGGCGCTGGATGGCGGCTACCCGGTGGTGATCGCCGAGAAAGGCTCGGGCACAGTCATGGCGACCTTCCCGGTGCGCAAAGGCGAAGGCACAGGCGCGGAAATCATCGCAATGACCGGCGGCAAGGCCACCAACCAGATTCCATCGGTGTCGGTCGCCACGTTGGTCAGCGATAAGCCTGCTGAGTTAGCGGCCAGCCTGCAGCAGGCCGGTAATGATTATGCCAAGCGCAACGGCGGCAATTTCCAGGTCAGCGCCAAGGTCGATGGCAAGGACGTCAAACTCACTGTCACCGGCGTATCCGCCCACTCCTCCGAACCCGAAACCGGGGTCAACCCGGTGGCTCGTATGCTGGAACTGATCCACGGCGTCGACGGCAAGATTGCCCTCAAGCACAACCACATCACTGATGCAGCGCGTTATGCAGCGGACAACTGGGGCCTGGATTACCTTGGCGGCAAATTGGGCGTGGGCTTCGCCGATGACTTCATGGGGCCGTTGACCACCTCGCCGACCTTTGTCGGCCTGGATGACAAAGCCTTCAAGCTGGCGGTGAACCTGCGGGCGCCGAAGGGTAAAACCCCGGAGGCACTCAAGGCACAGATCGAACAGAAACTGAATGCCTGGAACCAGCAAGCCAAGGTCAACGTGAGCTTCGCCTATTCGCTGGATACACCGATGTACCGCAACCCTGAAGGTGAGTGGGTCAAAGCCTTGCTGGCGGTCGCCACGGAAAACCTGGGCATGCCGCACAAGTTCGGCACCTCGGCCGGTGCAACCTCGGTCCACGACTTGCCCAACGGGGTGCAATTTGGCCTGGCCCGTCCGGAAGAGAAGTACACCGGGCACACCGACAGTGAGTTCAAAACGGTTGAGCAGTTCCTGCTGGACCTGCAGATCGTCACTGAAATGATGGGCCGCGTCGGGCAGTTGCCGAAGCTCTGACCCATCCTCATCGCCTGAACCACCGCTTTCGCGGCCTCGCTGAAGCTCGACAGCTCCCACAGGGGATCGGCAGTGCTGGGTTGATCTCGGTTGGCAGTACCATCACGCCAAGCACAACTCCTGACAACAACACCGCCCAAATGTGGGAGCTGTCGAGCCCCGGCGAGGCTGCGATGGCGGCGGCACAGGCAACATTTTCATCGCCTGAACCACCGCTTTCGCAGCGTCGCTGAAGCTCGACAA
>NZ_SPKO01000034.1:137983-157917 GCF_023127795.1 Pseudomonas sp. W2Jun17 | reverse complement strand
CCCACAGGGGATCGGCAGTGCTGGGTTGATCTCGGTTGGCAGGGCCATCGCGCCAAGCACAACTCCCGACAACAACACCGCCCAAATGTGGGAGCTGTCGGGCCCCGGCGAGGCTGCGATGGCGGCGGCACAGGCAACATTTCGATCGCCTGAACCACCGCTTTCGCGGCCTCGCTGAAGCTCGACAGCTCCCACAGGGGATCGGCAGTGCTGGGTTGATCTCGGTTGGCAGGGCCATCGCGACAAACACAATTCTCGGCAGCAATGGCAGGCTCTTCAGGCTTGCAACATCAACATGTCTTCAAAGAACCCACCCACTGGCTCAGTGGGATGGCACAACTGGATCTCCAGCACCCAGGCCATTTCGCTCGGTGGGATCTCCAGGTCAGCCAACTCCTTGCTTTCGAACAAGGCATGGGGGAAATCCGCAAGGCGATGCCCCGCCAGATTGCGTGCCAGCCTCCAGCCTTTCGACACGGCGCTCTGTTCGGCGAAGTCGTAGAGCTCGCGCCCGGTCAGCCCACGCAGCCACGCTTGGCGGGTCTCATCGAACACCTCATGCAACGCAGTCCTGCACGCCAGATGCAGCGGCAACTCACCGAAGATGAACGTGTCGCCGTAGTCGCCTTCATAGCCGTCCCATACCGGCCCCAGGTCGACCACGACGATATCGCTGGCGCGCAGTTTGCGCTGACGATCAACACCTTCGCGGGAGGGCCGGATGGTGTCGGGGCCAAAGCGAATGTAAGTCGGGTGCCACGTGTGCGAGGCGCCCATGGCCGTGAGTTGCTGGGCGGCCATCTCCAGGGCTTCGCCGGTGGTCATGCCGACCGTCAACCGGCTGGCGATGGCCGCCAGGGCGCGTATGGATTTTTCTCGCGCCGCCAACATCCCGTCCAGGGAATAGCGCGGGCCGACTTTTTCCCAGATCGGGTCGAACGACAGCGACACCGCTTGCGCGCTTGACCGACCACTGGCGACAAACGCCTCCGCGACAAACCGATGGCTCGGCAACCCCGCCTCGACGCAATGGGCACGCACCTGGCTAAGCATGGGGCCGTTACCACACGCATAGACCTGGGTCGCCTCCCAATGATGCCCGTGGCTCAATGCAACCTCCTGCACCCGCCCCTCGGATGATCGCACCGAATGCCAGCGAAAACGGGGGTGCTCAAGCATCGATTCATCCAGAAAGGCGCCGTCATAAAAGTCGGTTGACTGCGCGCCGCCCCAATACAACGTCACCTCGACATTGCGTTTGAGCGCGGTCAACAGGATCGGCTTGATGCCCGCGTAACCGGTACCCGTGGCAAACAGCACGACGGGCGCTGCGTCATCGTCCTGCCAGGTGCAGGCGCCAAACGGTCCTTCCAATTGCATCCGCGCGCCCACGGCCAAGCCATCCAGTACGCCCTCGGAAAAGTACCCGCCGCGCACCCGACGAATCTGGAAGACCAAACGCCCCTCGTCCTCTGTTGGCAGGTTGGCAACCGAGAAGCAACGCGTGTCGCCGTCTGCCAGGTGGAACTTGAGGTATTGGCCAGCTCGCACCTTCAACGGTGTATCGGGCTTGAGCATCAACTCAATGACATCAGGCCCGAGCGCGCGCTTGCCAATAACCTGAGCGCCAACGACCAACGCAGGTGTATCCAGGGACCAGCCGGGAATCTCCAGGCGCATGTCGGTGCAGGCATGGCTCTGGCAAAGCAACATTTCATTGGCGGCCAGGGGGTAACACGGCGCCGGCGCATCCGGCGCCAGGCGCTTGGCCCGGTACTCACCTGCGGCGACCACCACCTTGCACGAGCCGCACGCGCCGCGGCGGCACGAGAACGGCACGGCCAGGCCGCTGGCAAGCATGGCGTCGAGCAACAGTTCGTCGCCGGTCTCAAAAGTTTTTCCCGAGGGAGACAGTTCGATGACATGGCGTGTGTTCATAAAGACCTCGGGGTAAGTGAGGCCTGGATTGTTACGCTAGACTAGGACCATTAAAACCTCCAGATTTGGATACTTCAGATGGTCCAGTTGCGTAAATGGCGCCCCCTGCTCAAGCTTGACGACAACACCCGCCAGGCGTCCTATCGCAAGATTGCCGAAGGCTTGGTCACCGCGATTGTCGAAGGGCGCCTGCCGCCTGGGACGTTGCTGCCGGGCACACGGGAAATGGCACAAATGCTCGACGTCAACCGCAAGACGGTGATCCTGGCCTATGAAGAAGCGATGACCAAAGGCTGGCTGATCAGCGAGCCGCGCCGCGGCACATTCGTCAATGCGCAACTGGCGCCAAAGCCCCCGCCCTGTGCGGCGCAACCGTCTTTCGCCCCACTGCTGCTGGACCAGCCGGTGGTACCGTATTTCACCCATAACGCCCAGGTGGTCGCGCTTCAGCATCGGCACAGTGCGCTGTTCTTCGACAATGGCACCAGCGACCACCGCTTGCTGCCCCAGGCCGTGTTGCATCGCTACTATCGCCATGCGCTGCGTAACAGCTTCGCCTCCAACACGGTGCGCTACGGCAGTGAGGGCACCGGCTATCAGTTGCGCTGCGCCCTGGCCGAGATGCTGCGCAATAACCGCGGGCTGACAGTGACTGCCGAAAATATTTGCCTGACCCAAGGCACGCAGATGTCCCTGTACCTGAGCGCCAGCCTGCTGATCAAGCCTGGCGACGTGGTACTGGTGGAGCGTTTGAGCTACCCGCCGGCGTGGGAAATTTTCCGCAAGCTCGGCGCGCAGTTGGTCACGGTCGACATCGACGATGAAGGTTGCCGCACCGACCAGGTCGAGCGCTTATGCCGCGAGCACACGGTGCGCCTGATCTACCTCACGCCCCACCACCAATTTCCCACCACCGTGAGCCTGCATGCCGCACGTCGACAACACTTGCTGGCATTGGCCGCGCAACATGACTTTTGCGTGATCGAAGAAGACTACGACCACGAATATCACTTCAGCGGCCGCCCTTACCTGCCGCTGGCCAGTGACCGCGGCCAGCGCCATGTGATCTATATCGGCTCGTTATCCAAGGTGCTGGGCTCGACGTTTCGTTGCAGTTACATCGTGGCCCCCACGCAAGTGATTGAAGCCCTGCAGCGCAATGCCGCACTGATGCTGGGCGATGCCGATGCGGTCGCACAGACCATGCTGGCGGACTTGATCAATCACGGTGAGTTGAAAAAACACCTGCGCCGCGTTTCGAAGGAATACAGGGCGCGCCGCACCGTGCTGCGCGACTGCCTGGACCAGGCATTCGGTGAGCGCATACAGATACGCGAGCCCGAAGGTGGCTTGGCGCTCTGGGTGCGTTTCGAGGATAGCCTGGACGTGGATCGCTTGGTGCACACCGCCTTGGAGCATGGGCTGGTGGTACGCAGCGGTCGTCAGTTTTCACCCAGCGACCAAGCAGAAAACGCACTGCGCCTAGGCTTTGCCTCCCTGGACCGGGATGAGATCCATCACGCAACACAACGGCTGGCGCAGGCTATGAAAGCGATGGATAGGCGCTGAACGCGTGATGGCCCGGTGCGACGGTTCCTTTCCCGCCTACCTAGCCGTTCGGTCAGTTACCACGCCGCCCCCTTTAACGTACCTTGGCCTCTGAACCTGTCGGAGCACTCGGGATGTCGCTGATCAACGCTGTCGAACGCGCCTGCACACGCCTGGCTCCCACCGGCTGGCGTGATCTGTTGCTGCACCATGGCTTGGACATAACCTCGACAACCCTGCGCGATGAACTCGCCAAACCCCTGCTCATCGATCGTACCCAGCCCGGCTTTGAGGACTTTTCGGCCGATGGCGTACGTGGCGTCGAGCCTGGGCACCCGGCCGCCAGCCTGCTGTTTCATGCATTCGCCTCGCCGAATGTGAACCTCGGAATCAACGGCAGTGCACTCACAGCCTTCCCTACCCCAGCTGAAACCGAACACATCCTTAATTATGTCTACGGTGCCAATCCTCCCAGCATGGAGGTTTTGCGGCTGGCCGCCGGTGATGCAGAGCTGGCGATTGCCGTGTTTGCCTATGAATACCGCCCCCGCCCCGAGACCGTGCATGGGCGCCAGGCCGACCTGTGCTTTTCCCGCACCGGAATCGCCCGGGTCGGTACGGCGCCAGCGCTGTATGACCCGCAACGCAGGGGCTTTTTGCCCTTTGTCGAGGACCAGCCCAATCAAATGCGCGTTATCCCGGCGCGCTACGGCGCGTTCATAGCGGCACGGCATGTGGGTCAGCCCGAGCGGTTCGGCCCGATGAATGCTCAATCCATCGACCATGATCTTGAGTTCTGGGTGCCCTTGCATAAGGTATTCGATGGCGACGAGTGCGTGGCGGGTATGGACCTGAGCGTTCAGTTGGTCAATCACCAGGTCAATGAAAAGATCGGTCAAATCCACAGACGCTTTCGCAATACCGGTTGGCAAGAGCCTGACATTCTCAACGCACCGTTCGTCATTACCGAGGGGTTATGTCATTGGGCGGATATCGATGGCTTTGCACCAGGCTTGCTGGTGCCCAACGCCAAGGAGCGGCTGGTGCAGCTGGCTCACTACCAAGGTCGACCGTTGTCCTTCATGATGCCCCCGGGCACCGGCGGCCTGGTGCATGGGCGCCATCATGTGCGTGACGACGGCTCGATTGAAGACCTGAATCAACGTGAGGATGTCGATGCCATCGTCAAGGCCGGAGGCTACCGAGCCTTACACTATCAGGACGCAATGGCCGATGGCTGGGTGCGCGCACTCTGTCCAGCACTGGAACTGCAGAGCATCGCCGCCTATTCGATTATCGGAGCACCGGATTTTTACCCGTTGTGTGGACAACGGGAACTCAAGCAATGGTCCAGCGACCCGCAGGTTTTTCCTTGTCCTACCCCACCCTGTCCGCAGGTATGGCACACGCGAGTCAACCCACTGTCCGATGTGCGGTTTTTCATCAATCAATCGCTCAGGGGCGGTTATTTTTCCGCTGAAGACCGCGGCGCCACTGCGATCGTCTCGCACCCCCAAACGTCCACGACTCCAAGCCCCGGACATCCGGCGGCCTATGCCCAGCGACAATCCTGGCTGCCGGATTTCGCCAGCGGCGTCTTCGGGCCTGGCTGGGAAGTCGGCCGTGGTTTGGTAGATGCCCCATTCACCAATATGCTGTGTGGCTATCAGTTAGCCAGCCCGTTCACGGAAGATGCACGCATCTGTGCTGCGCTGGGTTCGTACTGGCCAGGGGTGGCGCCTGATTCAACCCGTACGTTCGAACCACGCAATGTCTCTGCTACGGTCATCCCGCTGACTGACAACGAAATCGGCCTGCTAGACCAGCCTGCCTGGGATGGGCGTAGCGGCCCCTCACTGATCGAACTGGAGGGGCGCACGCTGGTTCAATACCAGGCTTATGAATACGGCGACTACACCCAGGCCGCGCTGGATGGCCGGATCTCACTGGCCGCGACCGGGCAGACCAGCACCAGGCAGTACCATCAGCGTGTCCTGGGCATGCGCCGCGCCTATCAAGCAGTCGGTGCGGGCTCAGACAGCGAGCAACGAAAACGCTGGCCGCTGCTGTCGTTTTTTCAGGTGCAATTACCGGACGAAGCTTTCGACGTCGCACAGCAAGAGGCCGGTTTGCGACTGGAAGGCGAGGTGGCGTACTACAGGCTTTACAAACACGGCGCGATCAGCACCCCAGCGCACGACTTCAAACTTCGTCATGTGGAAATAGAGCAAGAGATCGAACTGTATATGAGCCAGGACGCGCTGCTTATCCGCCGGGACGGGGAGCCCTGGCGACACCTCGATGAGTCACTTTGACGTCGTTGTTGTCGGCGGCGGCCCGGCTGGCTGCGCTGCAGCAATCCACTGCGCACAGCGAGGGCTACGGGTAGTCCTGCTGGAGAAGACCAGTTTTCCCAGACACCGGCCAGGAGAAACACTGCACCCTGGCGTTGAGCCGCTGCTGCGCCAACTGGGGATCACCCTCCAGAATTACCACCGCCACACGGGCCATTGGGTTCACTGGGATGGCCCGCCTCGTTTCCAGGCATTCAGCGCAAGTGGCGACGAGCAATGGAGGGGCTTCCAGATTCCGCGAGCGTTACTCGACCAGCAATTACTTGAACAGGCACGCAATCTGGGCGTGCAGATCGTTCATCTCAGACATCCGAGCCGGGTATTGCTGGAGCAAGGTCGTGTTCAAGGCGTCCAGGCGCAAGCAGCACAATGGACCGGGCAATTTGTAGTAGATGCCACTGGGCATCACGCCTGGCTGCAACGCCAATTGAAAATACCCTTGCGCCGTTTTTCACCGCGGTTGGTCGCACGTTACGGCTACTGCGAAGACAGCAACCTGCCGGATGAAAAACTCGGGCTGTTTGCCCACTCAGACGGCTGGCACTGGATTGCCCGTATCAGCCCAACCTGCCTGCACTGGACCCAACTGGCGTTTGCACAAGACGTGCCGCACCGCCTGATACCCAAGGGATTGGAGCCACTGAGGATGATCGGCCGGATTCGCGGAGCAGATGTCTCGTGGCGACTGTGCCGCACGACAGCCGGGAGCGGTTATTTTCTAGTCGGTGACGCCGCTGCGACGCTGGACCCGTGCGCCTCTCACGGCGTGATCAAGGCATTGATATCCGGCATGCAGGCGGCCTCGGCGATTATCGATTGTCGGTCCTGGCCGGCTGGCGAAATGACAGTGCAAGCGGCTTATCAGGCTTGGGTAAAAAAAACCGTCGAGCGAGACGTGCTCGCCCTACGTCGCTTCTATCGAGCCCACCCTTATCCACCTGGCTGGCTATGAGACGACCTCAACGAGCCCCAGCGCCGTAGCCAGTGCAATATGCCTTACATGGATATCCTGCGATCAAGCTTTGCTTTGCATAGGCGCTGCGCAGGGCGTTATCCACGATGCCTGCGCAACAAAGGCCAGTTGGACGCGAGTGCTCCGGGCTCATAGTCTCGCCCCCTGACCCGTACCAGGTCGGGGAATTCAAGCAACAATGCGCGATTCCCCCTGCCGATGTGCTCCATCACCGCCAGGGTGATGTTTTCTCGCACCATGCCCGTCGAGACGTAATACATGGCCCAGGCTTGTTCCGGCGTGCAGAGGCCGATCTGCTCTTCAATCTCTTTGTACGCTTTGTAGTCGTCTGACTCCAAATAGCACTGATCACCGCCTTGGCGCATGCTGTTGCCCTCCCCGGCCCCTGGGTCAAACGCCCAATAGGCCTACACTCACGTACCGCTCTTGACCTTGGTCCAGACCCGGGTACGAATACGCTCCGCCTTCAACGGCAACGGCTCAAGCGGAACCAGCGTGGCCATGGTCTTTTTATCGGGATAAATCCACGGGTTATCGCGCAACTTCTGCTCGACGAACTGCGTGGCATCTTTATTGGCGTTGGGATAGAGCATGTAGTTGGAAGTCTTGGCAATCACCTGGGGGCGCAGCATGTAATTAATGAACTCCAGCGCGGCCTTGGGGTGCCGAGCGTCTTTGAGCAGTACCCAGTTTTCAGACCAGACCAATGCGCCTTCTCGAGGCAGGCTGTAGGCAATCTTGCGTCCGCTGTTGGATTTTTCATTGATCGCCTGCGCAGCCAGCGCACCATTGGCCCAGCCTACAACTGCGCAAATATTGCCGTCAGCCAAATCGGTGTCGATTCGCGAGGAGTCGAAATAGAGCACGTAGGGACGGATTTTCAGCAGCAGGGCCTGGGCCTTCTGGTAATCCTCAGGGTTGGTACTGTTGCTGGGCAGCCCCAGGTAGTGCAAGGCGATCGAAATGATTTCGCTGGGCGAGTCGAGCATGGCCACGCCACAGGCCTTGAGCTTGCTGATATTTTCTTCTTTGAAGATCAGATCCCAGCTGTCCACCGGGGCGTTATCACCCAGGGCGGCCTTGACCTTATCCACATCGTAGCCAATGCCGGTGGTGCCCCAGACGTAGGGTACGGCGTAGCGATTACCAGGGTCATTGACCGCCAGCAGAGACAGGATATCGGGATCGATATGCGACAGATTACTCAGTTGCGAGCGGTCCAGCTCTTGCAAAACCCCCGCCTTGATCAGGCCGGGCAGCACATTGGAAGTAGCCACCACCAGGTCATAACCGGTGCGCCCGGCCATGACTTTGCTCTGCATGGTTTCGGCGCTGTCGAAGGCATCCATATGCAGCTTGATGCCGCTTTCCTGCTGGAACTCCTTCAGGGTTTGCGGCTCGAGAAACCCGAACCAGTTATACAGATACACCGAAGATTGCGCGGCGCTGGCCGGCGTGCTGATGGCGGCGCCAAGCAGCGAGGCTAAAAAAATAGCTCGCAAGTGTGATCGACTCATATGACTATCCTTGTCTACCCGACGCGCCTTCATGGCTATCGTAAGCTCGGGGTGAATATACCGGGCGTTGTCGAATAGTAAATACCTACAAGTACTTAGCTCCGGCCTGCAAATCCCTAACCCTAAAGGGGTAGAACATGTCGCTTGACCTTCACAACCTGGCTTGGCACCGATCGGTTGGCAAACTGATCATGCAGCTCGTTTTTATGCCAAGGCCGCAAGCCCATGCGGCCGTTTGAACGCGGCAAAACCGTATCGGGCCAAATTCAGCACAAACAAAAACGCCGATCATTGCTGATCGGCGTTTTCGTTTAAATATGGAGCGGGAAACGAGACTCGAACTCGCGACCCCGACCTTGGCAAGGTCGTGCTCTACCAACTGAGCTATTCCCGCAAATGGCGTCCCCTAGGGGACTCGACCCCCTGTTACCGCCGTGAAAGGGCGGTGTCCTAGGCCACTAGACGAAGGGGACACGCTACTGAAACACATGGTGTGTGTTCCAGTGCCCAGAGGCCTCGTCCGAAGACTTGGTCCTGGTTTCACTCAATGCCGCCCGAGGGCCACACTGCTTGTAAATTGGAGCGGGAAACGAGACTCGAACTCGCGACCCCGACCTTGGCAAGGTCGTGCTCTACCAACTGAGCTATTCCCGCAAATGGCGTCCCCTAGGGGACTCGACCCCCTGTTACCGCCGTGAAAGGGCGGTGTCCTAGGCCACTAGACGAAGGGGACACACGTACAACATTCACTCCCTACCGCGTTTCGCTGTGTGCTTTACGCTGTAAGTGGCGCGCATTCTATGGATGGATTGAAAGGTCGTCAACCCCCAAGGATAAATTTATTTAAATCAATGACTTCGCCATGGTTTGCCGGCCCGTGCGGGCATTGTCGCCGCTGGAGCCTTGGCGCCTATATTCTGGCGTTCAACAAGGCGTTATAGTCTGCCTGGGCAAATGATGGCAATGTGCACCCATTCGGAAGCGCTTACTTATATAGAAGAAACTACCCGGGCAACTGGTCGATCGGTCCTATCCGCCGGGTGCCCCAGTCACTACACTCCACAGCAAACCCTATAAAGAGGTCACACCGGTGACACCACTCATGATCACCCTGCTGGTAATAGCCGGGATCGTAATACTGATCGCCATTGGCTACATGAACCACGTGGTGGAAAACAACAAGCTGGAAAAGAAGCGTACCGAGATCGAGCTTAATGATCGCCTGCGTCGCTGCGGTGAAATCACCGAGACTTTCCCCGGCCAACTGATGACCCCGGCGCTCAAACTGTTGCTGGCTCGCCTGGAACTGAACGTCAACCAGCGCCTGTTGAACCTCAATAAGTCCAGCGCACCAATCAAGGCACGTATCAGCGAGCTGAATGCGTTGATCGCCCAGGGCGAATCGATTCCGGTGGCCAACCCACCTGCGCCGATCCAGACCGAAGCCAAGGCCAAGGACGTGCGCTTTTTGCTCGAAGCCCTGCACGGCCAAGTCACCCGCGCAGCCCAGGACGGTTTCCTGCCAACCAATGAAGCCAAGCACTGGATCAAGGAAATCCGTCATATCCTGGTACTGCTGCATATCGAGTTCTTCAACAACCTCGGCCAACATGCCCTGCTGCAAGGCCAGCCCGGCCAGGCGCGCCTGGCGTTCGAACGCGGCGTGCAGTACTTGCGCAAACAACCGGAACCGGTGCTCTACAGCGCACAGTTGCAACTGCTGGAGTCACAACTGGCCCGCGCCAACTCCACGGTGCTGACCAACAGCCAACCGGCAGAAGACGAAGTCAACGAGCTGACCGAAGGTTTGAAGGTCGTCGATGCCGACGCCGAGTGGAAAAAGAAAGCTATCTACGACTGACAGCCCAGTCAATAACGTGGGAGGGGTGTCAGTTGGATGGCACCCTCACACCATATGCCATCACTTTGCATCTATCCCCCCGCCCCCGACTAGCGTAAAAAAGTGCCCCTCACTCCGTGAAGTTAGAGGCCTGCTATGCCTGTTGCCGTGATTGATGGACAACCGCTGCATTACCTCGACCAGGGCAGCGGCCCGGTCGTATTGCTTGGTTCAAGTTACCTGTGGGCTCGCGACATGTGGACGCCGCAGATTGAAGCGCTGTCCCAGCAATACCGTGTAATAGTCCCCGAGCTGTGGGGCCATGGCGAGTCGGGCCCGATGCCCACGCAAACCCGGTCCCTGGATGATCTGGCTCGCCAGGCCCTGGCGCTGCTGGATCACCTGGACGTCGAGCAGATCAACCTGGTGGGCCTGTCGGTCGGTGGCATGTGGGGCGCGCGCCTGGCACTACTGGCGCCCGAGCGCATCAACAGCGTGGTGCTGATGGACACCTACCTCGGCGCCGAACCTGAAGCGACTCGCCAGTATTATTTCTCGCTGTTCAAGATGATCGAAGACGCCGGCGCCATCCCCGAGCCGCTACTGGATGTGATCGCACCGATCTTCTTTCGCCCGAACATCGACCGTGAATCGGCGCTGTATCAGGACTTTCGCAAATCCCTGCAGGGATTCCCCCGCGAACGCCTGCTCGATAGCATCGTACCGCTGGGCCGCCTGATCTTCAGCCGTGAAGATATCCTGGAGCAATTGCCGCGTCTGGACGCCGACACCACCCTGATATTGTGCGGCGAGCAAGACACCCCCCGCCCACCTGCCGAATCCGAGGAAATGGCCGGACTGATTGGTTGCGACCTGATCCTGATCCCCGAGGCCGGGCATATCTCAAGCCGCGAAAACCCGGACTTCGTCAACGAAGCACTGCTGACCTTCCTCGCCAACAACGCCTGACCCCCTTCGCCTTGCTCGCCGCACCCCAGCGGCGATCACAGGCGGAAATGCCCCACCATCCCCTGGAGTTCCACGCCCAACTGCGCCAGCTGGACGCTTGATGCTGCATTGCCTTGCATACTCAGCGCCGAATGATCGGCACTTGCCCGAATACTGGTGACGCTGCGGTTGATCTCTTCGGCCACCGAGCTTTGCTCCTCGGCGGCGGCGGCGATCTGTTGGTTCATTTGCTGGATCAGTGACACGGCGGCCGCAATGCTGCCCAAGGCACTTTCGGTTTCCAGCGCATCACCGACCGCCAGTTTCACCAGTTCGCCACTTTGCTGGATCTGCTGCACCGACGACTGCGCCGCACTGCGCAAGGTGCTGACCAGCCGTTCGATCTCCTCGGTCGATTGCTGGGTGCGCTTGGCCAGGGCCCGTACCTCGTCGGCCACCACGGCAAAGCCACGCCCCTGCTCACCGGCACGCGCCGCTTCGATGGCGGCGTTCAAGGCCAGCAGATTAGTCTGCTCGGCCACGCTATTGATCACGCTCAGCACGGCGCCAATGTTCTGGATCTCTGCGCTGAGGCTTTCGATACTCGCGCTGGCACTGTTGCTTGACGTGGCCAGCAATTCGATACGCTGCAAGCTCATGCGCACCACCTGCTGGCCGCTGTCGACCTTGGCATCCGCCGTCTGTGCAGCTTGCGCCGCTTGCTCGGCATTGCGCGCCACATCGTGCACCGTGGCGGTCATCTGGTTCATCGCCGTGGCAACCTGTTCGGTTTCTTCTTTCTGACTGTTGACCTCGTGGTTGGTCTGTTCGGTAACGCTGGACAGCGAATGCGCGGAACTGGCCAGTTGTTCAATGCCGGCCTGCAACCCGCTGACCATCTGGCTCAAACCGCTGCTCATCTGCTGCATGGCTTGCATCAATTGGCCAATTTCATCGCGGCGGCTGACCTCCATGCGCCCGCTCAGGTCACCCGAGGCAATCTGCTGGGCCACGGCGATCACGCTGCGCAACGGCGCAACGATCAAACGGGTAATCAGCCAAGCAGCAATCAAGCCCACCAGCAACGCCAAGGCGGAGGAAGCGATGATCAGCAGCGTGCTGTGCTGCAACTGCACCTGCATGGACTGATCTTCAGCGGCGTATGCCTGATTGACCTGGCTGACCACTTGCTCGGCGCGATCATGCAGTTGCGTATAGACCAGCTTTTCCTGGGCCAGCAGCCCGGTGTACTCGCCGAGCTTTTCACTGAATGACGCGATATGCCCGCTGACTTCGTTGAGTACGGTCTGGTAGCCCGCGTCCTTGACGCTGGTTTTCAGCTTTTCGACCTCGGCCAGGGCCTGGTCGGCCTGCTCGATCTTGCCCTGTGCGCCGTCGTCTGTTTCAGCCTTGCGGCTCTGATCCAGGCGCACTCGCGCTTCGTTCATGGCTTGCAGCATCAAGCGCGACACCTGGCTGACCTGCCCCGCCTGCGTGATAAACTCGGCGCCCTCCTTGCCCTGGCTCTCCTTGAGGCCATAGGCACCATCGTCAGCAAGGCCCGCTTGCAACACGTCCAGGTTATTCGCCACGCTGGACACCGACCAACTGGCCATTTCCAGCGCCAGATCCTTGGCCTGGGTCAAGTCGACGAACTCGTCAAACGCCTTGCGATAGGCAATCAAAGCTTGCTCGACATCACTCATCACTCGCTCGTTGACGGCGGACCGGGCCTTGAGGCTGATGGCCTGGGCCAGCAACGCGTCAACACTGCCATGCAGGGCGTCAACAGCCTTGGGGTCGGCGTGCAGCGCGTAGTTCTGCTCGATCACGCGCACCTTGAGCAGCTCGCTATTGAGCGAAGACATCTGCTTGAGGCCATCAAAGCGCTGACCGACGGTGTGCAGGGACCCCACACCGATCGCCGCTACCAGGGCCGTCAGAAGGAGTACCAAGGTAAAACCCAAGCCCAGTTTTTTTGCCATGCCAAGGTTGGCGAATCGTCGTTGCACGCCCCAAATCATTGCACTTGATCCTCTTGCAATGGCAGATGCCATAAACCAGGTTTACAAGCAGTGAGAGTGGCAACCCCGAGGCCCCGAACACAAGCCGCTGGCGTCGCAATAATGGCAAAAAGCTACATGCCCGTCGTTTTCAGAATGGTCGAGGTCGATCTGGTCGGCCCCATGGCACGGAACAACGCCAGTGCGCGCTGATCCCCTGCATAGGCCACATTGATGCGTAGCCAGTCGCTACGCTCCCCGGTGGGGCTGAACAGCGCGCCGGGCGACAGCAGCACGCCGAGCCGCCGTGCACAGGCCTGCAGCCGCGATGGGTCCGGGATGCCCGGTCGCGCCCACAGGAACATGCCCCCTGCGGGAACGGCAAAGACCTGCCACTCTTCATCCTCCAGCACCTGTAAAGTCGCAGCCATCTGCGCATTCAGGTGCTTGCGCAGGCGCTGCACCCACTTACGGTAAGTGCCGTTGCTCAACAAGGTTGCCACCATGGCTTCAGCAAAGCGCGAGGTGCCGAGCCCCGTCAGGGTCTTGAGGTGAGCCAATTGCGCAATGAGCGTGGCACTGGCGCAGAGGTAACCCACGCGCAGGGCGCTGCTCAGGGTCTTGGAAAAACTCGACACATAGATCACCCGGTCATTATGGTCCAGCGCCGACAAGCGCGTGCAACTGGCATGTTGCAGGTCGCCGTAGACATCCTCTTCGATGATCAGGAAATCCCGCTCTCGCGCCAGTTCCAACAACCGCTGCGCCACCGAGCGGCACAGGCTGGTGCCGGTGGGATTGTGATAAAGGCTATTGATGAACAGGCACTTGGGCCGATGGGTTTGCAGCAATATCTCCAAGGCTGGGATATCCGGGCCGCCACGGGCGCGCGGAACCTCCAGCAGCGTGACACCCTGCAACGCCAACTGGCGATAGAGGTTGCCATACCCGGGTGTTTCCACCACAACCTCATCACCAGCCTTGAGCAAGGTACGTATCAGCAAGTCCTGGGCATGGCTGACGCCATGGGTGGTGAGAATACAGTCCAGGCGGGTGGCTATGTGAATCTGGGTCAGACGCTTGAGCAGTTGTTCGCGCAGCACCGGCAGCCCCAAGGGCGTACTGTAATTGAACAAGGCCCCGGTATCGGTACGACTGAGTTCGCGGATCGCATAGCTGATGTCATCGCTTTCGCGCCAGGCGTCCGGCAGCCAGCCGCATCCCAGCTTCAGCTCGCCCAGCGGGCTATCGGTAAAAGCGCCCCACAGTTGCTCCGCGCCTTCGTACCAGTGGCGTTCCTGGTCAGTGGCGGGTTGCGCCACCACAAAACCCGAGCCGTGCTTCGGAGCCAACAGGCCCTGGGCCACCAACCGCTCGAACGCCTCGATCACGCTGGACTGGCTCAGCAGGTTGTCGAGGGCCAGTTGCCGAATGGACGGCAAGCGCGTTCCAGGGCTCACTCCTTCCTTGCGAATCCAATGGGCCACCGCGCTGACGATTTGCTGAACAACCGGTACCAGGGCTTGTCGATCGATCCCTAAATCCATGAGCCACTCACTTCAACTGTTTGTTAACCCAAAACAGTTAAGCACAGAAGCCCGCCAAAACTTGCTGCCAAGTTTTATTAAAGTATTGATTTTATTGGATTATTTACCTACTGATACATATTCGAACACGGCCCACTGCCCCCTATGGAAACGCCCCACAGCACCTCGCCCTATTTTCGAATGCCGTGCGACTTGCCGTCCTAGATCGCCGTCGCGCCGCCATCCACCGCCAGTGACTGGCCGGTGGTAAAGGCGGCACCATCACTGCACAGGTACAATACGGCGCTGGCGACTTCCTCAACCTTGCCGATGCGCCCGACCGGATGCATGGCCGCCGCGAATTCGGCTTTGCGCGGGTCGGCCTCGTAGGCGCGGCGAAACATGTCGGTATCGATCACGGCAGGGCAGACCGCGTTCACGCGGATCTTCTTTTTCGCATACTCAATGGCTGCCGACTTGGTCAGGCCGATCACTGCGTGTTTGGACGCCGCGTAGATGCTCATCTTCGGCGCCGCCCCCAGCCCGGCCACCGATGCCGTGTTGACGATTGCTCCGCCGCCCTGGGCCAACAACAGCGGCAACTGATACTTCATGCACAACCAGACGCCTTTGACGTTAACCCCCATGATGGCATCGAACTCATCCAGGCTGCCGTCGGCCAGCTTGCCTTTCTCGATCTCAATCCCGGCGTTGTTGAAGGCATAGTCCAGTCGTCCATAGGTGGCGATCGTCTGCGTCATCAGTTGCTGCACGTCCGTTTCGAGCGTGACATTGCAACGCACAAACACCCCTTCGCCGCCGGCCTGTCGGATCAGCGCAACAGTCCCCTCGCCCCCCGCCACGTCGAGGTCGGCAACGACCACCTTCAAGCCTTCGGCCGCGAACGCCAGCGCAGTGGCGCGACCAATACCCGCGGCGGCGCCGGTTACCAGGGCGACCTGGCCAGAAAATGTCATGCTCATGGGAACTGTCCTATGGGAGTGGTAACGGTGGCGCGAGTCTAGCCAACACAGGGATCAGCGCGTCAGCACTATCAGACGGCGGGTTAGCGCTGCATGAATCGCAGTGATAAGTCTACCGGGATGGTTATCAGCGATGCCTATCGACGGGCATTCGCCTCCCGCAGACAACCTTGCCCTGGCGTCACTGAAGGGCTATCACTCATGATTCATTTCCAAAGAGTCCTTGCCATGACCGCCCAGACCAACCGCCAATTCCTGCTCGCCAAACGCCCGGTCGGTGCGGCCACGCGAGAGACCTTCACCTACCAGGAAGTGCCGGTGGGCACGGCTGCCGACGGCCAGGTCCTGGTACGCAATGAATACCTGTCCCTCGACCCGGCCATGCGTGGCTGGATGAATGAGGGCAAGTCCTACATCCCGCCGGTCGGCATCGGCGAAGTGATGCGGGCGCTGGGCGTCGGCAAGGTGATTGCCTCGAACCATCCGAACTTCGCGGTGGGGGACTACGTGAATGGCGCCCTGGGCGTGCAGGATTACTTCCTCGGCGAGCCCCGTGGTTTCTACAAGGTCGACCCCAAGCTTGCGCCCCTGCCCCGTTACCTGTCTGCCCTGGGCATGACCGGCATGACGGCTTACTTCGCCCTGCTGGAGACCGGTGCGCCGAAAGCCGGTGACACCGTGGTCATTTCCGGCGCCGCGGGTGCCGTGGGCAGCATCGCCGGGCAGATCGCCAAGATCAAAGGCTGCCGCGTGGTGGGGATTGCCGGCGGTGCCGACAAGTGCAAGTTCCTGCTCGATGAGCTGGGCTTTGACGCCGCCATCGACTACAAAAGCGAAGACGTACCTGCCGCCCTCAAACGCGAGTGCCCCAAAGGCGTGGACGTGTATTTCGATAACGTCGGCGGCGATATTCTCGACGCCGTGCTCAGCCGCCTGGCACTCAAAGCCCGCGTGGTGATTTGCGGCGCGATCAGCCAATACAACAACAAGGAAGCCGTCAAAGGTCCGGCCAACTACTTGTCGTTGCTGGTCAACCGTGCGCGCATGGAAGGGTTTGTGGTGATGGACCACGCGGCGAACTTCGCGGCGGCCGGGCAGGAAATGGCCGGCTGGATGGCCCAGGGCAAGCTCAAGAGCAAGGAGGATATTGTCGAGGGGCTGGAGACATTCCCGGAAACGCTGATGAAGCTGTTCAGCGGCGAGAACTTCGGGAAGTTGATACTAAAAGTCAGCTGACACACGGCAGATCTAAATGTGGGAGGGGGCTTGCCCTAGGCTTTTGTAGGAGTGAGCTTGCTCGCTCCCACAGGGTCCGGCGGCGTACAGAAGTTGTATAGATACCCATGGCTAACGGGGGCAAGCCCCCTCACACATTTTTTACCGTGTTCCCCTGAGTATCAGGCGATTTCGGCAACCACCGCGGCCAGTGCTTTGGCCGGATCCGCCGCCTGGCTGATCGGACGGCCGATCACCAGATAGTCCGAACCGGCATCCAGGGCCTGGCGCGGGGTCAGGATACGGCGCTGGTCATCCTGCGCGCTGCCCGCCGGGCGAATACCCGGCGTCACCAGTTGCAACGACGGGTGGGCGTTCTTCAGGGCCTGGGCTTCCAGGGCCGAGCATACCAAGCCATCGAGGCCGGCTTTCTGCGCCAGAGCCGCCAGGCGCAATACCTGCGTCTGAGGCTCGATATCCAGGCCAATACCGGCCAGGTCTTCGCGTTCCATGCTGGTCAGCACGGTCACGCCGATCAGCAGCGGTTTGGGGCCGCTGCGCTGTTCCAGCACTTCGCGGCACGCGCTCATCATGCGCAAGCCGCCGGAGCAGTGCACATTGACCATCCACACGCCCATTTCGGCCGCAGCCTTCACGGCCATTGCCGTGGTGTTGGGGATGTCATGGAATTTCAGGTCCAGGAACACTTCGAAGCCTTTGTCCCGCAGGGTGCCGACGATTTCCGCCGCGCAACTGGTGAACAGTTCCTTGCCGACCTTGACCCGGCATAGCGTGGGGTCCAACTGGTCAGCCAGCTTCAGTGCGGCGTCACGAGTGGGGTAATCCAGGGCGACGATGATAGGAGTCTGGCAGACGGACATTGGAATGGGCTCTCAGGCAAGTCGAAATCGGCGCGGATTGTAGCGCAAGCAGCGCCGTTGCGGGATCCGATGATCGGTAAATACTGATCAAGTGCCCGATACACGCGATTTCGAGCACTTGTTTCAAAGTCGATACATTCACGACACGCCCTCAACACGCCGCCCGGCTAGCCTCGCACACTATCGCACGCCCAGCATTTCCAGCCACGGCGCTGGGCGCCTATGCTGACAGCACTACTCAGGCAGATGATCGCACTATGCAGACCCCTTCCGTCCCCGTAAACGAAGAG
This sequence comes from Pseudomonas sp. W2Jun17, assembly GCF_023127795.1. Lineage (NCBI taxonomy): Bacteria > Pseudomonadati > Pseudomonadota > Gammaproteobacteria > Pseudomonadales > Pseudomonadaceae > Pseudomonas > Pseudomonas sp. W2Jun17. The sequence goes on along the minus strand of NZ_SPKO01000034.1, from coordinate 139,901 downwards.
CCTAAAGGCACGACGATCGCCGAAGACAAGCGCTGGACCACCCGAGCGCTGATCGTCGACGACGACGTGCCGATCCGCGAACTGCTGATCGACTACCTGGCGCGCTTCAATATCCTGGCCTCGGGCGTCACCGACGGCACCGCCATGCGCCAAGCCATGCAAGCCGAAACCTTCGATGTGGTAGTACTGGACCTGATGCTGCCGGGCGAGGACGGGTTGTCGCTGTGCCGCTGGCTGCGTGCCGAGTCGGACATTCCGATCCTGATGCTCACGGCCCGCTGCGAACCCACCGACCGCATCATCGGCCTGGAACTGGGCGCTGATGACTATATGTCCAAACCATTCGAGCCCCGGGAGCTGGTGGCCCGTATCCAGACCATCCTGCGCCGGGTGCGCGATGACCGCACCGAGCAACGGGCCAACATCCGCTTCGACACCTGGCGCCTCAACAGCGTACTGCGCCAGTTGGTGGCCGATGACGGCCTGGTGGTGCCGCTGTCCAACGCAGAGTTTCGCTTGCTGTGGGTGTTCATCGAACGCCCGCGCCGCGTATTGAGCCGCGAGCAACTGCTGGATGCGGCCCGTGGTCGCTCCATCGAAGCCTTTGATCGCAGCATCGACTTGCTGGTATCACGCCTGCGCCAGAAACTGGGGGATGACCCCAAGGCCCCGCAGTTGATCAAGACCGTACGCGGCGAAGGCTACCTGTTCGACGCCCGGGATATCGGTTGATGCGCGCCACCTTCAATACGCTGTTCGGGCGACTGTTCGGCCTATTGCTGGTGGCCATTGTGCTGGCCCACGTGCTGGCGCTCTTCTGGTTTCACCACTACGGCCGGCCACCGCCTCCGCCTCCCCAGGCGTTCGTCGAACAACCGGACGGCACCCTCAAACCGCTGCGCAAGGAACCTCGCCCTTGGTTTGGTGGCCCGCTGGTACCGCTGACGTTTCAATTCATCTCGTTGATCATTGCAGCCTGGTACGGCGCCAAGCTGCTTAGCCGGCCGATCCAGCGCCTGAGTGCCGCAGCCGAGCGCTTGAGCGTCGACCTCGACAGCCCGCCGCTGGTGGAATCCGGCCCGCGCGAGGCAAGGCAAGCGGCCTCGACCTTCAACCTGATGCAAAAGCGCATCCGCGAACAAGTCAGCCAGCGGGCACGTATGCTCGGTGCGGTCTCTCACGACCTGCGCACCCCGTTATCACGCCTCAAACTGCGCCTGGAACAGATCGAAGACACCAAACTGCAAGGCCAGATGCGTCAGGACCTGAACGACATGATCGATATGCTCGACGCCACCCTGAGCTACCTGCACGAACAACGCACCAGCGAAACGCGGCATTGGCTTGACGTTCAGGCACTGGTGGAGTCCCTCAGCGAGAACGCCCAGGACCAGGGCTGCGACGTGCAATTTTCAGGCACCTGCGCGCCCTTGCAAGTGCAGCCCATGGCCCTGCGCTCATGCCTCAACAACCTGATCGACAACGCGCTGCGCTATGCCGGCATGGCCCGGGTAGAACTGGCCGACAGCCGTGGCGCACTGGTGATCAGAGTGATCGATAACGGCCCGGGAATCGCCGCCGATAAACGCGAGGCGGTGTTCGAACCGTTCTTTCGGCTGGAGGGATCGCGCAACCGCAATTCCGGAGGGGTCGGTTTGGGGATGACCATTGCCAGAGAGGCCGTCGAGCGGCTTGGCGGGCACTTGAGCCTGGAGGACACGCCGGGGGGTGGGTTGACTGCGGTGATGTGGTTGCCGAGGGGCTGAGGCTTCTCCCTTCTATACAACTGTGCAGCTTGCCGCCCCCACGGTAACCACGATGCGAAGCGAGCCGCTCTTGATCTGCTTTTGATCTCAGGCGCCCCGTCAAACCACGCTGGCCGGAATTCGACAGGGATTTGGGGGGTAAACCGGCAGGA